>DATJVP010000020.1:0-35643 GCA_035581425.1 Allostellaceae bacterium | reverse complement strand
AGGGCCATCGCTCAACGGATAAAAGGTACGCCGGGGATAACAGGCTGATGACGCCCAAGAGTCCATATCGACGGCGTCGTTTGGCACCTCGATGTCGGCTCATCGCATCCTGGGGCTGGAGCAGGTCCCAAGGGTATGGCTGTTCGCCATTTAAAGCGGTACGTGAGCTGGGTTCAGAACGTCGCGAGACAGTTCGGTCCCTATCTGCCGTGGGTGTATGAGACTTGAGAGGACCTGTCCCTAGTACGAGAGGACCGGGATGGACGCACCTCTGGTGTACCGGTTGTGGCGCCAGCCGCATCGCCGGGTAGCTAAGTGCGGACGGGATAACCGCTGAACGCATCTAAGCGGGAAGCCCCCCTCGAAACCAGGTCTCGCCGAGAGCCGTGATAGACCATCACGTCGATAGGCCGGAGGTGCAAGAGCAGCAATGCTCGTGCCGACCGGTACTAATAGCTCGATCAAACGCTTGATCCGCTAACCCCGCCGCTCGCAGCGACAAGCCCTAACTCCGCGTGAAGATACTGTGATCCCCGAGCCTCTGATCCCCGCACGGCCTGGTGGCTATAGCGAGGGGCAAACACCCGATCCCATCCCGAACTCGGCCGTGAAAACCCTCCGCGCCAATGGTACTGCGTCTTAAGACGTGGGAGAGTCGGTCGCCGCCAGGCCTTGCGAGGATCAGCGCTCAGAGGTCAGAAGACAAAGGCCAGATCCAGATGCCAAACGAAGACCTCACGCCGACCGCCCATCCCCGATACCCGCCCCCCACTCCCTCCCACACCCGATCCCTGCCATCCGACATCCGCGGGGTGGAGCAGCCCGGTAGCTCGTCAGGCTCATAACCTGAAGGTCAGAGGTTCAAATCCTCTCCCCGCAACCAACGTCGTCTGAAGCCCGTCCCTCTCTGGGGCGGGCTTCTTCTTGCCTGCAGAGAGCCCGGATGCACGCGAGATTTCGCTCTACGGAATCTTCACCGGCGATTGGATTTCGGGAGCGCGGGATACATATTTAGAGCAGTCGTCCCCGGGCTCGGTGCACGCTCGCGCATCGACGCGAGCAATTATCGGAGATCGATCCATGTTGCGCGGCGCATATGCGGCGGCGGGCGCTGGTTTTTTTTCAGCGCTGGTCTTTTTCAGCGGGGAGGCCAGCGCGCAGCAGGGTACGGCGCCGACGTCGGCCCCGCCTGCGATCGAGCCGAAGGCGATCCAGATTCTGCACGCCGCCTGCGATGCGTTGCGGAATGCGCAGACGATGTCCTTCACCGCGGTCGATACCTATGAGCGCGCCGCACGAAACGGGCAGCCGCTTTATTACACGAACAAAAGCGAGGTGACGCTGCAGCGGCCCGACAAGCTTCGCGTCATCAAAGTCGGCGACGGCGTTCCGGATGAGTTCTACTACAATGGCAAGACGATGATGGCCTACGTGCCATCGGCCAATCTCATCGCAGTCGCCAACGCGCCGGCAACCGTCGATGCGATGCTCGATGCGGCGTGGGATATCGGCGGCATCTATTTCCCATTCGCCGATGTGATCGTTGCCAACCCCTGCGAGGTCTTCGACAAGAACCTGACCTCGGCATTCTATGTGGGACAATCCGCCGTGGTCGGCGGCACGACGACGGATATGATCGCGATCGCCGGCAATGGCGCGCAAGCGGAGATCTGGTTTGGCGCAACCGACCACCTTCCGCGCATGGTGCGCGTGGTGTATCCCGACGAGCCCGCGCGGGCGCAGTATCAGACCGAATATTCCAATTGGCAGCTCGGCGTTCGCGTCGATGTCACGACGTTCGCGACGGAGAAAGCGGGGAGCGCGGCGCGCATGGCCTTCCAGCCGCCGGCGCTGAGCGCACCGCCGGAGACGGTGGGCGCCGGCGCGCAGCCGCCGGTGCAGAAGCCATGAGCCGGCAACGAACTGGAAAGAGGAATGCCGTGACGCGGACGAAGATCATCGCGGCAAGCGCGGCTTTGGCGTTGGTGCTCTCGGCGCATTCCGCCATCGCCTGGTTCCATGGCGGAGGAGGGTTCCGGGGCTTCGGGGGCGGCGGCTTTCACGGCTTCAGCGGCGCGAGCAGTTGGCATGGCTGGGGCGGCGGAGGCTGGCATAGCGATGCCGGCGGCGGGTACACGCATAGCGGCGATATGGGCGGGTGGCAGCACTCGACCACCGTCAACTCGTCCGGTGTCGCGCACACGAGCGATCTCGGCGGCTACGAGCACGGAACTGCGGCGAATAGCTATGGCGCCTATCACGCAAGCGATGCCGGCGGGTACTATCACAGCACGAGCGCGAACGGCAGCAGCATCGAGCACACCGGCTGGGGTGGCACCACGACGGAGTCATACGGCGACTATTATCATCAACCGACGACCGTGAATTATTACGGCGGTTCCGGCTGCTGGAATTGTGGCTCCGGTTGGGGTTATGCCGGTGCGGCCTTGGCGGGTGCCGCGATAGCTACGACCGCCACCGCCGTGAGCAATGCAAATGCCTACAATGCGGGTGTCGTCGCGGGTGCGACGGCGACGAGGGCGATAGGGGCTACCTTTGCGGCCCTGCCCGTCGGTTGCACCTACACCCCGACAGGCGGAAATCCCTTCTATTATTGCTCCGGAGGCGGTGGGTATTGGCTCAAGCCTTACTATGGCGCCAACGGGGTCTACTACGTCGGAGTTGCCGCGCCCTAGAATCCTAGACAAAGAACAACATCGGATGGAGTGAGAGCGATGAGCTCGATTGGTGTCTCTGCGTCCGCCGTTTCTCGCCTCTGCAATCTTCTTCGAATCTGCGCATTGCTGCTGGCGCTCGGTGTGTTTCCGGGAATTTCGAGGACGCACGCTCAGGACGCCGTGACGGGATCCGCGGCCCTCGTGCAGTCCGCGCAATCCGCGCTGCAGCCATTTCTCACCGACCCCAGGTGGAGAGCCGTGCGCAATGCTCTCGGCGGCGCGCGCGCGATCATCGTCGTGCCCCATGACATCCAAGCCGGCTTCCTTCTGACGGCCGCAGGCGGCAGCGGGGTGCTTCTGCGTCGACATGGAAACGTTTGGAGCGATCCCATCTTCATACAGATCGGGTCGGTCGGAGTAGGCTTTCAGGCAGGCGCGGAAAATCAAAGCCTCGTAATGCTCATCATGTCCGATGCCGCCGTCGATCAATTGCTGCAGGGCGCGATGTCCGTCGGCGGATCCGGCGGTTTCGCGCTTTCCAATCTCGGCCTGGGCGGCGGTGGCTCCGGCAATATCTCGAACGGCCTCGAAATCCTGTCTGTCTCCACGAATAGCGGTCTCTTTGCCGGCAGTGGCATTGCAGGCATGAAAATCTCACCACAGGACGGTTTCAACCAGGCCAATTACGGTGCGGGCTACAACATGCAAGCGATCGCGGCCGGCATGGGCGGAAACTTGCCATCGGCAGGCACTTTGCGAGCAGTGCTGATAGAAGCCGTGACGCAGGCTTGGTACCAATGACACGGGAAGCGGGCATGGGATGTCCTCCGTAACGTTGGCGACAGCCACGCGATCCGTTGAAGGCTCGCATCCGCGCCCTAGTTGAGTCGTCGAGCGAGGGACGCGCCAATCGACCGGCGCCGACGCACGGGGGAAATGCATGTCAGCTCGATCGCTATTCGCCGCCGGCATTTTGATGCTGATGATGGTCGGCTCCGCCGCAGCGCAGCAGATGTACGTCTATCCCGCCAAGGGTCAGAGCGCGGAGCAGCAGCAGCGCGACACCTATGAGTGTAGCCGCTGGGCCACGGAGCAGACCGGGTTCGATCCAACGCTCCCCCCACCGATCCCCCAAGTCTCCTCGCCGCCTCCGCCCGGGCTCTTCGGCGGCGCGCTCGGCGGTGGTGCGATCGGCGCGATCGGCGGCGCGATCGGCGGAAACGCCGGAAAGGGAGCCGCGATCGGCGCCCTCGTTGGCGGACTCTTCGGCGGAATCCGACGCAATCGTTGGGCGCAGGAGCAGGAATACTCCGCGGATCAGCAGACCTCTGCCTACTACGCCCAGCGCTCGTCCTATTTGCGTGCGGACAGCGCCTGCCTCACGGGGCGCGGCTATTCCGTAAATTGACGATCCCCGGGGGAGATAGAACGATGAGAGTTGCCGCTTCCGTCTTCTCTGCGGCCGTCGCGCTGGCCCTTCCGATCGCCGCGGAGGCAGCCGATTTCGATGGATCGAAGCCGTTTCTTTGCTCGATCGTCGATGTGGCCTCGTGTGTGCCGGGACAGAACTGTGCGCGCGAGTCCGCGCAATCCGTCAATGCACCGCAGTTCTTCACCGTGGATGTGGCCCAGAAGGTCGTGACCGAAACGGGAGCGGCAACGCCGCGAACGACCAAGATCGAGCGCGTCGATCACCAATCCGGACTCCTGCTTCTCGGCGGGGTCGACAATGCGCAGGGTTGGAGTGCCGCGGTGGGCGAGAGCAACGGCAAGATCAGCTTCACCGTCGTCGGCGATCGGACCGTCGTCGTCGCGTTCGGAGCGTGCCTCGCACGGTAAATACCGACCCAGCCGACTCTAGCGATAGGGGCGGATCTCAGCGCCCGGACGTCCTGAGGCGGCGGCGATCGTGTCGCGAGTTCGGCTCGCGGAATCGTGAAAGCGTCCGCGCCGGAAAGGGTCGATCCGAAGGCGAGAATTCGACAAGGATCCGGAGCACTTCCCTCGGGCGGGCGAAACGCAGTTTTCCCAGTCATGGTGAATCGATTGCGACTTAGGGTCTTCACCCGATTTACGCCCGGGCGCCTCGTTCTAAGAATCTCTTTAATTCGCATTGTCCACAGCAGGCGCCGAGTAACGTCGGACCTTTCCCACACGTCAGCCCCCGAACAAACGAGCCAAGTTTTTCTGTAATCAACTTCCGATGGAGCACTGCAGGCGCCACGGTCAACCGCGATAGATGCGTCCGGGGTGGTGGCCGTGCTCCATCATGGCTTTCAGGTGCCTTATCAAAGGAGGGTCGAAGTCAATGTCTGCACAAGATAACGAGCAAAAGCCAGAGCCGAAGACTGGCGAACTCAATCGCCGCAACGTCCTGCTCGCGAGCACCTCGCTTGCTGCGACTTTCGCGTTGGGATCGGCCATCAAGAGCGCACAGGCCCAAACGCAAGCGGCGGCGCCGTCGGGTGCCCGGCCAAATATCCTCGTGATCATGGGCGACGACATCGGATGGTTCAATATCGGCGCCTATCACCGAGGCATCATGTCCGGCAAGACGCCGAACCTCGACAAGCTTGCGGCCGAAGGGATGATCTTTACCGACTACTATGCGGAAGCGAGTTGCACGGCCGGCCGCGCTAACTTCATCACCGGGCAGATACCGCTGCGCACGGGCCTGACGACGGTGGGGCAGGCCGGCGCCGAGGTCGGGATGCCGGACCAGTGCGTCAGCACGGCACTCATTCTCAAATCGATGGGCTACGCCACCGGCCAGTTCGGCAAGAACCATCTCGGCGACCTCAATAGGTATTTGCCGACCCTCCATGGCTTCGACGAGTTCTTCGGTTACCTGTATCACCTGGACGCCATGTCGGATCCATATTGGTTCGACTATCCGCAGGATTGGATCGACAAATACGGACCGCGCAATCTCGTTCATTCCTATGCGACCGACGTCGACGACGCCACGGTGATGCCGCGCTGGGGGAAGGTCGGCAAGCAGCGGATCGTCGACGAAGGTCCCTTGAAGCCCTTCCGCGACATGACCGGCGATCACCAGATGTGGCAGAAGGGCAAAGACGCCAAGTACGACATGGAGACTTTCGACGAAGTTCTGGTCGAGAACAGCAAGCGATTCATGGATCAGGCGAAACAGGCGGGAAAACCGTTCTTCATCTGGCACAACACCACGCGCATGCACGTGTTCACTTACCTCTCGCAAAAGTACCAGGGGAAGATGACGCCCCAGAGCAACTTCGGTCTTGAGGAAGCCGGGATGGCGCAGATGGACGACAACATCGGCGATCTCCTGAAGCACCTCGACGATATCGGCGTCGCCGACAACACCATCGTGGTCTTCACGACCGACAATGGCGCGGAAGTCTTCACATGGCCGGACGGTGGCATGACGCCGTTTCGCGCCACCAAGGGCACGGTGTTCGAAGGCGGCTTCCGCGTGCCCTGCATTGCTCGTTGGCCCGGCAAGATCAAGCCGGGATCCGTCGAGAACGGCATCTTCTCGGGCCTGGACTGGCTCCCCACGCTCGTTGCGGCCGCGGGCAACCCGAACATTACGCAGCAGTTGCTGCAAGGTGTGACCATCAATGGTCAGACGTACAAGAATCATCTGGACGGCTACAACCAGATGGATGTCCTGACCGGGAAAGGTCCCTCGGCGCGCCACGAGATCTTCTATTTCGGAGAATCGCAGCTTGGTGCGCTTCGCGTCGACGACTTCAAGTTCCAGTTCTACCAGCAACCCTTCGGCTGGCCCGGAGAAAAGGTGACCACGGACATGCCGACCATGGTCAATCTGCGATGGGATCCCTTCGAGCGAACCCCGTCGATCCGAGGCGAGTCCCTAAACCAATCGGGCGGCGGGTATATGAACGAATTCATGGCTCGCGAGTTCTGGCGCTTCGTCCAAGTGCAGCAAACCGTGGCCGCTGCTGCGCAGACCTTCATAGACTTCCCGCCCATGCAGCCGGGTGCATCGTTCAATCTTCAGCAGGTCAAAGAGAAAATCGAGCAAATGATGAAGATGCACGAGGGTCAGTAGTTCCGACGATCCGGCGGGGCGTAATGACGTACGCCCCGCCGCTCATCGACGGCGCTCCCGCTGAGCGCCTTGGACGGCAGTTCCTGTTCGATCCTTCAGGTGGTATCTCCAGAACAGTTCCTTTTCCGCCGCTTGAGAAATTGACGTGAACGAGGGAGCAGGGCCAATGCAACTCGGTCCTCGGCGCCGGAACCCTGGCCTGATCCGCATGGGGATCCTCTGCACGGCGCTCCTCGTCGCCTCGTGTCAGCAGACTGGAATCCTGGATCCGCGCGGGCCGATCGCGTCGGCCGAACGACTGCTCATGGTCAATTCGACGGCGATCATGCTCGTGGTCGTGGTGCCTGTCATTGTTGCCACGCTGGGGTTCGCGTGGTGGTACAGATCCTCCAATCCACGCGCGAGCCGCAGTTGGGACCAGTCCTATGAGGGGCGGCTCGAGTTCGTGCTTTGGTCGATTCCGGTGCTGATCGTGATCCTGCTCGGCGGAGTGATCTGGATCGGCTCGCACGAGCTCGATCCGCGGACGCCGATTTCCGGCAAAGGCGACCCCGTAAAGATCGATGTGGTGGCGCTCGATTGGAAATGGCTCTTCATCTACCCCGACCAGGGAGTCGCTGCGGTCAACGAGATGGTGATTCCCGCGGGCAAGCCGATCCGGCTCCAGATCACCTCCGCGACCGTGATGAACTCGTTCTTCGTGCCGCAACTGGGCGGCCAGGTCTATGCGATGGGCGGGATGACCACCCAGCTCAATCTGCTCTCGGACCAGCCCGGCGACTATGCCGGCTTCTCCGCGAATTTCAGCGGCGACGGATTCTCCGACATGCGATTTGTGGCGCGGGCGGTGCCGCCGGGTGACTTCGATGCCTGGGTGGCACGCGCCCGCGGCACGGGGCCGGCGCTCGACGATGCCAGCTACGCCGCGCTCGCGAAGCCGAGCAAGGCGGTGCCGCCGTCGACCTATAGGACGGTGGCGCCCGATATGTTCCAGCACATCATCGAGCGCACGCTCTCAGGTGCGGACGAGCCGGGCTCCTCGCACCAACACGGAGGCTGACAATGCTCGGCAGACTCACCTGGTCGGCGATCCCCTTCAACGAGCCGCTGCCCCTGGTGAGTGCGATCGTCGTCGTCCTCGTCATTCTGGCGGTACTGGGGTTCATCACCGTCAAGGGCTGGTGGCCTTATCTCTGGAACGAGTGGATCACGAGCGTCGATCACAAGCGCATCGGCGTCATGTATATGACGCTCGGGCTCGTCATGCTGCTGCGCGGCTTTGCCGACGCGATCATGATGCGGACGCAGCAGGCGATCGCGATCGGAGACGCGCAGGGATACCTGCCGCCCGATCACTACAATCAGATTTTCTCGGCGCACGGCACGATCATGATCTTCTTCGTGGCGATGCCGCTCGTGATCGGGCTCATGAACTTCGTCGTGCCATTGCAGCTCGGCGTGCGCGATGTGGCTTTTCCGACGCTGAACTCCGTCAGCTTCTGGCTCACCTGCACCGGCGCGCTGCTGGTGAATATGTCTCTGGTCATCGGCAATTTCGCGCGCACGAGCTGGTGGAACTATCCGCCGCTCTCCGAGCTCGCATTCTCGCCGGACGTCGGCGTCGACTATTATCTCTGGTCACTGCAGATCTCCGGCATCGGGACGCTGCTCACGGGGGTCAATTTCGTGACGACGATCCTCAAGTTACGTGCCCCGGGCATGACCTATTTTCGCATGCCGGTCTTCTGCTGGACCTCCTTGGCCGTGAACATGATGATCGTCGCGGTCTTCCCGATCCTCACCGCGACCTTCGTGATGCTGCTGCTCGACCGCTATCTCGGCATGCACTTCTTCACGAACGACGGCGGCGGCAATCCCATGATGTACGTCAACCTCTTCTGGGCATGGGGTCACCCCGAGGTCTACATCCTCATCCTGCCGGCCTTCGGCATCTTCTCCGAAGTCGTCGCGACCTTCTCCGGCAAGGGGCTGTTCAGCTATCGCTCCATGGTCTTGGCGACCCTCGGGATCTGCGTCCTCTCCCTCATGGTCTGGCTGCATCACTTCTTCACCATGGGAGCCGGAGCGAACGTGAACGCCATCTTCGGCATCATGTCGTCGATCATCGCGGTGCCAACCGGCGTCAAGGTGTTCAACTGGCTCTTCACGATGTACCGAGGCCGGGTCGTGTTCACGACCCCGATCCTCTTCACGGTAGGCTTCATGGTCACCTTCGTCATCGGCGGGCTGACCGGCGTGCTGCTGGCGGTGCCTCCGGTCGATTTCGTGCTGCACAATAGCGCCTTCCTCGTCGCGCACTTCCACAACGTCATCATCGGCGGCGTCCTCTTCGGCGTGCTCGCCGGCTACAATTACTGGTTCCCGAAAGTATTCGGCTTCACCCTCGACGAGCGTCTCGGCAAAGCCAGCTTCTGGTGCTGGCTCGTGGGTTTTTATCTCGCCTTCACGCCGCTCTACGTGCTGGGCCTCATGGGCATGACGCGGCGTCTCCAGCACATCGCCGATCCGAGCTGGCGGCCGCTGCTGCTCGTCGCGGAGCTCGGGGCCGTCGTCATCCTCGTCGGCATCCTCTGCCAAATCGCGCAGCTCTACGTCAGCATTCGCACGCGCGATCAGCGCCGAGACCTCACGGGAGACCCCTGGAACGGACGAACCTTGGAGTGGTCGACGGCCTCGCCGCCGCCGCCCTACAATTTCGCCGCGCTGCCCAAGATCGAGACGATCGACGCCTTCTGGCAAATGAAGCACGCGGGTCAAGTGCCGGCTGAGCCGCCGCGTGAGGCCATAGAGATGCCGCGCAACAGCCCGATTGGGATCGTCACGGCCTTTTTTGCGACAATCACCGGCTTTGCGTTGATCTGGCACATCTGGTGGATGGTGCTCGTGGGCCTGATCGCCGCGGCGATCGCGGTCTTGGCCTTCGGCTGGATCGACGACCGCGAGCGCGAAATCTCCCCCGCGGAGATTGCGCAATTCGAGCGCGCTCGTTCGGGCCAGAGGCGGTCCACATGACCGCGATCGATACCGTCCCAGCAGAGGTTCCGACCGGGCAGGCGCGCGGGCGCGGCGGCGGCGGGCCGGCTCCGACGCGCGTCGTCGTCGCCTATGGATTCTGGATCTTCATCCTCAGCGACATGATCATGTTTGCGGCGCTCTTCGCCGCATACGCGGTCCTATCGGGCAACACCGCGGGCGGGCCGTCGGGGCGGGAGCTCTTCAACCTGCGCAGCGTCTTCATCGAGACGATGTGCCTCCTGCTCTCGAGCTACACCTGCGGCCTTGGGGCGCTTTCTGCCGAAAGGCGACAGCCCGCGCGCTTCTTCCTTTTCGCGGCCCTCACCTTCGTGCTCGGTGGCGCCTTTCTCCTCATCGAGTGCACGGAATTCGCCGGCATGGTCGCGCGCGGCGCCGGGCCCGAGCGCAGCGCGTTCCTCTCGAGCTTCTTCACGCTGGTGGGGACGCACGGAGTGCACGTCACGGGAGGGCTGCTCTGGCTCGCCTACATGGTGGCGCAGACGATGAGCAAGGGCCTGCGAGCCTCGGTCCTGCGACGCCTCTTGTGCTGGAGCCTCTTCTGGCACGCACTCGACATCGTCTGGGTTGGCGTGCTGACCCTCGTTTATCTCATGGGAGTCACGTGATGGACCGTCCAGAGCGCATCTACGACGACCGCACGCCGGGCGTCGAAGAGCATGAGTCCACGGCCAACATTCTCTCCTATACGGTGGGGCTGGGCTTGGCGATCGTGGCGACGATCGCTTCCTTCGTCGTATCGCAAACCGGCTTGCTGTGGGCTCCGGGCATCCCGGTCGGGTTGATCGTGCTCGCGATCGCGCAGATCGGCGTTCATCTCGTCTTCTTCCTGCATCTCGGAAGCGGAGCCGACAGCACCAACAACATTCTGGCTCTTGCCTTTGGCGTGCTGGTCGTTTTTCTCGTCATTGGCGGCTCGATCTGGATCATCTCGAACATCAACGCCAACTCGCCCATGTCCATGCCCGTGAATTGAGGCGCGCGCGACGGGCGCCGCGGCCGCAGCGCGGCGCCCGGAGGCATCCAGTTATTAAAGAATTCAGGCCAGTGATTTCATTGCAACCGGCAGTGAGGCCGGATAGCATGCTTTGAATACTGTGCACTCCGTTCTTTTGCTCATAAGCCTGACTACTTCGTGAGAGCGTATTCCGCTAAATCCCAAGGTGTGGAGGAACCCGATGAAACGCTCCAATGCTTTCGCCCTTATGGCTATGTCAGTGCCCCTAGCGTGCATCTCTTTCGGTGCGAATGCCGCCGATTGCTCCAAAGGCAAGATCAAGATCTTTACGAGTTGGCCCCTGCAGGGCGCCATGCTTCCGGAAGGAACCGGAATGAAGAATGGCGTCAATCTGGCCGTAAAACAGCATCAGGGCATGGCCGGCGGCTATTGCGTCGAGGTCGTGAATCTCGACGATGCCTCGCCGCAGACCGGCAAGTGGGATGGCGCGGTGGAGGCGGAGAATGCCAACAAGGCCATCGCCGACGCCGATACCATGGTCTATATCGGCACCTACAATTCGGGCGCGGCAAAGGTCTCGATGACCATCACGCAGCGCGCGCACTTGGCGATGGTGACGCCCGCCAACACCTATCCCGGCCTCACCAAGAAAGCCGGTGCGGCTCCTGGCGAGCCCGACATTTACCGCCCGCTCGGGATCGTGAGCTACTTCCGCGTACCGCCGGCCGACGACATCCAGGGCACGGTGGGAGCGAATTGGGCCAAGGCGCTCGGCTTCAAGAAGGTCTACATCCTCAACGACCAGGAGCTCTACGGCAAAGGCATCGCCGACGTGTTCGAGGCACAAGCGAAAAAGATCGGCCTCACGGTGGTTGCCAACGAGGGGATCGACTACAAGCAGCCCGACCAAAAGCCGATCCTCACGAAGATCAGGGCCTCCGGTGCGGACCTCGTCTACATGGGAGCCGTCGTCGAGACCGGGGCGCAGACCATCATCCGGCAGATGAAAGATCTCGGGATGCTCGCGCCCAAGGTCAGCTTCATGGGTCCGGACGGCCTTTATGAGGAAGAGCTGTTGAAGGCTGCGACTTGCGATGCCGCTCTCGGTGTCGGCATGCGCATCACCTTCGCGAGCCTGCCCTTCGAGCAGATGACCGGAAAGGGTGGCGAGGTCTACAAGGCCTACAAAGAGGCCTACAAGATCGAGCCGACCTCCTACGCGCTCTACTCCTGGGAGGCCGCCGAGGTCGCGCTCGAGGCGATCGACAAGGTAGGGGCGAAGGATCGCGAGAAGATCCGCGCCGCCATCGCATCGACGAAGGACTTCAAGGGCCTCAATGGCACCTGGAGCTTCGACGCGAACGGCGACACCACCCTCAAGGTTATGTCCGGCTTCAAGGTCGTGAAGGCGGATGGGCCGATCGGGTGCAAGTTCGAGTATGCGGAGACCCTGAAATAGCGTCAGTACGTTGCTGGTCCAGGCTTTGTCTCGCAAGCGAGCTGGACCGGCCGATCCAGTAATCCAGCCGGGACGCCCAGACGGCGTCCCGGCCGGATGCGGGTGGTACGATGCGCCTGCGCGTCGCGGCGATCCCGATGCCAGCGGATCACCCGGCGCGGATGCGCGGAAGAGATCGAATGACCCGCGGCGCGCTCCTCAGCCGATAGCCCTCCCCACACGCGCTTCCGGGATTCCCGACTTATGAATATGTTCGAACTCGCCATCCAGCAGACCCTGAACGGCTTGACCCGGGGGTCGATCTTCGCGCTCATCGCGCTCGGCTACACGATGGTCTATGGGATCATCGAGCTCATCAATTTCGCACACGGCGACATCTTCATGCTGGGCCTCATGGTCTCGCTGACGCTGCTCGTCGACTTCGGTATCGCGCGGACGCTACACGGCTGGGAGCTCGTGACCATCCTGCCGGCGATCATCGTGGGCACGATGCTCATCACCGGCGCCATCAACGTGGCGGTCGACCGCATCGCCTACCGGCCGCTCCGCCGCGCTCCGCGGCTGGTCCCGCTGATCTCCGCGATCGGCGTCTCCTTCATGCTCGAGAACCTCACGCTGATCTGGAAAGGGCCTTACGTTCTTTCCTACCCCGACGTGATCCCCAGCGTCGACATCGTCGCGGACGTCCTCCACATCGACAGTCTCGTCTATTTCACCACCAAGGACCTCTTGGTGATCGGAATCACCTTGCCGCTGATCTACGGCCTCCATCTCTTCGTCACCCGGACCTATTGGGGGAAGGCGATGCGCGCCACCGCCCAGGACCGCGAGACCGCGGAGGGAATGGGGATCGACGTCGAGCGGATCATCATCATCACCTTTTTCATCGGCGGCGCGCTTGCGGGTGCCGCGGGTGTGGTGCAGGGCATCTACTACAATATCGGCCAGTGGTGGATGGGCTATCAGGCGGGGCTTCGCGCCTTCACCGCTGCGGTGCTCGGCGGGATCGGCAACATGCCCGGCGCAGCGCTCGGGGGATTCGCGATCGGTGTCCTTTCGGCCTGGAGCGATCAGCTCATCTCCGCGCGCTGGACCAACGCCATCGTCTTCTCGGTCCTGATCCTGGTCCTGGTCTTCCGCCCGCACGGACTCCTGGGCGAAAGAGTTCCCGAGAAGCATTAGCGAGACTGCCCCGTGACAGCGCTCTGGTCATCCCTGCCCCAGCAATCGCGTAGCGTCCTCACCTTCCTCGTCGCCGGCGTCGCCCTTATTGCGTATCCCTTCCTCGACCGGGCGCTCGGCCTCGGCACGCTCTATGCCGTCAGCGATGCCATGATCTACGTGATGCTGGCGCTCGGCCTTAATATCGTCATCGGCTATGCGGGCCTCCTCGATCTCGGTTATGCCGCCTTCTTCGCGATCGGCGCCTATACGATGGGGCTCTTCAACTCGCCCCTTATGGGCTTCGAGTGGGGCTTCTGGAACGTGATCTGGCTGAGCGCCGTCGTCTCAGCGTTATTCGGCGTGATGATCGGCGCGCCCACGCTCCGCGTCCGCGGCGACTATCTCGCGATCATCACGCTCGCCTTCGGCGAGATCATTCCGGTCGCGATCCGGAACCTCGGCGACATCACGATCGAGATCGGCGACTGGCAGCCCGTCTATCGCCTCAACCTCACGGGCGGGGAGAACGGCGTCAATCCGATCGGACAACCGCATCTCCTCGACATCCCCTTCGATACCAGCCCTCTCCCCTGGTATTTCCTCATCCTGATCGTCGGATTGATCGCCGTTTGGGCCATGAACCGGCTGCGCGTCTCGAGGCTCGGCCGCGCCTGGATGGCGATCCGCGAGGACGAGACCGCTGCCGCCGCCATGGGCGTCGATCCCGTCAAGTCGAAGCTCCTGGCCTTCGCCTTGGGCGCGACCTTCTCGGGATTCGCGGGCTCGATCTACGCGTCAAAGCTGCAGGTGATCACGCCCGGCGCCTTCGAGTTCAACGTCTCGATCATGCTGCTCTGCATGGTGATCCTCGGTGGGATGGGCTCGATCCCCGGCGTCATCGCCGGCGGTATCGTGATCACGCTCTTCGACCGGATCTTCCTGACGGAACTCACGAACTGGACCCGCTCCTTCGGCCATGCGGTCGGGATCGATGCGCTGACGACCGTCGATTTCACGCTCTGGCGCTGGTTCTTCTTCGGGCTCGGCCTCGTCATCATGATGAATTTGAAGCCGGGCGGCCTCATCGAGGCCGGGCGATGGCGAAAGGTCACGCTGGCGGTCGACGATAAGGGGGAGGGCGGACGCGCGCCGCGCCCGATCCGCGAGCCGCCGCGCGATCTCCCCGTACTCGATTGGCTCCGCGAGGGAACGGCGCGACCGAATACTTCGGCGGGCAAGCGCCTTCTCTTGGAGGCGCGCTCGATCACGAAGCGCTTCGAGGGTCTGACGGCGCTCTCCAATGTCGACTTCGCAATCGAGGAGGGCACGATTGCGGGGCTGATCGGGCCGAACGGCGCGGGGAAGACGACCTTCTTCAACATCATCACCGGCCTGACGAAGCCGACCGCGGGCGAGGTTCTCCTCAACGACGAGCGCATCAGCGGGCTTCGGCCCAACCGGGTGACCGAGCGCGGCATCGCCCGGACCTTCCAATCGATCCGCCTGTTCCCGAGCATGACGGCGCTCGAGAACATCCTCGTGGGCGAGCATAGCCGTCTCCGCGGGAGCGTCGCGGGCGCGATCGTCCGGCCGCCCTGGATTCTGCGCGAGGAGCGGGCAGCGCGCGAGCGCGCGCTCGAGCTCCTTTCCTTCGTGGGCCTCGAAGGCAAGGGCGAGACGCTCGCGAAGAATTTCCCCTATGGGGATCAGCGGCGTTTGGAAATAGCCCGCGCGCTCGCGACGCGGCCCCGATTGCTGCTGCTCGACGAGCCCTCGGCGGGCATGAACCCCAGCGAGACTGCGGAGCTCGTTGAGTTCCTGTCGCGTCTTCCGCGCGAATTGGGCCTGACGATCCTGCTGATCGAGCATCACATGGAGGTCGTCATGGGGCTCTCGCACTACGTGACCGTGCTCGATCATGGGGTCAAGATCGCCGAGGGGACGCCCTCGGAGGTCCAGCGCAACCCCATGGTCATCGAAGCCTATCTCGGCAAGGGATACGAAGCGGATCTCGCCAGTGCTTGAGCTCTCGGACGTCCATACCAGCTACGGGAACATCAGGGCCCTCAAGGGGATCTCGCTCAAGGTCGAGCGCGGCGAGATCGTGACGCTGATCGGCGCCAATGGCGCGGGAAAGACCACGACGCTCAAGACTATCGTCGGCACGCTCGGGCCCCAGCAGGGCGAGGTACGTTTCGAGGGCAAGCGTATAAGCGGCCTCCCCGCGAGCACCGTCGTCCGCATGGGAATCTCGCATTCCCCCGAAGGGCGGCGGATCTTTCCCCGCATGACCGTGCTCGAGAACCTCGAGCTCGGGGCCTTTTCGCGCCAGGACAAGGAGAACGTCCCCGGCGACATCGAGAGCGCCTACGAGCTCTTCCCCAGGCTCAGGGAGCGGCAGAACCAGAAGGGCGGAACGCTCTCCGGGGGCGAGCAGCAGATGTTGGCCATGGCGCGCGCGCTTCTTGCGCGCCCGAAGCTGCTCCTCCTAGACGAGCCCTCCATGGGGCTCTCGCCGATCATGGTCGCGACCATCTTCGAGACCATCACCAACATCCGCGAGCGAGGGACGACGATCCTTCTGGTGGAGCAGAACGCCCGCATGGCACTCCGCATCGCAGACCGAGGCTATGTGATCCAGACCGGATACATCGTCCTCGAGGATTCCGCCCAAGGCCTCTTGCGCAGCGAGGTGGTCCGGAAATCCTATCTGGGTGAAAAATCCGCGTGAAGATGGCTCCCGTGACGCGAACGGGGCTTTGCGCATAGATCTGTCGGGATGAAACGCCGCACACGCTTCGGGGGAGGCCAAAATGACTGACCCGGTGCGCGGTCTATGCGAGCATGCCGCCGCGGCTCGACATGCCGAAATCACTGGGGCTCGTTTGGATCCCCGGCGTCATGGCGGGAGTGCTCATGTCCGGCGCAAGCCCCCTCTGCGCCGCAATTTACCAATTCGTGATCGTCGCGATGATCTTGGCCGCCTGCGGCATCGCCGGGCTGGTTGTCTCCGTGCGCCTGCGCGCGTGCATTCTCGGCTGCCGCGCAATTGCTGCTGCGGCCGTCCCAGGTAGGTCGGGCCGATGCGTAGAAATCTCGGAAAGTTCTGGAATAAAACCCGCGAGGGATAACGAAGCGTTAGGCTCGTGCTTGCGACACTCCTCGCTCGAAACGTCTGCAAGTGCCGCAAATGGGCAGTATCACGTTGATTTCGGAAGCCCGCACGTCGACGGCGCAGGCCGCGACGAAGGATTACGTTGGCATCGAGCGTCGATTGATCGTCCGGCTCGAGAGCCATTGGCTCTCCCTGCGCCGCTGCGCGAGTGGCCCGTTCTTCGAGGACCTCATCCCATCGCGCAATCCGGTTCCCTGGCAGAACTGCTTCATAGCCTATTTCGGTACGCCGGACGCGGAGCCGGTCTTCGATCATATCGGCAGCATGATTTTCGTCCTCTTCAGGCCTGACGGGACCAATCTCCCGGATCGGGAGTGGCTTCCGGGTGCGATTGCATCGCAGCTTGGAAGCATGAACGAGGCGCTAGAAACGGCAAAGCCGGTGCGGCGCGAGGGCCGTCTGCACCTCTCGGGAGGGAGGTCCGCGCTCTTTCGATCGATACTGCTGCCCTTCGCCGACCTCGGGCGAGAGCCCGCCTATGTCCTGGGCGCGGTGACCTGCCGCTTGGAGTCCGCAGCGCCGAGCTAGCGGGCGTGTCGAAAATCCCTGCCGTCGAGCCGTCGGCCAGCCGGCGGATCCTGCGTTATGGCCCCGCATCGCAAGCGCGGGGATTGGTCGCGGCCTCGGCGCCTATGAGAGGGAGATAGGCCCGGCGATGGAGGTAACCGGGTTGCTCGGGCTTCAGGGGAAGTCGCGGCATGGCTCGGACTCGCGGTAGTCTCGGCAGTGAGCAGGATGTGTTTCTAACTGCTCTGCGCCATCAGCGCGCCGGTCACGTCGCAAAGGCCGCGAAACTCTACGAGAAGCTGCTGCAGCGCAATCGAAGCCACGCGCAAGCCCTGTTGCTCCTGGGCGTATTGCGCTCGGACGCGGGCGACGCCGAGGGGGCGGAGGCGCTATTCCGGCGCCGACTCGCGGACGATCCCGGCGACGCCCTGGCTCTGCACAACCTCGCGAAAATCCACCAGCGTCGCGGCGACGATCTCGGAGCGATCGAGCTCTATCGAAGGGCCACGGCTGCAAAGGCATTCGCACCGAGCTTCAACGATCTCGGATTTTCCCTGCACCGGATCGGCGAGTTTGAGACGGCGATTGCAGCATTCGATCGCGCGATTGCCATCGATCGCGACTACGTGACGGCCCATTCGAACCGCGGGTTCGTCCTTCTGGATCTCGGGAGGCATCGGGAAGCGATCATGGATTTTCGCTATGTGCTGGCCTCGGGTCCGGAATCGGCAGAGGCCTGGTGCCACCTGGCGACGGCCTGCCACAAGGCGGGCGAGCTCGCGGAGGCCGAGGCGGCGGCGCGGCATGCACTCACTCTCGATGCCGGCTATCTCGACGCCTATCTTCAGCTCGCGCAGACGCTCGAGCGAATGCACCGGCTGGACGAGAGCGAGACCGCGGGGCTCGAATGGGCGCGGCGCCAGCGCGTCGTGACCAAGGCGTGCATCGGCGCGAATCCCCGGGCGCGCGTGCTGATTCTCGCGGGGTCGCGTGCATGCAACCTTCCGACACAGCAGCTTCTCAGCAACCGCCGCTACGAGACCATCACGGCACATCTCCTGCCGCCGGGCTACGAGCCCCTGGCCGAGCGCCCCGATTGCGACATCCTATTCAATGCGATCGCCGACGCCGATCAGGGTGCGGATTTCCTGTCGGAGGCGGCGGCGATTTGCGATGGCAGCGGCCTTCCCGTGCTCAACCATCCCGATGGCATCGCGCGCACTCGGCGGGATCGAGCACCCGCGCTCCTCGCGAGGGTCACCGGCCTTACCGTGCCGGCGGTACGCAGGATGAGCCGTGACGAGCTTCAGACGCGGCCGCCCCTGTCGGAATGGGGAGGCATGCTGCTGGTGCGGCCGACGGGCGCTCACGGAGGCGACGACCTCGCGCGCATCGATGCGCCGGAAAAGCTCGCGGAGTATCTCCGTCTCACGCCTCAGCGGGATTTCTTCGTGACGCGGTATTGCGAATACCGCAGCCCCGACGGCCGGTATCGGAAATATCGGTTCATCTTCGTCGATCGCGAGGTGCTGCCCTATCACCTCGCCATCGCCGAGGATTGGCTCGTGCACTACTTCCGCGCCGACATGATCCGCCACGCCTCTCTGCGCGAGGAGGAGGAGGCGTTCCTGGCCGACTACCGCTCGGCGTTTCCCGGTCCTCTCGCGGAGACGATCGGCGAGATCGCCCGCCGCCTCGATCTCGACTATGCCGGGCTCGATTGCGGTATCGGGCCGGATGGACAGGTGCTCCTCTTCGAAGCGAACGCGAGCATGCTCGTCCATATGGGCGACCGCCAGCGCGAGTTCGCTTACAAGCAGACCTATGTTCAGCGGATCTTCGATGCCATGGACGCGATGGTCGCGCGCCGGTTGGTTCTAGGGCACCAGCGTCACTGAGGCGCCACCGTTGCTGCTCGCTGTGGCGTCGGGCCCAGCGTTCTCGATCTTCTCGAGTTTGATCACGACGCGGCGGTTCTGCGCCTGGTTCTCGGCAATGGGAATTCCGCTCGCGTCCCGGTTCGGCGCTTTCGGAAAGGTGTCTGCATAGCCTGCGGCTCGCAGCCTGCGGGCGGGGATGCCTTGATCGAGGAAGAGGTGCACGACGGCGGACGCCCGTGCGGTCGAGAGTTCCCAATTCGAGGGAAAACGCGGCGTGTTGATGGGGGCGTCGTCGGTATGCCCCTCGACGGTGATCTGATAATCCCGGAACCGGTCCGAGTGCAGCTTCGTCGCGATCTCCAGCAGGATTGCCTGGCCGGCCTTGCTCAGGCTCGCGGACCCGCTGTCGAAGAAGAGCGCGCTGCTCATCTCGAGCGTGGTGATGCGGTCGCCGCGCTGCTCCGTCATTCCCGGACGCGGCTTTTCCGCGATGTCGAGGATCGCGGGCGGCGTGATCTCGGCGGCAATCGTTTGCGGCTTGGCCTCGATGGGCGCGGTGGGGGAGGGCTCGGGCCTGCTGGCCATCGCGGGAGCGGGCGCCTCGGTCCTGACCGCCGCAGTCTCGGCGATGGGGCGCGCTGTCCGTAGCGCGGCAGTCGGTGGGATAGGAGCGGGGAGGCTCGTCGCGGGCGGGCTCGCAAGCGGCGCTGGAATCGATTGGACGACGGCGGGGCTTCTCTCGGTCGCCTTCTTCGGGATCGTGACGGAGAGGAAGATCGCGAAGAAGCAAAGCAGCAACGTGATCATGTCGGCGTAGGTGATGAGCCAATCGTCGCCGTGATCGGCGCTGGGCCGCGCTGCCGGCGAGTATCGCCTCATGCGCCGACGACCTTGAGGCGCGGTTGGGGAACGATCACTTCGGGATCGGAGTTGAAGGTGTCGAAGTAGTCGTGACGCTCGGGCCGGAGGAAGCTGTTGAGGCGGTCCCTGATGTAGGTCGGCGTCCGGTTCTCCACGAGCATCACCATGCCTTCGGTGATGAGCTGGTTACGGAACCGATGCTTGGCGACAATCTGCCGGAGCTTCGCGGCGGCCGGCATATAGACCATGCGGGCGGAGACGACGCCGTAGAGCGTCGATAGGAAGGCCACCGAAAGGTTGGAGCCGATGCTTGCGACGTCGTCGCCGAGGCTGCAAAGCATGGCGACCATGCCCACGAGCGTGCCGATCATGCCGAAGGCGGGCGCGTGGCTGGTCATGGTCTGCAGCACGTCCACGGGCATGCTCTCGCGCTCGTGGCAGGCGTCGGCCGCGGTCTCCATCATCGCTCGCACGTCCTCGGGGGCGTAGCCGCTGATGACCATGTTGAGGCCGTATTTGGTGAAGGGATCGTCGATCCCCCGCCGTGCGAGGCTGGATTCGAGCCGGCGCAAGCCTTTCTCCTTGACCATGTAGGCCCAGCCGATGATCTCCATCATGTCCTGATGCAGATTGTCCTGCCGCGTCTCCGGTCGCTCCTCGAAGAGGGAGGCGACGACCGAGAGGGCCTTGCGGACGTCGTCGATCTCGTAGCTGAGGAATGCCACCGCGATGACGCCGCCCACGACGATCAGCAGTCCCTCGATGCTGAAGAAGGCGAGGAGGCTGCGTGTGCTCAAGACGACCGCGCCGAGCACGAAGACGAAGGTGATGCCCAGTCCCACCACGGGGTTTCGGGCATAGAAGCTGAGGAGCCGCTCACAATATTTCCGCATCTCTATCGCTCGCCTAGATTTTGCCAGTTCGCGGGATGTCCCGTAGTGGGGTAGCAATGACCGTGCCAAGCCGGGTCGTCACCACCGGACGCCGTCGTTCTGACGGCGCCAAGTGAAGGTCGCATCGACGCGTGGGCTACACGAGAAGATCGAGCAGGCTGGACGCTCCGGTGCTCTGACCGGTGGTCGTCGTGCCGCTCGAGCTGGTTTGCGTAGATCCGCTCGTCGAAGACAAAGTCACGCCGGCCGCGTCCGTCGTCTGCTGAGACTGGGACGTTGCTCCGGCGCCGCCCGCGTGGTGGTGATGATGATGCCCATGGGGCTGCGCGGTTGGTTGCGACTGGTCTGCCAGCTTCTGCTGTTGGAGCTGCTGAAGGTACGTCTGATACGTCGAACTCGTGGCACTGCTGACATCCATAGTGAGTCTCCGTTTCAGGATGCGAGCCGGCCCCACGCAGCGCGCGGGGGACCGGGTAGCACCGCTCCGATGCAAGCCCGGTGCCGCCGCTCGGAAGTCCGGGACCCGGTATTTCAACGCCTTGCGGTATGCGAGGTCGCACCGTCCGGGAGCGCTGGGGCGAGATTTTCCGGCCGAGGGAAGAATTTGCCGGGATGGCAAGCAGCGGGGGCTCCACAATTTGGGTAGGTAGGGGGATGCCATCGCCCCTCCCACCTCGACCCTGCGGAAATCGATTTCGCGCGGGGCGCCAGTCCGTCTAGCATGGGTCGGGGGGCTCCGCGTCGGGCGGCGCTCGCAGTGGGGCCGTTAACCGCCGAAATCGATGGCGTCTTATTCCTTCCTTGCTATAGCCAAGAACGCACTCGCAGGACATCGGAACTGGCCGCGCGCCTGGCGCGATCCCGAGCCGAGGCCGCGCTATCAAGTCGTGATCGTCGGCGCCGGCGGCCATGGGCTCGCCACCGCCTATTACCTCGCGAAGGAGCACGGCATCACAGACGTGGCGGTGCTCGAGAAGGGCTGGCTCGGCGGCGGCAATACCGGACGCAATACCACAATCATCCGATCCAACTATCTGCTCGACGCAAACGCGCGTCTCTACGACTTCTCGCTCAAGCTCTGGGAGGGCCTGAGTCGCGATCTCAATTACAACGTGATGGCGAGCCAGCGCGGTGTCCTCAATCTCGGGCATTCGGACGCGCAGATGGACGGCTATGCGCGCCGCGGCAACGCAATGCGCCTCAATGGCATCGACGCGGAATTGCTGGGGCGCGAGGACGTCCAGCGCATGGTGCCGCTCCTCGATTTCTCGCGGGAAGCGCGGTTTCCGATCTACGGGGGGCTGCTGCAGCGTCGCGGCGGCACGGCACGGCACGATGCGCTCGCCTGGGGCCTCGCGCGCGCGGCCGACCGGCGCGGCGTCGACATCATCCAGAATTGCGAGGTGACGGGGATCCGCGTCGAGGGCGGGCGAGTGCGCGGCGTCGAGACCAGCCGCGGCTACATCGGCGCCGATAAGGTCGGGATCGCCGTCGCCGGGCATACGAGCCACGTGGCGGCGATGGCGGGGCTGCGCTTGCCCATCGAAAGCCACGTGCTGCAAGCCTTCGTCTCGGAGCCGCTGAAGCCCTTTCTCGATACGGTCGTGACCTTCGGGGCGGGGCACTTCTATGTCAGCCAATCCGACAAGGGCGAGCTCGTCATGGGCGGCGATCTCGACATGTACAACAGCTACGCCCAGCGCGGGAACATGCCGATGGTGGAGCACACGCTCGCCAGCGGCCTCTCGATCTTCCCGTGTTTCAGCCGTCTCCGCATGATGCGGCTCTGGGGCGGCGTCAACGACATGACCATGGACGGGAGCCCCATCATCGCGAAGACGCCGGTCGAGGGATTCTACGTCAATGGCGGCTGGTGCTACGGCGGCTTCAAGGCGAGTCCCGGGTCGGGCTGGGCCTTCGCCCACACCATCGCGCTGGATCGTCCGCATGCGCTCAACGAGGCCTTCACCCTCGAGCGCTTCCGGCGCGGCTACGTGCTCGACGAGAAGGGCGCGGGACCCACTCCCAATGCGCACTGAGGAGCCGCGCCGATGCTGCTGATCGAGTGTCCCTGGTGCGGACCCCGCGAGCAGGTGGAGTTCACTTATGCCGGCGACGCGGCTCCACGGCGACCGCAGCCGACGGCCGGAGAGGCAGCCTTCTTCGACTACGTCTATCTCCGCGACAATCCCCGCGGGCCGCATCGCGAGCTCTGGCATCACACCGGCGGCTGCCGGCGTTATCTGGTCGCTAGCCGTGACACGCTCACTCACGCGATCAGCGCGACCTCGCCCGTGCACGGAGCCCGCAAATGATGGGGCGACGCTCCACGGGAGGAACGGCAATCGACCGCGGCCAGCCGGTCGGTTTCAGCTTCGACGGCCGGCGATACATGGGCTTTGCGGGCGACACGCTCGCTTCGGCCCTCCTGGCGAATGGCGTCCGCGTCGTCGGTCGGAGCTTCAAATACCATCGGCCGCGCGGCATCTACACCGCCGGGCCCGAGGAGCCGAACGCGCTGGTGGCGCTCCGGCGCGGCGCACGGCACGAGCCGAACACGCGTGCGACCATGATCGAGCTCCACGAAGGGCTCGAGGCCACGAGTCAGAACCGCTGGCCCTCGCTCCACTTCGATCTCATGGGGATCAACGACCGACTCTCCGCGCTCATTCCCGCGGGTTTCTACTACAAGACCTTCATGTGGCCGTCGAAGGCCTGGATGACCTATGAGCGCTGGATCCGTCGTGCGGCAGGGCTCGGGACTGCGCCCCTGGAGCGCGACCCCGATCGCTACGAGCATCGCCACGCGCATTGCGACCTTCTCATCGCCGGGGGCGGTCCCGCGGGGCTGATGGCAGCGCTCGCGGCAGGACGCGCGGGGCTCAGGGTCATTCTCTGCGACGAGCGCGCGCAATTCGGAGGGAGCCTGCTGCGCGAGACCTTCGCCGTCGGCGGCGGCAGTGGCGCCGACTGGGCGCGCGTCGCCGTCGCGGAGCTGGCGGCGATGCCGAAGGTGACGCTCCTGGCGAGGACGACCGCTGCCGGGCTCTTCGACCACGGCACCGCCACGCTCATTGAGCGCGCCGCAGATCATATGGGGGAGCCGCCGCCTTTCGTGCCGCGGCAGCGGCGCTGGACCATTCGCGCGCGCCGCACCTTGCTCGCGACGGGCGCGATCGAGCGTCCCTTGGTCTTCGCCGGAAACGACCGGCCCGGCGTCATGCTGGCCTCGGCGATGCGCGCCTATGCGACGCAATACGCGGTTCTGCCGGGGACGCGCACGGCGGTCTTCGCCAACAACGACGGCGGTTACCGCACGGCGCTCGACCTCTCCGCGGCCGGGGTCGAGGTCGTCGCGGTGATCGACAGTCGCGCCGCGGCGCCGTCGGCGCTCGTCGATCGCGTGCGCGCGCGCGGCATCGAGATATTCGCCGCGCATGCCGTCACGGCGACGCGGGGGCGGTTCGGCCTCACCTCCGTCGACGTCGTGGCGCTGGAGCAGCCGGAGGCGCGGCGCGGTATCGTCTGCGATAGCCTCGCAGTCTCCGGGGGCCTCAATCCGACGGCGCACCTCCATTGTCACGCCGGTGGCAAGCTCGATTGGGACGAACGGCGCCTTTGCTTTGTGCCGGCCAGGGGGCGCGCGGACGTGCAATGCATTGGCGCCGCGCGAGGCATATTCTCGCCCGCGGAGTGTTTTCGGGACGGAGCGCAGGCCGGCGCGAAGGCAGTCGCCGCACTCGGCAACGCCGCCGCGCCGCCGACGATTCCCTCGGTGGAGGACGAGGCGGATCGGCCGCCGGAAGCGCTCTGGGTGGTGCCCGGTGGCGGAAAGAAGCGCTTCGTCGATATCCAAGACGATGTGACCGCCGGTGATGTCGGCCTCGCCGCGCGCGAGGGCTACGTCTCCGTCGAGCATTTGAAGCGCTACACCACGCTCGGCATGGGCACCGACCAGGGCAAGACCTCGAACGTGAATGGACTAGCGCTGCTTGCTGGACATCGCGGCCAAGCGATCCCCAGCGTCGGCACCACCACTTTTCGCCCGCCCTACACTCCTATCACCATCGGCACGCTCGTCGGCAGGGAGACCGGGCGCCACTTCATGCCCATCCGCCGGACGGCAATGCACGAGTGGCACGAGGCGCAGGGCGCAGTGATGATCGAGGCGGGGCTCTGGATGCGGCCCCGCTGCTATCCCCGACCCGGCGAAACGCCTGCGCAGGCGGTGGAGCGCGAGGCCGCTCACGTCCGCAAGGCCGTCGGTCTCGTCGATGTCTCCACGCTCGGGAAGATCGACGTGCAGGGCCCGGATGCGACCGAGTTCTTGCAGCGCGTCTATGCGAACAATTGGGCGAATCTGCCGGTGGGCAAGGCGCGCTACGGCATCATGCTGCGCGAGGACGGGATCGTCTTCGACGACGGCACCACCAGCCGGATCGGCGAATTCCGCTACTTCATGACGACCACCACGGCCAATGCGGCGGCGGTGCTGCTGCATCTCGAGGATCTGCTGCAGGTGGCCTGGCCGGAGCTGCGCGTCCAGGTGACTTCCGAGACGGAGCAATGGGCCGCGATGGCGCTAGCGGGTCCGCGGAGCCGCGCGGTCCTCTCTCGCGCGATCGAGGGGCTCGACGTATCGGACGCGGCGCTGCCTTTCATGGGCGTGGGCGCGGGGCGCATTGCGGGCGCGCCGGTCCGCGTCTTTCGCATCAGCTTCTCCGGCGAGCTCGCTTACGAGATCAACGCGCCTGCGGATTTTGGCCGCGCGGTCTGGGAAGCTTTGCTTTCGGCGGGGGGCGGCGAGGGGATCGCTCCCTACGGCACCGAGGCCATGGGCGTGCTTCGGATCGAGAAGGGCCATGTCGCGGGGCCCGAGCTCGATGGGCGCACGACTGCCGCGGACCTCGGGCTCGGCCGTCTCGTTTCCGCGCGCAAGCCGGACTTTGTCGGCAAGCACCTGCTGGGTCGCCCTGGTCTCGTCGATCCCGCGCGGCTCCGCTTGGTGGGTCTCGTTCCCGCCGACGGGAAATCGCGCATTCGCGCGGGGTCGCAGATAGCTGTCGAGCCTGCGGCGCTCGCATCGAGTCTCGGCCACGTGACCTCGACGGCAACAAGCCCAGCGCTGGGACACCCGATAGCGCTCGCTTTGCTGCGCGGTGGGCTCGAGCGCAAGGGCGAGACCCTGCACGCGCTTTATCCGCTCGATGGTAGCGCCGTCGCCGTGCGCGTCGTCGAGCCTGTCTTCGTCGATCCCGAGGGAGCGCGCCTCCGTGGGTGATCGCCGCTCTGCTCTCCTGGCTTGCCGCCGGTCCGGCCATTACGGCACCGACCCTGCGGCGGGCCCTGGAATTCTCCTCCGCGAGATCGCCCCGATCACCGCGGTGCAGGTCGCGGGTTTCGAAGAGGAGAGATCTGCGATGGCCCTCGAAGCAACGGTCGGTTTTGCACCGCCCCGGCGGAGGAACACCGCCGCCGTCGCGGGCGAGACCGCGATCCTTTGGACGGGCCCCGCGCGGTGGATGGTCATCGAGCGAGAGATCCGGGATCTCGCCACATTGCTAGCGGAGCAAATCGCACCCGATATTGCAGCGGTCACCGATCTCAGCCACGCGCGCACGGCAATTCGGATCGAGGGACACGCAGTGCGTACGCTGCTCTCGAAGCTCGCCACCCTGGATTTCGATCCCGCGGGCTTCCCGGCGGGCGCCGCTGCACAGACGCTCATGGGCCAGATCGGGCTCCTCCTGCATTGCCGCGCGGTGGCCTCCTTCGATCTCTTCGTCTACCGAGGTTTCGCGGTTGCGGCCTGGGAGACGATTCTGGATGCCGCGCTCGAATTCGGATGCCGAGTGGACTGATCGCTCAATTCAGAGGAAGGGTACCGACAGATGCCAGCCAAGAAGCCCGCGAAATCGAAGCCGCTGATGGAACGCCTCAAGGAGGGGCCGGTGATTTGCGCGGAGGGCTACCTCTTCGAGTTCGAGCGCCGCGGCTATCTCCAGGCCGGTGCCTATGTGCCGGAGGTTGTGCTGGAGCATCCGGAGCTGGTGGAGCAGCTTCATCGCGAGTTCGTGCATGCAGGCTCCGACGTGGTCGAGGCCTTCACCTATTATGCGCACCGGCAGAAACTGCGCATCGTCGGGCGCGAGCGCGATTTGGCTTCGATGAACCGCACCGCGCTCAAGATCGCAAAGAAGGTCGCGCGCGATACCGGTGCGCTCTTCGCGGGCGATATCTGCAACACCAACATTTATGACCTCGCGGACGCGAAGGCGCAGAAGGCCGTGCGCGGCATGTTCGAGGAACAGGTCGGCTGGGCGAAGGACGCCGGCGTCGACTTCATCGTCGGCGAGACATTCTCCTTTGCCTCCGAGGCATTGCTCGCGCTCGAGGCGATCAAGCGCGCGGGGAAGCCCGCGGTGATCACGCTCGCGATGCATCAGGAGGACGTGACGCGCGAGGGTTGGCCCGTTGCGGAGGCGGCGAAGCGGCTCGAAGCTGCGGGCGCCGATGTCGTCGGACTCAATTGCATCAGGGGCCCGCGCACGATGCTGCCGCTGCTGCGACGCATGCGGAAGGCCATCAAATGCGAGATGGCCGCGCTGCCGGTGCCCTATCGCACCACGCGGAGCCAGCCTTCGTTCCAGTCGCTGCGCGATACGCACTGCGATTGCATTCCCGGCGACAGGCCTTTCCCGACCGCGCTCGATTCCTTTGCCTGCAACCGCTACGAGCTCGGGGAATTCGCGAAGACGGCGTACGGGATGGGGATCCGCTACCTCGGCGTATGCTGCGGCGCAGGTCCGCATCACATTCGCGCGGTCGCCGAGGCGCTTGGACGGCACCCGCCCGCGAGCCGGTTCTCGCCGGACATGTCGAAGCATGCGTTCCTCGGCTCGCACAAGCTCGTGGCGGAGGTCAACCGGGCCTATGTGAAGCAGCTCTAGGTTTGCTACTATTCGGTGGTGTCAAAAAGGAAACGGGGAGGGAGAGATGAGGGCAGCCATCAGGACTCTGGTTTTCGTTCTCGCGGCGCTCATCGCGGCGAAATCGGCGGCGGCCGAGGATACGCTCGAGGCGGTCAAGAAAAAGGGCGTCATCGTCATCGGCGTCAAGAACGATTACAAGCCCTGGGGATTCCTCGATCCCTCCGGGCAGATTATTGGGCTCGAGATCGACATGTCCGACGAGATCGCGAAGAAGATCGGAGTGAAGCTCGAGAAGATCCCCGTCACCGCCGCCAACCGCACCGAATTTCTGCAGCAAGGCAAGATCGACGCGATCATTGCCACCATGGGCGACACGCCACAGCGCCGCCAGGTAATCGGCATGATCGAGCCCAACTATTACGCCGGGGCCACCAACGTGCTCGCGCTCAAGACCTCCGGGCTCAGCCAATGGGGCGATCTCAAGGGCAAGAAGGTTTGTGCCGTGCAGGGCGCCTACTACAACCGCCGCGTCTCCGAGCTCTATCAGCCGGAGCTCGTGGTCTTCCCGGCGGTGCCGGAGGCGACGAACGCGCTCCTCGGCGGCGCCTGCGTGGGTTTCCTCTTCGACGACACGCTCTTCTCGTCCTGGCTCTCCTCGGGCGATGCGAAATGGGCGAATTACACGATGCCGCTCACGAGCGAGGATCCGCAGCCCTGGGCGATCGGCGTGCGGCTCGAGGATCTAAAGGGACCGTTCGGGCAGCTCCTCTCCGCGATGGTGACGGAGTGGCACAAGACCGGCTGGCTCCTCGAGCGCGAGAAAAAGTGGGGCATCAAGGAGAGTCCGTTCCTGGTGGAGATGCACAAGAAGCTGATGTGATCGAAGCGGAGGTCACTCTCCGGCGGTAGGTCGCGATGTCCGGCGTCGCGGAGTGGTTCCGCTGGCTAAACTCCGCGCACGGCATCAATCTCTCGATCTTCTACGACGGTTTCGATCAGCGGCGCTTCGTCACGGGGATCGAGACCACGCTCGGTCTCTCGCTTGCCTGCGTCGCCGCGAGCTTCGCGCTCGGCGTTCTCGGCGCCTGGCTCCAGGGCTCGAAGTCGCGGCTCGTCCGCGCGAGCGTGCGCTGCTACGTCGAGTTCTTCCGCAACACGCCTCCCCTGATCCAGCTTTTGTTCTTCTATTTTGGGATCGGCGCGCTGCTACCGACGTTTCCCGACGGGAGCGCCGGCGGCCAGCCATTGGTATCGAACCTAGGCTGGGCGATCGTCTCGCTTTCGCTCTTCGCAGGCGCGCATAACGTCGAGATCTTCCGCTCGGGGATCGAGGCGGTGCCGCGCGCGATGCGCGAGGCCGCCGAGGCGCTGGGGCATACGCGGTTCCAGATCTTCCGATTGATCGTTTTCCCGATGGCGTTCCGCATCTCGCTGCCGGCCTTCAACAACAATCTCGTCAATCTCGTGAAGACCACGACGCTCGCCTATGCGATCGCCGTGCCCGAGCTGCTCTATGCCTCCGCGCAGATATGGTCGGAGTCCTTCAACGTGAAGGAGATGATGAACGTCCTGCTGCTCGTTTACTTAGCGCTGATCGCGGTGGTGGTCTGGGGCATGGGCTGGCTCGAGCGAAGGCTCCGCATTCCCGGTTACAGCGTATGAGGGCGCTCGTGGATACGCCGTCGCCTTCGGCCGCGCTCGAATGCCGGTGGCTCGGCGCGATCTCCGCGGTCCTTCTCGCGCTCTTCCCCCTTTCTGTAGCGCTCGCGCAAGCGACAGTGAGGCCGGGATCGGAGTCGATCCTGTCCGGCGTCCTCCGCTGGCTCCCGTTGGTATTCTCGGGATTTCTCTTCAATCTCCTGGTGAGCGTGCTGTCGATGGCGCTGGGGACGGCGCTCGGGGTCATCCTCGGCTTCGGCCTCATCGCGCGGGGGACGTCAGCGCGGATCGCGAGCCTTGGCGCGATGCAGTTCTTCCGCAACGCACCCTGGCTCGTGCTGCTGTTCTACGCGATGTTCCTCATTCCCTATCAGGTGACGGTCTTCGGCTGGAGCATCCCGTTTCCGGATTGGATCAAGGCGGTGATCGGACTTGCGCTCCCGGTCATGGCGAACGTCGCGGAGATCGTGCGCGGCGGCGTGCTCTCGATCCCTGCGGGGCAGTGGGAGAGCGCGCGCGGGCTCGCCCTCAATCGCCGTCAGATACTGTGGCTGGTCATCGTTCCGCAGGCGGTGCGGCGGATGATCCCGCCCTGGATGAATCTCTATGCGACCCTCGCCATGGCGACGCCGCTCATCTCGATCGTCGGCGTGCAGGACGCGCTGACGATGACGCGTAGCGCCCTGGTCGCGGAAGGGAGGCCCGAGCTCTTCCTCCCGATGTATCTTGCTCTACTCGTGATGTTCTTCTCGTTCTGCTATCCCGTCGCCTTGGCAACGCGGACCCTGGAGCGGCACTTGGATGCGCAAACCTAGCACCATGAGAGGTCGGATGCCCCGGCGGAAATCGAGTCCTCCAACCGAAGGCGTCGAGATCGTCGGCGACGGCCGCGTCACTGTCGCGACGGTGGCTCATATCGCGAGGGGCGAGACGAAGATCGAGCTCTCCGCCGCCGCGCGGCGCCGCGTCCGCGCGGAGCGCGCCGTGGTCGACCGCGCCGTCGCAGCAGGAGAGCCTGTCTACGGGCTCACCACGGGGCTCGGCGCAGCGGTCGACACGCGCCTGCCGCCTGAGGACGTGACGGAATTTCAGACGCGTGCGCTGCGGGCGCGCAGCGTCGCTGTGGGGCCGCCCTTGCCGCGGGACTCGGTGCGCGCTGCGGCCTTCGCACGCATAGCGGGGATGGCCGCGGGGGGCTCCGGCGTCTCGCTGCCGGTGCTGGAAAGTCTCGTTGCGCTGCTGAATGCCCGCATCCACCCTATCATTCCATGTATCGGATCGATCGGTGCCGCCGATCTCGCGCCGCTCGCCCATCTCGCCTCCGCGCTCATCGGCGAGGGTGAAGCCGAATTCCATGGCCGCGCGATGCCCGCAGGCGAAGCGCTGCGTGCCGCGGGCCTGCGGCCGGTAGCGCTGGGTCCCAAGGACGGCCTCGCGCTCATCAATTCCAATGCGCTCTCTGTGGGCTCGGGTGCGCTCGTGCTCCACGACGCCGGCGGAATTCTGCGCGCGCTCGACGTCGCGGCCGCCCTTGCGCTCGAGGGCTTCCGCGGCAATCTGAGCCCACTGGATCCGAGGGCGCAACGCGCGCGTCCTGCGCCCGGTCAAGCAGCGGCAGCGGAACGGCTTTCGGATCTGCTCGTGCGAAGCGAGCTCTGGAAACCCACGACGCCGCGCCGCGTACAAGACCCGCTGAGCTTCCGCTGCATTGCGCCAGTCCACGGAGCGGCGCTCGATGCGCTCGACCTCGCGACCGAGGCGATCGAGACCGAGCTCAACGGCTCAGGCGACAATCCGCTGGTCCTCCCAGAGGAGGGGCGCATCATCTCCACCGGCAATTTCGACGTAACCGCCCTCGCGCTTCGCGTCGAGCATCTGAGCCTCGCCCTCGCACAGGCGGCCGCGCTTTCCGGCGAGCGCAGCCTGAAGCTTCTGGCGCCGCGCTTCAGCGATCTCCCGCGCTTCCTCACCCCGCGCGGTGGCACGCGAACGGGCTTTGCGGCGGTGCAGAAAACCATCGCGGCGCTCGAGGTAGAGATCCATCATCTGAGCCTTCCGGTCTCGCTCGGCCTGCGCGGCGTTGCCGATGGGGTCGAGGATCACGCGAGCCTTCTGCCGCAGATCGTCGCGAAACTCCGCGCGATGCTCGACCGGCTCCCCTATCTCGTCGCAATTGAGCTCGTCATTGCAGCGCAAGCCCTCGACCTCCGTCCCGCGCGCTTGGGGCCGCCGATGCGTCAAGCATACGGGGCCGTGCGCGCGCTGGTGCCGGCGCTCGACGAGGATCGCACGCTCGGGCCCGAGATCGAGCGCGTGGCAGCGGAGATCGCGGCGGGCACGCTCACGCCAGAGCCGGATAGCCCGCGGCGACGGCCTCGGTCTCGAGGTCAATGAGCGCGCGATAGCACGTGGCGTCCAGCGGCGTGAAACCGGAGAGGGCGAGAGCAGAGAGAAGCCGCGCGGGCGCCTCCGTGAACGCCTGCGTGAGACCTACTGCACGATCCCGCGCGATTCCAGGCGAGGCGATGAGCGGAGGGATCGGGGCGGCGGCGGTGCTGTCGACCATTCGCACCTGGCGCGCGAGGGTAGGGTCGTGAAGGCACAGGAGATCGAGCGCATAACTGTCGACGGGCGCGACATCCGCACGCCCCGCCACGACGGCCTCGACCGCGCGGCGCGGCGTGACGAACGGGCCGACGGTCTCGGCATAGAGGCGCTGCCGCCCCGGCGTCCGGTAACGCAGGAGATGATGCCGCACCGCGTTGTAGCCGGAGTGTGAGGCCGGCGTCGTAAATCCGATGCGATGACCGAAGGTCTCGTCGAGCGTCCGGAAAGGGCTCTCTGCCCGCACGACGAAATCCGTGAAGTAGACGGGCCGGGTTCCATAGCGTGGGCCGCTCGGGACCGGCGCTGCTATCGGCACGAGCGCGCGCCGATCCCGCGCCAGTGGTAGGCCGCACATAAACGCGGCCGCGAGGTCCTCGCGGCGCCAGAGATCGTCCAGGTTTGCGGGATAGGCGTGCTCGATGATCTCGAGGGGAATGCCACTCGCTTCCGTGACCCACTCGAAGAGGCGCCGCCAGGCTGCTGCTGCCGCGGGTGCCACGGAATACATGCGGGCATTCGCGATCACGCCAGTTACTCCGCGAAGACGAGCTGTTGGCCAATCCCGAGCCGCGCTGCTTTCGCGAGCATGGCATGACCCAAGGCGATGTCGGTGATGCTGAGACCGCGATGCCAGAAGAGGATCGTCTCGCGATCGCTCTCACGGCCCAGCTTGGCGCCCGCGACGATCTCGCCGAGTTCGCCGTGGAGATTTCGCTCGGAAAGCCGGCCCGTCTCCACATGCGCGCGGAGCGAGCCGAACATGCCCTGCTTGCACTGACCCCAATCGTCTACGACGATCTTGTCCATTATGTCCGTGAGTGTGAGCTCGACCGCGCTCATGGTGCCGTAGGGAACGACGAGGGTGCCGGGTTTGATCCATTCCGTCCTGAGGAGCGGCGTGGGCTCGGTGAGCCGCGACGCCTCCACCACGATGTCGGCATCGCGAAGGCAGGATTCCCAATCGTCGGTGACCGTGACGGGCTTATCGAGGTCGCGCGAAAGCTTCTCTCCGAAGGCCCTCCGGCTCTCCGGCCGGCGCGAGTGAACGCGGATTTCCTCGAAGCCGAAGAGTTTGTCGAGGAGCCGCACGTTCCAGTAGGCGGTGCCGCGCGCGCCGATATGGCCGAGGATGCGGCTCCCTTTGCGTGCGAGGTACTTGGCGCCGACCGCAGTAACGGCGCCGGTGCGCATGTCCGTGATGGCGCTCGCGTCGACGACGGCGAGCGGTGTTCCCGTTTTGGGATCGAAGAGGTTGAGGAGTGCCATCTCCGATGGCAGGCCCCGCTTGTAGTTTTCGACATAGTCGCCGACGATCTTCACGCCCGCGACGCCCAGCGGCGCCACATAGCCGCGGAGCACATTGAAGTGTCCGTGGACCTTCTTGTCGGGAATGAGGTGGACGCGCGGCTCGATGACGGTCTCGCCGCGTCCCTGCGCGCGGAGCACGCCTTCGACGGCGTCGATGATCTCCTCATCCGTGAGCGCGAGACGCTCGACTTCGGGGCCGCCGAGATATGTCAGGCGGATAGGCGGCATCAGCCTCGCATCCGCTTTCCTTCGGGATCGAACATCGGCTTCGGCGCGATCGCAGCGGGACGGCGGTTGCCGAGGATTTCAATTTCGAAGCCAGACTGGGCCGATGCGAGTTCCGCGGGAACGTAGCCGAGCGCGATCGACTTGCCGACGTGATGGGCGTAGCCCCCGGAGGTGATCCAGCCCACGACTTTGCCCTCGTGCCACACGGGCTCGTCGCCGACGCAGTCGGCGCCGGCATCGTTCACGACGAAGGTGACGAGACGCCGCTTCGGGCCCGCCTCCTTTTCCGCCAGCGCAGCGTCGCGGCCGATGAAGTCGTTCTTGCGGAGATCGACGAAGCGGTTGAGCCCAGCCTCGAAGGGCCCGTAGATCGGGCGAAACTCGCGTGCCCAAGTGCCGAAGCTCTTCTCCAGACGGAGAGAATGCAAGGCGCGCGCGCCGAAGTGCCGGAGGCCGAAGTCGCGGCCGGCCTCGAGGATGCGCTCGTAAAGCGCCCGCTGATAGTCGACGATGACCCAGATCTCGTAGCCGAGATCCCCGGTGAAGGTGATACGCCCGATCTTCGCGGGTATCATGCCGATGTCGATCTGACGGAAGGAGAGGAACGGGAAGGCCTCGTTGGAGACATCCTCCGCGACCATCGATTGCAGCAGCTCCCGCGACTTGGGGCCGGCGACGGACAGACCCACGAGCTCCGAGCGCAAGGGCCGGATCGCCGCGCCCGACGCCGGGAGCTGCGCCTCGAACCAGCGCAGGTGGTAGTCCTCGGCGATCCCGGAGCCGAAGACATAAAAGCGCTCCGGTCCAGCTTTCGCGACGGTGAAATCGCCGATGAGCTTGCCCTTCGCATTGAGCATCGGCGCGAGCACGATGCGGCCCTGCTGCGGCATCCGATTGACGAGGAGCCGCGAGAGCCAAGCCTCCGCGCCCGTGCCGGTCACCTCGTATTTGGAATAGGTCGAGGTCTCCATGATGCCGACGCCGGTGCGGACCGCGCGGCACTCCTCAGCGACGGTCGCATGCGCGTTCGAGCGGCGGAACGTGACCTCTTCGACGGGCTCCATGCCCTCGGGCGCGAACCAGAGCGCGTGCTCGAGCCCATAGGAAACGCCGAAGACCGCGCGGCGCTCCTTGAGGCGGTCGTAGATCGGTGTCGTACGCAGGGGACGCCCGGCCGGCAGCTCCTCGTTCGGGAAGCGGATGCGGAAGCGTCGGGAATAGTTCTCGCGCACCTTGGCATTGGTGTAGGCGAGGGTCGCCCAATCGCCGAAGCGCGCGACATCCATCGCCCAGATGTCGAAGCCGGGATCGCCATGCGCCATCCAATTCGAAAGCGCGAGGCCGACTCCGCCGCCTTGGCTGAAGCCCGCCATCACGCCGCAGGCGAGCCAATAGTTCCGCAGGCCGCGGATCGGCCCCACGACGGGATTGCCATCGGGCGCGAAGGTGAAGGGACCGTTGATGACCTTTTTGATTCCCGCGCGCTCGATTGCGGGATAGTGCCGGAATCCGACCTCGAGGCTGGGGGCGATGCGGTCGAGATCGGGCGCCAGCAGCTCATGCGTGAAGTTCCAGGGAGTGTTGCGCTCGGACCAGGGCACGCCACGGCGCTCGTAGGTGCCCATGAGCATGCCCGTGCCCTCCTGGCGCATGTAGATCTCCCCCTCGAAGTCGATGACGTGCAGCATCTCCGACTTCGAGGCCTTCACCTCCGGGATCTCCTCGGTGATGAGGTATTGATGCTCCATCGCGAGGACCGGCAGCTCGAGCCCGACCATCCGCCCGACCTCGCGCGCCCACAGTCCGGCGGCGTTCACGACGTGCTCGGCGTGCACGTTGCCGCCTTCCGTGAGCACGTCCCAGGAGCCGTCGCGGCGGGCCTGCAGATCGAGCACGCGCGTGTGCCGCACGAGCTCGGCGCCCGCGGCCTGCGCTGCCTTGGCGTAGGCCTGTGTCACTCCCCAGGGATCCACGTGACCTTCGATCGGATCGTACAGCGCACCGACGAAGTGCCGCTGGTTCATGAGCGGGAAGAGCTTCGCCGCCTCCTCGACCGAGATCACCTCGAGCTCCATGCCGAGGTAGCGGCCGCGTGCCTTGGCCATCTTCAGCCAGTCGAGCCGCTCGCGCGTGCCGGCGAGCATGATGCCGCCGGTTACGTGCATGCCACACGACTGACCGCTGATCCTCTCGAGCTCCTGATAGAGATTGATGGTGTACTGC
>DATJVP010000019.1:0-124841 GCA_035581425.1 Allostellaceae bacterium | reverse complement strand
GCAATGGCGGCAATGCGACGCTCGGCGGCACGGGCGGCAATGGCGGCAACGCCGGCACGGTCTCGATCGGCGCGACGGCGGGCAATATCGTCCTCGGCGCCACCGCGCGGACCGAGTTCACGGGCACCGGTACCGCGATCGCCAACGGCACTGCGACGCCCTTCAATATCGAGTATTTCGGCGTCTCCGCTCGCGGCGGCGATACCGGCGGCGCCACGGCCTCGGTGACCGGCGGCACCGGTGCCGCCGTGACACTCTCGGCCCCTGGATCGATCGGGCTGGGCTCGATCACGTCGCTATCGACACCTGGCTCGCTCACGCAGAGCGGCGGATCGATCCTCACGCGCGGCGGCGACAATGCCTCTGGCGTCGCCGGAAGCGGCGGCAATGCCGGCAGCATCTCCGTCAGCGCCGGCGGCGGCGTGGTCGCGGGGTACCTCCTGGGCGACGAGCTAGGGGCGCTCGATTCGGAGGTCGTCGCGCGCGGCGGCAATGCCCCGAGCGGACAAGGCGGGAACGCAAGCTCCGTCTTTATCAATGGAGCCTCGCTTACGCTTTCCGGCGTCAACGCCTCCGGCGGCGCCTCCACCGCGACGGGCGGGGCGGGCGGCACCATCACCCTCACCACGACTGGCGGCACCGGCTCGATCGCGATCGTGGCGTTCACCCCGGCGGCCACGAGCACGCTCAGCGCCGGCCCCAGCATAAACGCCGACGGCGGCATCGTCGGTGGATCGCCGGCGGGGACAGCGGGCTCGATCGAGATCGACGGCAACGTGATCGCGACTGTCGCGGCGACGCACGGTGCGGGCACGCCGCTGCTCGCGCTGAGCGCCGTCGGCGGCGGCTTCACCACGATCCTCGTCAACGGCAACATGGACGCCTCGGCCTTGGGTGCGGAGGCGCTGTCGTTCAACGCCCATGCCGGCGACATCACCTTGCCCGCGAATATCGGCGCCACCACTGCCTTCGCCTCGGTCTTCGTCGACCCCGTGACCGGCGGCTTCATCACGCTGAGCGGCAGCGGAGGCGGCGGCGTCACGCACACCATCCACACGACCGGCGATCAGGAATACGTCAATCCCGTGATCCTCGCGGGTCATGAGACGCTCATCTCCGACAGCGGCAACGTCAAATTCGACAGCACGATCGACGGCGCCTTCACCCTCGGCATCACGGCGCTGGGCGCGGTCGATTTCTTCGGAACGGTCGGCGGCGGCACGCCGCTCGCGAACCTCATCGTGCATGCGGGCTCGATCGTCGCGGGCTCGATCACCACGACCTCCGGTCCCACGCTCATCACCACCGGCGGCGGCGCCACGCTCACGGGCACCATCTCCGTGACCACGCCTGTGACTTTCGGCGGCCCCGTGATCATGACGGGCGACGCACTGGTCGACACGACCGGCGGCGGCGTCCTGCCGACCGGCAACGACATCACCTTCCTCAGCACCCTCGACGGCGCGCACACGTTGCACCTCGAGGCCGGCACGGCCGGCGCCGTGGTTTTCCAAGGCGCGGTCGGCGGCATTACGCCGCTCGCGGCTCTCGACGTGATCGCCGGCGGCGGTATCTCGCTCAAGGAGGTGCACACCACCGGCGATCAGACCTACCATGACTCGCTGGTGCTGCTCGCCAATACCACGATCACCTCGACCACCGGCAATCTCGGGTTCGGCACGATCGACGGGGCCTTCGCGCTCGTACTCTCGGCGCCCTCGGGCTCGGTGAGCCTCGGCTCGGTCGGCAGCACCACGAAGCTCGCAAGCCTCGGCATCGATCCCGCTGGGATCACGCTCACGGGCTCGCTCTACGAGACCACCGCCGGTCAAAGTTTCGGGAGCCCGGTGGTGCTCGCGACCGACGTCTCCGTCATCTCCGACACCGGCGGCGTCACCTTCAGCAGCACGGTCAACGGCGCGCACAGCCTCTCGGTCACGGCGACCTCGGGCACAGCGGCTTTCGACGGCGCCGTCGGCGGGACGACCGCGCTCACCGCGCTCTTCGTCGACCCCGCCGGCATCGTGCTCGGCGGCTCCGTCCACACCACCGGAGGCCAGACCTATACCTCCGCCGTGGTGCTGACCGCGGATGTCGCGGCAACCTCGGATGGAGGCAGCGTCCTCTTCGAGGGCACGGTCGACGGTGCGCACGGTCTCAGTGTCGTTGCGGGCTCCGGCAGCGCGGAATTCGACGGAAGGATCGGCGGCACCACGCCGCTCGCCAGCCTCGGCGTCTCCGCCATCGGCATTACCCTCGGCGCCGGAACGATCAGCACGAGCGGCAATCAGAATTTTGCCTCGCCCGTCTTCCTCGCCTCGAACGAGACGCTGATCTCGACCAGCGGCGGTGTCACCTTCGGCAGCACCGTCGATGGATCGGAGGCCGCCCTCTCGGTCTCCGCGACCGCGGGGACCGTGGCGTTCAATGGGCTCGTCGGCAGCAACTCGCCGATCGCGAGCTTGATCGCCAACGGCGCCACGATCTCGCTCTCCGGCGCATCCACCACCGGCGTCCAGACCTATACCGGGACGGTCCAGCTCGGCGGGACCTATACCACCAGCGGCGGCAACTTCACCGTCAACGGCCCGGCGCAGCTTACGGGGCCGGTCACGATCGACCCCGGCGCCGCCACACTCACCATCACGGGCTCGGTCACGGGGACGGCAAACCTGACCGTGCTCGGGAGCGGCGCCGACGGCTTCGGCTCGAGCCTCGATCTCGGCGACGGCACGCTCGATCTCTCCGGCAAGACCGCGGGCTCCGTCACCGTGAGCGGCTTCGTCAATCTCGGCGCGCTCCTGACTGGGGAGGGCGGCTATTCGATTTCCTTCCTCGGCGGCGGCTCGATCGCGGATCCCGTTTTCTCCAATACCGGCGGCGTCACCTTCGCGGGCGATTTCCTGTTCGCGGGCGGGCTTGCGATCACCGGCGAGACGCTCACGCTCGCGGGCGAAACCTCTATCACCGGCGAGACCAGCGGCGTGACCCTCGGCGTCGTCAACCAAGGTGCCAACCAGTTCGTGGTGATCGCGGACACGATCTCGCTGACCGGCGCCTGGAACGGCACCGGGACCCGCGTCGTCGCACCCTTCTCGCCGATCGGGGTCGCGCTCGCGGGCGCCACCGCTCCGGGCGACCTCGCGCTCAGCCAGACCGCGCTCGCCTTCCTCGCCACCGGCGGGACCGCGCCCGTGCTGATCGGGTCGGGCCTGGGCGGCCCGATCGTTGCGAACTCCTTCGAGTTCGACGCGCCGCTGACGCTCATCGGCTCATCGATCACGATCAACGGCACGCTGTCGCAGGCCTCGGGCGGGCTGGTGCTCGAGGCGGTCCAGGCCGTCAACAACACGCTCGGACTGGGCACGATCCTCGGCTCCGTAAGCCTCGCCGGCGGCACGGGTCCGCTCTTCCTGCAAGCGGCCTCCGTGACGCTCACCAACAGCACCATCAACGGCGATCCCGGCGCGACCAATTCGATCGTAACCCAGATCCAGTTCGTCACGCCGCCGCAGCCGGGGCCGGGCCCCTACACCGTCGACGGATTCGACTTCTCGCCGAGCCAGCCGCCCAACACCGTGCCGCCCTCGGCGCCGCCGGTGCTGGTGCCGCCCACCAATCCGAACCTCAGCAACAACAACCCCGGCGCCAATGGCGACAGGGCCGGGGCGATCATCGATGAAATCAACCTGGTGATCCAGACCAGCAATGCGGAAGGCCAAGGCGCAACCCAGGGCAACACACAAGGCTCGACCGACACCAGCACCACCGGTACTGGATCGCTCGCCGATCAGGCCGGCAACCAAGTCGGCGGCCAGAGCGGCGAGACCCCGGGTGAGACGCCGTCGAGCAGCGGAAATGCGAAGCCGATCGTGCCGAACCTGTTCCTGCATACGAACAACGGCCTCGGCGGCGGCACTGGCGGTACCGGAGATTCCGGCACGCTCAGCGACCCGCCCTCGATGTGATGGAGGAGACGGCTCCCTTGCGCGCTCACCCCACCCTCCTTCTAGCCGCGCTCATCGGCGCGGCGGCGCTCGCCTCGGGGGCCGCGCTCGGCGCCACGGGAACGCCCCTCGGCAAGGCTGCGACCGGCGAGGAGTGCCGCGCATCGCCTCGTGGCGGCCTGCCGCCGCTCCCGGATGCGCCGCCGCCCCTCGACGTCTATTGCGGCGACGTAACGGAGCCGGCGGGGGCGGTCTGGATCGATACGCTCCCCGCGGGAACCCAGCGCGACAAGGCCGGGATAGAGTCGACCGCGAAGCGCACGATCGAGGGCCAGAGCATCGAGCGCCGCATGAGCTGCGCCGCAGGCGAGCCGCTTGGCGGAGACGGCGGGGCGCTCGTCTATAGCTGCACGCTAAAGGCCGGAAATTGGCCGCAAGTAGTGCTGCGCGTCGCGGTCGGCGGACGCCTCTACCAAGCGGAGGGCCTGCCCTCGATGCTAGGTGTGCTCGCGAAGGCAATCGATACGGCGGCGGGACGCAGCGCCTTTCCTGAGGCAGCAGCGGCCGATCTCCAACGTCGCCAGGCGGCACTCGGCTCCAGCGCGATCGGCAGCGGCGAGCTCCTGCGCTTCAACGAGTACATGCGTCTGGGCCGGCTCTACAATAGCACCCGCAATTATCCCGCCTCCGAGGACGCCTTCCGCAAGGCGCTCGAGGTGCAGAACCGCGTCTTCGGCCCGGCGTCGCCAGGTGCGGGTGAGGTGCTGATGGAACTCGCCCTCGCGGTCAGCCATCAGGGACGCTTCGACGAGGCGGGCGCGCTCTTCCGCCGCGCCGAGCCCATCGTGCAGAAACGCGACGAGGCCGTGCAGGGGCGCTTCTTCGCTTATCTCGCGATCGACGCGGAACTCCAGGGCAAGTACCAGGAGGCGCTGGGCTATGCGCGGCAGAGCACGGCGCTCCGCCGCAAACAGATTGACTCCGCCGCCGATACGATCTCGGACATCAGCGCGGGCGATCCGCACGTCGCCGCCAAGGGCGAGCTCGTGCACAGCCTGCTGATCGAAGGCGATCTCTCCCTGAAGCTCGGCGACATCGCCGGCGCCGAGGCCGCAGTCACGGAGGCGCTCGAATTCCTGGCGCAGGTCCACGGCCTGCCGATCTGGTGGCAGCCGCAGGCGCTGATCCTGCTCGGCCAGATCGAGGCCGCGCAGAATCGTCTCACCTTCGCCGAGCGCAATCTGAAGCGCGGCGTCGCGCTCGAGGAGAAGGTCTTCGGCAAGACCGCACCCACCGCGCAGGCCTATATGACGCTCGCGCGCTTCTATACGGGGATTCAGGATTACCCCGCTGCGATTGCGGCCTTCCGCACGGGAATGGAGATTCTCGGAACCGACGATACCGCGCGGAGCCTTGTCAGCGCCGACGACGTCGGCGCCTTCCTCGTCGCCGCGGCCGCCGTCGCCGCGAAAGACCCGTCGCAGCGGCCGAAGCTCGAGGCGGAGATGTTCCGCGCGAGCCAGCTCATGAGCGCGGGCGTCGCCGACCAGGCGATCGAGAACGCCGCCGCGCGCATCGCCGCCGGCGATCCCGCTATCGCGGCGCTTGTGCGCGAGGAGCAGGAGGCCGAGCGCGCGCGCGACGCCGCGCGCCTTCGTCTCGCCGCCGAGGAGGCGAAACCCGTCGAGGAGCGCGGACGCCTCATCGAGGAGCAGATCAAGAAGGACATCGACGCCGCCAACGCCAAGGTCGCAGCCCTGCAGCAAAAGCTGCAGCAGAGCTATCCAACCTATGCGAGCTTCGCCTCGCCGCAGCCGACCGATCTCGCGACGCTGCAGAAGAGCCTCGCGCCGGATGAGGCCTTCGTGGGCTTCCTCGTGGGGCGCGAAGGCGCCTATCTCCTGCTGGCGCGCGCGGACCGGCTCAAGGCGTTCAAGCTCGACACAACGGATGCGAAGCTCACGCAGACGGTGACTGACCTCCGCAAGGCCTTCATCCCGCGACTTGGCACGGTCGGCCCCTTCGATCTCCGGCTCGCCAACGATCTCTATCGCCGACTGCTCGGCCCTGCGGAGGCCGATCTCGCGGGTGTGAAGCACCTGGTGGCGGCGCCTGCGGGCGCACTCGCGAGCCTGCCGCTCGGCCTTCTGGTCGCAACGCCGACGGCGCAGGGCAATTACTCCGGCGCGGAATGGCTGCTGCGGCGAATGGCAATCTCCGAGGTACCTTCGGCGCGCGCCTTCGTGACGCTCCGCGCCGAGCGCGCGGTGGCGAAGCCTGCGCCGCGGCCTTTCCTCGGCCTCGGCAATCCGAGCTTCACCGGCGCCAATGCGCCGGGCCAGGCCTCCGCCCTCGACCGCCTGGCGCAGAGCTGCCGCGAGGGCGGTGCGATCTCGCCGACGCTCATCCGCGCACTGGCACCGCTGCCGGAGACCGCGGAGGAAGTACGCCGCGTGGGGCAGCGTTTGAACGCCGATCCCAACTCGATCCTGCTCGGCGCCGCGGCCTCCGAGGCCAATCTGCGACGGCAGGCGCTCGGCGACTACAACGTGATCTATTTCGCCACCCACGGCCTGCTCCCGGGCGAGCTGCGCTGCCAGAGCGAGCCCGGCCTCGCGCTCTCGCCGCCTTCGGGCGCGGCAAGCTCCCCCAACGACGACGGACTCCTCGAGGCGAGCGAGATCGCGGGGCTCAAGCTTAATGCCGAGCTCGTGGTGCTCTCTGCCTGCAATACGGGCGCGGGCGGCGGGCGGCTCGGCGGCGAATCGCTATCTGGCCTCGCGGACGCCTTCTTCCACGCGGGCGCCCGGACGCTGGTGGTCAGTCATTGGCAGGTCCCGTCGAACGCCACGGCCGCGCTGATGACGGGATTCTTCGACCGCCTCGGGCCGCGGCTCGAGAACGGGATCGCGGAGTCCCTGCGCGGCTCGCAGCTCGCGCTGGCAGGCCAGGCGGCGACGGCGCATCCCTTCTACTGGGCGGCCTTCACCGTGCTCGGCGATGGCGGCGCGCGCCTCTCAGGGCGGCAATCCGCCACTGGAACCTTGGAGTAGGGCCATGAAATCGATATGGACATTCGCTCTCGCGCTGCTGCTTCCGCTCTCGGTGACGGCGGCCGGGGCTGCAGACCTGGTCGTGGTGGAGTCGCGCAACATCGACCTGAAGCAGGGGACCCAGATCGACGGCAGCAAAACGCTCACCCTCAAGGAAGGGCAGCAGGTGACGCTCATCTCCGATGACGGCACCATCCTGACGCTGCGCGGCCCATACGACCGCGCGCCGAGCGGCGGCAGCGAAGGGGTCGGGGTAGGCGACGCGCTCGAGGCGCTTACGACCCGGAACTCGGTCCGCAACGTCGCGGGCGTGGTGCGCGACACCAAGATCGTGCTGCCGAGCCCCTGGGTCGTCGATGTGAGCCATGCCGGCACGGCCTGCGTGCGCCCGGGCGAGCGCCCGGTCTTCTGGCGCGACGCCAAGATGGGCGGGAAGGACACCATCAGGATGATGCCGGCCGACCGGAGTTGGCTTGCGAGCACCGAATGGCCGCGCGGCAGCGAGACCATGGAGGCGCCGAGCAACTTCCCGGTGCGCGATGGGCGGACATATCTCGTCGATTTCGGCGACAAACCCGTCGCGGTAACCCTGAGCGAGGTCTCGCCAGCCGCGGCCAACCCTCGGATGCAGGCGGCCTGGATGGTCGAGAAGGGTTGCGTCGCCCAGGCGGAGGCCCTCCTCAGGACCGTCAGATAGTGCTCTAATGGCGCTCCGAGGGGAGAGCGGTTGGCAAAACGGCGGCTCAACTTTAGGACGGTCATTATCCCGGTCGCGATCGCCGCGGTCTCGGTCGGGCTCGTCACCGTTGCTGTCGAAAACATCCGTTTTCTGAAGCAAGCAGAGCGCTTCGTCCGGGATTGGGAGACGACGGTGCTGGCGCCCGCGGAGCCGCAGAGCCCGGACGTCAAGATCGTGTCCATCACCGAGGAGACGCTCAAATATTTCCCCTACCGTGAGCCCGTCGACCGCAAGTTCCTGGCGGAGCTCCTGCGCAAGCTCGCGGCGGCGAAGCCGAAGGTGATCGCGCTCGACGTGCTGCTCGATCAGCCGACCGAGGACGCAAAGGACGACGAACTCCGCGAGACGATCGCGACCCTGCCGGTACCCCTCGCCGTGAGCTACGTCTTCGATTACGAGATCGTCGACCAGAAACAGAAAGAGTTCCTCGACGCCTTCGTCCCGGCCCAGGACCGCATGCTCGCGGACATCGGCACCGACGCCTTCGATGGCACGGCGCGCTTCATCGTGCCGGAGAAGACGATGCCGGACGGCACGGAAATGCCGGGCTTCGCGCGCGCCGTCCTCACGAAGATCGGCGTGAAGACGCCCGCCGAGCAGGTCGACATCGCCTGGCGCGGGCGGCCGAACGGGGATCAGGAGCCATTCGCGGAATTCGCGTCGCCCTTCGTCCTCGCGGCCAAGCCAGCGGTGCTGGAGAGGCTCTTCCAGGGAAAGATCGTGCTGATCGGCGCGGACCTCAGCCTCACCGACCGGCATCGCACACCCTATGCCTCGGTCTACGGCGGCAATCGCGGCATCCTGCCGGGCGTGGTGATCCACGCACACGAGATCGACCAGCTTCTTACCGGGCGCCAGCCGCCGGGGCTCGGGCGGATGGGCGATCTCCTGATCGCGCTGGCGCTCGCCCTCGTCGGCGCCATGCTCGGCATCTCCGAGGTGAGACTCCATTGGCGCATCGTCATCGCTTTGCTGATCACCGGCGCCTGGTGGGCGGGCGGCGCCGCGATCTTCCATTTCGAGGGCGTGATGGTGGCGCTGGTGACGCCCTCGCTCGCGCTGGGTCTTACGCTCTGGGGCAGCGATGCCATCACCGGCTACGAGGCGCGGAAACAGAAGGAATACATCCAGAAGACCTTCTCGCGCTATGTCTCGCCCAAGGTGGTGACGCAGCTCGCGCAAGACCCCGACCGCCTCAAGCTCGGCGGCGAGCGGCGCGAGATGACCTTCCTCTTCACGGACGTTGCGGGATTCACGACGATGTCGGAGGCGGTGGGGGCGAGCGAGCTCGCGCAGATCCTCAACACCTACCTCGAAGGCATGGTCGAGATCGTTCAGCGCCACGATGGCCTCGTCGACAAGTTCATCGGCGACGCGGTCTTCGCGATCTTCAACACGCCCCTCGACCAGCCCGACCATTGGGAGCGCGCGGTGCGCTGCGCGCTCGAGCTCGACCGCTTCGCCGATCAGTTCCGCGCCACGCAAAACGCCAAGGATATCCCCTTCGGCGTCACCCGTATCGGTGTCCATTCCGGAACGGCGACCGTCGGTAACTTCGGCTCCCACGACAAGATGGAATACACCGCCCTCGGCGATCCCGTGAACACGGCCTCGCGGCTCGAGGGCCTCAACAAGTATTTTGGCACCCGCATCTGCGTCAGCGAAGTGACCTTCGAGCACTGCAAGGACATCGCCTTCCGCCCGATGGGCCGCGTCGTCGTCAAGGGCAAGACCACCGCGCTCGGCATCTGGGAGCCGCTGACGGCCGAGCGCGATCACAGCGACTACGTCGCGCGTTACCGCCACGCCTATCAGCGCCTCGAGGAGGGCGCGGAGGATGCGCTCCCGCTCTTCGAGGAGCTTTTCGCGGAAAATCCATACGACGGCTGCGTCGAGATTCATCTGGAGCGCCTGCGCACCGGCCAGCGCAGCCCCGAGATCGCGATGACGGAGAAATAGGCCCGACCGGCCAGGGAAGGACGCCATCATGAGCATGGAAACCGATGTTGCGCGCGCGCGGCGCGGGGCTCTCGCGGGGATCGAAGTGATCCCGACCGGCGCTCCGCTCGGAGCGGAAATGCGCGGGATCGATCTGGCACGGCTCGACGATGCGGGTTTCGCCGCGATCCACCGTGCCTGGCTCGATCACCTGGTGCTGCTGTTCCGCGGCCAGAAGCTCCGCGACGAGGACCTCATCGCCTTCAGCCGGCGCTTCGGCGAGCTCGATTGGGCGCCGATCATGGAGAACGGCCGGCGCTACGTCGACGGCCATCCCGAGATCTACGTGGTCTCGAACGTCGTCGAGAATGGGATCGCAATCGGGAGCCTCGGCGCGGGCGAGGCGGTCTGGCACACCGACATGTCCTATCTTGCCGATCCGCCCAAGGCGAGCATGCTCTACGCGATCGAGATTCCCGCGAGCGGCGGCAACACCGGGTTCTGCAACATGTACCGCGCGCTCGAGGCGATGCCCGAGCAACTCCGGCGCCGGGCCGAGGGACTGACGCTGAAGCACGACGGCACCTACAACAGCGGCGGCTATGTCCGCGCGGGCGTCACTGCGACCGACGATCCCCGCCGCTCTCCCGGGACGAGCCATCCCATCATCTGCACCCATCCGGAAACCGGCCGGCGCGTGCTCTATCTGGGCCGCCGGCGCAATGCCTACATCGACGGGCTCGACCTCGCGGAGTCCGAGGCCTTGCTCGACGAACTCTGGTCCTATGCGACGCGGCCGGAACTCGCCTGGTACAATGAGTGGCGCATCGGCGACGTCGTGCTCTGGGACAACCGCTGCACCATGCACCGCCGCGACCCCTTCGACGCGACGGAGCGGCGCATCCTCCACCGCACGCAGATCAAGGGCGAGACGCGGCCGCGGGCCTGAGGGCCGCCCGGATATCGCCAGCGGTTGCGAGCCTGCCGCCGGCGCTCTCGATCGCCTGCGCCGCCGCCTCGACCCATGCGAGATTGGAGCGTGGGCTCCCGAAGGGTGCGTCCTCGAGTCCGACGCGCACATGGCCCCCGATCGGCACCGCGTGCGGGATGAGCGGCAGCACGTCGACGCCGAGCCCGCCGAGCATCCAGGGCGCGCCCGGAGCCTCGCGCTCCAGGAGCCTTGTGAGCGCGGGAAGCGCAAAAGGCTCCGGGGGGAAGCCGAAAGTGAAGGCTTCCGAGAACATGAAGCGATAGATCGGCGCGGGCGCGCCCGGGTAGCGCCGGTGCAGTGCCGCGCCGAGGCGCGCGAAGCCGGCCTCATAGCAGGCATAGGCGGGATGGAACCCGAAGCGCTGCGCGAGCGCGAGGCCGTGCCGGATGTGCGATTCCGGATTCAGGTAGACGAAGCCCTCGTGCTCCGCGGCGACCCAATCGTAGAGTGCGAAATTGGCGGAGCCGGGATCGACCACCGCCCATTCGAGGAGGCCGCGCCGCGCGAGTGCCTCGACCGCGGCATAGCGCGTCGCGGGATCGCTGAGCGTCGGCGCATCGCTGCCGCCCGCGAGCGGTATCGTGGGATAGACGATGGCGTCGACGGCGCCCCTGATGCCCTCGATGATCGCGGCGTAGAGGTCGGGATCGTCTTTCTGCCGGCCGGTCGCGGCGTCGTAGGCGTGGACGTGCACGATTGCGGCGCCGGCCCTGCCGCAGGCGATCCCTTCAGCGACGATCTCCTCGACGCGGACGGGAATGCCGGGTTGGAGCGAGCGCGACCAGGGGCCGTTCAGCGCCGCTTCGAGCCATACGAGTTTTTGCGCCATGGCGCCTGCCTCCTCCCGACCGTACGGCCCCGAGCCTAGGCCCGTGGCGGCGCCGGGGCCAGGGCACTCAGGCCGAGGGGAGGCCCGCTGCGCGGAGGCCTTCGACGACGAGCTCGAAGGACGCCGGCGGGAGCGGCGGCAAGCCCTGCTGCACCGCATGCGCCGTGAGGTCGGGATAGTTCTGCCGTAGTGCCGCCAAGCTTCGCTGCGCGTCCTCATTCGCGCCCGCGAGCACGTAGGCGGGACACATGGTCCGATGCACCCAAGCCGAAGAGGGATGTGCTCGAAGCGCGTGCTCTTGCCATTGCGCGGCCTCGAGATAACGTCCGGCGACGAAATGCGCGAGGCCTATGCCTGCGAGGCTGTTGAAGGCAAGGGCGTCGTGCGGGGCCAGCTCGAGCGCGATCTTGAAGCGTTCGATCGCCGAATCGGGCTCATCGTTGTAGACGTCGATCCAGCCGCTGCGCCCCCAAGCCCAGGCTGAGCCCCCGTCAACGGCCAGCGCCTTTCCGATGACCGTCTCCGCGGTCTCGACGTCGCGAAGCGAGGTGAGCGCGTTGCCGAGGATCGCAAGCGCCGTGGCGTCGCCTGAGAGCGCGAGGGCACGCCGCGCGAGATCGGCGCCGCGCGTCCGCTCCTCGAGCTGCATGCTGCTGAAGTGATAGATGACGCGCTGCGCGTGCGCCCATGCCGCGAGCGACGCGGCGAGCGCGTTGTCGGGGTCGCGTTCCATCGCGCGGTCGAGCAGATCGATCGCGCGCGCGTTGCCCTCGGCGTCGAGCGAAAGTACGTGCGGCATCGCCTGCAACGCGAGGTCGTGCGCGCTGAGATCGCCGTCGGGCCTGCTGCGCGCGCGCTCGATCTCGGCAAGGCGCAGATGGGGATGTAACGCCGCGGCAATTCGAGTCGCAAATTGGTCGCCGAAGGCGCCGCCCGCCGCGCGCGATTCCTGCGCGCGATGCGCCCAGAGGTGCCGGCCGGTCTCGCTCTCGAGCAGTCGCAGCGTGAGGCGCCATTCGCGCTCCGTTCCCGCGAACGCGCCAACCAGACGATAGCGCGTCGCGCGCGGATCGGCCGTGACGGAGACGCCCGCGCGCGTGAGCGCCGTCGCGAGCTCGTCCGCGATGCCGCGGGCGATCCCCTCGTGCTCGGGGCTGGCCTCGATCCGCTCGAGCGCCATCGTCGGACGATCGCGCGAGGCCACGAAGATCGGCGGCATCGCTGCGAGCGTGTCGTGGAAGAGCACTTGCCGCCTCAGCGTCTGCGAGGGCGTCTCGCCGTAGCGGCTGCGGTATTCCGTGGCGAAGCGGCCGCAGTGGGGCAAACCGCTCCGCAGTGCCACTTCCATCACCTTGGTGTCGGGCGCGCCGCGCAGAAGCTCGCGCCTCGCGCTTTCGAAGCGCGCATCGCGCAGCGCCGTATGCGGCGCCTTGCCGAGAAAGATCCGGAATTGCCGCTGCAGCGAGCGCGTGGAGACGCCGGCCGCGGTCGCGAGATCGCGCACGCTCCAATCATGCCCGACATCCGCGCGCATCGCGTCGAGCGCGCGCCGCACGGCGCGGGGCAGGACTTGCGGCCTCGGGGAGGTGTCTGGAGTTGCTGGCATGGTGAGTGCGGGAAAATAGTGAAATTGCCCCCGCCGTGTTGTGAAAAATATCACTCCGGGGATAGAGGTGTCGCATTCTGGATAAGAGACCCTGCCATGCGCGGTCTATTCTCTCTCACGACTGAGACTTTCCAATAAATCCGGGAGTGCGACATGGCGCGTTTCTTGGGCGTTCTCTATGGCTTCGGTGCCTATTGTCTCTTTGTGGGTACACTCCTCTATGCGGTGGGCTTCGTCGGGAACCTTCGTGTTCCGAAGTCGATCGACTCCGGGATGCCGGGCCCAATCGTCGAGAGCATCGTCGTCGATCTGCTCCTCCTCGGCCTTTTCGCGATCCAGCACAGCGCGATGGCTCGGCCGGCCTTCAAGCGCTGGTGGACGCGTCTCGTGCCGCCCGCGCTCGAGCGCAGCACCTATGTGCTGCTCGCGAGCCTCGTGCTGCTGTTGCTCTTCTGGCAGTGGCGGTCAATCCCCGACCTCGTCTGGAACGTCGAGAATCCCGTCGCGGCGGCGGTGCTCTCGGCGATCCCGTGGGTCGGCTGGGTCATGCTGTTCTTCAGCACCTGCCTCATCAGCCATTTCGAGCTCTTCGGGCTGAGCCAGGTCGTGGCCCGGTTCCTCGGGCGCGAGTTGCCGCCGTCGAGCTTCCGCACGCCGGCGCTCTATCGCTATGTCAGGCATCCGATCTACCTGAGCTTCCTACTGGCATTCTGGGCGACGCCCACGATGACCGTGGGTCACCTGCTCTTCGCGGCGGCCTCGACCGGCTACATCCTGATTGCGATCCAGCTCGAGGAGCGCGATCTCGTGGTACTGTTCGGCGATCGTTATCGCCGCTACAAGCGGCAGGTGGGGATGTTGCTGCCCCTGCCGGGCCGGCGAATCCCCGGCCGCACAACCTCTCCGGGAGCGGCGGAATGATCGGCGAGGTCCAGAGTTTCATGGCGCGGAGCGCGCGGCTCGCCGACGCGCCCGCGCCGAGTGCGGGCACAATGATCGAATGCGAGTCCGGCTCGATTGAGTACGACGAGAGCGGCCAGGGCCCCACCGTGGTGCTGGTCCCGGGCTCTTGCAGCACCGGCGCTGCCTGGCGGCCCGTGATCGCGGAGTGGGGAAGCCGTTTCCGCTGCGTAACGACGAGCCTTCTCGGTTACGGCCGGACGGCCGAGCGGCGGAAGGCCGCCGATCCCGACATTCGCCACGAGGCGGAGATCGTCGAGTCCGTGATCCGCTGGGCGGGCGGCCCTGTGCATCTCGTCGGCCACTCTTTCGGCGGGCTGGTTGGGATCGCGGTCGCGCTGCGCAATCAAGTGCCGCTGTTGAGCCTCTCCGTCCTCGAGGCGCCCGCGCCGGGTTTCCTCGGGCGCATGGGAGAGGAGGCGCATCTTCGCGCTATCCGCGACATGACCGACGCCTATTTCGGCGCATACGAGGCGGGCAAGAAGGACGCGATCGGCACCATGATCGATTTCTACGGCGGTGCCGGAACCTTCGCATCCTGGCCGCAGCGCGTCCGCGACTACGCGATCGCGAGCACGCCCGCCAATATCAGGGATTGGGCCGTCGGCTACGATTTTGCGCCCGAGCCCGACGCGCTCGCCGCGCTCGACGTCCCGACGCTCGTCCTCTGGGGCGAGGCGAGCCACCCCGCGGTGAGGCGCGGCAACGAGCTCTTGAGCCGCGCCGTTGCGCGGAGCAGGATCGTGACCATCCGCGGCGCCGCGCATTTCATGATTGCGACGCATCCCCGCGAGGTCGCGAGCGCGGTCGCCTACAACGTGGCGCTTGCGGAGGGTAGTCGCACCACCGGCAGCGAAGGAGCCCGTCCGGCTTGACTTGACGCCCGCTTGCGGAAAACTCTTGGCTGAGCGGGCCGCCGCTGCGGCCAAGGGAGCGAAACGGGGAGCGGGTGTTGCGGAGATCGATGCTCGCGGCTGCTGTCGCGGCATGGACGGCGGTTGCGATCCCCGCGCCGGCCGCGACGCTCATATGGGCGAGCGACACCGAGGTGAGCTCGCTCGATCCCTATGCCCGGCAAGAGACCTTTCTCCTCGCTTTCGACAGCAACATCTACGAGCCGCTGGTGCGGCGCGACCGGAGCCTGCGCCTGGAGCCCGCGCTCGCGCTCGCCTGGACGCAGACCGCGCCGATGGTATGGCGCTTCAAGCTGCGGCAGGGCGTCAAGTTCCAGGATGGAACGCCCTTCGGCGCCGACGACGTGCTCTTCTCCTTCGATCGCGTGCGCGACGAGAACTCGAACCTGAAATCCGCAGTCGCGACGGTGGCGGAGGTACGGAAGATCGACGACTTCACCGTCGATTTCGTCACCGCGGCGCCCGACCCGATTCTCCCGGGCGAGCTCGCGAACTGGGACATCATGAGCAAGGCCTGGTGCGAGGCGCATGACGCCGTCCATCCGCCGGATCTCGCGAAGGGCGAGGAGAGCTACGCGACCGGCCACGCGAACGGCACCGGCCCCTTCATGCCGCGCGAGGGCGAGGCGAAGACAATGTTGGTGCCCAACCCGCTCTGGTGGGACAAAGCCGAGCACGGCCTCGACGCGGTCGACTATCGCCGCATTGCCAATCCCGCGGCTCGCGTCGCGGCGCTGCTCGCGGGCGAGGTCGATGCCATCTATCCCGTACCGCCGCAGGAGCTCGAGCGCATTTCCGGCGCCAAGGGATTTCGCCTCCTGCAGACGCCGGAGTTGCGGACGATTTTCCTCGGCTTCGATCAATCGCGGCCGGAGCTCCTGGACTCCGACGTCAAGGGCAAGAACCCCTTCAAGGACCGGCGCGTCCGCCAGGCCTTCTATCTCGCAATCGACGAGACCGCGATTTCAGAAAGGGTGATGCGCGAGCAGGCGCGGCCGGCGGGGATCATGGTGGCACCCGGCGTCAACGGCTACGCGGCGGAACTCGATCGACGCTTTCCCTACGACCCCGAGACGGCGAAGCGGCTCCTCGCGGAGGCGGGGTATCCCCGCGGTTTTACGACGGGCATGGATTGCCCCAACGACCGCTATGTCAACGACGAGCAGATCTGCCTCACGGTCGTAGCCATGCTCGCGAGGATCGGCGTCCGAGTGAACCTCCTGGCGCAACCTCGCGCCAAGTTCTTCGCGAAGGTGCTGGCGCCGGATTTCGCGACGAGCTTCTATATGCTGGCGTGGACGCCCGCGACCTACGACGCCGAGAACACGCTCGTGAGCGTCGCTCACACGCGGGACGTCACGACGCTCGCGGGAAGCTTCAACGTCAGCGGCTATTCAAATCCCACACTCGACGTGCTCATCGACGCAATCCAGGTCGAGGCCGATCAGGTGAAGCGCACGGAGATGATCCGCACGTCTCTCGCGATCCTCCGTGACGATTTCGCCTTCATCCCGCTCCACCAGCAGACCTTGGTCTGGGGCGTCAAGGATAGCGTCCGGATCCCGCTGCAAGCCGACAACCGCCTGCAGCTCCGGTACGTGACGGTGAAATAGGGAGCCGCCCTCAGCCGCCTTCGGCGACCACCCGGTCGTAGGCCGGGAGCGTCAGGAATTCCATGAATTCGGGGGCGTCGATGAGCTCGCGGAAGAGGGTGGCGGCAGCCTCGTAGCGACCCCTACGGTAGGCTTCCGCGCCGACGCGCTCCGCAATCTTCGCGAGCTCTTCCGCAAGGATCGCATGCGCGAGTGCGGCATCGACGACGCGCCCATCCTCGAGATGCGCGCCGTGGCGGATCCATTGCCAGACCTGGGCGCGGCTGATCTCCGCAGTCGCGGCGTCCTCCATCAGATGGTTGAGCGGCACGCAGCCGAGGCCGCCGAGCCAAGCCTCGATATAGCCGATGGCGACGCTGACGTTGAGACGCAGTCCCGTCTCCGTGATCTTCCCCGAGGGCACAGCGAGGAGGTCGGCCGCGGCGACGTGGACGTCCTGACGCTGCCGGGCGACTTGATTCAGGCCCGGCATCTCCCTGTCGAAGACCTCCTTCGCGATCGGCACCAGGCCTGGATGCGCGACCCAGGTGCCGTCGTGCCCGTCGGTCGATTCGCGAAGCTTGTCCGCGCGCACCTTCTCCATCGCGCGCGCATTCGCCTCGGGGTCGTTGCGGATCGGGATCTGCGCGGCCATTCCGCCCATCGCATGCGCCCCGCGGCGGTGGCAGGTCTTGATCAGCAGCAGGCTATAGGAGCGCAGAAAATGCGTGGTCATCGTGACCTCGCCGCGGTCCGGCAGGACGGCTCCGGGGTCCTTCGCGAACTTCTTGATGAAGCTGTAAATGTAGTCCCAGCGGCCGCAGTTGAGGCCCGCGGAATGCTCGCGCAGCTCGTAGAGGATCTCGTCCATCTCGAAGGCGGCCATAATGGTCTCGATCAGCACCGTCGCCTTGATCGAGCCGCCGGGAAGGCCGAGCCGCGCCTCGGCATGCAGGAACACCTCGTTCCAGAGCCGCGCTTCCAGATGGCCCTCGAGCTTCGGCAGATAAAAATAGGGACCGCTCCCCTTCGCGAGGAGCGGCTTCGCGTTGTGGAACAGATGGAGCGCGAAATCGAAGAGCGCGCCGGAAATGGGTTCGCCGTCGACGATGACGTGCGCTTCCGGCAGATGCCAGCCGCGGGGACGCACCATCAGCGTCGCGATCTTGTCGCCGAGCCGGTAGGCGCGGCCGGTCGCGGGATCGTCGAAGCCGATGCTGCCGCGGACCGCGTCCATGAGATTGAGTTGACCCGCGATCAGATTGTCCCAGCTCGGCGTGGTTGCGTCCTCGAAATCCGCCATGAAGACGTTCGCGCCGGAATTGAGGGCGTTGATGACCATCTTCCGGTCGGTGGGGCCGGTGATCTCGACGCGGCGGTCGCGGAGGTCGGCGGGCGGCGGGGCCACGGCCCAATCGCCCTCGCGCACCGGCTGCGTCTCTGCGAGGAAGTCTGGCTTCCAGCCGCCGTCGAGCCGTGTCTGTAGCTCGGCGCGCCGTTGCAGCAGGCGCTTGCGCTCGCCGCCGAATTTGCGCTGCAGCTCGACAGCGAAGGCGATCGCCTCCGGCGTGAGGACGCGCTCATAGCCGGGGCGCATCCGCCCGAGAATTTCGAGGCCGGAGGTTTGGGTCAGGGGAGACGCAGACATGTCAATTCTTTCGACCGTCGTCGCTGAGGAAGGAAGGGCGATGGCTGGAAGGGTGGCCCGCGGAAATCAGAATTCGGAGTCCTCGATGATCCAAGGCTCCTTGCCTGCGTCCGTCGCCCATTCCTGCATCGCCGGCAGGGCCGCGACGGCGTCGCAATAGGCTTGGGCCTCCGATGGAATCTGTACCTTGTAGGTTCGGAAGCGAGTCACCACCGGGGCGTACATCGCGTCCGCGATGGTGAAGCCGCCGAAGAGGAACGGCCCGTTCTTGGCAAAGCGCGAGCGGCAGTCGTGCCAGAGCGCAGTGATGCGATCGATGTCGGCCTGCACCTCGGGCGTCGAGCCGCGATTGGGGAAGCTCGAGCGGATGTTCATCGGGAAATGCTTGCGGAGCGGCGCGAAGCCCGAGTGCATCTCCGCGCTCGCGGAGCGCGCAACCGCGCGCGCCGCAGCGTCTTCCGGCCAGAGCCGCACCGAAGGGAAGAGTTCAGAGAGATACTCGCCGATCGCAAGCGTTTCCCAGACTACGAGCGTCCCGTGTTTCAGCACGGGCACGCGGGCGGAGGGCGCGTGCTTCAGGATCTCGGTGCGCGTCGTCGGGAGGCTGAGTCGAACCAACACCTCCTCGAAGGCAACGCCCGCGGCTTTCAGCATCATCCAGCCCCTGAGCGACCAGGAGGAATAGTTCTTATTCCCGATTACCAATGTAAAATCCGCCATTTAGCGCTCCGCGTGGGTATCAAGCGGGCCCACTCTGGCGGGAACGGACGACGGCCGCAACCCACCTATGCGGATCATCGCTGCAGATTTGCAAGCGCCGACGGATCGACGCATTCTAAGTGTCTCAAATAGCCGATTGATCCCTGCTCGAGGAAATCCCCGCATGTCCTTCGCCCTGGTCGCGAGCGCCGCGGCTGCCATACCCCTCTCGCCTGTGACGCCGGCGAGCCTTCCGGAAGCGCTCGGGAGGCTCTCGGAGAGCGAGCGGCGCTGGGTGACGGCCCAGGCCTTCAGGGCCGAGCCAAGCGCCCTGGTGCTCATTCCTGCGGCCGATGGCGGCCTTGGACGGGTCCTGGTGGGGCACAAGGCCGAGGAACCCATCTGGGCGCTGGGCGGGCTCTCCGAGGCCCTGCCTGCGGGGTCCTATGCGCTCGACGCGAAGCCCGGCGCCGCCTCCGCCACGCGGATGGCGCTCGGCTGGGCGCTCGGCGCCTATGCCTTCACGCGCTATCGCCCGCGCGCTCGGGTGCCCGCAGAGCTGGTCTGGCCCGCCGAAGCGGACCGCGGAGAGGTCGAGCGCCTTGCCCGCGGCATGGCGCTCGCCCGCGACCTCATCAACACGCCCGCCGAGGATATGGGGCCCGCGGAGCTTTCCGGCGCGGCCGAGACGCTCGCGGGCGCACACGGCGCACGCTTCACGGTGTTGACCGGCGACGAGCTCCTGACCGCCAACTACCCGATGATCCACGCGGTCGGCCGCGGCAGCGCCCGGGCACCGCGGCTCATCGACTTCGTCTGGGGCGATCCAAAGGCGCCGAAGCTGACGCTGGTCGGGAAAGGCGTCTGCTTCGACAGCGGTGGGCTCGATCTCAAGCCCGCCCAGGGCATGCGCATGATGAAGAAAGACATGGGCGGCGCCGCGACGCTCCTCGGGCTTGCCAATGCGATCATGGACGCGCGGCTTCCGGTCAGGCTCCGCGTCCTCGTGCCGGCGGTGGAGAATTTCGTTTCCGGCACCTCGATCCGGCCCCTCGACGTGATCCGCACGCGCAAGGGGCTCGCGGTCGAGATCGGGAACACCGACGCCGAAGGACGTCTCATCCTCTGCGACGCGCTCGCCGAGGCCGATAGCGAGAAGCCGCAGCTCATCATCGATGCCGCAACCTTGACGGGCGCGGCGCGCGTGGCGCTCGGCCCCGATCTTCCAGCGCTCTTCGCGAACGACGATGCGCTCGCGGAGGAGCTGCTCACTGCGGGAGCCGCCGAGAGCGATCCTCTGTGGCGCCTGCCGCTTTGGAAGCCTTATCGCAAACTCCTCGAGAGCAAGGTCGGCGATCTCAACAACGTCTCGGAATCGGGCTTCGCCGGCGCGATCATCGCCGCGCTCTTCATGGCGGAGTTCGTCGCGCCCGCGACGCCCTGGGCGCACATCGATACCTTCGCCTGGAACCAGGCGACGCGGCCCGGGCGCCCCGAGGGCGGCGAGGCCCTGGCGCTTCGTGCGCTCTACGCCGCGCTGAAGCGACGCTTCCTGCGGTAGGTTCCGACCAGCCCTTCAGCAATCGCAAATCTCAGTAGCGCTGCTCGCGATCGACGAGGTTGCGGAGCGGCTTCCCTTCGGCCAGACGCTTCAGATTGTCGGCGACGCCGACCGCCGCAGTGGGCGCATGGGTCGCGGCCGCCACGTGCGGCGTCACGACGATGCGGGGATGGGCCCAGAAGGGATGCTCCGGCGGCAGCGGCTCTGCGCGGAAGACGTCGAGCACCGCCGCCGAAAGCTGGCCGGCCTCGAGTGCCGCCAATAGATCCGCTTCCACGAGATGCGCTCCCCGTGCGGCATTGACGATCATCGCCCCCTTCGGCATCGCCGCGAAGAGCGCGGCGTTGAAAATGCCCTCGGTTTCGGGCGTCAACGGCAGGAGGCACACGAGGATGTCGCTGCGGCGCGCGAGGGCGAGCAGGCCATCGGGCCCCGAGAAGCTCTCGATGCCGGGGATGCGCCGCTCGCGCCGGCTCCAGCCCGCGACCGCGAAGCCCAGCACGGATAGCTTGCGCGCGGCGTCGGCGCCGAGTTCTCCCAGCCCCAGGACGCCCACGCGGCGCGCGGAGGCATTCGGCTGCGGCAGTTCCAGCCAGGCGCGCTCGCCCTGCTGCGCGCGGTAATCGAGGTCGCGGCGGTGGAGGCGGAGCACTTGTGTCAGCACATACTCGCTCATCGCCTCCGTCATGTAGGGATCGATGAGCCGGGCAATCGGCACGTGGCGCGGCAGGGTCGGATCAAGGAAGAGATGATCGACGCCTGCACCCAGCGAGATCACGAGCTTCAGGTTTGGGAGCGACGCGAGGAGCCCGTGCTGCGGCTTCCAAACGAGTGCCGCGTCGATTTCCGCGGGATTGCCCACCTCCGGAAAGACTCGCAGCTCCAGATCGGGAAGATACTTATGGAGCTCCGAGCGCCAGAGGGCGGCGGAATTCAAGCTGGAGCGGAACAAGAGGATCATGCGGCACTCTAGCGGCCAGCCCTGGTGCCGCGCAACGATGGACGGTTCAGGTCCTGACGATGCCGCTTTCCTCCGCGTGGAGCTCGAAGGCGGCGGCCATGAGGGCGCGCGTATAGGGATGGCGCGGCCGGTCGAAAATATCGGCGGCGGCGCCGGATTCCACGACCTTGCCGTCCTTCATCACGAGCACCTCGCTCGCGAGCGCGCGGACGACGCGGAGGTCGTGGCTGATGAAGAGATAAGTTAGATCGTGCTCCTGCTGCAGCCGGCGCAGGAGATCGACGATCTGCGCCTGCACGGACATGTCGAGCGCGGAGGTCGGCTCGTCGAGCACAAGAAACCGGGGCTTTAGCACCAGCGCCCGAGCGATTGCCACGCGCTGGCGCTGGCCGCCGGAGAATTCGTGCGGGTAGCGGTCGGCCGTGTCGGGGTCGAGATCGACGTTGCGGAGCGCCGCCTCGATGAGGCTGCGGCGCTCCTCGGGGCTCGCGCCGATCCCGTGCACGCGGAGCCCCTCCTCGACGATCTGCGCGATCGAGAGCCGCGGCGAGAGGCTCGAGAAGGGATCCTGGAACACGATCTGCAGCTCGCGCCGCAGCGGCCGCATCGCGCGTGAGCCCAGCTCGTCGAGGCGCTTGCCGTCGTACTCGATCGGGCCCTCGCTCTCCAGGAGACGCAATAGGCCGAGGCCCAGTGTGGTCTTGCCGGAGCCGGACTCGCCGACGACGCCGAGCGTCTCGCCCGCGCGCACCATGACATCGATGCCGTCAACTGCCTTCACGTGCCCAGTGACGCGGCGGAAGACGCCAGTGCGGATCGGGAACCAGACCTTGAAATCCTGTGCCTCCAGCAGCACCGGCGGGGGCGGGTCGTGGTGCACGGGTTCGCCCTTGGGCTCGGCCGCGAGGAGATGCCGCGTATACTCGTGCTTCGGATTGGCGAAAACCTCGGCGGCGGAGCCCGCCTCGACGATTTCGCCCTTGGTCATGACGGCGACGCGGTCGGCGACGCGGCGCACGATGTTGAGGTCGTGCGTGATGAGGAGCAACGCCATGCCGAAGCGCTGCTGCAGCTCCTTCAGGAGCTTCAGGATCTGAGCTTGGATCGTCACGTCGAGAGCGGTGGTGGGCTCGTCCGCGATCAGGATGTCGGGCTCGTTCGCGAGCGCCATCGCGATCATGATGCGCTGACGCTGTCCGCCGGAGAGCTGGTGAGGATAGGCTCCGAGCCGCGATTCCGCATCGGGGAGGCCGACGAGATGCAGCAGCTCGATAACCCGCGCGCGCGCGGCCATGCCGCGCATGCTCTTGTGCAGGTAGAGCGTCTCCGCGATCTGCTTCTCGACGGTGTGGAGCGGATTGAGCGAAGTCATCGGCTCCTGGAACACCATGGCGATGCGGTCGCCGCGGATTTGCTGCAGCAGGCCCGGCGGCGCGCCGATGAGGTCGCGCCCCTCGAAGGCGATCCGACTCTCCTTCCCGTGCCACGCCGTCGGATAGGGCAGAAGCTGTAGCACCGAGAGCGCCGTCACCGATTTCCCGGATCCGCTCTCGCCCACCAGTGCCAGTGTCTCGCCCTTATTGAGATCGAATGAGACCCGCTTCACCGCCTCGACACGCTGCCCCGGCGTCTCGAAGACGACGCTGAGGTCGCGGATGGATAGGAGGGGCGGAGGGGGTTGAGGGTTAATCATCTCAGCGTCTTCCTGGGATCGAGCGCGTCGCGGACGGCTTCGCCGATGAACACCAAGAGGGTCAGCATGATGCTGAGTGTCAGGAACGCGGTGATTCCGAGCCACGGCGCTCGCAGGTTGTTCTTGGCCTGTGCGAGGAGCTCGCCCAGCGATGGAGAACCCACGGGAAGGCCGAAGCCCAGGAAATCGAGGGAAGTCAGCACCGTGACGGCGCCGCTCAAAAGGAAAGGCATGAAGGTCACGGTCGCGACCATCGCGTTGGGGAGAACGTGGCGCACGATGATCGTGAAATTACCGACGCCGAGGGCGCGCGCCGCGCGGACGTAGTCGAAATTCCTGGCGCGCAGGAATTCCGCACGCACGAGATCGACGAGGCTCATCCAGGAGAAGAGCAGCATCAGCCCGAGCAGCCACCAGAAATTCGGCTGCACGATGCTCGAGAGGATGATCAGCATGTAGAGGACAGGAAGCCCCGACCAGATCTCTATGAAGCGCTGGAAGAGCAGGTCGGTGAGCCCGCCGAAATAGCCCTGCACCGCACCTGCCGCGACGCCGATCGCGGAGGAGAGGAGGGTCAGCACCAGCGCGAAGAGGACGGAGATGCGAAAGCCGTAAAGTAGCCGCGCAAGCACATCGCGCCCGACGTCGTCGGTGCCAAGCCAGTTCGTCGCCGAGGGGGGCGAGGGTGCGGTGCCGGTGAGCTCCTTGTTGATGGTGTCGTAGCTGAAGGGGATCAGCGGGAAGAGCATCCAGCCTTTGGAGCGGATTTCGTCGGCGACCTCGGGATCGCGGTAATGCGTGTCGGTGGGGAAGAATCCGCCGAAGGTCGTCTCGGGGTAGTCGTGAAAGATCGGGTAATAGAGCTCGCCCTTATAGGAGACGAGCAGGGGGCGGTCGTTCGCGATGAATTCGGAGAAGAGGCTCACTGCGAAGCAGGCGAGGAAAATCCAGAGCGACCAATAGCCGCGCCGATGCGAGCGAAAGATCTCGAGGCGGCGGCGATCGAGCGGCGTGATCCTCAATCCCAGGAAACGGCCCTCGCTGGGGCGCGTCGCGGTCGCCGCGGTCATGTGCCGCGCGTCCCGAAGTCGATCCGCGGATCGACCAGCGTGTAGGTGAGATCGCTCAGGAGCTTCAGCAGCAGCCCCACCAGAGTGAAGACGTAGAGCGTCGAGAACATGATGGGGTAGTCGCGGTTGATCGCGGCCTCGTAGCCGAGGAGGCCCAGCCCGTCGAGGGAGAAGATCACCTCGACGAGGAGCGCGCCCGTGAAGAGGATGCTGACGAAGGCCGCGGGAAATCCGGCGATCACCAGCAGCATCGCATTCCGGAAGACGTGGCCGTAAAGGACGCGGCGCTCGCTCAGCCCCTTTGCCCGCGCGGTCACGACGTAGTGCTTGCCGATCTCCTCGAGGAAGGAATTCTTCGTGAGGATGGTGAGGGTGGCGAAGCTGCCGATGGTGAGCGCCGTGATCGGCAGCGTGATGTGCCAGAGGTAGTCGAGCACCCTGTGCAGGAGATCGAGCTTCGCCCAGTCCTCGGAGACGAGCCCCCGCAGCGGGAAAAGGCTCCAGTAGCTGCCGCCCGCGAAGAGCACCACCAGCAGGATCGCGAAAAGGAAGGAGGGAATCGAATACCCCACAATGATCGCGGCGCTGGTCGCGACGTCGAAGCGGGAGCCGTCCTTCACGGCCTTGCGGATCCCAAGCGGGATCGAGATCAGATAGGAAAGAAATGTCGTCCAAAGCCCCAGCGAGATCGAGACCGGCAGCTTTTCCTCGATGAGCTCGACCACGGGACGGTCGTGCGTGTAGCTGCGCCCGAAATCGAAGGTGAGGTACTGGCGCATCATCCGCTCGAAGCGCTCGAGCGGCGGCTTGTCGAAGCCGAACTGGATGCGGATCTGCTCGATGATGCGGGGCTCGAGCCCGCGCGTGCCGCGCGATGCGTCGCCTCGGGCACCGCCTCCGACATCGCCGCCGCCGCCGCCGATCTTTGCGGTCGCGCCCACGGCCGTGCCTCTGAGCTCCGCGATGATCTGCTCGACGGGGCCTCCGGGCGTCGCTTGGATCACCGCGAAATTGATGACCATGATCGCGAACAGAGTCGGGATCACAAAAAGGAGACGCCGAACGATGTAGGCGAGCATTTCCGGCTCAGCCCTTGCCGTTCGGCGGCGCGGTCATCTGCCGATCTCCGCCCGCTTCTTCTCGAGTGTTTCCGCACGCGCGGGGTCCAGCCACCAAGTATCGAGGCCGAGGCCGTATTTCGGGAGCGTGGCGGGCTTACCGAACTTGTCCCAGTAAGCAAGCCGGTAATGCCCGTCGTACCACTCGGGGATTACGTAGTAGCCCCAGCTCAGGATGCGGTCGAGCGCGCGTACCAGGGGAACGAGGCTCGCCCGATCGGGTGCGGCGATGATCCGGTCCACGAGCTCGTCAATGACGGGATCGCGGATGCCCATGTAGTTCTCGCTCTGCGGCGTATCCGCAGCTTCGCTCGTCCAAAACTCGCGCTGCTCGTTCCCGGGCGAGGTCGACTGCGCGAGCACCACCGTCGTCATGTCGAAGTCGAAGGTCTCGACGCGTTTCACGTATTGCGCATCGTCGACCCCGCGGATCGATGCGGTAATGCCGAGCCGCTCCAAATTCCGGATGAAAGGAAGCGTGATCCGCTCGAAGGCGCTGTCCTTCTGCAGCAGGATCTCGAAGACGAAGGGCTGGCCCTTGGCGTCGACGAGCTTCCCGTCCTTCACCGACCAGCCCGCCTGCTGCAACAGCTCCAGCGCCTTTTTCAAGTTCTCGCGGTTGTTGCCGCTGCCGTCGGTCTTCGGGGGCTCGTAGACCTTGGTGAAGACCTCGTCGGGAATTCCTCCGCGGTACTTCTCCAGGATCTTCAGTTCCTCGCCTTCGGGGAGACCCGTGGCGGCGAATTCGGACGAGCCGAAATAGCTCGTGGAGCGGTCGTAGAGCCCGTAGAAATACGTCTTGTTGGTCCACTCGAAATCGAGCGCGTAGCCCAGCGCCTCGCGCACGCGACGATCCTTGAAAATGGCGCGCCGCGTGTTGAAGGCGTAGGCCTGGAGCGGCCGCACGCCCGTCCGCGTCAGCACTTCCTTCTTGATGAGCCCCGCGCGGAGCGCTGGGCTGTCGTAGCCCTCCATCCAGTCGCGCGCGGTGTATTCGAGACGGAGATCGTAGTCGCCGGCCTTGAAGCCTTCGAGCGAGGCGCTGCGGTCGCGGTAGTAGATGATGCGCACCACGTCGAAGTTGTTGCGGCCCTTGTTGACCGCGAGGTTCGCGCCCCAATAGGTCGGAACGCGCCGATAGGTCACGGAGCGGCCGGGCTCGTAGCTCTCGACCTTGTAAGGGCCGCTGCCGAGCGGCGCCTCGAGCGAGGCGCGGTCGAACTGATGCGTCGCGAAATAGGCCTTCGAGAGCACGGGCATCTCGCCGACGATGCTCGCGAGCTCGCGATTCTCGTTGCTGCGGAAGACGAACTTTACGGTGTAGTCGTCGAGCTTCTCCGCCTTAAGCACGTCGGCGTAGTAGAGACGGAAGCGCGGGTGGCCCTTCTCCTTGAGCGTGTCGAAGGTCCAGATCACGTCGTCTGCGGTGATGGGCGTGCCGTCGTTGAAGCGCGCCTCCTTGCGCAGGTGATAGATCACCCAGCTGCGGTCCTTCGGGAGCTCGATCGATTCCGCGACGAGGCCATAAGCCGATTCGGGCTCGTCTTCCGAGCGCACCGTCAGCGTGTCGAAAAGGAACCCCGATCCCGAGGCCGCCACGCCCTGCAGGATGAAGGGGTTGAAGCCGTCGAAGCTGGTGCCGACGGTGTATTGGCGTATCGTCCCGCCCTTTGGCGCGTCGGGATTGACGTAGTCGAAATGCGTGAAGTTCTCGCGGTATTTGAGATCGCCATAGAGCGATATGCCGTCCGCGATCGTGGTATCGCCTTGCGCGTGAGCGGGCGCGAGCGGCGCGAGCGCGGCAAACGCTGCGATAACGACGGGAAGGAATGCGCGCATGCTCCGGCTCCGATGCCCAATGATGCCACTCTAAAGGAATTCGTCGCGAGGCGGCAGCGGCTTGGTTTCGCCTAGGAGCCGCCCGCAAGAAGAGCGTGCGCGCTCGGAAGAAGCGTTGGATCGCCGCAGGCGAGGATGCGCCCGCCGGAACCTAGGCCGAGCTTCCGTCCCTCCCAATCGACGATGCTCCCGCCCGCACCTTCGATCACCGGCACCATCGCGAGGTAGTCGTATGGCTTGAGGCTCGCCTCCACAACCACGTCGATGAAGCCCGCCGCGAGGAGGCCGTAGGCGTAACAATCGGCACCGAAGCGCGCGAGCTTCACCGCGGATTTGAGGCGCGCGAAGGATTGGGCCTCGGCGCCCGTGAACATGTCGGGCGAGGTCGCGTAGAGCGTCGCAGCGCCGAGTGTGGGACAGGAACGGGTGCGGACCGGCGCGCCTGAGAGCGTCGTCGCGTGACCGCGTGCGCCGAGCCATCGCTCGCGCGAGATCGGCTGATCGATGACGCCGAGCACAGGCTCGCCCGCCTCGACGAGGGCGATGAGCGTACCGAAAAGCGGCACGCCGCTGATGAAGGATTTGGTGCCGTCGATGGGGTCGAGCACCCAGACGCGCCGCGCGTCCAAGCGGACCGCACCGTGCTCCTCGCCGAGAATGCCGTCTGCGGGATAGGCGCGCTCGATCGCCGCTCGGAGCGCAGCCTCGGCCTCGCGGTCGGCGACGGTAACCGGGCTCCGATCGGCTTTGTCGTCGACCGCGACGCCCTTGCGGAAATATCGGCGGGCGATCGTGCCCGCGATCTCCGCGAGTTCGTTGGCGAAGGCGAGGAGCCCGGGCTCGATGGTTGCACTCATCGGGCGCGGCCCGCGCCTCCGGCGGTCAGGGGCTTGCGAGCGGCTTCGGCGAATCCGAAAGCGAGTTCAGATAGGCGATGATGTCGGCGCGCTCCTTCGCGCTCGGGAGACCGACGAAAGTCATCTTCGTTCCCTTGGCGAAAGCCTGCGGCCGGAAGAGCCACTCATTGAGGGCGTCCGGCGTCCAGGTGCCGCCCTTTTTCTGGAGGGCGCTCGAGAAGGAGTAGCCACCGCGGTCGTGCGCGACCTCGTCACCCACGACACCCCAGAGATTGGGGCCGACGCCATTGCGTCCGCCCTTGTCGAAGGTGTGGCACGCGACGCATTTCTTGGCGACGGTCTTTCCGGTATCGGTGCTCGCGGCCGCAAGCAGCGGCCCGATCGGCTCCGGACCCTTCTCGGCGGCGGGCGCGGGCGCTTCCCCACCGCCGGTCCCGCCCGGCACGGCTGGGACTGTCGCTGCCACCTTCTCCGGGAATTTCGGCTCGATCAGCTTGCTCGCGAGCAAGCCCGAAGCCCAGGCGACGATCAGTGCGAGCAGCACCGAGGCCACGACCTTATTGATCTCGATCGACGACATTCAGCGATCCCTCGACGGTGAGCAGAACGGCTTTCCCCAGGCGGGCCGGGCCGGACCCGGTGCCGACAGGAAGAAACCGAATTTTCGCTGACAACTCAAACGAAATATGATTGATGCGCCTCGGTGGAGCGGCACTCGGTTGCCCGTTATGCCGCCCTTTCCGTGCGGCATAACGCCGCAATCGTCTCGGCGCCGCAAGGAGTTGAGCGCGCGTGAGTGAAAAGCCTCGAAATCCGATCGTCCTCGTCCCCTGCCGCATGGCCTCGACGCGGCTTCCGGGAAAGCCGCTCGCGGACATCCACGGCGAGCCCATGATCGTCCATGTCTGGCGCCGAGGGACCGAGGCGGCGGTGGGCCCCGTGGTTGTCGCCTGCGCCGAGGCGGTGGTCGCCGAGGCGGTCGAACGCGCGGGAGGCCGTGCAGTGCTGACCGATCCCGCGCTCCCCTCGGGCTCGGACCGGATCGCGGCGGCGCTCGCCAGCCTCGATCCCGAGCGCAGACACGACGCCGTCGTCTGCTTGCAGGGCGATCTCCCGACCATCGACCCCGCGATGATCCCGAGGGGGCTGGAGCCGCTTGAAGAGGCCGGCGTCGACATCGGCACGCTCGCGACGGAGATTTCCGACGCGGACGAGCGCGCGGCGCCGAGCGTGGTCAAGATCGCAGTGGCATTCCCGCCGGGGCGGCGTATCGCGCGCGCGCTCTACTTCAGTCGCGCCGTCATCCCCACGGGGGCCGGGCCCTATTACCACCACATCGGCCTCTACACCTATCGCCGCCAGGCGCTCGAGCGTTTCGTCTCGCTGCCGCCGGGCGTGCTGGAGCGGCGCGAAAGCCTGGAGCAGCTCCGCGCGCTCGAGGCAGGCATGCGCATCGACGTTGCGCTCGTTGACACCCTTCCGCTCGGTGTCGATACTCCCGGCGATCTCGCCCGCGCGCGCGAGATTCTCGCGCGCTCCCAATGAAATCTCGTAGCCCTCGGAGCGTCATGCGCCGCTCGCCCGCCAGCACCATCGCGTTCCAGGGACAACCCGGAGCCTATTCCGACCTCGCCTGCCGCGAGGTCTTCCCGAAGCTCACGACGCTTCCTTGCGCGAATTTCGAGGACGCGATCGAGGCCGTGACCGGGGGGCGCGCTCGGCTGGGCATGCTGCCCATCGAGAATTCCGTCGCGGGCCGCGTCGCCGACATCCATCACCTGATGCCGGAGTCGGGCCTCCACATCATTGGCGAGCACTTCCAGCGCGTGAACCATCACCTGCTGGCGCCGAAGGGGGCCTCGCTCAAGTCCATCAAGACCGTGCGCAGCCACGTGCATGCGCTCAACCAGTGCCGGAAGCTGATCCGCGCGCTCCGCCTCAAGGCGATCGTGGTGGCGGATACCGCGGGTGCGGCCGGCGAGATAGCGCGGCGCGGCGATCCCAGCGAGGCTGCGATCGCTTCGGAACTCGCGGGCGAGATCTACGGCCTCGTCTCGCTGAAGCGCGACATCGAGGATGCCGCCCACAATACGACGCGGTTCCTCATCGTATCGAAGTCGCCGCGGGTCGCGGCGCATGACGGCGGTGCCGTCATCACGACCTTCGTCTTCCGTGTTCGGAACGTTCCCGCGGCGCTCTACAAGGCCATGGGTGGCTTCGCGACGAACGGCGTCAACATGACGAAGCTCGAGAGCTACATGCTCGGCGGCCGCTTCACCGCGACGCAGTTTTACGCCGATATCGAGGGCCATCCCAAGGATCGCAACGTGAAGTTCGCGCTCGACGAGCTCGGCTTCTTCACCCGCGAGCTAAAGATCCTCGGCGTTTACCCCGCCCACCCCTTCCGCTACGCCGCGAGCCAGGCGGAGGTGGATTGAAGGAAAGCAAAGAAGCTATTTCGCCGCGAGGGCAGCGGCGGTGTTCTTGCCTTGTGTCACCGGGATGATCTCGAATTCGACGAGGTCCGACCAATTCGCGGCCCATTTCTGCAGCAGGCTCACGTCGTTGCATTCCATGATCTGAAAGCAGCGGTCGAGATCGGCGGAGACCCAGCTCTCGACGAAGCCGACGCCCTCCGGCGTCATCCGGCCCTTCTCCTTGAAGCGGCGATAGACCGCCTTCGCGTCCTGATTGCGGAACGTCTCGATTACCATGAAGAGCATCGCGGACCCTCCGTTAACGCTTTAGCCAATCCTCGATCAGGCGTCGCGCGATCGAATCGCGGCGCGGCAGGCGGAACTCGTCGTCCTCGGGATGGGCAAGGATGAAGGAGCGGTCGAACCAGCGCGCGGCTTCCAGCTCCTCTCCGTCGAGCGTGATCTCCGTGCTTATCGCGCGCGCGGTGAATCCCAGCATGATCGAGGAGGGAAATGGCCAGGGCTGCGAGGAATGATAGTGGACGTCCTCGACCCGGACGCCCGTCTCCTCCTCGACCTCGCGTGCCACCGCCTCCTCGAGGCTCTCGCCGGGCTCGACGAAGCCCGCGAGCGTCGAATGCTGCCCCTTGGGCCAGATCTTCTGGCGGCCCAAGAGCGCGCGATCGCCGTCGGTGACGAGCATGATGACGGCGGGGTCGGTGCGCGGGAAATGCGGGGAATTGCAGGCGGGGTCGGTGCAGCGGCGAATGTGGCCGCCCTCCTCGCTCCGTGTGGAGCTGCCGCAGACGCCGCAGAAGCGGTGGCGCCCGTGCCAATGCACGATCCCCCGCGCGTAGGCCAGGAGCGCGCCGTCCGGCCGCGCCAGCAGCGGACCCACGCGCCGGAGATCGGTGAATTCGACGGGCGGTTCCTGCGGCGCCCGGATCGCCTCGAGCGGCGTCTCGCGCGCGGAGAGATCGAGCGCGAAATAGGCCCGCTCCTCCCGCAACCCCAGGAGAATCGGCTCGCCCTCGACGGCGAGGAGGGCCTCGCGCCGCAGCAGCACCGCTTCGGGGGCGCCGCCGGCAAGGCCAGTAATCAAGCTTTGGCTCCGCCAGACCGCGACGAATCGGCTCTCCGGATGGTTGAGGCGCTCGGTAAGCCAAGCGGGATCGCGGCGGCGGCTTCCCGCTCGGTCGAGGCCATTATCGGCGTAGAAATTCGGCGGCTTCATAAGGTGCGACCCTGGCACGGCGCGCCTTTCGAGGGCAAGGCCGCGGGCCTTGCCCCGAGCCGCCTCCGGCCTGATATAGTGGCTCCGGGAGGTTGGCGGCGGACGGGCGCCTCGCCAACCCGGTCAGGTCCGGAAGGAAGCAGCCGTAACGAGTTTCCGCTCGGGTCGCTTGTCCAGCCTCCCACCCTCAAGCCGCAGTCCCCGGGCACGCCTCGATGAGCGACAGCGAGATGGTCACAGCCGACGGCGCTTATCGCGTGCTCGCCCGCAAGTATCGGCCCTCCGATTTCGGCGAGCTCATCGGGCAGGAAGCGATGGTGCGCACCCTCACCAACGCTATCGCCACGGGACGCATCGCGCACGCCTTCATCCTCACGGGCGTGCGTGGCGTCGGCAAGACCACCACCGCGCGCATCATCGCGCGCGGGCTCAATTGTGTGGGACCCGACGGCAAGGGCGGTCCCACCATCAAGCCCTGCGGCCAATGCGAGCCCTGCCGTGCCATCGCCGAGGACCGCCACGTCGATGTCATGGAGATGGATGCGGCCTCACGCACCGGCGTCGACGACATCCGCGAATTGACCGATGGCGTCCGCTACAAGCCGGTCTCCGCGCGCTACAAGATCTACATCATCGACGAAGTGCACATGCTCTCGAAGGCGGCCTTTAATGCGCTGCTGAAGACGCTGGAGGAGCCGCCGCCGGACGTGAAGTTCATCTTCGCGACGACGGAGATCCACAAGGTGCCCGTGACCGTGCTCTCGCGCTGCCAGCGCTTCTCGCTGCGCCGCGTTCCGGTGGAGCTGCTCGAGGCGCATTACGCGAAGGTCCTCGAGGCCGAGACGGTGAGCGCGGAGCCCGCCGCGATAGGCCTCGTCGCGCGCGCGGCCGACGGCTCTGTCCGCGACGGGCTCTCGCTCCTGGATCAGGCGATTGCGCTTTCCGCAGGTGGCACGATATCCGAGGCCGCCGTTCGCGACATGCTGGGGATTGCGGACAAGGGGCTGATGCTCGATCTCCTGGAGACGGTGCTCAAGGGCGATGCCGCGGGCGCGCTCGGCCAGCTCGCTTCGCTCTATGACGGCGGCGCCGATCCCGTGATGGTCGTGCAGGACTTGCTCGATCTCGTGCATTTCCTGATGCGCTTGAAGCTTACGCCCGCGGCGGGTGAGGGCGATCCCGCCGTCGAGGGCGAGCGCAAGCGCGGGTTGCCGCTCGCGGAGAAGCTCTCGGTGCCCGTCCTGACGCGCGCCTGGCAGATGCTCCTCAAGGGGCTCTCGGAAACGCAGACTGCGCCCTCGCCGTTGCAGGCGGCGGAGATGGTGCTGGTACGTCTCGCCTATGTGGCGGATCTCCCGGCACCCGCGGACGTCGTGAAGGCGCTCTCCGGCGAGGGAGCGTCCCAGCCGCCGCGCGCGCCCGTGGGCATGAGCACGGGAAACGCCGCGCCTTCGCTGCCGCCCACGGGAAGCGGCGGTGCGGTCTCGCGCCGGAGCGTCTCCGGCGAGCCCGGCCCGGCGGGTGCGCCGCGCATGGCGCTCGCGGCGGAGCCCGTCAGCACTGGCCCGACGCTAGCGCCGATGCCGCAGAGCTTCGCCGAGGTGGTCGAACTCTTCGACCGAAAGCGCGAGGCGGTGCTGCGCTCGCATCTCTTCGCGAACGTCCACCTCGTGCGCTTCGAGCCCGGCCGCATCGAGATCCGCCTGACCGAGGGTGCGCCGCGCGATCTCGCGAACCGGCTCGGCAAGCTCCTCGGCGACTGGACCGGCGAGCGCTGGGTCGTGAGCGTCTCGCAAGGCGAGGGCGAGCCCACGCTCCGCGAGCAGGCGGCGGCGCACGACGAGGGCCTGCGCCACGAGGCCGCCGCCAATCCGCTGGTGCGCGCGGTGCTCGACTCCTTCCCCGGCGCGCGCATCGAGGCCGTCCGCGAGATCGCCCGCGAGACGCCGGAGGCCGATGAACCCGGCGAGGCCGACGAGGAACCATGAAGAATCTCAGCCAGATGATGAAACAGGCGCAGCAGGTGCAGGCGCGCATGGCGGAGCTGCAGTCGCGGCTCGACCAGACCGAGGTGACCGGACAATCCGGTGGCGGGCTTGTGCAGGCGACGCTCACGGGCAAGGGCCAGCTTCGCCGCATCAAGATCGACCCCTCCCTCGTCAAGCCCGAGGAGGCCGAGGTGATCGAGGATCTCGTCGTGGCCGCCGTCAACGACGCCCGCCAGCGCGTCGACGCCATGGTCTCGGAGGAGATGAGCAAACTCACCGGCGGCCTGCAGCTCCCGCCGGGGATGAAGCTGCCGTTTTGAGGAAGCTGTCGGCCGTCGGCTTTCGGCTGTCAGCTCGAACGCGATGACGCTCGAAGCCCTCATTCAATTGCTAGCGAAGTTGCCGGGCCTCGGCCCGCGTTCGGCGCGGCGGGCGGCGCTGCATCTGCTTAAGCGGCGGGAGACGTTGATGCTGCCGCTGGCGGAGGCGATGCAGGCGGCGGCCGAGCGCGTGAAGGCTTGCTCCATCTGCGGCAATCTCGACACCGAGGATCCCTGCGAGCTCTGCCGCGATTCCCGGCGCGACCCTGCGATCCTCTGCGTCGTCGAGGATGTGGCGGACCTCTGGGCGATCGAGCGCGCGGGCGCCTTCCGCGGGCGTTACCACGTCCTCGGCGGCACGCTCTCCGCGCTCGAAGGTGTGGGGCCTGAGGACTTGCGAATCGACGCGCTCGCGGCTCGCGCGAGCTCGGGCGAGGTGAAGGAGGTGATCCTCGCCTTGAATGCCACGGTCGAGGGCCAGACGACCGCACACTACATCACGGATCGGTTGGCGGGCACGGGCGTCGCGGTCACGCGGCTTGCCCATGGAGTTCCGGTGGGAGGCGAGTTGGATTATCTCGATGAGGGGACACTCTCGGCGGCGTTGGCACAACGTCGACCACTGTAAAAAGGAATCGCGCAGAGGGCACGGAGGAGGCGCGCAGGGGATGCACTCCGCGCCCTCTGCGCGAACCCCTTTCCCCCTTTTACTTCGCCAACAGTCTCTGATCCGTCTCGGCCTCCTCACCCTCGATCACCGTCGCGTCATCGCCGGGCTGCGACGCGAAGTCCGGTAAATCCGGCGGCAGGGGCCGCGAGCTCTCGATCCCGAGCTTGCCGAGGCTGCGCGCGCGCGGGAGGAGGCGGCCGTTGATGGAGCCCGTGAGCTTCGAGAAGTTTTCGACCGCAGTCTTGAGCCCGGCGCCCGCACGAAGCGCATAGCCCAGCATGACGCCAAGCCCGTCGAGGAGCGCCCGCGTCTTCTCGACGATCTCCTTCTGCCCCTCCATCTGCCGCAAGCGGCGGATCTCGGCGCCGGCAATGAGCAGCGCGGAGTAGAGACCCGCGGGGCCCGCGGGGATGATCCGGGCGTCGCGGGCCTTCACGAAGAAATCGGGATCGGCCTTGCGCAGCTTCTCGAGCGCGGCGTCGTTCGGCAGATACATCATGCTGATGACATGGCTGTCGGCGCCGAGCTTGCCGGATTGTTTGCAGGCCGCCTGGATCGCGTTCCGGTAGTCCTTCTCCGAAAGGCCCTTCAGGTGCTGGTTCATGCTGCGCGCGAGCTTGTCGTAGGCGATCGCCTCCTGCGGCGTGCCCTCGCGCTCTGCGATTTCCATGATGAATTTCGACGCCTTGCAGTCGATGACGAGAACCGTGTCGGTCGGCAGGAAGACGACGGCGTCGGGCCGGAGCTTCCGGCCGCTCTCCTTGTCGGTCGTGGTCTGCTGCAGGGCGAAATCGCGGCCGGCTTCGAGGCCGAAGGCCTGAAGCGTGTTGGCAAGCCCGATCTCCGCAAGCTGGCCCGCGCCGCCGGGGCTCGAGATCGCGCGCATCAGCGTCTCGACATCGCCGCCGGTCTTGCCGACACGGTCGTCGAGAGCGGCGATGAAGCGCGCGACCTCCTCCATCTGCCGCACCAGCGCCTCGTTCACCTTGCGCACGCGCTCCTCGGCCTCCTTGCGCGCCTCGTTGGTCTCGCGCTTGTGGTCGTCGAGGAGCTTCGAGGAGACCTGCGTCGCCGTGCTTGTCACCGCTGCCTTGGCGGCGTCGAGCATCTGGCTGCGGAGACGCTCGAAATCCGCAACACGCTCGCGCGCCGCCGCCGCCTGGGCGCGCGCTTCGGCGGCGCGCCGCTCGGCATCGATCCGTGCCTCGATCGCCTCCATGCGTTCGCGCTCGGCATCCGCAAGGAGCGTCTCTGTCGCCGCGAGTCGCGCTTCCGCCTGCTCCTCGCGCCGGCGCAGCCAGAGCGCCGTCAGCGCCACGGCGAGCACCGCCGTCGCCAGCAGCACACCGCCGGCGACATAGGCGTCGATCATGATCTCGTAGGTCGGAAGCATCCTTCCCATCCTACCAGGACGAAACGGGAACGGAAGAAAATCCCGCTGGAGTCGCGGGAGCAGCGACGACCGCGCCGGGGTTGACGCGGCGGGCGTGCGGGCCTACCTAAAGGCCCATTCCCAAAGGATTTCCGTATGGCGGTCCTACCGATCATCACCGCACCCGACCCGCGCCTGAAGCTCAAGGCGAAGCCCGTCGCGAAGGTCGACGACGAGATCCGCCGGCTCATGGACGACATGCTCGAGACCATGTACCTGGCGCCGGGCATCGGGCTCGCGGCGCCGCAGGTTGGCGTCTTGAAGCGCGTCCTCGTCGTCGATGTCGCGGGCGAGGACGAGAAACCGGCGCCGCTCAAGATCGCGAACCCCGAGATCCTCTGGCGCTCGGAGGAGCTCGCGACCTACAACGAGGGCTGCCTTTCGCTGCCGGAGCACTATGCGGACGTCGCGCGGTCTGCGGCGATCAAGCTTCGCTATCTCGATTACCAAAACGAGATTCGAGAGATCGAAGCCAAGGGTCTGCTCGCGACGGTGATCCAGCACGAGATGGATCACCTCGAAGGCGTGCTCTTCGTCGATCACATCTCCTCGGTGAAGCGCGGCATCATCCTCCGCAAGCTCGCCAAGGCGAAGCGCCAGGCGGCGGTGCCGGCCTGAGTTCGTCCGGGTCAGCCCCGTGACCCTCCGCCTCGCCTTCATGGGGACACCCGACTTCGCTGTGCCGATCCTCGAGGCGCTCCGCGCCGCCGGGCACGAGATCGCCGCCGTCTACACGCAGCCGCCGCGCCCCGCCGGCCGTGGCCACCAGCCGCAACCCTCGCCCGTTGCGCGCGCTGCCGCCGCGGCGGGAATTCCCGTGCGCACGCCGGCAAAACTCGATGCGGCAGAGGTGGAGGCCTTCCGCGCGCTCGTCCTCGATGCCGCGGTGGTCGCCGCCTACGGGCTCATCCTGCCGCCGACGGTGCTTGGGGCGCCGCGGCTCGGCTGCATCAACGTCCATGCCTCCCTGTTGCCGCGTTGGCGAGGGGCTGCGCCGATCCAGCGCGCGCTCCTCGCGGGCGACAGCGAGACCGGCGTCACCATCATGCAGATGGATGCCGGACTCGACACCGGCCCCATGCTCCTCAAGGAAGCCGTACCGATCGGGCCCAAGGCGACGGCGCAGGAATTGCACGATCGCCTCGCCGCGCTCGGCGCCAGCCTCGTCGTGCGGGCGCTCGCAGGCCTCGCCGCGGGCACGCTCGCCGCCGTCCAGCAGCCAGCCGAGGGCGTCACCTACGCCAAGAAACTCGCGCGCGAGGAGGGGCGGCTCGATTGGCGCAAGACCGCCGCGGAGCTCGAGCGCGCGGTGCGCGCGCTCAACCCCGCGCCCGGCGTCTGGCTCGAGCACGGCGGAGAGCGCATCAAGGTCCTGGCAGCGGAAATCGTTGCGGCCGCGAGCGGTGCGCCCGGCACTGTCCTCGATGCGGCGCTCACCGTCGCGTGCGGAAGCGGCGCGCTGCGGCTCACGCGGTTGCAGCGCCCGGGGCGCGCGCCGATGGAAGCGGATGCGTTGCTGCGGGGTTTCGCGATCCCCGCGGGCACGCGGCTCTGATGCCGCGCTATAAGCTCCTCCTCGAATACGACGGCACGGGGCTCGTGGGCTGGCAGCGCCAGACGAACGGTCTCTCCGTGCAGGAGATCATGGAGACCGCGGTCGAGCGCTTCTGCGGGAAGCATGCGACGGTGCACGGGGCGGGCCGCACCGATGCTGGCGTCCACGCGCTGGGACAGGCGGCGCATGTGGATTTGCCGAAGTCCGCCGATCCCGAGGTGATCCGCGGCGCGCTCAACCATCATGTGCGGCCGCACGCGGTGGGCGTGCTCGCGGTCGAGCCCGTGGCCGAGACTTTCAACGCCCGCACCTCCGCCCGCGCGCGGCATTACCGCTATCGGATCTTGAACCGCCGCGCGCCCGCGGTTCTGGAGCGCGACCGGGTCTGGCATGTGGGTCCGCCGCTCGATCTCGACGCGATGCGCGAGGGTGCGCGGCATCTCCTGGGGAAGCACGATTTCTCGACTTTCCGCGACGCGCTTTGCCAGGCGAAATCGCCGGTGAAGACGCTCGATGCGCTCGACCTCGCGCGTCTCGGCGAGGAGATCGTCGTGGAGGCGCGGGCGCGCTCCTTCCTGCACCACCAAGTCCGCAACATGGTCGGAACCTTGAAGCTCGTGGGTCTTGGCAAGTGGTCGCCCGCCCATGTTTTGCGCGCTCTCGAGGCGCGCGACCGCCGCGCCGGCGGCCCGACGGCGCCGCCGCAGGGCCTCTATCTCGTCGAGGTCCTCTACCTGAAATAGACCTCGAGCCGCTCGAAGATCGCCGCGCCGCCGACGACCACGAGCCCGTTCCAGGCGATGCTGAGCGCACCGAGCACGAGGCCCAGCAAGAGCGCGCGGCTGTCCTCTTCGAGGAGGCCCAGCGCCAGCACCACCAGCGACCACGCGATCGGAAGATTGCCGAGCGGCACGGGCAGCGACAGCACGATCCCCATGAGGATCACGGCGATCCCCGCAAGCCTGCCGCCACCGACGCCGGTGAGCCAGGAGTCGCGCGGGCGGAGCCAGCGCTCGACCCGGCGGATGCGCGGCAGCGTGCGGTCGAGGAAGTGCGAGAACCCCGCGGCCGTCACGGACCGACGCCTCAACCCCCGGGGAATTCTCGGCTCGCGCCAGCCCCGCAGGAGCTGCGTTCCCATGAGGACGAGCGGAATTCCGAAAACCGCGGAGAAGCCCGGGAGCGTGGGGCCGGGAATGCCGTTCGGCAGCGCAAGCGCGAGCACGATGAGGCCGAAACCGCGGTCCTCGAGCGCGTCAAGGAGATCGCCCAGACTCACTCGCGGTCCCGCTTGCCGTTGCCGCAGGCCGTCGAGCGCATCGGAGATGCGGGCGCGGCCTGGATGAGCGGCGGCGCTCAAGTGAGCCCGGCCATCAGCCTCAGGATCGACATCCCCAGAGCAAAGTCGAGCAGCACCACGATGATGGGAATGAGGATCCCGGCTTCGAGGCTCACCCAGGCGACGTACCACTCGTATGCGAGAATCGCGACGCGGAGCAGCCGCGCAACGAGGATCGCGAGGCCTGCAAGGAGCGCGGGGCCCGTCGGCGTCGAGGCGATCGAGTCTGCGTTCACGAGATTGGTCGCGACGGCGACGAGCAGCGCGATCAGCACCGCCGCGACGACCTGCGGTATCTGCGTCCAATTGTAGGTGCAGACGAAGAGAGCGTAGCGGTCGCCCCTGCCGTACCAGCGCACGAGCGCATAGACGAGGATCAGCAGCGCCGCCCAGGAGGCGACGGTGCCGAGCGTGTTCAGCGCGATATCGGGCGCAGGCTCCGGCGCCTCGCCGATCGCGCGGATCGGAATCGCGAGCGCGAGCGCATTGAGCGGGAGGACGATCGCGGCCGCCCAGAAGGAGCGCCAGGCGCCGCGCGCGCTGCCGTCGAATTGGAGAACCGCCCGCGGATCGATGAAGATGAACCGCCAGGCGCCATAGAGCGCGCGGCGAATCTCTGCGAGGCTCGGCATCGAGCGCTCAGGCCGCGGGGAAGTAGAGGTCGAGGACGCCGCGATAGATCTCCGCGAGCGTACCGAGATCGGCTACGGACACGCGCTCGTCCACCTTGTGCATGGTGAGGCCCACGAGCCCGAATTCCGCCACCGGACAGTGCCGCACAATGAAACGCGCATCGGAGGTGCCGCCGGTGGTGCTGAGCTCCGGCGTGAGACCCGTCGCCTGCCGGATGGCACGCGAGAGGAGCTCGCTCACCTGCGCGGGCGGAGTGAGGAATGACTCGCCGCTGACGCTCCATCGGAGCTCCCAGCTCCCGCCGGTCTCACCGATGCACTCGCGCACCCAGCGGTCGAGGCTCTCGGAGCTCCAGCGGTCGTTGAAGCGGACATTGAAGACCGCTCGCGCCTCCGCCGGGATCACATTCGAGGCGGGGTTGCCGACATCGACCGTCGTCACCTGCAGGGTCGAGGGCTGGAAGTGCTCGCTTCCCTGGTCGAGCGGCTCGCGCGTCAGCGCATGAAGCATGCGAACGATGCGGTGGATCGGGTTGTCCGCGAGATGCGGGTAGGCCGTGTGTCCCTGCGTGCCCTTTACCACCAGCGTTCCCGTCATGCTGCCGCGCCGGCCGATCTTCACCATGTCGCCGAGGCGCTTGGCGCTGGTGGGCTCGCCGACGACGCAGGCATCGAGCCTCTCGCCTTTGTTCGCGAGCCACTCCAGCACCTTTCGGGTGCCGTTGATCGAGACGCCTTCCTCATCGCCGGTGATGAGCAGGCTGATCGAGCCCGCGAGCGCACCCCCGCGCGCTGCGAGGAAGCGCGCGACGCCCGCGACGAAGGCTGCGATGCCCCCCTTCATGTCGGTGGCACCGCGGCCATAGAGCGTGCCGTCGATGACCTCGCCGCCGAAGGGATCGACGGTCCAGGATTCCCTGCGTCCGACCGGGACCACGTCGGTGTGGCCGGCGTAGCAGAAATTTCGTCCGCTCTTGCCAAGCCGCGCATAGAGGTTGAGCACGGGCTCGGTCCCGGGTTCCGTGAATTCGAGCTTCGTGCAGGCGAAGCCGAGGCGGTCCAGCGCGCGCACGAGCACGTCGATGGCGCCGGCATCCACGGGGGTGACGCTGGGGCAGCGGATGAGCTCCGCCGCGAGCGCCACCGGATCGACCGGCTCGATCTTGCGCTCCGCGGTCATTCCCGGAGCAGTTCGTTGATGGAGGTCTTGGCGCGGGTCTTCTCGTCGACGCGCTTCACGATGACGGCGCAGTAGAGACTCGGGCCCGGGCTGCCGTCCGGAAGCGGCTTTCCCGGGAGGCTCCCGGGCACCACGACAGAATAGGCGGGGACGCGGCCGGTATGGATCTCGCCGGTACCGCGGTCGACGATCCGCGTGGTCGCACTGATGAAGACGCCCATCGCGAGCACCGATCCCGTCTCGACCACGACGCCTTCGACGACTTCGCTCCGCGCGCCGATGAAGCAATTGTCCTCGATGATGACGGGGTTGGCCTGCACCGGCTCCAGCACGCCGCCGATGCCGACGCCGCCGGAGAGGTGACAGTTCTTGCCGATCTGCGCGCAGGAGCCGACCGTGGCCCAGGTGTCGACCATGGTGCCGCTGTCGACATAGGCGCCGACATTGACGAAGCTCGGCATCAACACGACGTTGGGTGCGATAAAGGCACTGCGGCGGACGACGCAGTTGGGAACCGCGCGGAAGCCCGCGGCTCGGAATTTTTCGGCGTTCCAGCCCGCGAATTTCGAGGGCACCTTGTCCCACCAGACCGAGGGGCCGTAATTTCCGTCGCTGGGTCCGCCGGGTATCTCCGCCATGTCGCGCAAGCGGAAGGAGAGCAGCACCGCCTTCTTGAGCCATTGATTGACCGACCAGTGGCCCTCGATCTTCTCGGCGACGCGGAGCTTGCCCTCATCGAGCGCCTCGAGCGCGGTTTCCACCGCTTTGCGCACGGGGCCGCCGGTCGCGGGCGAGATGGTGTCGCGCGCATCCCAGGCGGCGTCGATGGTCCGGGCGAGATCGGCAGCGCTCATGCGGGAATCGTCGAGATCGTTGAAAAACGCCGCGAAACATGCGGCAGGGGGCCTACCCTGTCAACCCGCGGTGGCGGGCTTCGCTGCCTCGGCGAGCCAGCTCGCGAGGTCGGTCACGACGTGATGGACGTGCGGCGCGCCGGGCTCGGCCTGGGTCCATTCGGGCCCGCCGGGAATCCAGGCGGTGGTCATGCCGAGCTCGTGCGCGGGGAGGAGGTTCTGCGCGATGTCCTCGACCATGATTGCGCCCGAGGGCTCGACAGCGAAATGCGCGAGGAAGCGCGCATAGGTCGCGCGGTCCGGCTTCGGCAGATAGTCGGCAGCGTGGATGTCGAAGAGCCCCTCGAACTGATCGGCGATGCCGAGGCGGTCGAGGACGCGATTGGCGTAGCGATGATCCGCATTGGTGAAGACCAACTTCCGTCCCGGCAGGTCCGCCAGCGCCGATTTGAGCCTGGGCGCCGCTGCGACCTTCGTCAAATCGATCTCGTGGACATAGTCCAGGAAGCGCCGGGGATCGACCCCGCGCTCGGTCATCAAGCCGCGGAGCGTGCTGCCATGCGTCCGGTAGTAGTGTCGCCTGAGCGAGTGCGCGGCCTCGGTGTCGATGCCGGTCTCCGCGCAGATGAAGGACGCCATCCGCGCCTCCACCTCCGCGAAGAGGTTGCAGGAATGCGGATAGAGCGTGTTGTCGAGATCGAAGACCCAAGTCTCGATTTCCCGGAGCGGACGGCCGCGCCTCATTGCTTGGGCTTTTCCTTCGAGGTCGCGGGACCCTTGAGCTCGATCATGTTGTCGTCGGGGTCGCGGATGTAGATCGAGGGACCGGAGCCTTCGGCGCCGTAGCGCTGCACGACCTCGCCGGGCTCGACGCCATGCGCGCGCAGATGCGCGAGGATCGCCCCGCCATCAAAGGGCACGACGCGGAGGCAGAAGTGATCCATGTTGCGGCCCTGCGGCGCGTCGCCCTGCACGAGATCGATCAGCGAATCGCCCGCGCGGAGCTGCAGCAAGCCGATCTTGCGCTGGAATACCTCGACGGTGCAGCCGAGCACCGTGCAGTAAAACTCCTGCGCTCGCCCGAGGTCCCGAACGCACAGCACCACGTGATCGAGACCGGTAATAACGGGATGAGTCATGCCCTAACTATACGCCCCTCCCCTCTTGAGGGGGAGGGTAGGGTAGGGCGCGCCCCTCACCGGGCAACGTTTTGCGAGCACTAGGTCCTTCGAATCAGCGTCCCCGCGCCCCCTTCGGCGAAGAGCTCGAGCAGCACCGCATGCGCCACGCGGCCGTCGAGGATGACAGCGGCTTCGACGCCGCCGTCGATCGCTTGCAGGCAGGTCTCGACCTTGGGGATCATGCCGCCGGCGATCGTGCCGTCCGCGATGAGGGCGCGCGCTTGCTCGGCACTGAGCTCGGGGATGAGCGTCTTCGACTTGTCGAGGACGCCAGCGACATCCGTGAGCAGCAGGAAACGCGAAGCGCTGACCGCGCCCGCGACCGCGCCCGCCGCCGTATCCGCATTGATGTTGAAGGTCTCGCCGTTCTCTCCGACGCCGATCGGCGCGATCACCGGGATGATCGCGGAATTGCGCAGCGTCTCCAGCACCGTCGTGTTGATCGCCGCGGGCTCGCCCACGAAACCCAGATCGAGCACGCGCTCGATGTGCGAATCCGGGTCGACCTTGGTGCGGCGGAGCCGCGTCGCCCTGATGAGCCCAGCGTCCTTGCCGGAAAGGCCGATCGCATAGCCGCCCGCGCCGTTGATCGCGCCGACGATCTGCTTGTTGATCGAGCCCGAGAGCACCATCTCCACGATATCGACTGTCGCGCGGTCGGTGACGCGAAGTCCGTCGATGAAGCTGCTCTTGATCTTGAGCCGCTCCAGCATCTGTCCGATCTGCGGGCCGCCGCCGTGGACGACGATGGGGTTGATGCCGACCTGCTTCAGCAGCACCACGTCGCGCGCAAAACGCTGCGCACCCTCGGTGTCGCCCATGGCGTGGCCGCCGTATTTGACGACGACGGTCTTCCCGGCGTAGCGGCGGAAATAAGGCAGGGCCTCGGAAAGAATGGCGGCGCGAGTCTGCGGGTCGACGCTCATGGGCGGCGACTTTAGCAAGCAGGGACGGGCGCCGCCAGCGCGGTGAGGGCGGCGCGCAGCGCCTCGATCCCCAAGCCCTCCTGCGCGCTCGTCACGTGGATCGCCGGATGGGCCGCGGTATGGCGCGTGAGCGCCGCCGAGATCTTCTCGAGCGTCTCGGAGAGCGCTTTCGTCGCGAGTTTGTCGGCCTTGGTAAGGACGATCTGGAAGGAGACCGCGGCCTCGTCGAGGATCTCCATCAGGGGCTCGTCCGCGGGCTTGATCCCGTGGCGCCCGTCGATCAGGAGAAGCGCGCGGCGAAGGCTCGCGCGTCCCTTGAGATAGAGCCGCGTGAGCTCGGTCCAGCGCTGTACTTCGTGCTTCGGCGCCTCGGCGTAGCCGTATCCCGGCAAATCCACGAGCATCAGGCGATGGCCGAGGTCGAAGAAATTGAGCTGGCGCGTGCGGCCCGGCGTGTTCGAGACGCGCGCGAGAGACGTGCGCCCGGTAAGCGCGTTCAGCAGGCTCGATTTGCCCACATTGGAGCGGCCGGCGAAGGCGATCTCGGGAAGGCTCGGCGGCGGCATCGCCTCGGGCGTCGTCGCGCCCGCTACGAAATCGCAGGGCTTCGCGAAGAGGAGGCGCCCTGCCTCTTCCTCGGTCGGCTCCGGCGCCAGGTCCCGCGGAAAGACGGCGAGCGTCTTCTCCGTCAGGCCGCGCCCGCGCGATGCATGATCACCCATTGCTGCAGGATCGAAAGGGTGTTGTTCCAGGACCAATAGATCACCAGCCCCGCCGGGAAGCTCGAGAGCATGAAGGTAAAGACGATGGGGAGCGCCATCATCATCTTCGCCTGCGTCGGGTCGGCGGGCGCGGGATTGAGCTTCTGCTGCAGGAACATGGTGACGCCCATGATGAGCGGCCAGGCGCCGAGCGAGAGCAGATGAAAGAGGCCGCCGATGAGCGGCAGCGCGAAGAGCGGTGCCGGGTCCCAGGGGATGAGGCCGAAGAGGTTCAGCAGCGTCGTGGGATCGGTCGCCGAGAGATCGCGGATCCAGCCGTAGAATGGCGCGTGCCGCATCTCGATCGTGACGTAGAGCACCTTGTAAAGCGAGAAGAACACGGGGATCTGGACGAAGATCGGCAGGCAGCCCGCGAGCGGATTGGCGCCGACGCGCTTGTAGAGAGCCATGACCTCCTGATTGAGCTTCGCCTTGTCCTCGCCGAACTTCTCGCGGAGCTTCTGAATCTCCGGCTGCAGGAGCTTCATCTTGCTCATGGCGCGGTAGGAGCGGTTCGCGAGCGGGAAGAACACGATCTTGATCAGCAGCGTCAGCAGCATGATCGAGAGGCCGAAATTGCCGATCTTGCCGTAGAAATAGTCGAGGGTGAGGAAGATCGGCTTGGTGATCCAATAGAACCAACCGAAATCGATCGCGCGATCGAAACGCGTGATGCCGAGCGCATTCTCGTAGTGGTCGAGGAGCTTCACTTCCTTGGCGCCCGCGAAGACGCGGACGGTCGTGCCGGCGCTGGCACCGGGCGCCACGGTCTGCGGGGCGCCCGTGAAATCCGCCTGGTAGCGCTGGACGCCGGCCTCGCTGGTGTTTCGGAAGCTCGCGTTGATCTTCTCCTCCGCCCCGGGGATGAGGGCGGTGAGCCAATATTTGTCGGTGAACCCCATCCAACCGCCGGTGCTGGCGAATTTCTCGGGCTCGTTCGGCTTGAGCTCCGTGTATTTGGTCGTGTCCTTGAGCGTGCCGTCGAAGACGCCGATCGGTCCCTCGTGCAGGAGGTAGCTCGGCGAGACCGGCGGCTCCCCAGAGCGCGCGGTGCTGCCGAAGGGCAGCAGGGTCACGGGCTCGCCGCTGTTGTTGGTGACGGTCTCGCTGACCGTGAACATGTACTCGTCGTCGATGGAAATGCGCCGCGTGAAGACGAGACCCGCGCCGTTGTCCCAAGTGAGCTCGACGGCATGGGTCGGCGAGAGCGGCGCATCGTCGGTCGCGGTCCAGCGCGTCGAGACCGTGGGAAGCGCAGCTTTCTTGTCGCCGCTCGCGACCCAGCCGACGTCGACGACATAGGCGTGCTCCGTGCCCGACGGCGAAAGCAGCTCTATCTCCGGGCTCTTGGGATCAACGGTCTCGTGATAGGTGGCGAGGGTGAGGTCGTCGAGCCGCGCTCCCAGGAGCGCGATCGAGCCATGGAGCCGCGGCGTCTCGATGCGGATGCGCGGACTTGCCGCAAGGGCTTCGGCGCGAGTCTTGACCGCCGGAGCCGGCGGCGCGGCGGGAACGGGCGGCGCCGCTTCGGGCGCAGCCGGCGCCTGCGCGCCGGGCTGCGTTCCCGCTTGCTGCTGTTGCTCCGTCGGCGCGGGCTTCGGTGGCGCGAAATAGGGCGCCACGAAGAATTGCCACCCGATCAGGATCGCCATCAGCAGAGCGATCATCAGGAACAGGTTCTTTTGTTGTTCTTCCATGCGGGGTCTCTCGGGCGGCGAGGCCGATCAGTGACTGTGGCGGCAGCGAGCGCCCTGGCCGTGGGCCGTGGGCTCGGGGACGGGGTCGTATCCGCTGCCGCCCCAGGGGTGGCAGCGCGCAAGGCGCCGCGCGGCGAGCCAGAGGCCCCAGAGCGCTCCATGCGTCTCGATCGCCTCGGCCGCGTAATCCGAGCAGGTCGGCAGATAGCGGCAAGCCGGCGGCAGGAGCGGAGAGAGGAATAGCTTATAGAAGCGGATCGCGCCGCGGAGCAGGAGCTTCAGCACGGGTTTCTGTCCCCTTCTTCTGCGGATTCCTCACGCCAAGTCCCGAGCCGGCGGAGCGCCGTCTCGAGATCGGCGAGGAGGGCGCCATAGACCCGCTTCGGCGTCTCCGCCCGCGCGATCAGTACGTAGTCGAAGCCGGGGCGCGCGTGAAGCGGCATCACCGCCGCCGCCGCTGCCTTGAGGCGACGCCGCGCGCGGTTGCGGATGACGGCATTGCCGATCTTGCGCGTCGCCGTGAACCCGACCCGGATCGCCTCCGGACCGCGCGGCTGCGGGCCCTGCGTCTCGGGGTTGGATGCTAGTGTTTGCAGGATCAAGCCCGGCGCCACCCATTTGCGCCGCCCGGCGGCGACACGGAGGAAATCCGACCGCCGCCGCAGGCGCTCGAGCGCTGGCACGATCGCAGCGGGGCTGGCGCCCCGTCCCTCAGGCGGAGAGGCGCTTGCGACCCCGGGAACGCCGACGCGCCAAGACCTTGCGCCCGCCCACGGTCGCCGTGCGCGAGCGAAAGCCATGGCGGCGCTTGCGGACGAGCTTGCTTGGCTGATAGGTGCGCTTCACGGGCCTTTGCTCCGGCTGCGGCTTCTCAGGAAAACGAGGCCGCTGTATACGGGAGCGGGGGGGCGAAGTCAACGTCAGGGGGCGCGTGCGGGCGTCACGGCAAGGTGAATCGGGATTGATCCTGCCTCTCCCTTAGGATTGGTGCGGTCGCGGGCCATGACGAGCCGAGGCACGAGAACGGCGATGGAGCAGATCGAGGTGGAACCCGCGCGCGGCACCGGCCCTCGGCGCTGGATTGCGCTGGCGGCGCTGGTGCTGGCGGGGGTCCTCTGCTATGCGCTCGGCCTCCACCGATATCTCACCTTCCATGCGCTCGCTGAGCACCGGGAGTGGCTGATCGCGGAGGTCCGCAGCCTCGGCTATCTCGGCCCGCTCGCCTTCATCGCGATCTACGCGCTGGTCGCGGGGCTCTCGATCCCCGGCGCCGCGGTGATGACGCTCGCCGGCGGCTTCCTCTTCGGAACGGTACTCGGCACGCTTTACAACCTGCTGGGCGCGACACTCGGCGCGACCGCGGTCTTCCTGATCGCCCGCTCCGCCTTCGGCGGCATTCTCGAGCGCCGCGCGGGACCCCTCCTCAAGAAGGTCGAAGCCGATTTCCGCCGCGATGCCGTGAGCTATCTCCTGGTGCTGCGCCTGGTGCCGCTATTTCCGTTCTGGCTCGTAAACCTGGTGCCGGCCTTCTTCGGCATGCGCCTGCGGACCTACGTCCTCTGCAGCTTCTTCGGGATGCTGCCGGGGGCGCTCGTCTATACCAGCGTCGGGGCGGGGCTCGGCATGATCCTCGACCGCGGCGAGACGCCCGATCTCGGCCTCATCTGGGATCCCCGGATCCTGTTGCCGCTCTTGGGATTGGCGCTGCTCGCGCTGCTGCCGGTGCTCTACAAGCGCTGGAAGCGCGCGCGATGACGGAGCGCATCGCAGCCGATCTCTGCGTCGTCGGTGCGGGCTCGGGCGGTCTCAGCGTCGCCGCCGGCGCCTCGCAACTCGGCTGGAAGACCGTGCTCATCGAGCATCGCCTCATGGGCGGCGACTGCCTCAATTTCGGCTGCGTGCCCTCGAAGGCGCTGCTTGCGGCTGCAAAGCGTGCGGCTGCTTCGCGCGAGAACGCCAGCTTCGGCCTCGAGGGTCCGCTACCGCGCGTCGATTTCGGTGCCGTCATGGACCGCGTCCAGCGCGTCATCGCTGCAATCGAGCCCAACGACAGCCAAGCCCGCTTCGAGGGTCTCGGTGTGCGCGTCATCCGCGCTTTCGCCCGCTTCACCGGGCCGGACACCCTTGAGGCCGGCGACGTCACCGTCAGCGCACGGCGCATCGTCATCGCCACCGGCTCCTCACCGTCGATGCCACCGATACCCGGCCTCGAGAGTGCGCCCTTCCTCACCAACGAGACGCTATTCGCCAACCGGACGCTGCCGGAGCATCTCGTCGTCATCGGCGGCGGCCCCATCGGGATCGAGATGGCGCAGGCGCATCGCCTGCTGGGCGCGCGTGTCACTGTGCTCGAGGCGGCGCCGCGGGCGATGGCAAAGGACGATCCCGAGCTCGTGACGCTGCTCATGGAGCGCCTCACCGCCGAAGGAATCGCGCTGCTTGTGGGTGCAAGGATTCTCCGCGTGGAGCCCGCGGGCGCAGGGGTTGCGGTGGTGCTCGCGGGCGAAGGCGGGGAGGAGCGGCTCCTCGCCTCGCATCTCCTGGTGGCTGCGGGACGGCAGGCCAGCCTCGAAGGGCTCGAGGTCGAGAAGGCGGGGATCGCGCTCGGACCCAAGGGCGGTCTCGTTCTCGATCGGCGGCTCCGCACCACGAACCGCCGCATCTATGCCGTGGGAGATGTCGCGGGCGGACCGCAATTCACCCATGTCGCCGGCTATCACGCGGGGATCGCGATCCGGAACATCGTCTTCCGGCTGCCCGCGAAGGTCGATTACAAGGCGCTCCCCTGGGTAACCTTCACCGATCCCGAGCTCGCGCAGGTCGGACTCACCGAAGCCGAGGCGCGGGAGCGACATGGCCACGACCTCGCGGTTCTGCGCTGGCCGTTTCAAGAAAACGACCGCGCGCAGGCCGAGGGCGAGACGCATGGCCTCGTCAAGGCGCTGACGCGCCGGAACGGCCGCATTCTCGGCGCCTCGATCCTCGGCAAGCATGCGGGCGAGCTCATTCAGTCCTGGGGCGTTGCGATCGGCGCGGGCCTCAAGATCGGGGCGCTCGCGACGGGGATCGCGCCCTACCCGACCTTGGGCGAGGCGAGCAAGCGGGCAGCGGGCAGCTTCTACGTGCCGAAGCTTTTCGGCGAGCGCACGCAGCGTCTCGTTCGGTTGCTGAAACGGCTGGGTTAGGCGCCATGGCCGAGAGTCCACGCCCTGTCCAACCCTGTGCTAGTCTCGGGCCATGATCGCGCGCCTTCGCCGCCTCGCCCCGTTCTTCCGCAGCCTCTCGGCGCGGCTCCTGTTGCTTACGATCGTCTTCGTGATGCTGGGCGAGGTGCTGATCTTCGTGCCCTCGGTCGCACGCTTCCGCCTCACCTATCTCCAGAGCCGGATCGATTCCGCGCGGCTCGCGACGCTCGCGCTCGAGGCCGCGCCCAACAACATCGTGAGCCAGAACCTCGCGAACGAGCTGCTGCTGCATGTGGGCGCGAGCGGAATCGTGCTGCGCATGCCCGACCACACGAGCCTGCTGATCGCGAGCGACATGCCGCCCACGGTCGACGTGACCTACGACCTCCGAGAGGCCGACGCTTTCAGCCTCATCGGCAACGCGCTGGTGGCGCTGAGCCGTTCGGACAATCGTGTACTGCGCGTGCTCGGAACTTCGCCGCAGGACCCCAAACTCGCGATGGAAGTCCTCCTGGTCGAGAAGCCGATGCGCGAGGAGATGTGGGAATTCGGCGGGCGCATTTTCGCGCTCTCGATCGTTATTTCCCTCATCGCCGCGGCGCTTGTCTATCTGAGCCTGCAATGGCTCCTGGTCTGGCCGATGCGCCGGATCACTCAGAGCATGATGAGCTTCCGCGAGGATCCCGAGAATGCCGCACGGGTGATCGAGCGGAGCCGGCGCAGCGACGAAATCGGCATGGCCGAGCGCGAGCTCGCGCAGCTCCAGGAGACCGTGCGCCAGGCGCTCCGGCACAGCGCGCGCCTCGCCGCCCTCGGCACCGCCGTCACCAAGATCAATCACGATCTCCGCAACATCCTCTCGACGGCACGGCTGGTCTCCGACCGTCTCGCCGGGAGCGGCGCGCCGGAGGTGAAGCGTGCGGTGCCGCGCCTCGTCGATGCGATCGACCGGGCGGTGGCGCTCTGCTCGCGCACGCTCAACTTCACGCGCGAGGGCGCGCCGCCGTTGAGCCTTTCGCGCTTCCTCCTGGCAACGCTGGTCGAGGAACTCGCGGACGTGCTCGACCTCCGCGGCGGCGAACGGCCGCTGCTGCTCGACCGGGTGCCGCCGGATCTCGCGGTCGAGGCCGACCGCGAGCAGCTCAACCGCGTGCTCATGAATCTGCTCCGGAACGCGATGGAGGTCGGGGCGCAGCGCGTCACCGTCTGGGCCGCCTCGACCCCCGAGGGGACAGCAATCGAGATGCTCGACGACGGGCCGGGCCTACCGCCCAAGGCGCGCGCCAATCTCTTCCAGCCCTTCGCGGGCTCGGCGCGTCCGGGCGGCACGGGTCTCGGTCTTGCGATTGCGCGCGAGATCATGCGCGCCCACGGCGGCGACATCGTGCTGGTCGAGAGCACCGCCCGCGGCACCACTTTCCGCCTCACCTTGCTGCGCGCGACCGGCACCGGCCGGCGCGATGCCGAGCCCAAGATCCCGACACCCCAGGACATCCCGGGGGAGTGAGCGCGGCTTTCCGGGCTGGCTCGCGCCAGCATACTGCACAGACGCCCTGCCTCCTCCCATCGCTATCGAGGTTAGTTTCCGCTTTCGCGTGACCGAGGCACGCTAATCGAGTGCCAGCACCAGTGCCTTGAGATATGCCGATTCCGGCAGGTGCGGATGGACGGGATGATCCGGGGCGGCGCCGGCGCTGCGGAGAAGGCGGCCGCTGCGGCCGGCGTCCTCCAAGCCGCGGCGCGCCGATTCCCAGAACTCGTCGGGCGTCACGTTGTGCGAGCAGGAGGCGAGGAAAAGATAGCCCTGCGGCGCTACGGCGCCCGCCGCGAGGCGCGCGAGCTTGCGATAACCGCGCAGACCCGGCCCCAGGTCCTTCTTCGATTTGACGAAGGCGGGTGGGTCCGAGATCACGATGTCGAAGCGCTCGCCCGCGCCCCCGAGAGCCTCGAGCTCCGCGAAGGCCTCGCCGCGCCGGAAGTGGCAGCGCTCGGCGACGCGGCTGAGCTCGGCGGAGCGGGTCGCCAACGCGAGCGCGGGCTCGGAGCGGTCGATGCCGGTCACTTCCGTTGCGCCCGCCATCGCCGCGGCGACGGCAAAGCCACCGCCGAAGCAATAGACGTCGAGGACACGCGCGCCCTGCGCGAGCCTCGCCATGAAGGCGCGGTTATCGCGCTGATCGTAGAACCAGCCGGTCTTCTGTCCCCCCACGAGATCGAGCGCGAAGCGCGCGCCGTTCTCTACGATCTCCAGGGGTTCCGGAAGCGTGCCGGCGGCGACGCGCACCTCGCTCGGGAGTCCCTCCTGCGCGCGCGCGGGGCTGTCGTTGCGGAGTAGGATCGCCTTCGGCGCCAGTACCGACGTGAGTGCTTCGACGAGCTCCATCTCGAGCCCCGCCATGCCAGCAGTGTTGAGCTGTGCCACCGCGACCTCGCCGAAGCGGTCGACGACGAGGCCGGGAATTCCGTCGGCCTCGGCGTGAACCAGGCGGTAGTAGGGGGCGGCGAACAACCTCTCGCGGATCGCGAGCGCGCGGCGCAAGCGCTTTGCGAGGAAGTCGGCGTCGATCCCGCGCTGTGGGTCGCGATCCAGGAGGCGGGCCGCCACCAGCGTGTGCGGATTGAAGCTCGCGGTGCCGAGGCTCCGCCCGTCCGCGGTCTTGAGCGCGACGATGCTGCCGGGAGGCAGGGCCTTGGCCGCGGCGTCCATCTGAATCTCGTTCGAGAAAATCCAGGGATGGCCGTGCAGCGCGCGCTTCTGATGACCCGGCAAGACCGTCACCGCCGGGCGAGGGGCATCGCTCATGGCGGCGGAGTGTAGCGGCAATCAATCGCCGAGCGCCACGCCCTCGCGTCGAGAATCGGCACCGCCTTCGAGGCCGCGCTTCGTGCGCATCACGCCGTGGAGGCCGCTGTTGAGCTCGCGGATCGTCACGGTGTGGCCGCGCGCGCGGAGCGCGGCCGCGAGCGCTTCGGCGCCCGGGCCCGCCTCGATCTCGGTATTGGCGTTGCGGTTGCCGAGATGCGGCAGATCGACCGCGGACTGGATGTCCATGCCCCAGTCGAGGACGGCAATGAGCGTAAGCGCGACGTAGTTCGCGATCTCAGGCCCGCCCGGCGAGCCTATCACCAGCAGCAGCCGGCCATTGGGGCCGAAGACCAGGGTCGGCGACATGGTGCTGCGCGGGCGCTTGCCGGGCTCGACACGGTTCGCGACGAGCTTGCCGTCGACCTCCGGCCGGAAGGAGAAATCCGTTAGCTCGTTGTTGAGCAGGAACCCGTCCACCATCAATCGCGATCCGAACTCATTCTCGATCGTCGTTGTCATGGAGATCGCATTTCCCTCGGCATCGACAATAGAGAGATGGCTCGTCGAGGGAAGATCGAGCGCCGCGCCGTCGCCGCGGAGAAGCGCGTGCTTCTCCGGCGCTGCGCCGGGCTCAGCCTTGCCGTGATCGCGCTCGGGGTCGATGAGCCGCGAGCGCGCGGCGAGATAGGCGGGATCGAGGAGGCCCGCGACGGGCACCGACACGAAATCCGTATCCGCGAGATAGCGGTCGCGATCGGCATAGGCGAGCCGGCCCGCCTCGGCGAAAAGATGGAGTCCCTCGACCGAGGCCGGCCTGAGCCGCCGCAGGTCGAAGCGCTGTAGCAGCTCCAGAATTTGCAGCACCAGAATGCCGCCGGAGCTCGGCGGGCCCATGCCGCAAATACGAAAGCTGCGATAAGGACCGCAGACCGGCGGCCGCTCCTTCGCGCGATAGGCCGCGAGATCGGCGATTGTCATGTCGCCGGGCGCGACCGGCGCTTGCGCCACGGCGGCCACGATGTCGCCCGCGAGCGCGCCGGCATAAAAGGCGTCAGGCCCCTTCTCCGCGAGGAGCCGCAGCGTCGCCGCAAGGGCAGGATTGCGCAGCACCGAGCCGACGGGTTTGGCCGAGCCGTCTGCGTCAAAGAAATAGCTGCGCGCGGGCTCGTAGCGCCCGAGATACTTGTCGGCGGCGACAAGCGCATGGAGCCGCGGCGTGATCGCGAAGCCTCCTTCGGCGAGGCGGATCGCGGGCTCGAAGAGCCGCGCCCAAGGGAGCCGCCCGTGTTTTGCGTGGACGAGCGCCAGCATCTTGAGCGTGCCGGGGACGCCGACGGATCGGCCGCCGACCACCGCGTCCATGAAGGCGAGCGGCTTGCCGTCGGGTCCGAGGAAGCGATCTGGACGTGCGGCTGCCGGCGCGGTCTCGCGCCCGTCGAAGGTTTCGACGCGGTGCTCGCGCTGCGACCAGTAAAGAAGGAATGCACCTCCGCCGATGCCCGAGGACTGCGGTTCCACGAGATTGAGCACGAGCTGCGCCGCGATCGCGGCATCGGCGGCACTGCCGCCAAGGCGAAGCATCTGCCGCCCTGCCTCCGCCGCAAGTGGATTGGCGGCGGCCACCATGTCGCGCCGGGCGATGACGAGCCGATGCTCGGTCCGCCCGGTGTCCCGCTCGGGGAGCGGCGCCTCTGCTCGCGCGGCCGTTGCAAAGAACAATAGAAGCGCCACCAAGGCACCCTGGATTGCCCCGGCGGTGTGGTTAACCCCCTCAGCTTCCCCGCATTTTCTGATCCGCATGGAGTACCCCATCAGATCCGATTCGCCCCTTCTTATCCACACAAGGAAATGTGATACACCCTATAGGAGAAGGTTTTGAGTTTTGAGGGGCATTTGCGTCAGTTTCCTGGCCCAGCAGAGGTGCGATGCGCGGGGGGCGCGGCCTTGATCCATCCTACTCTCATCGACGCTCGCGGCGAGCCCTGGTGGGCCGGCGCACCGGAGCTACGCCGCCGTTTCGCGGCGGCTGGGGCCTTCGAGGACGTCTCCGCGATCGCGGTCCGCGAGCATGGCTATGTGCTCCTGCGCGAGCGCAAGGGCGCGCTGCACGTCGCGCTGCGACCGGAGCGGGTGACGCGGCCGGCGCTGGCGACGCTCTTCTTTCGGCTCGCGGAAGCAAAGCCCACGCGGTTGCTGTTGTCGCATTTCGGAGAGGAGTGGACGCACGAGGTCTGCGGCAATGCGCATGAGACGATGCTGCGGCTGGAGGATCTCGTGGCCTTCGCCTCGGGTTGGGCGCTGCGCGCGATCTACGATGTCGAGCGCCACCCGCTGATCCCGCGCCGTCACCCCTCGTTGCGGCAGCTCGCGCCAATGCTCGCGGTCTGGCACTTGCTCGGCGGGAGGGGGCCCGATCGTCTGGCGGAGGTGCTGGCGCCGCTCGGGTTTCTCGATCGCTCCGCGATTATTCGCCGCCCCAAGGGAACCGAGCGGGTCCTCTTCGAACATCGCGGCAAGGCCTTCACCTTCTATCAGCCCTGCTGGAACCTGCTCGCGATGGGCCGCGACGTCGAGGATCAGCCGGATCGCGTCTACGGCGCGCACACGGCGCGCTGCTACCGTGAGACCTTCGCAGAAGACGCGCCGCGCTTCGAGTCCGTGGAGGCGCTTGTCCGCACGCCCGAACGCGAGGTCCGGCGCAGTCGCTTCGACCGTCTCATCCTCCCCTGGCGAACGCATAGCGGCGAACGCGTCGCGACCGGCATCTCCATCGTCCGCGCGAGCTATCGGCTCGGCCGCGCCTGAGACCGGCGGCCCGCGCCTCACTTAGCGGGCGACGGGGCTGCGGGTTTCGGTGCATGCTCGGGCTCGCGGCTCGACAGCTCCCTCGAGGTCCTCATGGCGCTCAGACGCGGTCCGCGCAACCTCATCACGGACGTCGATGGGATCGCCGTCGGCAATGCCGGGGACGCGCAGCTCAGAAGCGGCGTCACCGCGATCGTTCCGATGCGACGGATGCTCTGCGCGGTCGACGTGCGCGGAGGCGCGCCGGGGACGCGGGAGACCGACGCGCTCGATCCCGTGACGCTGACGGAGCATGTCGACGCGGTGGTGCTGAGCGGCGGCTCTGCATTTGGGCTCGATGCGGCGGGCGGCGTCATGGGGTGGCTCGCCGGGCAGGGCCGCGGGCTTCGGGTCGGGAGCGCGATCGTGCCGATCGTGCCGGCTGCGATCCTCTTCGATCTCCTTAATGGCGGCGAGAAGGGCTGGGGCGAGACCTCGCCTTATGGCGCGCTCGGCCGCGCAGCCGCGAGCGCGGCCGGCACCGATTTCGCGCTCGGCAATGCCGGTGCGGGTCTCGGCGCGAAAGCGGGCTCGCTCAAGGGCGGGCTCGGCAGCGCCTCGGCCGTCTCCGAGGATGGATTGCAGGTTGGGGCCTTGGTTGCGGTCAATTCGCGCGGCGAGACCACCATGCCCGGAAGCGCCTGCTTCTGGGCCTGGGCGCTCGCGCGCGACGGTGAATTGGGCGAGCAGCGCCCGCCCGCGGGTCCGCTCGATCTCCCGGAGCCCGAGCCGCCGGCGATTCATGTCAGCGCCAACACCACGATCGGCGTCATCGCGACCAATGCGGGGCTCAGCAAGGCCGAGGCGAAGCGGGTCGCGATCATGGCGCAAGACGGCTTCGCGCGCGCGATCCGGCCGATCCACACGCCCTATGATGGCGACAGCATCTTCGTGCTCGCGGGCGGTGGCTGGGCCTTGCCGGAGCCGCGTCCCTATTCGCTGATGCGGGTGGGCGCGGCGGCTGCGGATTGCATGGCGCGAGCGGTGATGCGCGGCGTCTATGAGGCCGAGAGCTTGGGCGAGCTCGCGGCCTATCGCGACCGCTTTCAGGAGCGCTGAGCGGTCAAGCCCCGCGCTTCACTTCCGCGAGCGGCGGCGCGAATTGCAGATCGATGTCCCAGGGAAAGAGGATCCAGGTGTCCTGGCTCACCTCGGTGACGAAGGTGTCGACGAGGGGGCGCCCCGCGGGCTTCGCGTAGACGGTCGCGAAATGCGCCTTCGGCAGCATTTCCCGCACCACGCGCGCGGTGTGGCCGGTGTCAACGAGGTCATCGACGATGAGAAGGCCGGTGCCGTCGCCCGCCACTCCCTTCAGCACCTTGATGGGCTGGCGCGCGCCGAGCTTGCGGTCGTCGTAGCTCGAAACGCAGATGGTGTCGACGAGGCGGAGGTCGAGCTCCCGCGCGACGATCGCCGCGGGCACCAGCCCGCCGCGGGTCACCGCGACAATGCCCGTGAAGGGACCGAGATCCAGGAGACGCCAAGCCAAGGCGCGGGCGTGCCGATGGAGCTCGTCCCAAGTAACGGGGAAGCGCTTGAGGTGGCCGGCGGCTGCGGCGGGCTCGGTCATGGCACAGATGCGGGCGGCGCTTCCGCCCGATTTACGCGGTCAGCGCACGTAGATTTGGACTTCGCTGGCTTGCGCGGAGGAGCTGGTGGTCGAGGAGAGATTGATGCGCTCTGGAGGCAGGCCCATGTTGGTGAGCGAGCGCACGACCGCATCGGCGTTGCGCTTGGAGGTTGTGGTGTTGAGCGCGACCTGGCCCGGCGTTCCGCTCGACGGCGCCACCGCGACCACGTCGAAGACGGCGCCTGGCCTGCGCTCCAGCGCTCGGCTCACGGCGGTATAGAGCGCCTGCTCGTAGGCGACGTTCGACCGGTCGAAGCGGATCACCATGAGCGGCCGGCGGTCCGCGCGCCCGCTCGATGCGGAGGCAACCTGCTGCGTCGACGCGCTCGAATAGGCGCGGTTGCTGAGGCTCTGGCCGTAGAGCTCGCCGTTCTTGATCGCGAGCGACAGCATCGTGAGGTTGCGGCGCTCGTTGCTGACGTAATTGCTCTGGCGGCTGATGTCCTCGCTGATGTCGTTGAGCAGGCGGTCGATCAGCACGACGGTGCGATTGCAGTCGTTCTCGAGCGTCGCGAGCTGGCGGTGATCCTCCTCGACTGCGCCCTGCAGCCCATAGGCTGCGCGCACGGATTCGAGGATGTAGGCCGCGAGCGCGGAGTCGCTTGCCGTGGCATTCGAGATCGTATTGAGGCGGGCGATGTCGTCGCTGAGTCGCGTCAAGGCAGCCTGCGCAGAGTTCCACTGCGCCTGGAGCTGCGGATTGCCCGGCGTGGTCCCGACCTGGAGCCGCGAGTTCACCGACGCGACCAAGTTGTAATAGTTCGACGCGTCCTGCGAAATCTGCTGGCGAGACTGCTGCAGCTCGGCGTTATGCTGATTGATATTGGCCTGCAGGCGCTGCAAATCCGCACGCAGCCCCGCGACCTTCTGACCGACATAAGTGCCGGTGCTCGCGCCGGGCGTGACGGGCCCAGCGTTGTAATTGCCGCTGGTCACCGGCGGCGGCGCCGGTACTTGCGAGACCGTTGGCTGAGGATTCGATTCTGCCGGTGAGGGCGGTATCTGCTGGGGCGGGGGATATCCCGAGGCCTGCGAGGTCGAGGTCGGCTGGTCGGACGGCTCCTCGCCCGTGAGCACGGGCATGAGACTGTCGTCGACGAAGGAGCATCCGGCGAGCATTGCAGTCGCCACGATGATCATAAGATGCGAGCGAAGCTTGAGCATTGGGATGGCGACTGGTCTGTCTCCCCTTTTCCGACGCTGGCGTCGGCTCCCCCCGGCGCCTTAGGTGCAAGTGTTAATCGCACCTTATGATTCAGGTCCGGGATATTACGCAATGCCCCCTCCCCCCACAAGCCGTTTCGGACCCCTTCCGGGTAGGTGCCGCCCGACCGGGTGAGAGCCGAAGCGGTGCGCGCGCCGCCGAATCGGCGGCGGCGGCGGCTCGACGTGCGTCTCGATTCGAGCGCGCCGCGCGCCGCGGCGACGACGTCGCCCGGGGTTGCCTCGTCAGGGCCGTTCCGCTAGTGTCCGCGGCCTCCATACGGGACCATGCGATCCCGCCAGTGCGCCCGTAGCTCAACTGGATAGAGCACCAGACTACGGATCTGGGGGTTAGGGGTTCGAATCCTCTCGGGCGCGCCATTCTCGAAAAAAATTTGGCACCGCGTAGGACAGCATTGAGAGCCAGCCGGCGGCGGCCCGCGCCTTCGCCGATTTCGAACGGCGAGTGGAGCACATGCAGCCGAACTTTCGGCCCTTCTGGGGCAAGGCGCGGCCACGGGATGGTCGGGGACCTCGCAAACATCCGCTCTGGATGCATTCGCTCGATGTTGCGGCCGTCGGGAAGCAGTTGGCGCGATCGCATCATGGCCTCTTTCTTCGGATCGCGAGCTCGCTCGACTGGTCTCTGAAGGATACCGAGGGTCTGTTTGCGTTTCTGCTGACGCTGCACGACCTCGGCAAATTCTCGCGCGTTTTCCAGAAAAAGGCCGCCGACCAAGATCGCCACAACCTCTTCGAGATCGAGACGCAGCCGTTCGAGCCGTCCCTGCGGGCCGGCGACCGGCTGCGCTTTTGCCTCCGCGCCAATCCCGCGCGCAGTCTGCCGGTCGAGGGCGAACCGCGCGGCAAGCGCATCGATCCGATTGCGGCCGCGCTGAAGGAGCTGTCGCCTGCGGAGCGGAGAGAGCGCCGCCACGCGATCGCCGAGGAGGTGGGACGCAAGTGGCTTTCGGCTCAGGGCCAGCGATCACCCCGGGGCGCTCACCCGGATCTCTTGGGGGCTCCGAAGAGCCCTTAATTACCGCCCTTTCGGCCGGTGCGGCGGGACACTTTCCGCCCTCGCAATCGCATCGCGACGATACCTGGAGGACCGACGATGCTCAATCTGTTTGCCTCGCTCACCATGCGTCGCGGCACATTCTCCGTGGGCTCGGGGTTGAACCGCCGCGTTCCCGCGGGCGCGGGTTCGGCGCGAGCGTGCGGTGGGAAAAGCAAAGGCCCGGATTGCTCCGGGCCTTTGCCGCGACTACCCCGGGGCGCACACCCGGATCTCTTGGGGCAACTCCGTAAGGAGCCCTTAATTACCATCCCGAAGGCTGGTGTGGCGGCACACTTTCCGCCCTCGCAATCGCATCGCGACGATAGCTGGAGGACCGACGACGCTCAAGCCGTTCGGGGTGTCGCGGGATCGAAACTGCATTCCCGCACTCAGGGCTCGTCCGGAGAGGAGTACCCCTTCGCTCGCATGCAGATGCCGACCATGTCGCCGGTGCGGTTCTGGTTCTGCATGTTGAGGGTGTCGCGCTTGAGGCCGAGCGTGCCGGAGCGCTGCCAATCCTGGCTGCGGGTCGCCATGATGTCGGCGTCGATGTTCTGGTCGCGGCGGGTCGCCGTCCTGGCCTCGGACTCGCAGGCGTCGAGGTCCGCGCGCGCGGTCTCCGGGCTCACCCCGGATTTGCTCCATTGCCCGCTGCCGGAACAGGCGGCAAGGCCCATCAAGAGGAAGAGCGGGAGAGCCCGTTTCATCTGTGCCGCCGGTAAACCAAAGATTAACCCCGGAGTGCCTTAGATATCGGCTGCAAACCGCGCTCGCGCAACCCCGATCCCGCCGGACCTCGCCGCCCATGCCGTTTCCGCGCCGACCGCTCCTGCTCCTCGCCCTGCTTGCGGGGCTATCCGCCTGCAATGTCTGGCAGGATCGCACGGAATTTGCGCCGCCTCAGAGCCGCTGGGGGGCGACGCAGCCGAGCGCCACGGCCGCAAATGCCCCGCCGCCAGCAACCCCCGTGCAGTATTGCTATCGCACCCTCGCGACGGTGGATTGCTACACCGAGACCCAACCCTCCCGCGTCACCGGCTACACCGGCACCTATCCGAAGCCGGACTAGGCCGCGCCCGCGCAGGTTCAGAAGAGGCCGCTCTGGAAGTCGCGGATGGCCTGGCGGATCTCCAATTCCGTGTTCATGACAAAGGGGCCGTAGCGCGCGACGGGCTCGGCGATCGGCTTGCCCGCGACCGCGAGAAGGCGCGCGGGTGCAGCCGCGCGGATCGCGACCCTATCGCCCGCGCCGAGCACGGCGAGCGCCGAAGTCGGAACCTCGGTGCCCGCGATCTCCACGCCGCCCTCGAAGACATAGGCAAAGGCGTTGTGACCGGCAGGAACGGGAACGCTGAGCGCGCTTCCCGCCGGCAGCGAGAGATCGAGGTAGAGCGGCGCCGTGGTCTCGGCGTCGATGGGCCCGTTCGCGCCCGCGAAGCTTCCGGCGATCACGCGCGCGCGAATGCCGCCTTCGAGCACGACCTCCGGAATGCCCGTCGCCGCGATCTCCTGATAGCGCGGAGCCGTCATCTTGCGCGCGGCCGGAAGATTCACCCAGAGCTGAAAGCCCTGCAGGAGGCCGTTCTCCTGCTCCGGCATCTCCGAGTGGACGATGCCGCGTCCCGCGGTCATCCACTGTACGCTGCCGGGCCCGAGGAGACCCGCATGGCCCTTGTTGTCGGCATGACGCATGCGGCCCGCGATCAGATAGGTCACGGTCTCGAAGCCGCGATGCGGATGGTCCGGAAAGCCCGCGATGTAGTCGCCGGGATTGTCGGAACGGAACTCGTCGAGCAGCAGGAAAGGATCGAGCCCGGGGAGGACAGGTTGCCCGATCACGCGGGTGAGGCGGACGCCGGCGCCGTCGCTCGCGGGCATGCCGCGGACGAGGCGCGCAACCGGCCGCTCCGTGCCGCCGGTGGATGTGGAAACGGAGGCACTCATGGGGGCCTTTCTGCGAGGCGCTCTCGATCGGGCGCCGCCTCGCCTAGATTGGGGCGCGGGCCTCGGCGATCAACCCTCGCGGGGCGCGCCCGGCGCATGCCCCCCTTGCAGCCGCGCCCGCCGCTCCTCTACCGCTGCGAGAACGCGCCGCTTCTCCTCGGCCGAGAGTGTCGTCCAACGGGCGATTTCGTCGATGGTCCGGAAGCAGCCGCGGCAGAGCCCGGTCGCGGGATCGAGCGCGCAGACGCTGGCGCAGGGTGAGACCGGCGAGCGCTCGCTCACATGCCCCGTCAGGGCTTCGGGCTCTGGCCCGGCGTTGGCGGAGCGGGAGTGCCGGGGGCGGGCGCGGGCGGCGCTTTCGGCTCCAGCACGTCCTCGAGCTTCGTCGCGAGCGCCGCTCCCTTCGAAGAGCCCGCGCCATAGACCCAACCCGACCAGCGCTTGTTGAGGCCCTCCGCTTCGGCCTTCACCTTCTCGTCGCTCCCCCCTTCGGCCGCGAGAGTGATCCAGAAAGCGTCGCCCTGCTTCAGGAGCTGCACGCGCACCGTGAGCCCGTCGAAGGTCTCGTAGGTCGCGACGACCAGACCGTCCTTCGGGAAGGGGAGATCCTGCGCGCGCTTCACGTCCGTGAGGTCGAAAGCCTGCAGCGCGGTCGCGGGGTCGACGAGGATCGTGTCGCTCTTGAGCTTGCGATCGGCCGGCATGTCCTTGAGGGCGAATTTGTCCTCGGGCTTCTCACGAGCCATGACGATCTTGGCGCCGTCGGGCTGCTGGATCGTCACCTGCTTGATGCGCGCATCCGGGAGGTCGACGAAGCGACGGTCGAGCCATTGCAGGACGTCGCCGTCGAGGTCGAGCGTGCCCTTGGCGAGCCAGGACTGCGCCTCGCCTTGCATCCGGAGATAGACGCCGTCATTGCCGCCGCCGAGCTCATCGATGCGGCGCTTGCCGACGATGAGCTTGCCGAGGACGGCGCCTTGCGCGTCGTCGGCCTCGACCAGGATCGATTGGCTCTTGTCCTTGCCGGGATCGTCGAGATCGAGGCGCGAATAGAGCGCGGGTAGCGCGGTCTTGGGCTCTACGTAGGTGATCTCCGCGAGGCCCAGCAAAAGCCGGCGCGTCTTCTGGGGATCGGCAGGAAAGCCGGCTTTCTCGCCGACGGTCCAGCCGCTCTCGGCGCGGTTCAAGGTGATGGTGCCCTTGGGGCCCGTGAGGACCACCTTGGCGACGGCGCTGGGGTCGCTCTTGATACGCGCGAGCACGGGCCTCCCCGCGAGCGGATCGGCGCGGTGGGACCCGCCGCTCAGCGAAACGGCCACCGCCGCGATCGCCGAGAGGAGTGCCGCGAGCATCAGGAGATATAGGCGCTTGGTCTTCATGGGCGTCTCCCGCCACTCACTCGTGGACCGTCGGGCGGCTGCGCCGGCGCAGCCGGATCGCGCCGAGGACGAGCGCCACGATGCCCACGAGGATAGGGACGAAGGCGATGTCGAAGAACTCGAGCCGGGTCTTCAGGCCGTCGATGTCTTGTCGAAGGGCGCGCTGCACCTCCCGGAGCTGCGCGCGCGTGCGCAGCATCTCCGCGCGGAAGCTCTCGATCGCCTGCGCCTGCTCCGCCGTGAGGTTGACCCCGCCGCCCTTGTTCTGCTGGATGTCGGAGATCTTGGCCTCGGTCTCCTTGAGCTTGTCCTCGAGCGTCTTCTCGGTCGAGCGGTAGCGGGCCTCGGCGTCGCGCTGCATGTCCTCGACGCGGACGAAGGGACGCTGCGCGGTGCCGCGGCTGCGCAGGCTGATGAGGTCGTTGCCGCCTGAGAGCACCTCGATCGCGTTCGAGACGAAGTCGCCGTTGCCGGCGTTCGGCACGATCATCTGCTCGCCGAAGAAATCCTGCACCTGCGCCCAGAAGCGGTCGTCGAGGATGTCGGTGTCGGCGACGACGATCACGTTGATCGGCTGTTTCGCCTCCTTGATCTGGTCCGGCGCGGGCTTGCTCTGGTCGGGCGGCGCCTCCGCGGGCTTCTTCTCCTCGGGCTTGCTCTGGTCGGGTTTCTGCTCGTCCGGCTTCTTCTCGTCGGGCTTCTGCTCCTTGGGCTTGGGCAGGCCGTCGGGATAGGCGGTGCTTGCGGGGCCGGTGATGCGCGCGGCGAGCGTGAGGCGCTGGCCCGTCGCCTTGAAGTCGTCGAGGAGGCCGGCCACGTCCGGCATGCCCGCGACCTTGTCGACGGGAATCTCCTCGGATTTGACCGAGGTCTGGATCAGCGGGACGAAGGTCGTCTTGGCGTCCTTGATCGGATCGAGGATGCCCGCGGTCGCCAGGTTGAGGCGGTCGAGATCGCCGGTGACGAGCTCGTCGTGGTTGAGCGCATCGGGCTTGAGCGCGAGCCAGGCGACGTAGTCGGTCGCGGCCGGCCGGCTGCCGCGGCCCGTCGTCACCTTGCGCGCCGCTGCGAGATCGCCCGCCACCACTTTCGGCCGCATGCTCACGCCCCAGGCCTTGAGCAGCGGCTCGAGATTGCTGTCGGTCCCGCCGCCCGGCGGATTGAAGCGCGTGGGGTGCAGGAGCTGCGTCTCGGAATAGGGATCGATGAAGACGAGCGCCCGGCCGCCTTTGAGCACGAACTGATCGATCGCGTAGAGCGTCTTGTCCTGCAGATTCTGCGGCTGCACGATCATGAGGACGTCGACGCCATCCTCGACCTTGTCGAAATCGGTGCCGAGGCTTCGAAGCTCGTAGAGCTGGCGGAGCTGCGTCACGATCGCATAGGGCTTGAGCGGCTGGCCCATCAGCGCCGCCGCGAAGTCGCCCTCGAGCGGCAGCGCCGTCACCAGCCCCACCACCGTCTTCTTCGGCGCCGCGACCGAGCGGATCGCCTTGGTGAGGTCGTATTCCAGGAAGCGCTCGCGCTCGGTCTGGAAGAAGGGGATGAGCGCCTGATCGTCGGTGGTGTTGCTGGCGACCAGGCCGAAATAAACCTTCTCGCCGCCCTGGTCGATCGGCACGCCCTGGAGCCCCTGCGCCACCGCGCGGTCCTCCTCCGGCGAGAAGGGCTCGGGGTCGATGATCTGGAGGTCGATCTTGCCGTGGGCGATCGCCGAGTATTCTTGGAGAGTGTCGCGCACGCGCTGGGCGTAGATGCCGTAGGCGGGGATCTCGTCGCCGAGCCGCCGCGAGAAATAGAAGCGCAGGGTCACGGGCTCCTGGATCTCCGCGAGCGTCCGCTTCGTGCCCTCCGCGAGGGTGTAGATGCCGCCGGAGGTGAGGTCGATGCGCGTAGCGATGAGGAGGCGCTGCGCGATCACGTTCACGGAGACGAAGATCACCGCCGCGCAGATGAGGCTTAGGACCGCGCGGACGCGGCGGGAGGCGACGAGGTCTTTCATGGCGAGGATCCCGTCAGTCCGCTTTCTTGAGGTCGACCACCACGGCGTTCGCGTAGAGGAAGAGCGCGATGGTGGAGAGGAAGAAGACGGCGTCGCGGAGATCGATGACGCCGCGCACGATCGCGTTGAAGTGGGTGAGGAAGCTCAGGCTCGCGACGGTATCGAGGAGGACCTGCGGCGCCCAGCCGCGCAGCGCGCCCAGCACGATCTGCGAGCCGCTCACCGTGAAGAGGAAGCAGGCGCCCGCCGTCACCACGAAGGCGATCACCTGGTTCTTGGTGAGCGCGGAGAGGCAGGCGCCGACCGCAAGGAATGCGCCCGCCATCAGGAAGCTTCCGATGTAGCTCGCGAGGATCACGCCCTGATCGGGATTGCCGAGATACCAGACCGTGAGCCAGAAGGGGAAGGTGAGGGCGAGCGCGATCCCCGCGAAGATCCAGCTCGCGAGGAATTTGCCGAGCACCGCCTCGGTCATGGAGACAGGGAGCGTCAGCAAGAGCTCGATGGTGCCGCTCTTGCGCTCCTCCGCCCAGAGTCGCATGGCAAGCGCCGGGATCAGCACGAGGTAGAGCCAGGGATGGAAGTTGAAGAATGGTTGCAAGTCGGCCTGGCCGCGCTCGAAGAAATTTCCCGCGAAGAACGCGAGCGAGCCCGCGAGCGCCAGGAAGATCACGATGAAGATGTAGGCGAGCGGCGTGGCGAAATAGCCCTGCAGCTCGCGGCGGACGATGACGCAGACGTTGTGCATGGGTTGGCGGTTTCCGGTCCTTCAGGCCGCGAGCGTGACCTGGCGGAAGACGTCCTCGAGGCGGCCGCGCTCGACGCGGAGCCCCGCGACCTCCCAACGCCGGTCGCGCGCGAGATCGGCAACCTCCGCGACGATGGAGCGCCCGCCGCGCGCGAAGGCGATGAGCGCCGTGCCCTCGTCGTCGATGACGCGCTCGACGCTCTCGACGCCCGGGAGCGCTTGGAGCGCAAACTCGGCCTCGTCGAGCCCTGTCGCGAGCGCGAGACGCACGGCATTGTGATGGCGCGAGCGCTGCTCGAGCTCGGCGGGCGTTCCGTCCGCGACGAGACGGCCCCCCGCGATCACGACCGCGCGCGTGCAGACGGCATCGACCTCCTCGAGGAGATGCGTCGAGATGATGATCGCTTTCTCCGCCGCGAGCAGGTTGATGAGCTTGCGCACGTCGTGCTTCTGGTTCGGATCAAGACCGTCGGTGGGCTCGTCGAGGATCAGCACCGGCGGATCGTGCAACAGCGCCTGCGCCAATCCGACGCGGCGCCTGAAGCCCTTGGAGAGGGTGTCGATCGGCTGCGCGAGCACGCCGCCGAGCGAGGTACACTCGATGGCATTGCCGATCGCCTCGCGCAGCTCCGCGCCGGAGAAGCCGCGCACCCGCGCCACGAATTCGAGGAAGTGCAGCGCCGTCATGTCGGGATAGGAGGGCGCGCCTTCCGGGAGGTATCCGATCTGGCGCTTGGCCGCGATCGGGTCCGTCTCGATGTCGGCGCCGCAGACGACTGCGGTCCCCGCGCTCGGCGCAAGGAAGCCCGTGATCATCTTCATGGTCGTCGACTTGCCGGCGCCGTTGGGCCCGAGGAAGCCCAGTACCTCGCCACGCCCGACGGTGAAGTTCACGTCGTCGACGGCGAGGATGGGCCCGAACCTTTTGCTTAGATGCCGGACCTCGACCATCGGGCCCGTATTGGTGCTCGCCAAGGCTCTCCTCACATTCATGCGAAGCGCGCCCGCGGGATTGAAGGCAGGGCGCGCTCGTTTGCAACTGAAATCGGTGTAATCTGTCGGCGCGCGCAACGCAAGGGCGCGCGAAAGGCGGGCAATCGCGAGATGAGCGCTCGTGGGAGGGTTGAGTGATCAGGCGGCTCCGCCTCGCCTCGGGTCTGGCGATGCTCGCCTATGTCGTCACCCATTTCGTGAACCACGCACTCGGCCTGGTCTCGCTCCGGACGATGGATGCGGCGCTCCTCGCGATCTACCAGTATTGGGCGAGCCCGCTCGGAACGCTCGTGCTCTACGGAGCCTTTTCCGTCCATTACGGCCTCGCGCTCTGGGCGCTATGGCAGCGCCGATCGCTCCGGATGCCCTTCGCCGAGGTGGCCCAGCTTGTGCTCGGCTTCACGATCCCTCTCCTCCTTGTCGAGCACGTCCTGCAGACGCGCATCGCCGACACCTTCTTCGGCGCCGATTACGGCTATTACACGCCGCTCCTCTACGGGTATTTCGTTACAGCTCCGTGGCGCGGCATTTTGCAATTCACCGTTCTCGTGGTGGCTTGGGTGCACGCCATGATCGGATTGCGCTTCTGGCTCCGGCTCAAGCCCTGGTATCCGGATTGGCAGCCCGTGCTTTTTGCCTTCGCCCTGCTGTTGCCCACGCTCGCGGCGCTGGGCGCGCTCGAGGCCGGGCGCGAGGTAACGACGCTCGCGGCGGACCCTGCCTGGGTTGCCGAGATAATGCGCTCGCATCCGAAGGCGGCGCCGCCCGATCAGGCGGTCATCGATGCGATGGTGATTTGGCTGCGCCTCGGCTTCCTCGGGGCGCTCATCGCGGTCTTGCTGGCCCGCGTGCTGCGCTGGCACTGGCAGCGCCGACGCGGGATCGTCCGCCTCACCTATCCGGACGGGCGCGTGGTGCAGATCCTGCCGGGCTTCTCGGTGCTGGAGGCGAGCCGCTTTGCGGGCATTCCCCATGCCTCCGTCTGCGGTGGGCGCGGACGCTGCTCGACCTGCCGCATCCGCGTCGCAGGTGAGGAACGGGCCCTCCCGCCGCCAGCGCCGGAGGAGGTGAAGGTGCTCCATCGCGTGGGCGCGGCGCCCGACGTGCGGCTCGCCTGCCAGCTCCGCCCGACGGGCGATCTCCGCGTGGCGCCGCTCTTGCCCGCGAGCGCCACCGCGCGGGACGGCTACCACCGCCCCGGCTATCTCCACGGCAGCGAGCGCGAGATCGTGATCCTCTTCGCCGATCTGCGCGCCTTCACGCGGCTTGCGGAGCGGAAGCTGCCCTATGACGTGGTCTTCCTCCTCAACCGTTATTTCGCGGAGATGGGGCGGGCGGTCGAGGAGGCGGGCGGGCGAATCGACAAGTTCATCGGCGACGGCGTGATGGCGCTCTTCGGCCTCGACCGCGGGGTCGAGGCAGGTTGCCGCGAGGCGCTGGACGCCGCGCGCACAATGGGCGAGCGGCTTGCGCATCTCAACGAGACCCTCGCCCACGACCTGCCGGAGCCGCTCCGGATCGGGATTGGCATCCACGCGGGGCCCGCGATCGTCGGCGAGATGGGGTGGGGCCGCGCGGTCTCCCTGACGGCGGTTGGCGACAGCGTCAACACCGCAAGCCGGCTCGAGGGCCTCAGTAAGACCTATGGCGCCGAGCTCGTGGTCTCCGAGGCCGTGGTGCGCCGCGCGGGGCTCGATCTCGGCACGGCGCCGCGCCACGAGATCGAGATCCGCGGGCGCGTCGAACGCATGGTCGTGCGCACGCTCGAGCGCGCGTGCGATCTCCCGGAGGTGATCGCGGCGGGCTGACGGACCCCGCCGGATGCCAGGGTTGCGATATGAGCCCATAGAATGTATGTAGATACATAGGTTGTATCTACATCGAATTGCCAGGGAGAAGGACATGGTGAGCGACATCGCCCCGGACGTCCTCGCTTGCATCGGCGGGACTCCGCTCGTCCGCCTGCGCAAGATCGTGGGCGGTAGCGGCTCGCGCATCCTCCTAAAGCTCGAGAGCGAGAATCCCACGGGGAGCATGAAGGATCGGATGGCGCTCGCCATGATCGCAGCGGCGGAGGCGGACGGGCGACTTAGGCCCGGCGGTTCCGTCGTCGAATATACCGGCGGGAGCACCGGCGTCTCGTTGTCGCTGGTCTGCGCGGTCAAGGGCTATCCCCTCCACATCGTCACCTCGGACGCCTTCTCCCGCGAGAAGCTCGATCACATGCGGATCCTGGGCGCGCAATTGCAGGTCCTGAGCAGCGAGAGCGGGCGTATGACCGAGATGCTCACGCGCGACATGGTCGAGGCGGCGCGGGTCATGGCGGAGAGAACGGGCGGTTTCTGGACCGATCAGCTCAAGAATGAAGATCAGCTCGCGGCCTACGTCCTCCTCGCGGAGGAAATCTGGGATGAGACGCAGGGCCGCATCGACGCCTTCGTCCAGAGCGTCGGCACGGCGGCTTCGCTGCGCGGCACCGGCGAAGCCCTGCGCCGGCGCGACGGACGGATCGCGATCGTCGCGGTCGAGCCCGCGGAGTCTCCTGTCCTTTCCGGTGGCGCGCCCGGGGCGCACAAGATCGACGGCATCGGCGCGGGCTTCGTGGTGCCGCTTTGGCGCGAGGGCGTCGCCAATGCGATCGAGCACGTCTCGACGGAGGAGGCGACCGCGATGGCGCTTCGGCTTGCCCGGGAGGAAGGGCTCTTCGCGGGAACCTCGACCGGCGCCAATGTCGTCGCGGCTTTGCGTACGGCCGAGCGGCTGGGGTCCCGCGCCACGATCGTCACGATCCTTTGCGATACCGGGATGAAATACCTGAAGACCTTCGGTGCGCTCGGGGCGTCGACCAGTCGCTAGCGTCGGCGGGCGGTCGCGGCGATCACGCCGGCGCCGATGAGGAGCGCGCCCAGTGCCAGCGACCAGGTAAGAGACTCCCCGAGGAAAGCGGTCGAGAGCACAAGACCGAGGGCGGGAATTCCGAGGAACCCCACGGAGCTCGCGATGGTCGGGAGGTCTCGCGCGACGATCACCGCGGCCCAGGACGCAAGCGGCCCCGCGATTACGCCGATATAGAAGAGCCCGCCCCACACGCGGAAGCTCGGCTCGATCCGGGGCAGTGGATTGCTGAGTAACGCCAGCGGCACCAGCACCAGCGCCGCCATCAGCATCTGCCAGGGCAGGACCTGCAGCGGCGAGAGCTCCCAGCGATGATGGCGCGCGTGGAAGATCGCGACGGCCCAACCCAGTGCCGCGAGCAGGAGGAAGCCGTGCCCGAGCGCGATGCCAGGATCGTTCCAGTCGAGGCTCCAGGGGTTGGCGAGAACCAGTATCCCCGCGACACCTGCCGCCGCGCCGGCCCAGCGCAGCGGCGGAATGGGCTCGCCCGCGATGAGCGCCAGCGGTACGAGCCAGAGCGTCGTCGTGTTCGCGAGGACCACCGAGCGCCCCGCCGGCAGGAAGCTCAGAGCCAGGTTCGTGAATGCGAAAAAAAGTGCGAGCTGCAGCAGGCCCACGGAGACGATGATCGGGAAATCGCGCCGCGACGGGAGCCGCCACTGCCGAAGCGCCAGCAGCATCGCCGCGGCGACCGCCGTGCCGAGTACCGACCGCGCCGCCGCGAACCAGAGCGGCGGAAATCCCGCGAGAGCCACCTTGTTGACGGGCCAGGCGACGCCGAAAAGCACGACGGGAACCGCCAGCAGCAGGAGCGCGCGGCGCTGCGGCGTCATCGCGATCTAGAGCAGCTGCTCGATCTCCGCGACGATCTCCGGCGCCAGCGGTTCGACGGAGGAGGGCCAAGCGCCGGCGAGGCTGCCGTCGGGTGCAACTAGGTATTTGTGGAAGTTCCAGCGGGGGGTTCCGCCCTCGCCGAGCTCGCTCTCGATCCAACGGTAGAGGGGATGCGCCGCCGCGCCCACGACGTGCACCTTCTCCGTCAGCGGGAACTGCACGCGGTAGCGCGTCGAGCAGAAGCCTGCGACCTCCTCGGCCGATCCCGGCTCCTGCTCGCCGAAATCGTTCGACGGCACGCCCAGTACCGTGAGGCCGCGCTCGCGGTAGCGCTCGTAGAGAGTCTCGAGCCCGGCATATTGCGGGGTGAAGCCGCAGAAGGAGGCGGTGTTGACGATGAGGAGCGGCTTGCCGCTGAAGCGCGCGAGCGGCAGCGGCTTTCCCTCGATGCTCGCGAAGTCGAAGGCAAAGGCGCCCTCCTCAGCCATAGCGCTCCTCCATCCAGGGGTCGCCGTTCATGTGGTAGCCGCGCATCTCCCAGAAGCCGGGCTTGTCCTCGGCGAGAAGGGTGATGCGCCGCAGCCATTTTGCGCTCTTCCAAAAATAGAGTTTCGGCACCACAGCGCGGACGGGACCGCCGTGCTCGCGCGCGATCGGCTTACCGCTCCAGCTATGTGCGAGCAGCACGTCCTCGTCGTCGAAGGACGCAAGCGGCAGGTTGGTGGTGTAGTCGTCGTAGCTCGTGAACCAGATGAACTTCGCCTCGGGCCTCGGCCTCACCAGGCTCAGCAGGTCCCTCGCGGAGACTCCTTCCCAGGCGTTGTCGTAGCGCGACCATTGCGTGACGCAGTGGATGTCCGAGACGAGACGGCTCTGCGGCAGCGCTTGAAAGCCGGCCCAGTCCCACTCCATCGGATGCTCGGCGAGCCCGTCGACCGCGAGACGCCATTGCTCCAGCGGCACCTCCGGTTGGATCCCGAGATCGAGCACCGGCCAGTCGACAACGCGGCGTTGTCCCGGCGGCAGGCGCTCCTCCTCCGGCCGCGCGTGACGACCGGTCAGCAGCCGTCCCTCGCGCGCCCAGCGCTCCTTGCTCTCGACGAGCTTGGGGCGTGCCTGCTCGAGCTTGCTCTCGTTCTCCTTGGCCATGCCGCGCGGCTCCTTCGCCGTCCTCGTGCGGCGCAGGATAGCGGCGGCGCGGCCGACGCAACAGTTGCATTTCTCGGGTTGCGCCCATCCTCCGGACACGGCATGAAGGGCGCTCCCGCCGCCCGCGGCCATTGGTCCCTCCGCAGTGCCAGAGATCCTCCTCTTCTTCATCAAGGGCATCATCGTCGGCATCGTGATTGCGGTGCCCGTGGGGCCCGTGGGCGTGCTTTGCGTGCGCCGCAGCTTCTTCGAGGGCGCGCATTTCGGGGTGATCTCGGGCCTTGGCGCGGCGCTTGCGGACATGATCTTCGGAATCATCGCGGGCCTCGGCCTCACCGTGGTCCGCGACTGGCTCCTCGGATACCAGGAGGTGCTGGGAGCGATCGGCGGGATTTATCTCCTCTTCATCGGTGTGCGCGCCTGCCTGCGCACCAGCGAGGCCGAGCGCCAGCCGCTCACCGGCGAGAAGCTCGCCGCCGCCTTCGCGTCGACCTTCGCGCTCACGGTCACAAATCCTATCACGATCCTCGCTTTCGCCGCGATCTTCGCGAAGGTCGGCTTCGACAGCGAGGGCGTGAGTCTCATCGACGTGGCCGTGATGGTCGGCGGCGTCTTCGTGGGATCGCTCGTCTGGTGGCTCGGCCTCAGTTTCGGCATCGCGGCGCTCCGGCGCTTTGCCGGCATGGTGCATCTCACTTGGGTCGACCGCGTGTCCGGAGCGGTCCTTGTCCTCTCCGGAGCGGGCCTTCTCGGCAGCGTGGCGCTCGACGTCGCCGGCTTCCGCGTCTGACGCCGACAAATCCCGGTCTTGGCCCGCGCTCGGCGCCCGCGTATCCTCGCGCAGCGATGTCGAAGCTGCCGCGATTTCTCGGTCTTGCCGCCGCGATTCTGCTGCTGGCGCTCGCGCTTGCCGCGAGCGGCGTCGGTACGGCCGGAGCGCAAGAGACGCCCGCTCCGGCAAAGCCGCAGATCGTCAGCATCGAGGAGCTGCAGCGCCTCGTCGACACGCTCCAGAGCGAGACGGACCGCGCGCGCTTCGTCGCCGACCTGAAGGCCCTGATCGCGGCAGAGCGCGCCAAGCAGCAGGCGCAGCCCCCGCCGCCCAGCGGCTTCTTCACTATGCTCTCGACGGAGCTCAACCAGATCGGCGACGAGGTGCTCACGACCCTCGCTGCGATCGCCGACGCGCCACGCATCGCCGACTGGGTCGAGGCGCAGATGAGCGATCCTGCCGCGCGCGGGCGCTGGGTCGAGGTCGCGACACATCTCGCCGTCGTATTCGGCCTTGCGGTGCTCGCAGATATCCTCGTGGCCGCGCTGCTGCGGCGGCCGCGCGCGGTGCTCGCGCAAAATCCCGGCAAGCGACTCTGGACCCGGCTATTGCTGACGCTGCTGCGCGTCTTCCTCGATCTCCTGCCCATCCTCGCCTTTGCCGCCGCCGGCTACCTCGTGCTGCCGCTGCTGCACCCGCGGCTCGGGACTGCAGAGGTCGCGGGGATCATGATCGACGCGAGCGTGGTCGCGCGCGCGGTGGTGGCGCTCGCGCGCGAGGTGCTCCTCGGCGACGGCGCGCCGGCGGCCCTCCTCGGGCTCGAGGAGGAAACCCGAACCTATCTCTACGTCTGGGCGCGCCGCTTCACGGGTTGGTCGGTTTACGGCTACGCCCTGCTCGACGGCGCGCTCTGGCTCGGCATTCCCGAGGGGATCGATGCGACGCTCGCGCGGATCGTGGCGCTGGTGCTGGCGGCGCTCACGGTGGTCTTCGTCCTGCAAAACCGGACCGCCGTCGCCGCCTGGTTGCGCGGATCCTCGGCGACGGCCGGGAAGGGACGGGGCGTCGGCGGTTGGCGGGTTCTGCGCTACCGTCTCGCCGACACTTGGCACGTGCTCGCGATCGTCTATGTCGTCGGGATTTACGTGGACTACGCGCTCCGCGTTCCCGGCGGCTTCGCCTTTGCGCTCCGCGCGAGCGGCCTCAGCGTCGTGCTGATCGTGGGCGCGGGAGTGTTGGTGCGCCTCGTCGGCCATGCGGCGGAGCGCGGCTTTGCCTTGAGCGACGATTTGAAGGCGCGATTCCCCACGCTCGAGGCGCGCGCCAATCGCTACCTCCCGGTCTTCTCCGCGGTGCTCTCGGGCGTCATCTACGTCTTCGCCACCCTCGCCCTGCTGCAGGCCTGGGGTGCCGACGGTTTCGGCTGGATGCAATCCGACTGGGGCCAGCGCGTCACCGGCGGTGCGATCTCGATCGGCGTAGTGGTGGTCGCGGCGATCGCCGTCTGGGAGGTCTTCAGCTCCGCGATCGAGCGCTACCTCGCGGCCGTCGATGCCGAGGGCCGGCCGCTGCCGCGCAGCGCCCGCGCGCGGACGCTCCTGCCGCTCCTGCGCACGGCGATGCTGGTGGTGATCGCGCTCACGGTCGGGCTCACGGTGCTCTCCGAACTCGGCGTCAACATCGCGCCGCTTCTCGCGGGCGCCGGCATCGTCGGCATCGCGATCGGCTTCGGCTCCCAGGCGCTCGTCAAGGACATCATCACTGGGGTCTTCATCCTGGTCGAGGACACGCTCGCGATCGGCGACGTGGTTGATGTAGGCGGCGATCACGCTGGCGTGGTCGAGGGGATCTCGATCCGCGCGATCAAGCTTCGGGATATCGCGGGAACGGTGCACACTGTCCCCTTCGGCAACGTCTCCTCGGTCAAGAATCTCACCCGCGATTTCTCCTACTACGTCGCGGACATTGGCGTCGCCTACCGCGAGGACACCGATCGCGTGATCGAGGTACTGAAGGAGGTCGCTCGCGGGCTCAAGGAGGACGCGGCCTTCAGCTATTTCATGCTTGAGCCGCTGGAGATCATCGGCGTCGACCGCTTCGAGAATTCCGCAGTCATCATCAAGGTCCGGCTAAAGACGCTCCCGATCCAGCAATGGAACGTCGGTCGCGAATTCAACCGGCGCGTCAAGAAGGCATTCGATGCCGCAGGGATCGAGACCTCCTCGCCGCAGCGCATCGTCTATTTCCAGGAGCCGCCGCGGAACCCCTGAGCCTCAAATGCGGCAGACGAATTCTTCGAACTTTCCGCTGGGGGAGCGGGGTAAGCGCTCAGGGAAGTAGGTGAAGTCGAGCGCGAAGGAGAAGCCCAGCGCCTTGCGGACGATCGCGGCGAGGTCCTCCTCCTGCGCGGCGCGGAGCGGTGTCTCGGTCACGAGCCGCATCTCCAGCCGGTCGAGCGCGTGCTGGATGAACTGATACTGCAGCACCGGCGCCACCTCGCGAAAGCGCACGAAGCCCACGAGGGGATAGCGCCGCGTGCCGTCCGGCATCTTCACGAGATTGCGCTCGCGTCCGAGGATGCGCCGTAGCGTCGGGAGGCCGCGCCCGCAGGGGCAGAGCCCACCGGGCTCTGCCCAGTCGCCGATCTCGTAGCGGATCATCGGTGTGGCGTAGTTGTGGAGATCGGTGATCGCGACCCGCCCCGCCTCGCCTTCGGCGCAAGGCCCGCCATCCTCGTTCAGCACCTCGACGATCAGGTTTTCGGCCATGACATGATAGAGGCTGCTCTGCGGGCATTGCACGGCGATGATGCCGACCTCGTGCGAGGAGTAGATGTCGACGATCGGGGCGCCTAACCCCGTTTGGATCGCCTCCCTGAGGCGCGGGCTCAGGGTCTCTCCGATCGACTTGACGCGCCGGAGCTCGGGGAGGCGCCGGCCGCTCTCGCGCAGATGTCCGGCGATTGCCTCCGCGACACTCGGAAACGACAGCAGCACCTGCGGGCTGAATTCGAGAAGCCATTGCGCCTGCTGCCGCGCCTCTGCGGCGACGGGAATCGCCTCCGCGGCGCCGGTGCGGAAGAGGAGGCTCGTGGGCGGCCCCCAGTTCGGCAGGCGGACGTGGTTCGGCAGGGTCGGGCGCACCGCCGAGAAGCGTCCGCTGAACTCGATCTCGTGCCAGAGATGGTCGCGCATGGTGAGCGCGTTCCAATGGAAGTCGGTGAGCACAGTGCGGCGCACGACAACCGGCTCACCCGTCGAGCCGGAGGTGCGGAGGTTGTGTACCTCGCCGTGCTCGGGCGGTACCTCCGCGCAGTAGAGTTGCTTCGCCGCGAGCTGCAGATCGCGCCGGCGCAAGAGCGGCATTCGCGCGAGGCCGCCGGGCGTCGCCAGCTCCGTGGGCGTGAGCGCGGCCTCGGCGAGACGTTGTCGAATGAGCGGCGAATGGCGCGCCGCATATTCCGCGAGGCGGTGGAGCCGCTCGCGTTGCTGGATTTCAAGACCGGAGGCGGCCTCCCATTGCGAGACCATCAGCCGTTCTACCTGGCTCGCCAGCGCGCGGACGGAGGGGTTCACCGCGACGCCTTTCGACGCAGGACCAGGAGCGGACAGCGCTCCGCGAGTGGATAGGTGCCGGCGGGAACCACTCGTATCCGGCCGAGGCCCGCTGGAACGGTCGCGCGGATCTCTGCGAGGGTCGGGAAGCTGTAGATCATGCGCGAGCCCGCATAGACGTCGATCGTGTCGATATCCGCGATATCCCAGCGCGCGCCGGCCGCAAGCGCGGTCCGATCCGGAAAGAGCTTGTCGAAGGCAGCCGTGATCCGCTGCACCTCGATCTCGGGCTCTCCCGACTCCGCGACGAGCGCCATGGCGAGCCGCCACTTGAACGCGTTGAAGACGGGTATCTCGCCCGCGAGCGCCGTTTTCGCGACGGTCGCGACGGATTCGCAGGTGTCGGGTCTCGCGAAGACCCGCGTTACGAAGACGCCTCCGGGCTCGACGACCCGCTCGATCTCCGCGAAGAGCGCGGGGTAATCGCGAAGGCGGCCAAGCGAGTTGAGGGCGCCGTCGCCGACCGCCGCAGTGAAGCGGCTCGCCGGAAAGGGAAGCGAGAGCCAATTCGCGCGATGCACGTGCCGGCGCTCCGTATCGCCGGGCCAGCCTCGCGCGATCGCGGCATCGCTGCTATCGACGGCCGCTACCTCGGCGCCGATATCCGCAAGCGCCGCCGTCACGCCCAGGAGCAGCACGCGAGCTGTCCGCTCCGCGAGGAGGCGGCGATAGCCGGCGATCACTTCCTCATTCGGCCGGAGTGGCGGGCCGAGCCGCGCGCTCAGGCGATAGAGGCCGTCCAAATGCCCGCTGGGATTGCTCACGCGCCCTCACCGGCAATAATTCGCTCGAGTGCTTCGGGATCGCCGGCGGCAAGGACCTGGCGCGCAATCTCCAGCGGAAATCCCGCGCGGGCCAGCGTGGCAAGATCCTTTTGGCGGAAGGCTGCGCGGGCGCCGGCCGCGCGGTAGGGGCCGAGGCGGCGGCGGCGTGCCAGCGCGCCAGCGGCGGCGAGCTCGCTCGTGACCTCAGCATCCTCCGCGAGCGCTGCCTCGACCAGTTCACGCTCGATGCCCTTTGCGGCGAGGCGCAGACGAATTCCGCGGCGCGACGTGCCCCGCCGCAGCAAACTCTGCGCCTGCGCTTCGGCGAAGCGGCGGTCGTCGAGGAAACCCGCCGCGAGATAGCGCTTTAGAAGCGGCTCCACGTCGCGCCGCGCGGCTGCGACCGCCTCCGGCTCAGCGCCCAGGCGCACCGCGCGCTCGATCCGGCGCAGGAGCACCTTGCGCAGCTGCTCCGTCGAGGCGGCGAAGCGCTCGAGATAGTGCAGCGCCGCCTTTTCGAGCGCGGCTTGCGTGATTGTCGGCGGCGTCGAGCGCCTCATCCTATCGGGCAAGATTTCGCCTCCCGTCCTGGACCATGATTCCATATCGACTCCGGGACGGTCGAGCATCGCCCGCGGGGCCGTTCCGCCGTCGTAGCGACCGCGCGACCTTACCATGGTCGTTCGCGCGATCATTCCGGTAGCGAAAAGAGCGCAGCTCCGCGACGGAGAAGGGCATTGTCAGCGCGTCGGTCGCGCCTCTAAGCTCCGCCCCGCGCTATGGCAGCCCTTATCCCCCTCTCTCCGCCGCGACTGCGCCGCTTCGGCGTGGTGAATTGGGTTGGGCTCTGGACGCTCTACCGCCGCGAGGTGCGCCGCTTCCTCAAGGTCTTCACGCAGACCGTGGCGGCGCCGGTGGTGACGACGCTGCTCTTCCTCGCGATCTTCCTGCTCGCGCTCGGCGGCGGCGGACGCGTGGTCGCGGGCGCGCCCTATGTCGAGTTCCTGGTGCCGGGCCTCCTGATGATGGCGATCACGCAGAACGCCTTCGCGAACACCTCCTCCTCGCTGATGATCGCGAAAATGCAGAGAAGCATCGAGGACATGCTGATGCCGCCGCTGAGCCCCGCGGAGATCACGCTGGGCCTGGCGCTCGGCGGCGCCACGCGGGGCGCGGTGGTGGGACTGACGGTGGGCCTGGCACTTCTGCCCTTCGTGCACATCCACCTCGCCGAACCCTGGGCGGTCGCCTATTTCGGGCTCACGGCCTCGCTGTTGCTCTCCCTCCTCGGCGTCGTCGGCGGACTCTGGGCGGAGAAGTTCGATCACATCGCCGCGGTCACCAATTTCGTCGTGATGCCGCTGACCTTCCTCTCCGGCACCTTCTACTCGGTGGAGCAGCTTCCGGCGTCCTGGCGCGCGGTGGCGCACGCGAACCCATTCTTCTACATGATCGACGGCTTCCGCTATGGCTTCACGGGCCACGCGGAAGGCGCGCTCCTTGTCGGCGTTCTCTTGATGGCCGCGATCGATGCGCTACTGCTCGCTTTGTGCCATCGACTGTTCGTGCGAGGCTACAAGCTCAAGGCGTGAGCGAAGACGCCGAAGCTCGGGAGGATCGGATGCTGGTGTTCCGACAATTGTTCGATCCGCAATCCTCGACCTACACCTATCTGCTGGGCGAGGGGCGCGGCGGCGAGGCCGTTCTGATCGATCCCGTCTTCGAGCAGGCGCGCCGCGATGCTGCCTTGATCGACGAGCTGGGCCTTCATCTCGTCGCGACGATGGAGACACACGTTCATGCCGATCACGTGACGGGCGCCTGGCTCCTGAAGCGCCGGCTCGGCAGCCAGATCATGCTCTCGGCCGCGAGCGGCGCGGACGGCGCCGACCGCTACCTCCGCGAGGATGATGTGGTCGCTTTCGGAAAGCGTCGACTCATGGTGCGCGCGACGCCCGGGCACACGAACAGTTGCCTCACCTATGTGCTCGATGACCGCAGCATGGCCTTCACCGGAGATTGCCTCCTGATTCGCGGCAGCGGCCGCACGGATTTCCAGCAGGGCGACGCAGCGACCATGTACCGCTCGGTGCACGACCGCATCTTCAGCCTGCCGGAGGAGTGCCTCCTCTATCCCGCGCACGACTACCGCGGCCTCACCGCGACGAGCGTTGCCGAGGAGCGGCGATTCAATCCACGGCTCGGTGGCGAGATCGCGGTCGGCGACTTCGCGGGCTATATGAAAAACCTGAAGCTCGCGCATCCGAAGCTGATCGATGTTGCGGTGCCCGCCAATCTCCGCTGCGGCCGTCCCGAGAACGAGGCCGGGCTCGCGCGCGATCCCAACTGGGCGCATCTCCACTACAGCTTCGCAGGGCTCTGGGAGATCGATCCGCATGGGCTCGAGGAGCACCTACATGATGTCCAGATTCTCGACGTGCGCGAGCCCGACGAGTTCAAGGGGCCGCTGGGCCATATCGAAGGCGCGATCCTGATCCCGCTGGGCGAGCTCGCAGGCCGCCTCGGCGAATTGAAGCGCGACCAGCCCATCGTCACGGTCTGCCGCGCCGGCAGCCGCTCCGCCCAGGCGATCACCATCCTGCTGCAGAATGGCTTCACGGACGTCGCCAACCTTACCGGCGGCATGCTGCGCTGGCGCGCCGAGGCGCATGCTGTCGAGGGCGGGAGCGGGTAGCGCGATTTCACATGTTGTCGCCGTCATCGGCGGAACAAGTCCACGAGCGTCCGGTCCGCTCACAGGCGGGGCAAGTAAGCTCGATAGTGATGGGACGCACGGCATGTATTTTCCTCGCCCCCGCGGTACCTGAACCCGACACTCGTGGAACAGGTTCGGCCACGCAGATAGAGCCTAGGAGCCCGTATCCCAGCGGATTTATCCGCCTCCAGGTTGACACGGTCACTCCCCATCCCCATACTCACCGGCTTTCCCGGGCACTCCGGGTGCGGGAGTTAAGGACATGATGCGCGAAGTGAGCCGGGCGGGCCGGTTCCAGGCGACGACGGGTGCGAGGCTGCGGCAGCGACGACGATAAATCGTCACTGGTCCGATTACCCTTCGATTCGTCTTCCCACTCGCGCAGGAGATAGTCCCGTGATTTCAGCCCTATTGCCGACCTATGCCCGGAACGAACTGGCGTTCGAGCGGGGCGAGGGCGCATACCTCTTCTCGACCGACGGCAAGAAATACCTCGATTTCGCGAGCGGCATCGCCGTTACCGGCCTCGGTCACGCGCACCCGCATCTCGTGAAGGCGCTGATGGAGCAGGGGCAGAAGCTCTGGCATTGCTCGAACCTGTTCCAGATCCCCGAGCAGAAGCGGCTTGCAGAGCGTCTCGTCGCCAACACCTTCGCGGACTCAGTCTTTTTCGGCAATTCCGGCGCCGAGGCCGTGGAGTGCGCTCTCAAGATGGTACGCAAGTATCACGACGAGACCGGCCATCCCGAGAAGTACCGCGTCATCGCCTGCACCGGTTCCTTCCACGGCCGCACGCTCGCGACGCTTGCCGCCGCCGGCAACGAGAAATACCTCAAGGGCTACGATCCCGTAGTCGACGGCTTCGATCACGTCCCCTTCGAGAACCTGAACGAGCTCCGTGCCAAGATCAGCGGGGAGACGGCGGCGATCCTGGTCGAGCCGGTGCAGGGCGAGGGCGGGCTGCGCTCGGGGTCCGACGACTATCTGAAGGCGCTCCGCGAGGTCGCGGACGAGTTCGGACTGCTCCTCGTCTTCGACGAGGTCCAATGCGGCATGGGCCGGACCGGCAAGCTCTTCGCACATGAGTGGGCGGGTATTGCACCCGACGTCATGACGGTCGCGAAGGCCTTGGGCGGTGGCTTCCCCGTAGGTGCCTGCCTCGCGACCGAGAGGGTTGGGAAATACATGACCGCCGGGAGCCATGGCTCGACCTTCGGCGGCAATCCGCTTGCGATGGCGATCGGGAATGCCGTGCTCGACGTGATGCTCGAGCCCAAATTCCTGGAGCAGGTTCGGCGCGTCAGCACCTATTTCCGAAACGGGCTTCAGGGCCTTACGGAGAAATATCCGAAGGTCTACGCGGAGGTCCGCGGCAAGGGCCTCCTCTCGGGACTGAAATGCGTGCCCATCAATGGCGAAGTCTCAGACGCGCTCCGCGCGGGCGGTCTCCTCACGGTCACCGCGGGCGAGAATGTCATCCGCCTGCTGCCGCCGCTGATCGCGGAGGAGAAGCACATCGACGAGGGGCTCGGCATCCTCGCGGCGACCGCGCAGAAGTGGAAGCACTGAGGATCGATGGCCATGGCCGCGCCGCGGCATTTCCTCGATCTCGACCGACTGGACGGAGGGGAGCTCCGTCGCATCCTCGATCTCGGCCGGGTCTACAAGCAGAACGGCCGCTCGCCCCACGAGCGGCCGCTCGCTGGCAAGACGCTCGCGATGATCTTCGAGAAGCCCTCGACGCGCACGCGCATCTCCTTCGAGGTCGCGATGAAGCAGCTCGGCGGCGATTGCATCATGATGAGCGCCAACGACAGCCAGCTCTCCCGCGGCGAGACTGTCGCCGACACCGCGCGCGTTCTCTCGCGCTACGTCGACGCGATCATGATCCGCACGACGCAAGTCTCGAAGCTCGAGGAGCTGGCGCAGCACGCGACCGTGCCGGTCATCAACGGCCTCACCGACCAGAGTCATCCCTGTCAGCTCATGGCGGACGTGATGACGCTCGAGGAGAAGAAGGGCTCGGCGCAGGGAAAAGTCGTGGCCTGGAGCGGCGACGGCAACAACGTCGCAACGAGCTGGATCCATGCGGCCGTGCGCTTCGACTTCGATCTCCGCATCGCATGCCCCGAGGCCCTGCAGCCGCCGCAGCGGGTCTTGGATTGGGCGCGCGAGCAGGGCGGGCGCGTCCTCGTCACGGCGGCGCCGGAGCAGGCGGTGTCGGATGCCGACTGCGTCGTCACGGACACCTGGGTCTCCATGGGCGTCGAGGCGAGCGTTAATCGGCATAACATGCTCGCCCCATATCGCGTGGACGAGCGGCTGATGGCGCGCGCGAAGTCCGACGCCATCTTCATGCACTGCCTTCCCGCCAAGCGCGGCGAGGAAGTGAGCGCCGGAGTCATCGACGGGCCGCAATCCGTGGTCTGGGACGAGGCCGAGAATCGCCTCCACGCCCAGAAGGGCATCCTCGCCTGGTGTCTCGCCTGATTTCAGCCTGAGGCTTGCTCTCGGCGACCGCGCGGCCGAGCGACGCCCGAGTGTCCTGCAAGGACTGCACGCTCCTCCTCGAAGAGCCGAATCAGCGCGTCCATGACGGCACGCACGCGAGGTAGCGCTCGGATGTCCCGGTGCACCAGCAACCATTGGTCGCCGGGAACGTCGTCCAGAATGCGCCCCACGCGCCGCAGCCCCGGCTCGCCCTCTCCGAGATAGCTGGGCAGCACGGCGAGCCCGGCGCCGGCGCGCACGGCCTCGCGCAGCACGAGCCAGTTGTTGACGCGCACGACCGGCCGCGCGCCGCCCGAGAGCTCGAGCATCCGGCTCTGTCCTGGCATATAGGCGTGGTCGTCGTCGAAACCGGCCCAAGGTGCGTGGCGGAACGTCTCCGGCGTCAGCTCGGCGGGCACGAGGCTTGGGCTCCCGTAGACGGCGTAGGCGACGCGGCCAAGGCGACGCGTCACGATGCTCGCGAGATCTGGCACCTGTTCGCGGATCAGCAAATCGGCCTCGCGCCGCGACAGGTTGGCGAGCGTGTGGCTCGTGGCGAGCTCGAACTCGATGCGTGCGAGCGAGCGGCGAAGGCGCGGCAGGCGCTCCGCAAGGAAATGCGTCATCGCCTCGCCCGCGGAAAGCCGAACCGTCCCCTCGGCCGTGTCCCCGAGACCCGCGCTCCGTCGGTTCATGGATTCGGCGGCGCGCTCCATTGTCTGCGCATCCGCGAGAAGCTCCTCGCCCGCGGGCGTGAGCACGAAGCGGTCCGGCAGCCGGTCGAAGAGCCGCGCGCCGATCGAGCGCTCGAGCGCCTTGATCCGGCGCGCGACGGTGGGGTGGCTTACCTCGAGACGGCGGGCTGCCGCCGTGAGTTTGCCCTCATCCGCGAGCGTCAGGAATGCTCGCACCGTATCCCAATCCACCGCCATCGCCTGGTGCCCGCTCTCTCCTGTTCATTTTTGTACAGGTGATCTGCGGAATTGTCCATTCGTGAACGGCCGTCTTCGGCCTATCCTTTGGGTGCAGCGGCGATATCGTGACCGCCGCGGGAGGCCTCGCATGCATTTCGAATCGCGCCTGTGGAAGTTCACCGAGGGTGTCCGCCTGCGGATTCTCTGGGCGGTCATCGTCGGTCTCGTCTCGGTTGCGCTCGGCGTGCTCCGCCTCGGACTCTTGGGCTGGCTGATCGGCGCGGTCTTCGCGGGAAGGGATCTCGCCTCGCTCTGGCTGCCGGTTGCAGTAGTCGCGACGGTGATCGCACTCCGCGCGATCTTCGAAGAATGGCGCACGATGATCGCACACGAGACGGCGGCGCGCGTTCAGATGAAACTGCGCCGCGCGATCTACGAGCGCATCGTGGCACTCGGCCCCGCCGGGGTCGGGCTCAAGCGCTCGGGCGCGCTCACCCTCTCGCTGGTCGATGGCGTGGAGCAGCTCGAGACTTATTTCGGGCGGTTCCTGCCGCAGTTCATGATCACGCTGCTGACGCCGTTCCTGGTCTTCTGCGGCGTCGCCTTCATCGACCTCCCGGTCGCGGGCGTGATGCTGGGCTTCGCGCTCACTGCGCTATTCGCGCCCGCCATCTGGCATCGGCTCGACCGCGCGAACTCGCTTGGGCGGCAACGGGCCTATGCGGGTTTCGCCGCGGAATTCCTCGATGCGATCCAGGGCCTCGCGACGCTCAAGGCTTTCGGGCAGAGCAAGGCGCGGGCCGACACGCTCGCGGTCAAGGCGCAGCAGCTTTTTCAGCAGACGATGTGGGTGCTCGGCACCAACTCGCTCGCACGCGGCATCACCGACAGCTCGATCGCCTGCGGCGCTGCCGCTGCGCTCGCCTTGGGTGCGCTCCGCGTCGAAAGCGGCTCGATGACGCTCTCGGCTCTGCTGGTGGTGCTGATGCTCGGCGTCGAGATCTTCCGCCCGATGCGGGAGCTGCGCTCCGTCCTTCACGAAGGCATGGTCGGCATGTCCGCAGCTCAGGGCATCTATCAGATCCTGGACGATCAGCCGATCGTCGCGGAACGCCCATCGGCGCCGTTATCGGCGCCGCTCGAGCCGAGCATCGCCTTCGAGCAGGTGCGCTTCTCCTATCCCGGCTCCCGCCGCAGCGTCCATGCCGGCCTCGATTTCCGTGTGTCGCCCGGCGAGCGCGTTGGCCTCGTGGGTGCTTCGGGCGGCGGCAAGTCGTCGATCGTGCGCCTGCTGCTGCGCTTCTACGATCCGGAGGCGGGTGCCGTGCGTATCGGCGGCCGCGATCTCCGCGAGTTGAGCCTCGCGCAGGTCCGCTCTTTGATCTCCGTCGTCAACCAGGACACCTTCCTTTTCCACGGCACCGTCGAGGACAACATCCGGATCGGGCGGGAGAACGCTACCGAAGCCGAGATCATCGGCGCCGCTAGATCCGCGAACATCCACGATTTCGTGATGACCCTGCCGCTGGGTTACCGCACCGTCGTTGGCGAGAAGGGGATCAAGCTCTCCGGGGGTCAGCGCCAGCGCGTAGCGATTGCGCGGGCGCTTCTGCGCGACACGCCGATCCTTGTGCTCGACGAGGCGCTCTCCGCGGTCGACGCAGAGAACGAAGCGGTGATCCAGCAATCCCTGGACAAGCTCATGCGCGGACGCACTACCCTAGTTCTCGCGCACCGCCTCTCGAGCGTCATCGATTGCGATCGCATCCTTGTCCTCGACCAAGGCCGCGTCGCGGAGACTGGCCGCCACGCGGAATTGATGGCCGCGGGCGGCGTCTACGCGCGCCTGATGGCGGAACAAGCGCAGGAATCGAAGGCGGCCGAGCTCCTGGACGCTCCGACACCGAACGGCGCAGCCGAGTCCGTTTTCGGCGGCACCGTCGGGGCGCCGGTCACAGAGGGCATCATCAAGGCGGAGGGGCTCGGCTGGCTGGGCCTCGTCGGCGAGCTCATGAAGCACGTGATGCCTTGGAAGGGCAGGCTCACCGTCACCTTCGGGCTCGGCGTGCTGCGCGTTCTCGCCTTCATCGGCGTGGGCGCGCTGAGCGCGCTCGCGGTCGCGGCACTGAAGCACGGCACGACGCCCTATGCCTACCTCTGGGCCCTTGCCGCGGTGGCGCCGCTCGCGGGGGTGCTGCACTGGCTCGAATCGTGGATTGCGCACGACATGGCCTTCCGTCTCCTCGCGCAGATGCGGATCGAGGTCTTCCGCAAGCTCGATGCCTTGGCGCCGGCCTATCTCGTGCGACGCCGCACCGGCGATCTCATGGCGCTCGCGACCCACGACGTCGAGCTCGTGGAGTATTTCTTCGCGCACACGGTCGCCCCTGCCTTCGTCGCGATCCTGGTGCCGGCGGCCGTGCTGACCGTGCTCGCATGGCAAAGCCCCTGGATCGCGCTGGCGCTGCTGCCGTTCCTGCTCGCGGTCGGCTTGAGCCCGTTCCTGATGCGGCGTCGCGTCGATCGGCTGGGCTCGGAGGCGCGCGAGGCCGCGGGCGAGCTCAGCGCCTTCGCGGTCGATGCCGTGCAGGGGTTGGGCGAGATCGTGGCGTTCCAGCAGGAGAAAAGCCGCGGCCGCATCCTCGACGCGCTCTCCGAGCGCTACATCCGCCTGCGCGTACCGTTCTACCGCGAGCTCACGCTGCAGCAATGCCTCCTCGAAGTCTTCACGGGCCTCGGCGGTCTCGCGGTCGTCTCCGTGGGCGCGGCACTCGCGGGGGCGGGAGCCGTCGATGCGGCGGTGCTGCCGCTGCTCACGCTCTTGGCGATGGCGGCGTTCCTCCCGGTCTCGGAAATCGCGCAGATCGGCCGTCAGCTCGCGGACACGCTGGGTGCGACGCGGCGGCTCTATGCGCTGACACGCGAGCCGGTCCTCGTGACGGACGGTCCCGGAGTCGACGCGTCCGCAGGGGCCGCTGCGCTTGCGTTCGAGCGGGTAAGCTTCTCCTATCCCGGCTATCAGCGCCGCGCGCTGGCGGAGGCGAGCGTCGCCATTCCCGCCGGCAAGACGGTGGCGCTCGTCGGCACATCCGGCGCGGGCAAGACGACGGCGGCACAGCTCATGATGCGCTTCTGGGATCCACAGGAGGGCCGGATCACGCTCAACGGATGGGATCTCCGCGATTATGTGCTCGATGTGCTGCGCAGCCGGATCGCGCTGGTAGCGCAGGACACGTATCTCTTCAACGACACGCTCCGAAGCAACATCCTGATTGCACGGCCCGACGCTTCCGAGGCGGAGCTTCTCGCGGCGGTTCGTCATGCCTCGCTCGACGCGCTCGTGGCGGAACTGCCGGAAGGGCTCGATTCCTGGGTCGGCGAGCGCGGCACCGCGCTCTCCGGCGGCCAGCGCCAGCGAGTCGCAATCGCGCGCGCCTTTCTCAAGGACGCGCCGGTGCTTATCCTCGACGAGGCGACCTCTCATCTCGATGCGCTCAACGAGCGGGCCGTCCGTGGCGCGCTCGATCTGCTCAAGGCCGACCGCACGACGATCGTCATCGCACACCGCCTCTCGACGGTACGCGAGGCCGATCTCATCGTGGTGCTCGAGGAGGGGAGGGTTGTCGAAACGGGGTCGCATACCGATCTATTGGCCAAGCGCGGGCTCTATGCCCGCCTCGTCTCGCGCCAACTCGCCTCCGCCTACATGCCGGCGGCTCAGTGACGGTGGCCTGAGCTGGAGTTTGCTCCCGGCGAGACGGCGTTTCGTGCCAAAATCGACGCGGAGAGAGAATGCGACCGATGACATCCACCGCAATCGCCGACGACCTCGTGCAGCCCTTCGAGATCGAGCCGTTCCGGCTGCGCGGACGGCTGGTGCGGCTCGGACCGATGCTCGACACCATCGTCAAGCGCCACGACTACCCTGCGCCGGTTGCGGTGCTGCTCGGCGAGGCGATCGCGCTCGCGGTGGCGCTCGCGAGCGCGCTCAAATACGAGGGCGTCTTCACGCTGCAGACCAAGGGCGACGGCGCAATCCGGCTGCTGGTGGCGGACGTGACCAGCGCGGGCGCCGTTCGCGGCTACGCGCAATACGACGCGGCGAAGCTCGCGGAGGCGACGACGCTCCCGGGCACGGGCTCGGTGCCGCGGCTCATGGGCGCGGGCTACCTCGCCTTCACGGTCGATCAGGGCGAGGATACCGAGCGCTATCAGGGGATCGTCGCACTCGAGGGCGCAACCCTCGCTGATTGCATCCACCACTACTTCCGGCAATCCGAGCAGATCGCGACGGGGATAAAGGTGGCGGTGGCGCAGGACGAGGCCGGAATCTGGCGCGGCGGGTGCCTCATGGTACAGCGGCTTCCCGCCGACGAGCGCTCTGCGATCGTGGCGACGCGCGAGGAGATCGAGGATGGCTTTCGCCGCGCGCTCATTCTCATGGGTTCCAGCACCTCGGCCGAGCTCACCGATCCCAAGCTCGCGCCGGAGGCGCTGCTCTATCGCCTCTTCCATGAGGATGGCGTCCGCGTCTTCCGCGTGCACGGAGTGCGCGCGGAGTGCCGTTGCTCGCGCGAGCGGATCGAGCGCGTGCTGCGCTCGCTTCCGAGCTCGGAGCGCCAGGATCTCGGCGAGGCCGACGGCTCCGTCACCGTCACCTGCCAGTTCTGCAACGAAGCTTACCGCTTCGAGCCCGAGGCGGTGTCTGCCATCGCCGCGGGCTGAGGGGCGTCTCTCCGCCTTGAAAATGCCGAAAACCACGGGCAGCGTGCAGGCGCTCGCTTGAACCTTCGTGAGTCCGATCGATGACGCGCGCATCCGCCATCCGCCCGCTTCTCCTGCTGTTGCTTGCGCTCGGCGGCTGCAATCAGCCGCCGGCACCGCGGCCGGCTCTGGGCGATGTCCACTTCACCTCGGAGCCACCGATCGAGCTCGACGTGCGGCGAATCGAGATCGTTCCGCGCTACCAGCCCGGCTCCGATCCCTCGCACGTCGAGGAGCGGCCGCCACTGGCACTTCCGCACGTCGCGGAGAATTGGGCCAGCGACCGGCTGCGCGCCGCCGGAACGCAAGGTGTCGGGGTCGCGACCATCACCGACGCGAGCGTCACCGAGACGAAGCTCGCGACGGACCAGAGCCTCAGTGGAATGCTTACGCGTCAGCGCGATACGCGCTACGACGCGAGCGTCGCCATCTCCGTCGAGATCCGCGACGACCGCGGCATCGTGGTGCGTCAGGCGATGGCGAGCGCCCAGCGCTCCACCACGACGGTCGAGGGCACCACGCTCGACGAGCGCGACCGGATCCTCTACCAGCTCGAGACCGATGTCATGGCTGACCTTGACCGCGAGCTCGACCGGCAAATCCGCGACCACTTCGGTTATTACGTGCGGTAGCGCCAACTCTTTCGGAATCGTCACGGCACTTTGATGGTTACGATATTTTTTGGTGCGGGATGGTCGGGACATGCCCACGAGTGTCGATAGTGATGGGACAACACGCCGTGCGACCTGCATCGAAGCAAATGCGCCTTTGCGTCGTTCCGTAGCGATTTTCCTCGCCCCGCTGCCCCGAACCGGACACTCGAAAAGGAGGCGGCGACCTTCGTCAGACGTTGCTGACGGGGATCGCGGTGGGGGCACCGATGAAGGCGAGGAACTCGCGGCGCGTGCTGGGGTCGTCGCGGAAGGCGCCGAGCATGTGGCTCGTCACCATGGAGACGCCGGGCTTGTGGATGCCGCGCGTGGTCATGCATTGATGCGCGGCCTCGATCACCACGCCCGCGCCCTTGGGTTGCAGTACCTCGCAAAGTGTGTTGGCGATCTGCACCGTCATCTTCTCCTGGATCTGCAGGCGGCGTGCGTAGACTTCGACGAGGCGCGCGAGCTTGGAGATGCCGATGACGCGGTTGTTGGGGAGATAGGCCACATGCGCCCTGCCGATGATCGGGGCCATGTGGTGCTCGCAATGGGATTCGAAGCGGATGTCCTTGAGGACGACCATCTCGTCGTAACCCTCGGTCTCCTCGAAGGTCCGTCTCAACAGCTCGACGGGATCCGTGCCGTAGCCCTGGAAGAACTCCTCATAGGAGCGCACGACGCGGCCGGGCGTGCCCTTCAATCCCTCGCGCTCGGGATCGTCGCCCGCCCATTCGATGAGCGTGCGTACGGCGGCCTCGGCCTCGTCGCGCGAGGGGCGTCGCCGCGGCGTGTGAGCAGGCTTCGCGGAAATCGGAACGGGCTTCGTCGGCATGGCCTCCGGACCTCCTATTGCGGGAGCGGCGAACGTGCCAGCCTCAGTTGAGGCGGATCGCCTGATGCGGGCTGTCCAGCGAGAATGCGGGGATCGCGACGTCGAAGCTCTCGCCGGCTTTGGTCTCCATCTCGTAGCTGCCGACCATGATGCCTGAGGGCGTCGGCAGCGGCGTGCCACTTGTGTATTCGTAGGCCTCCCCGGGCTGCAGGACCGGCTGCTCGCCGACGACGCCGGCACCGCGCACCTCTTGCATGCGCCCGAGCGCATCGGTGATTCGCCAGTGCCGCCGGCGGAGTTGTACCGTCTCGCTGCCGTGATTCTCGATCCGCACGTGATAAGCCCAGACGTAGTGATCGTCCGAAGGCGAGGACTGATCCTCTAGGTAGAACGGCTTGACGATCACTTTGATCGCCCGCGTCGTCGCGGCGTAAGCGGCGGCCTGGCTCCGTTTACTGGGGCGATCAGGCGTCGGCAAGGGTGGCTCCGGCATTCATGGCCGCTATTCTCCCCCCGCGGCCTCGTGCGTCAAGGCTCTGCCGCGCGCAAAACCGCGTGGGGCGGCTCGATTTTCACCAGTTGTGCGTGTTCCGCCACATCAGCGAAGGCTGCGCCCGGTGCCGACGGGGTGACAGCGCCGAGTGCCGCCGTGAATATGGTTACCGCGACCAAGTTGCTGATCGAAATGCGCATGTGCTTCAGCCTCTCAAGAATTAAGAGAAGAAGACCATGCTGTACCTGCGCTGACAAGCTCGCGCGGGTCACTCCGCGGCGGCGGCGGCGCGCGCGGCGATGTTGCGCTTGAGGCCGAGGACGGTCGCGACCGTGAGCAGCAGCGCCGCCGCTGCAAGCACGAACACCATCTGCGGCACGCCCCGGTCGAGGAACCAGCCCAGCACCGGAGGCGTCACCGCCGAGCCGAGATCGAGGCCGGAATAGACGAAGCCGAAGACCTTGCCGGTCGAGCCCGGCGGCGTCGCGCTGCGCACGAGCATGTCGCGCGAGGGCGTGGTCGTGCCCGTCGCAAAGCCCGCAAGCGCCACACAGGCGACGATGAGCGGATCCGGCATCGCCACCGAGCCGATCAGCATCATGAGCGCTGCCGAGAGCAACAGGCCCAGCGCCACGATCCGCTCGTGCCGGCGCGAGCGGTCCGCTGCGAAGCCCCCCGTGATGATGCCGAGCGAGCTGCCCGCGAGATACATCGTGAGCGCGAAATTGGCGGTCGCGAGCGAGGTGCCGTAGAGCGTGTTGAGGGCCGTCGGCATGAAGGTCTGATTGCCCACGAGCGCAATCGAGAGCAACACGAAATAGGCGAAGCACAGCAGGATCGCAGGCGTCGCCAGTAGCGAAAGGTAGGAGAAGCGCTGTGCGCCCTTGGGCGCCGCCATTGGCTTGCGCTCCCTCCGGGCGGAGTGGAGCGCGCGGCTGAGGGAGGCGAAGACGACGACCGCCCCGAGGCCGAGCAGGCTCGCGGCGACAAGCGCGCCGCGCCATCCGACGGCGCTGGCGAGACCGAGCATCGTCACGGGCGCCAAGGTCCAGCCGAGATTGCCGGAGAGCGTGTGGACGCCATAGGCGCGCGCCATGCGCTTCGGGCTCACTGTGTGCGTGAGGATCGAGTAATCCGCGGGATGGAAGACGCAATTGCCGAGGCCCGCCAGAACGACCAGCGGCAGCATCATCCAGAAGCTCGGCACCAGGCCGATGAAGCCCGCACTCGCGGCCGCAAGGCCGAGCCCGCCGAGCAGCACGTTCCGCGCGCCGAAGCGGTCGACGAGAAAGCCCGCCGGCGTTTGCGCCAAGCCCGAGACCGCATAGAAGAGCCCCGTCGTCAGCGCGACCTCGCCGTAGCTGATGCCGAACTCGCGCGTGATGAACGGAAAGAGCGGCGGCAGGACCAATTGGTAAAAATGACTGAGGCCATGCGCCGTGCTCACGAGCGCGATCACCTCGACGTCGCGCCGGGTGCTTCCAATTGCAGTGTCGGTCATGGCGCGGCGGATCGCTCCTCGACGAAAAACGCCGCGATCATGGGGCGGGGCGCGCGCGAAGTCCACCCTTGGCGAGACCCGCAAAGGTGGCGAGGCTGGCGCCGCTGATGTCGAGCGCTGTCCTGACCCCGGGGTCTATCAACGCCGCGAACTCCGCCTCGGGCTCGTAATCCGCTGGCCAGGCATCGGCCTCGCCCCAGCGCTGGGTCGCGGGATGGAAGTAGAGTTCGCTTACGCCTTCGGGCAACGCCGCGAGAAAGCGCCGCACCCGTTCCGGGCCCATACGGCCGGTATCCGCGAGGCCGAGCATGGCGTCGTTGCAGCTTATGCCCGCGCGCAGAAGCCGCCGGCGCATCGCCGCCGTGCGCCGCGCGTGCAGCAGCCATGCGAAAAAGCGATGAGGCAGCCGATCGCGCGAGGCTCGCCAGGAGGCGCGGAAAGGCTCGCGCGGCACGCGGATTGCAGCGATGCCAAACTCCGACGCGAGGTCCAGAAGGATGTGCTGCACCGTCGGATGCTGATGAAAGTGGTGGTGGCCGTCGACGTGATCGAGTGCGAGGCCGGTCGTTCGGAACGCCTCGAGTTGCGCGCGGCATTCTGCTGCGGCCTGTGTGCGGGCGCGGGCATTGAAGAAGATCCGCAATCCCGCGCGCAGGGGATCGGCGGGAAACCGGCCGTCGGTGCCCACCAGGTCGGGGATCCGCTCCGGCGGCAGCGCGGGTCTGGCGTCGACGAGGACGAGATGCAATCCAACGCCGAGCCGCGGCAGGCGGCGTGCGCGCGCGATCGCATCCGCGGCCGCGGTGCCCGTCACCATCAGGCTCGCGCTGGTGAGGATGCCCTCGCGGTGGCCGCGCTCCACCGCCTCGTTGACGGGAAGCGCCAGGCCGAAATCGTCGGCGGTGACGATCAGGTGCTTCGGCACGCGGTCTCCGGACCGGATTGTTGGTATTAGGAGGCGCTTCGCGGGAACACCGGCAGATCGTCGGCAAATCGCACCCAATCGAATTGGTGCTGCGCCCAGACGATGCGCGCGGGCCGGACGAAGCCTGGATCGGCGAAGGCACCCAGCGCGATCCCGAAATGCTGCGGGCGCAGGTCGATGGTCCAATAAACGGTCGTTCCGCATTCCGGACAGAAGCGATTGCCGACCTGGCGTCCTGCTTCCGCGGCTCGGGTGAATGCCTTGTAGACGCCCGCGACAGCGCGCACGCGCTCGCGCGGGTAATAGACGCCAACTCCGAAGGCGCTGCCGGTTCGCCGCTGGCAGAGAGTGCAGTTGCAGACGGAGACGACGTCGGGCTCTCCGTTCGCGGCGATACGGAGCGTGCCACAGGCACAGGTCGCGAGATGGTCCGATCCTTCCGTCATATTGAATCTCCCGAGTGATCCCTAGCAAGGAGGCCGCTCTCGTTGCCGGCCGCGTTCCTCCTTGATCGACGCTGGGCCCTCGGCTTTAATAGCGGACGGCGCGGGTGTAGCTCAATGGTAGAGCAGAAGCTTCCCAAGCTTACGACGAGGGTTCGATTCCCTTCACCCGCTCCAATCACTTCAAGAACCGGTTTCGAGCACGAATCGTCGGCGACGGCCGTCGATCAGTGCCGGACACCATCCAATGCAGTCGCGATGCGATCGAAAGCGACCTCCAAACGGTCTCGTGGACACGTGTAGGCCATGCGGAGGGCAGGCCCCATGCCGAAGGCCGACCCTGGAACGGTGACGACGCCCGCTACGTCGATGAGGTAATCGACCACATCCACATCGGTTTTGAAGACCTTGCCGTCTCGGGTCGATGCGCCAATCAGTGCCGAGCAGTCAGGAAATAGATAAAAGGCGCCGTCCGGGGGAATCGCGTGAAAGAACCGAATTCTCGAAGCGAGCTCCACGACGAGATTGCGGCGCTCGTGATAGTCGGCGATGGTGGCCGCGACCGACTCTTGCGGCCCCAATAGCGCGGCAGCGGTACCGATCTGCGCGATGGTGCAGGTGCTCGAGGTTACTTGTGACTGGATCCTCATCATCCCGCGAATCAATTCGACCGGTCCCGCTCCATAGCCGATGCGCCAGCCGATCATCGAGTAGGTTTTGGACGGCCCGTTGACTGTGAGGATCCGGTCGCGCAAATCGGGCGCTACACCGGCTATGCTGGCGAATTTCGCCGGTGGATAGACGAACTTCTCGTAGATCTCATCGCTCAAGATCAGGATGCCCGGGCGAGCTCGCAGCACTTCCGCAAGCGCATGCAGTTCGTCGGCACGGTAGACGGCACCCGTCGGGTTGGATGGCGAATTCAGGATGAACCATTTGGTCTTCGCAGTGATCGCCGAATTGAGCATGTCGGCCGTAATCTTGTGACCGAGCTGGGAAGTGCAGGGCACGGTCACGGGATTGGCGCCGGCCATCCGCACGATGTCGGGGTAGGACACCCAATAGGGAGCTGGAATGATAACCTCATCGCCCGGGTCCAAGGTGGCCATCATGGCGTTGAAGATTATTTGCTTCGATCCTGCACCGATGACGATCTGCTCGGGCTCGTAGGAGAGGCCGTTCTCGCGATTCAACTTTCGCACTACGGCGGATTTGAGTTCTGAGATGCCCTCGACGGGCCCGCTTCGCTCGTGACCTTCCAGCGCTGCCTTTGCCGTGGCAGATCGTATGTTTTCCGCGATTTTGAAGTCGGGCTCGCCGAGGCCGAGGCTTATGATGTCGTGCCCCGCGGCCCGCATCCTGGCCGCACGCTGCCCGATCGCGAGTGTCTGAGAGAAATTGATGCTCCCGAGACGCTTAGCTAAGAGGTCCATGGCCGATCTGCTCCCGCCCTAAAAGTCGCGTGCCTGAACTTGACACGGAAGTTTTGCACTCGTCAGCCCCGACTTGTGCTGGGACCCGTCGCCGAGAGACGGCGCTCGAGCCAGCGTCCGCATGCCGACAAAGGAAGACACACCGCCGTGTAAAGCAGCCAAATGAGCGTCATGACTTCGAAGCCCTGCAACGTGCGCTCGATGATCTCCCGACCGGAATACATTAGTTCCGAGACTCCGAGCAAGGAGATGATCGACGTTGCTTTTATCAACGACACGAACTGGCCGACCATCGGCGGAATCACGATCCGTAGAGCCTGCGGCAGCACGATCAAGACGAACGCTTTGCGGCGCGTCAGGCCCAATGCGAGCGCGGCTTCCACCTGGCTTGATGGCACCGCGACAATGCCTCCGCGTATGATCTCGCTGATCGTGACGCTCGCAAACATCGCGAGAGCGAGAGTGGCCGAAATAAATGGCGAAAGGCGGAGACCGAAGAGCGGCAGGACGTAAAAAACGGCGAACGCTTGAATTAGCAGCGGAATGCCGCGCACGAAATAGAGCAGCACATTGACGACCCGGCGTCCGAGCCGTCCGCCCAGGGCGGCAAAAGCGCCGAGGAGCAATCCGCCGAAGGTACCCAGTGTAAGAACCACGGTTGCCAGCTTCAGGCTTTCGAACAGTCCGCCGAGAAGCGGCAAAATTACCGAGAGCGACGCGGCGCTCATCGCTTCGCCGACTTTCGCTCTGCCGTGCTCAAGCGCCACTCGAAGAGGCGGGCAAACCCTCCGATGCTGCCGGTCAGAACGAGGTAGACGGCTCCGGCCACGATAAAGAATTCATAGGTTCGCATGTTCAGGGCGATGATCGACGTGAATACGTAATAGAAGTCCTGGACCGACAGCGCGCTCGTGATCGACGTATCCTTCGCGATCTCGGCCCAGTTGTTTCCCAGTGCGGGCAACGCACGCCGCAACGCCTGCGGCCATATAATCTTGCGGAACGCAACTCCAGGTCTGAGCCCCAAGCTCGCGGCCGCTTGATTCTGCCCATCGGACACCGACGCGATCGCAGCGCGGAAGATTTCCATCAGATATGCGGCATTGTGCAGGCTGAGCGCGATCGTGCCCGCCGCAAACGGCGACAGGTAAATGCCGAATGTCGCTAGTCCGAAGTAAAGAAAATACATTTTCACGAGGCTGGGGCTATTGCGCATCAGCTCGAGATACGAAATTCCTACGAACCTTCCGCCGCCCCCGCCGTATCGTACGATGAGGGCGCCAGTGAGCCCCAGAATTGTCGCGGAAATCGAACTCAGTAAGGCAATCTCAAGCGTGACCAAAAGGCCGAAGGAAAGTTCGGATACGGCCTCGATAACCGGCGCCCAAATTAAAGTGTAGCCTGAGCCCATCCGCGGCGGTCGGCGTCACTATGGGTGTCAGAGGGGCTGGCGGACCCAGTTGGGCTCCAACTCCTCGGTTCCAAGCCATTTCTTGTGCAGCTCTTGAAGCTTGCCGGAGGCCTTCAGGCTGTAGAGCGCCCAGTTGAGATAGTTGAGCCACGTCTGGTCGCCCTGGCGAACGCCGATCGCGATCGGGCTCACTTCAATGCCGTGCTCGCGGTCCTCGATCGCTCGAAATTGACCGGGGTATTGGCGCGCGTAATACATGGATGCCGCGCGCTCATAAAAGAATGCGTCCCCTCTTCCCTGTCGAAACGCAAGGAAGGCATCGGAAACTTCGGGGTAGCCCTGTATTTGCGGATTTGGGACCACGTTTTTAATGAGCGCCTCCACGTCGGCTCCCTGCCTCGTCACGATGAGCTTGCCGACCAAGTCGGCGTATTTCTGAATCGGCGAGGAGGTTTTCACCACGAAGATATTGTCGGAGATCATATAGGGAGTCGTGAAATCGATTACCTGAGTTCGCTCGAGATAAACGCTGAATCCCGTTATCACTGCGTCGACACGGTTCGACTGCAGCGACGCCACTCGGTCGGAGGAGCTCGACAGAATGACGAATTCGACTTTTGCCGGATCCTTGAAGAGACCGCGCGCGATCTCGCGAGCGAGATCGATGTCGAACCCTACGAGCTCGCCCTTTTCGTCCTTGAAGGAAAACGGAAGCGCTGTCGACCGCGTGCCAATGACGATCGTGCCCCGCTTCAACACGGTCTGGAGCGTCGAGTTTGCGCTCTGAGCTTGAACTTTGGCCGCGTGAGCGATGCACAGAAAAATCAGCGCCACCGAAACCGGCAGCTTCCACAAATCGCGTCTCATCGCCGACCCCCTCATTCCTTCGTTGACGCACGTCTCATCGCGGCCAGACCCCGAATTAGCCAGCATATGGCTTACTCGAATACCGGACAAGACGGCGGAGATGGAGAACCGGACACACAACATCCAGATGTGTACGAGCATGCTTCGTCCAATTTCTTATATTGGAGCCATTGAGCGATTGCGGATCGGCAATCCATGTCAGTTCGGACGCTTCGCGCCAAATTTGACATGGAGGATCGCGGCGAGCCAACGTGATCTGTTTGCTGCTCTCGAGGCGATCGGCGTCGGGGCTTGCGCTATAGATGGCGGGTGGGCCGCAATGCAATGAAGCGACGTTTCCTCGGGGCCGGACTCGAAGTTTCAGAACTTGGCCTCGGCTGCATGAGCTTCTCCGGATATTATGGCGCTTCAGGTGCCGTCGACGCGGCGAGCGCACGCTGCGTCGTCGACCGGGCCCTGGATCTCGGCATCACTCTCTTCGACACCGCGGCAATGTATGCTCCGAGCGAGGCGCTCCTCGGCGGTGCTATCGCCGGCCGTCGTACGCAAGCGCTGATCGCCACCAAGTTCGGTATCACGCTCGACGAGCGCGGCCGCCCCACTGCCGTCGATGCTCGGCCGGAAGCCGTAGTCCGGTCCTGCGATGAAAGCTTGCGACAGCTCGGCATCGACACGATCGATCTCTACTATTTGCACCGCATCGACCGCGCTGTGCCGATCGAGGAGACGGTCGGGGCCATGGCCGAGCTGGTGCGGCGCGGGAAGGTACGTTTTCTCGGGCTTTGCGAGGTCTCGGCCACGACTCTGCGACGAGCGCAGCGCGTCCATCCCATTGCGGCGTTGCAATCCGAATACTCGCTTTGGAGCCGCGACATCGAAGCTGAGATCCTGCCCGCCTGCCGCGAGCTCGGCATCGGGTTCGTGCCTTATAGCCCGTTGGGTCGCGGGTTTCTAACGGGAAGGATCGCCAGCGTTCAGTCGCTGCAGGAGGGAGACGCTCGCCGCGCCATTCCGAGATTCCAGAGCGAGCACTTCGAGCGCAATCGCGCACTTCTCGCGATCCTGGAACACATTGCCGCTACCCATGGCGGGACGCCGGCACAAGTTGCCCTCGCATGGCTGATGTCGCAGGGAGAAGATATCGTGCCAATCCCCGGAACCAAGGTTATTTCTCGCCTGGATGAGAATGCCGCAGCGGCACGCCTGCGGCTTCCGAGCGATCACCTCGCGGAACTCGACCGGATGTTCTCCGGCGAGCGCGTCAGCGGCGCACGCTATGGCGATGCGGCTCGGCGCTTCCTCGACGAATGAGCGTCCACAACGGGTGGCTCAAGCGGGTTCGTGGAGGACGAAGGGATCGAAGAACCATTTTTCGTCCTCGTCGCGCCCAGCTTCCGCGTGGAGCCGACAACGCGACCGCGGCGTGAAACGCGACGCTGGCCGGCTCAGCCAGCAGCCGGCGGTCGCGGCGGGGCCGGGGGTGCAGGAGCGAGACGGCGGATCACCACGTAGAAGACCGGCGTGAAGAGCAGCCCGAATCCGGTGACGCCGAGCATGCCGAAGAAGACGGCGGTGCCGAGGGATTGACGCATCTCCGACCCCGCGCCGGTGGCGATCGCCAGTGGGACTACGCCCAGGATGAAGGCGAAGGACGTCATCAGGATCGGCCGCAGTCGGGTGCGCGCGGCGTGGACGGCTGCTTCCAGCAGCGGGGTTCCCGCATCCTGTCCCTGGCGTGCGAACTCCACGATCAGGATCGCATTCTTGGCGGCAAGGCCGATGAGGACGATGAAGCCGATCTGTCCGAGGATGTTCACGTCGAAGCCGCGGAACAGCAATCCGCTGACGCCCGCGAGCAGACACATCGGCACGATGAGGACGACCGAAAGCGGCAGCGCCCAGCTCTCGTATTGCGCGGCGAGCACAAGGAAAACGAAGATCACCGAGGCCGCGAAGACGATGAGTCCCGTGTTGCCGACTAGCTTCTCCTGATAGGCGAGCTCGGTCCATTCGTAGCCGAATCCGTCGGGCAAGCGCTCGCTCGCAATCCGCTCGATCGCGGCGAGCGCATATCCCGTCGAATAGCCTGGCAGCGTGTTTCCCTGCAGCTCCGCGGCGGGATAGAGGTTGTAGCGCGGGACGCGATAGGGACCCGTGATGTCCCGGAAGGTCGCGACCGAGCCGATCGGCACCATGAAGCCGGCGTCGCTCCGCGTCTTGTAGTTGGCGATGTCGTGAATATCCATCCGATACCGCCCATCAGCCTGCGCCGTCACGCGGTAGGTGTGGCCGAGATAGGTGAAGTCGTTGACGTAGGCGGAGCCCAGATAGACCTCGAGCGTCTCGAAGACCCTGTCCGCGGGGACGCCGAGGATCTCGGCCTTCACGCGGTCGATGTCGGCGTAGAGCTTGGGAGTTCGCGTGTTGAAGAGGGAGAAGACACCGACGAGGCCGGGCGTCTGCCTTGCGGCGCCGAGCAGTTCCTGCACTGCCGCCTCCAGGGCCTCCGCCCCGCGGCCACGCTTGTCCTGCACGATGAGCTTGAAGCCGCCGGCATTGCCGATCCCGCGCACCGGCGGCGGCGGTATCACCACGATGAAAGCGCTCTGAATCGCGTTGAGGCGCTTCTGCAGGTCGGCGAGGATGTGGTCGGCGGTGAGACCTTTGCCCGCGCGATCCGCGAAGGGCGCGAGCCCCGCAAAGATGGCGCCGGCGTTCGGAGCGTTGGTGAAGGTCGCGCCGTCGAGCCCGGCAAAGGGCACGGCGTGAATGACTCCCTCGGTGCCGAGGATGATCTTCGTCGCCTCGCGCACCACCGCATCCGTGCGGTCGAGCGACGCGCCCGGAGGAAGCTGAATGACCGTGATGAGATAGCCGAGGTCCTGCTGCGGGATGAAGCCCGTGGGCGCGCGCTCGAACTGCCAGGCGGTGAGGCCGATGAGGCCCGCATAGGCCACGAGCATGATGGCTCCGCGCCGGATTAGCTTGCCTGTGAGACCGCCATATCCGATTGAGAGCGCTTCGAAGCCCCGGTTGAATCCGCGAAAGAAGGCGCGGATGGGCCGCGTCACCAGCGAGTCCTTGCCGGCCCCGACGCTGTGCGGCTTGAAAAGCAGCGCGCAGAGGGCAGGGCTCAGCGTGAGCGAGACGAGGCAGGAGATCAGCGTCGCCGAGGCGATCGTCACCGCGAATTGGCGGAAGAACTGCCCGGAGATGCCCGCGATGAAGGCGGCGGGGACGAAGACCGCCGTCAGCACGAGCGCGATCGCGATGAGCGCGCCGCCGACCTCGTTCATGGTCTCGTGCGCCGCGTCGCGCGGCGACCTGCCCTCTCGGATGTTGCGCTCGACGTTCTCGACCACGACGATCGCGTCGTCAACGACGATGCCGATCGCGAGCACCAGGCCGAAGAGCGAGAGGTTGTTGAGCGAGAAACCCAGCGCCTCCAGGATGGTGAAGGTGCCGACGAGCGAGATCGGAATGGCGACGATCGGCACGATCGAGGCGCGCCAGGTCTGCAGGAAGAGGATCACCACGATTACGACGAGGATCACCGCCTCGCCCATGGTCTTGAAAACCTCGCGCACGGACTCCGCGATGAATTGCGTGGGGTTGTAGACGATGTCGTAGCGCAGCCCCTGCGGGAACGACTTCGAGAGTTCCGCCATCGTCGCGAGCACGCGATCCGCGGTCGCGAGCGCATTGGAGCCCGGGAGCTGGAAGATCAAAAGCGGCACGGCCCGGCGCTCGTCGAGATAGCCGTTGGTGTTGTAATCCTGCGCGCCGAGCTCGACGCGCGCGATGTCCCTTACGCGCGTGACGCGCCCCTGGGTGTCGGTGCGCACGATGATATTCTCGAATTGGCGCGGGTCGGTCAGGCGGCCCAAGGTCTCGACGTTGATCTCGAACGCGCCCGACCGCGGCACCGGCGGCTGGTTGATCACGCCCGAGGCCACCTGGACGTTCTGGCCGGCGAGCGCCTGCACCACCTCGCCCGCGGTGAGGCCGCGCGCGGCGACTTTCTCGGGATCGAGCCAGACGCGCATCGAATAGTCGCGCGCGCCGAAAATCCGCACGTCGCCCACGCCGTTGACGCGCGCCAGCACGTCCTTCACCTGCAGGGTCGCGTAGTTCGAGATGTAGAGCTGGTCGCGCGACCCGTCGGGCGAGCTCAGATGGATCACCATCATGAGATCAGGCGAGTTCTTGCGCACGGTGACGCCGATGCGCTGCACATCCGACGGCAGCTTCGGCTGCGCGACCGAGACCCGGTTCTGGACCAGGACTTGGGCGATGTCGAGGTCGGTGCCGAGCGCGAAGGTAACGGTGAGCGAGAGGTTTCCGTCGCTCGTCGCCTGCGAGGACATGTATAGCATGTTCTCGACGCCGTTGATCTCCTCCTCGAGCGGCGCCGCGACGGTGTCCGCCACGACCTGCGCGGAGGCGCCGGGGTAGCTCGCGCTGATGACGATGGTGGGAGGCGCGATCTCCGGGTATTGGGCGACGGGGAGATCGGAGAACGAGATCGCGCCGACGAGCGTGATGAAGATCGAGACGACCATCGCGAAAATCGGACGGTCGATGAAGAAGTGCGAGAGCTTCATGGACGATTTCCGGCCCGTCAGTTGGTCTCGGGCTCGATCTCGATCTTGCCGGGCTGCGGCGTCACCTTCCCGCCGGGGCGCACCCTTATTAGCCCGTCGATGACGATGCGGTCGCTCGCCGCGAGCCCCGAGCGTACGATGCGCAGATTCTCGTAGCTGGGACCGGGCCGGATGACCTTCGGGACGACTGTGCCGTCATCCGTGACGGTCATCACCTCCTTGCGCGATTGGTCCGTGACAATCGCTGCGTCGGGGATGAGGATCGCCATGTAAGGCTCGGAGCCCGGAATCCGGATGCGACCGAACTGTCCCGCCGTCAGGAGATAGTCGGGATTCGGAAACTGCGCGCGAATGCGGATCGTGCCGGACTCCCGGTTGATCCTGTTGTCGACGAAGTTCATCGTGCCTTGGTGCGGCCAGCCGTGCTCGTCGATGAGATGCAGCGACACTCCTATGGTCCTGTCGCCCGTTGACAGCGAGAGCCCCTTGGCGGCCGCGCGCTGATAGGCGACGAAATCCCCCTCGCTCATGTCGAAGTTGAAGTAAATGGGATCGAGTGAGACGATGGTGGTGAGGAGCGTCGGCGCGCCCACGTCGCTGCCGTTGACGATGTTGCCGATGCTCACGAGATGGTTGCTGATGCGGCCGGTGATCGGCGCCACGATCTGGGTGTACTCGAGATTGAGCTGGGCGGTGGTGACCGCGGATTTCGCCACGTCGACCGTGGCGGTCGCGACCTTGAACTCGGAGACGCGCTGATCGTAGACGCTTACGGGTTCATCGCTGCGCTTCACCAGCGTCGCGGATCGCGCGAGATTGCGCTGCGCGAGGTCGACCTGCGCATTGGCCTGCTCGAGCTGCGCCTTGGCGGACTCGAGCGCCGCCTGGAAGGGGCGGGGATCGATCACGAAGAGCAGATCGCCCTTCTGCACGATCTGCCCGTCCTCAAAGTGAATCTCGGTGAGATATCCGCTAACGCGCGCGCGCAGCTCGATGTAGTCGACGGCCGCGAACTGTCCCGTGAATTCCTGCCACTCCACGATCTCTTTCTGCAGGGGTGCGCTCACGGTGACCGGAGGCGCCGTCGGCGGCGACTGCGACCAAGCCGACGCAACGCCGCCCAAGAGCATCGCCACGGTCGCAACGGGCAGCGCAAGACGCATAAAAAGGCTCGGTGCGGACATCGACTTACCTCCGACCCGGTATGGCGCCATTCTAGACTGGGACTGCGTCGTGCGACAGCGGGCGGATGCCAGTTTCCGGTGTTGGCGCCGCAACGATGACGGGCGTAGGATTCGGTGATCAGCGCCGGTCGATCAGGGACGCTGCGTCGAGGCGCCGTGGGGACGGGTCTCTAGCGGCGGCGCCTTTCGCGCTGAGCGCCCGTCGCGCCTCTATGCTCTGCCAAAACAGCAGTGCCGGCGCGCCGATCGTCAGATCGCGTCCCCGCTTCAGCAGCGACAGCGCCAGCACGGTCTCGGGCGCTAGCCCGAAGAGACCGCCGAGGAGAATGTATGCGCCCTCCTGCAGGCCTAGTGCATTGGGAACCGCGAAGGCGACGCTGCGGGCTGCGTAGAGCAAGCTCTCGATCGCCAGCACAGCGGTGACGTCGATAGGGAAGCCCATGAGCCACAGGGCGAGCCAAGTCTCGAGCGCCGTTCCCAGCCAGCACACGAGATGGACGGCCGTGCAGAGAATGGCTCGCGCCGGCCGCGCGTAGATCGCGCGGATTTCCTGCTCGACAATCCCGAGGGAGAGTCCGGTCTTCGCCCAATCGCCGAGGAGATGGCCGGTGATGCGCTCGAGCAGGGAGAGTCCGCGGCGCTGGACCGCGACGAAGGTGATCGCCGCGGCGAGCATTGCGAGGACGGCGACGCCGCTCGGCATCACTAGTGGCGCCTCCGGCCGAGCCTGGGCGAGGAGGCACAAGCCGAGCGCGGTGAAGGCGAGCTGCGCGAACATCTCCATCGTGACGTCGACGACCGTCGAGGCGGCGGCGAGCGTCCCGCTCATGCCGAAGAGGGTCGCGGCACGCGCGCCCATCGCAAAGCCGCCGAGCTGCGAGAGCGGCAGGATCTCCGCACCCGAGTCGCGCACGAGCCGTGCCCAGAAGAAGAAGCGCAGTGGGAGCCCCTGGTCGCGGGGCAACAGGATCTGCCAAGCCCATCCCATGAGGCCGATCAGCACGAGATGGCTGAGGCAGATCAGGGCGAAGCCCCACCAGCCGATCGCGGTCAAGGCATGCCAGACCGCGCCGATACCTTGCCGAAGCACAAGCAACGTGACGACGCCGAGCCCCGCAACAAGAAGAAGAACGGCGAGGCGCCTCATCGCGGAGTTCGCGCGCCCTTCCAGAGCCGCATTCCCCTGAGGGCGGCGCCGGCGAGCTTGGGCAGGGAGCGCGGCGGCAGCAGGGCGGGATCGAAGCCGGCCATGCGTCGCGCGTTCTCGCGATGGCACTCCTCGACGAAGGTGCGAAAATTAAAACCGTCGAGGAAGACGCTTGCCTGCGTCGCGGAGAAGTCGCGACCGTCCTTCTCGCTCTGACCGCGCCGCACCGTGCCGACCAGACGTCCGATCGCCCGCCCTCGACTGGATGCGTCGCCCATTAAGGTGGTGCGAGCTCCTTCGCCATGAAGACGCGGAAGGTTCCCGGCGGGTCGCAGGCGACCCGGCCGAACTCGCGCCAGCCCTGTCGCTCGTAGAAGCCCGGTGCCTGGAAGCTGATCGTGTAGAGCACCGCCCCACGGCAGCCGCGCCGGACCGCCTCGTCCTCGGCCATCCGGAGCATGCGCGTGCCGATCTCGTTCCCGCGCAGCTCCGCCGGAAGAAAGGCGAGATCGACAAAGAGAAGGCCGAGCGAGGTGCGGCCGATGAGTCCGCCGAGGATCCGGCCGCTCGTCGGGTCCTGCGCGAGCACGGCAAGGCGTCGTGAGTCCCAGTAGCCCGCCTGCTCGGCGTTGTAGCCCGCGAGCCCGTCGTCGATGACATCGCAGGCCTCCGTGCTCGGCGCGTCCGTGACAAAGAGCGTGGGCGCGGTCATGGTCTTCCCTCCGACATGTCGAGGCGCGCGTCCTAAGCGGAGCGCGTCGCCTCGTAGAGGAACCAAGCACGGCCCTCGGCCTCGTCGATCCAGGTCTCGATGAGGCTCGCTGTCGCGACGTCCTCGTGCTCGTCGCAGAGGGCATGCGCCTCGCGCAGGCGGCCGACCAGCGCCTTGTTATCGGCCATCAGTGTTTCCAGCATAGCGCGCGCGGCGACGCCGTCGGCATTGTCATCGTTGACACGTTGCAGCTTTCCGATCTCGCCGATCGACTTCACCGTCGTGCCGCCGAGCTTGCGCACACGCTCGGCGATCGGGTCTGTCGTCTCCAGGAGCTGCGTCGCCTGATCGTCCAGCAGCAAGTGATAGTCCCGGAAGTGCGGGCCCGATACGTGCCAGTGATAGTTCTTGGTTTTGATGTAGAGCGCGAAGTAATCCGCAACGAGCGCATTGAGCGCGCCCGCGAGCTCCATTATCGCATTGCTTCCCTGGCGTGCGGCGGTCGTCATATTTCCGGCTCCATTCGCTGAAGGGTCTCTCAACCCTCGATCAAATCGAGAAGGTCGGCATTCACGCGTTGCTTGAGGGTCTGGCACGTGACGTGGGGTGTCTCCTATGTAGCTGCTGGGCTGCGCGCCCGCAATGCGCCTCGCGGACTAGATTGCCTAATCCGTGCTCGACAGGATTCCATTTTCAGGGCCGCCCCTTTAGGGTTGCTGGCGTAGCGAACCCGCGCCGTGTCTCGTCCTTTCAACGCTGCATCTTGCAATCGAGCCGTGGCGCGTCGAGGATGCGCGGCACTCCGCGTTGTCGATAGGCATGCCCTTGAACGATCGGCCCGAGGCTCCCGGTTTGTCTGCCGCCGCCGCGTCGAGCGGAGCTCCGGAGGCGCCGAGACCCAGGCCAAGGTTTTCCTGGGCGCCGGCGGTCATTCGTCTCGTCATCATCATTTTGGTCGTCGGGCTCGTGGCGTTCGTCGCGCGCGAGTGGGATTGGTGGGTGAGCTCCGCAGTGGAGCAGACGACCGACGATGCCTACCTCCACTCCGATCTGACGCCGCTTGCGGCGAAAGTGCCGGGCTATGTCCGTGCGGTGCCCGTCGAGGATTTCCAGCGGGTCAAGGCCGGCGATCTTCTGGTCGAGATCGTCGACGACGACTACCGCGCCCAATTCGAGCAGGCCGATGCAAGCGTCGCCGCGGCGAAGGCCGCCATCCAGAACATCGAGCAGCAGAAGCTCCTGCAAGACGATGTGGTGGCGGAGGCAGAGGCGACGGTTGCGGCGGCGGAGGCCGATCTCACGCGCTATCACCTCGAGGCCGTCCGCCAAGAGAAGCTGCTGGAGACGCGCATCGCGGGCACGCCGCAGACGGTGGAGCAGGCCGTCGACAACGAGAAGCGGGCGGAGGCGGCGGTCCAGCAGAACCGGGCGCATCTCGCGCAGGAGCGCCAGCAACTCAACGTGCTCGACAGCCAGCGCAAGCAAGCCCATGCCGCGCTCAACGTCGCGCAAGCCGCGCGCGATCTCGCGCAGATCAATCTCGGATATACCCACATCGTCTCGCCGGTCGACGGCATGGTCGGTCAGCGTCTCGTCCACCCCGGCCAATACCTCAGCGTCGGGACCCAAGTGATCAGCGTCGTGCCGCTCCCCAAAATCTGGGTCATCGCCAATTACAAGGAAACCCAGATGACGCGCATCCGGATCGGGCAGCCCGCGAGCGTCACGATCGATGCATTTCCGGGCGTGGTGCTGAAGGGCCGTGTCGATAGTTGGTCGCCCGCCTCCGGCGCGCAGTTCTCGCTGCTGCCGCCCGACAATGCCACCGGCAATTTCACCAAGGTCGTGCAGCGCATACCCGTCAAGATTACGCTCGAGCCCGATCCCGCGCTCGTGGACCTGCTGCGTCCGGGCATGTCGGTCATCGCCACAGTCGACACGCGGACGGGCGAGATCCCCGCCGCTTCTGCCCCTAAATAGGCCGCGGCATGACGGTCGCGCGCGACCCCGTGGACAGCATTTTTAGTTGGCTGCCCTGGCGCGGATCGCGGGGGATGCCGTCGCTCTGCCATCCCGCCGTTCGCGCCGCGCAGACGCCAACGACGCTCTCGGCGCGCCCCTTGATCGGCGTGCTCGGCGTGCTCCTGGGGTCGGTAATCTCGACGCTCGACCAACGCATCACCAATTTCGGCCTGGCGGATCTGCGCGGCGCGGTGCATGCGGGTTTCGACGAAGGCGCCTGGATCACCACCTCCTTCACCGTCGGACAAATGCTCATTGGCCCGGTCTCCACCTGGCTCGGCATGGTTTTCGGGCTGCGCCGCGTGCTCTCGATCTCTTGCGTCGTCTTCTGCGTCTCGAACTTCCTGCTGCCCTTCTCGCCCGGGATCAAATCCGTCCTGGTGTTCCAGATGATCAGCGGTCTTGCCTCCGGGACTTTCATACCGCTGACGATCGGGTTCGTGGCCACGGGGCTGCCGCCCCGGCTGGTCGTCTATGGCGTTGCGGCCTACGCGATGAACCTCGAGCTCTCCCTCAACATCTCCGCGTCGATCGAGGGATGGTTCAGCGATCACGGCCAATGGAAGTGGATTTTCTGGGACACGGCGCTGCTTGCGCCGCTGATGCTCATCTGCATCCAATTCGGAGTGCCGCGCCAGGAGATCAACCGCGAATTGCTGCGGCGCGCGGATTGGTCCGGAAAGATCTATGCGAGTTTCGGATTCAGCCTCATTTATGCCGCCCTCGACCAGGGCAACCGGCTCGACTGGTTCGGCTCCGGCCTCATCAACGCCCTACTCATCGGCGGTGTCCTCCTGCTCGCCCTCTTCGTCGTACACGAGATGACCACGGATGAGCCCTGGATCAACCTGCGCTTCGCCGCCAGCGGGAACCTTCCGTTTCTCTTCCTGCTCATCACCTTCTTCCGCTTCGTCATCCTCTCCACCGCTTACATCATCCCGCAATACCTGACGACGGTGCAGAATTACCGCGCAATCGAGATCGGCGGAGTACTGCTGTGGATCGCGCTGCCGCAATTCCTGCTGGGACCGATCGTCGCGACACTCCTGCGCTTCGTCGATGCGCGAATCCCGCTTGCCTTCGGCTTCGCCCTCGTCGGCTGCGCCTGCTTCATGGCGGCACAGATCACGCATGATTGGGTAGGCGAGGATTTCCTGCCCTCGCAGATATTGCAGGCGATCGGCCAATCCTTCGGCCTCACCTCGGTCGTGTGGTTCGCGCTGAAGCACCTGCGCCCGCGCGACATTCTCACCTTCGGCGCGCTGCTGCAGACGGCACGATTGTTCGGCGCCCAATTCGGCGCGGCCTTCATCCAGACATTCCTGCGCACCCAGGAGCAGACCTACTCAAACCTGCTGGGACTCCACGTGACCACCGGCTCAGTGCTCACGGGAGAGCGGCTGCAGCTATTGGGCAACATCGTCATCGGCCGCTCCGTTGGCGCGGACGACGCGCACGCGCGCGCGACCGCGCTCCTCGCCGACGCCGTGCAGAAGCAAGCCTACGTGCTCGCCTACATCGACTGCTTCATGGTCCTGGGTTATGCGGTCGTGGCCGTGCTGCTGATGATGCTGTTCCTCCGGCAGCCGCCGCCCTCGGAGGCGGGCTTGCCCCCTCGGACCTAGCGGTTTCCCGTTGCGGGCTCGAGCCGGACCGTCATTCCCGGCTGCAATGCGGAGCCTCTGCCGGCGGCGACATCGGCGCGCACGAGGAAGGTGTTCAAGTCGTGGTCGCCCACCACGCGCGCTGCCCGCCAAACCGCGAATTCCCCGAGAGGGATGAGTTCGGCGATCTTCGCCTCGACACCCGCGCTCGCTCCGAGCGGCAAGAGCTCGACGGCGCCGCCCAGGCGAAGCTCTCCGAGCTGGTCCTCGCGGAGATTGAAGGTCGCCCAACGGCGGCTCGCCGCGTCGAGCGTCATCACGGGCTCGCCGGGCTCGACGGCCTCGCCGACCTCCGCCACGATCAGCGTTACGGTGCCATCCGACGGCGCGACGATCCGCAGTTTCGCGACGCGGGCCTCGATCACCGCAACCGCCGCCGCCGCCGCCTCGACCTTTGCGTCGGCGATCGCGAGTTCTTCGCGTATGGGGCCGGAATGCGCGGCCTCGTAGGCCTGCTCGGCCTTTTCGAGGGTCGCGCGCGCGGCGGCGACTGCGGCGGTGGCCTGATCGAGCTGCTGGCGCGAGACGTCAGCGGTCTTCGCGAGCTGCGAATTCCGCGCGAATTGCTGCTCCGCGTAGACCAGGTTGGCCCGCGCCGTCTCGATCTCCCTGGCGAGCATCTGCACCTGCTCGTCGCGGATGCCCGCGTAGACACGGTCCCGCCCGGCTGCGACCGCACCGAGCTGCGCCTTCGCCAGGACCAGCGCCGCGCTGAGCTCGGGGTTGGAGAGCTCCACCAGAAGGTCTCCCGCATGCACCGTCTGTCCGGGCGTTGCGGAAAAGCGAAGGAGGCGGCCGCTGATCTCTGGCGCGATCTTGACCTCGGTCGCGTGCACGACACCCGGCTCGCGCTGCGCGCCCACGCCCGAGCCGAATATCAGGAACAGCAGGATGCCGCCCGCCCCCAGCAGCGCCGCGATGACTGCGATGGTGTAGGTCCTCTGGCTCCCGCTATGCCGCATGGAGTACCTCCTTTGCGGCGCGACGCCGTGCGGCGAGGATCGCGAGCACGAAATAAGCCGCGACGAGGAGCCAGAGATAGAGCCAATCCGGGCGGACCTCGCTCAGCGTGGCCCCCATCTGGTTGATGCGCACGAGGCCGTCGATCGCGGATTCGCTGGGGAAAATGCGGCGCAGATAGTCGAGGAGCGGCGGGATCATCTCGCGCGGCCAGGAGACGCCCACGAGGAAGAACTGCGGCAGGGTGGTCGCGACGAAGAGAAGGACCGCGGTCTCACGATACTTGAATAGGTAGCCTGCGGCCTGGCCCATGAGGCTCGTCGCGAGGATGAAGGGAAGCGAGAAGAGCGCCATGGCGCCGAGCCCGCCAAGCGTCGAGAAGCCGTAGATCCGCGGCAGGACGATGAGGTAGAGCGCCAGGGCCGGGACGTAAAGCAGGACGTGCGCGAGCGCACGGCCTAGGATCGCGGCGATCGGCGACCGAGAACCCGTGGGCAAGGAGACGCCGCCAAGCGCCGCCAGCATCGTCGCCCCCATCAGAAGCGTTTGCTGAATGATGAGCACGAAGGCCGCAGGCACGACGTAGCTCGCATATCCGCCGGTCGGATTGTAGAGCGGCTCCGCCAGGAACTCGATCGGGCTTGAGGCCGCGAGCGCGGCGTTGAGGAAGGAGCCATCCTCGCGCGCACCTCGCGAGGCATTCGACGCATAGACATGGCCCACGCCCTCCAGAATCCCCTGCAGGGTCCGGTTGAACAAAATGAAGTAGCTGGAGTCGACATAAGCGGGCAACCGTGCCGCATTGCCCTTGAGCGCCTCGCGCTCGGTGTCCGGAGGGATTTCGAGAATCGCGAAGACGCTTCGCTCGAAGAGCGCCCGCTGCGCCGCGTCGAGCGCGGGAGCGCGCAGCGCGACCGTGACGGCCTCGTCGGCGTCGATCGCCTGGACGAGGCGGCGGCTCAATTCGGTGTGGTCATCGTCGACGACGGCGATCGGCACCTTCCGCACGAGCTGCCCCAGATAGGGTTGCGGATAGAAGATGCCGTAGAAGACGGGCGCTACAATGACCAGGCTGAAGATGCCGCGATCGACGAGAACGCGCCGCCATTCTCCGAGGAAAGCGCCCCCGATCCCCGCGCGCGGCGCGTCGCTCGGCAGCGGCGGCTCGGGCTCCGGACGCGCCACCGCGAAGCGGCGCACACAGAGGCAGGCGATGCAGAACCACCCCACCGCCATGAGCGCAAGGATGGCGAAGGGAACCGCAGACGCCCGCACCGGTGATCCCCGCGTTGCCTGATCGACCAAAATGCCGAGGTACCAACGCAAGGGAAGCAGCGCGCCCCAGGCCCGCGGGAAGGTTCCCATCGCGAGGACGGGGAGCCCTACGCCCGCGAAGCCGAAGGCCGGCGAGGTGATGATCGCCGTGAGGCTGAGGCCGAGCGCCAGGTTGCGCACCAAGAGCTGCAGGATCGTCGCGATCGACTGATAGGCGACGACGAAGAGGACCCCAGCCGCGACGATCATCGGGACGTCGCCGCGGAAGGAAAGATCGAAGCCCGCATCCAGGATGAGCGCATTGACGCCGAGGAACGCGAAGAACACAGCGAGCAGCGGCAGAAGCTTCCCCGCAAGCGCGACGACCGCATTCCCGCCGGCACAGCGCAGCCAGGCTCGCCGGCTGCGCCGCGAAAGCTCCGAGCCGACCGCATAGCCCGTCGCGATGGCGATCACCACATGCAGCACCGTCGGCATCACCGCCCGGAGCAGGAAGGCTGCATAGTTGGTCGCGGGGTTGGAGAGGACGTATTCCTCGACGACGAGGGGGCCGGCTCCGACGGGCTGCAGCGGTACCTTGCTGGTCAGCGCGAGTTGCTGCGTTGCGGCGCTGATCGCGTCGCGAAGCCCCTTGGCCGCAATGTTTCCGGGCGTGAAATACTGACTGTTATAGAACGCGACGATCTGCGGCCGACGGCCCGCGAGGAGATCGTGCTCGAAGCTCAGGGGAATGTAGACGGCCGCAATCGCATCGCCGGAGCGGATCGCGCGCGTCGCGGTCGCGAGGCTCTCGCCGCGCTCGGTGACGCTCAAATTGGGCGCCGCCGCCAGGGATTGAACGACGTTCTCCGAGGTCGCGGAGCGGTCGGCGTCGACGACGACGACGTCGAGGCCCCGGACGACGGCGCTGCTGAAGGTCCAGGCGAGAATCGCGAAGCCGATGAGCGGCATCGCCAGCAGCAGGAAGAGGCCGGCATGGTCGCGGCGAAAGAAGCGAACCTCGCGCAGAGCGACCAGCGCGAGGCTGGGAGGCGCCGGTCGCCTCACGGCGCGCGTCCCGCCCAGTCCGCGTAGACGCTCATGCCCGGGCGCAGGCCCTCGATCTTCTCGACGGGGTAGGCCCTGATGGCGAAGGTGCGCAGATCGAAATCGCCGGTGGCGCGGGTCGCGCGCCAGCCGGCGTATTCGCCCTTGGTCGCGATCACGCGAACCTCCGCGACGATCCTGCGATCGCCCAAGGCAGGAATGCGCGCGGCGAAGCGGTCGCCGACCTTGAGCCCGGCGATCAGGTCCTCGCGCAGCGAGAAGCCGAGCCAGGTATCGCTGAGATCGACCAGGGAGAGGAGGGGGACGCCGGGGATGACGACCTCTCCCTCCTCGACCGGAATCTGATAGACCTGCGAGGCGACCGGCGCAGTGACAGTGAGCTGATCGACGAGCGCCTTGATCGTCTCGATCTTTGCCTGCGCCTGGGTGACATTCGCCTCGGCGATCTTGTGCTCCTCGGGCGTGAATCCCGTCACTGCTTCCTGGTAGGCGAGCTTCGCCTGTTCCAGGCGCTTTTGCGACGTCGTCAGCGCGTCGAGATCCTGGTCGAGCTTCTGCTGCGGCGCGTCCTTGTTGGCGGCGAGCTGGCGCGTGCGGTCGTAGGTCTTCTGCGCGAGAGTCACCTCCGCCTCGGCACGATCTATCTCAGCCTTGCGCTGGGCGATGATTTCCGCGCGGGTCCCGACATTGATGCGCGCGAGCTCGGCTTTCGCAACCTCCAGCTCCGCCTCGGCCTGGCGGAGCTGCGCCACGAGCTCGGGATTGTCGATCGACAGCAGGAGAGCGCCCGCAGCGACGTCCTGGCCCCGGACCACGGCGATCTTCGCAAGGCGCCCTGAGACCCGCGCGGCCATGTCGGTCCGCGTGCTCTCGACTTCGCCTTGGACGAGAAGCGGCTCGGGCCGCGAGAGATACCAGATCGCGAGGCCGATGATGCAGAGGAACAGCAGACCCGCGACGATCGCACGGGGATCCAGCGACCGGCGGCTCTGCTTCGGGACGGGTTCCAATTCGGGCTCTCCCTCGAGACGTGGTCACGAGCAAAGATGGCCCGACCCCTCCGTACGTCATCCCCGGGATCGGCCGTTGGTCTTTCAAGTCTATCGCTGCGGGCGAAGTCGGGGAAGCTTTTGGGCAGCTCGTGCCGAGTTGCGGCGCCTGCATGGCGCCTACCCACTTGGCCAGTTGGAGGCATTCCCGGCGATGCCCAAATTGGGATGAGGATTCCCTTGGAGAGCCTCATGTCTCATCCCGACAGTTTTGCCGGCCTCGAGCGCCTTTCTGCGGAACTCGCGGCCGTCGTTGCGCAGCGCGCGTCCGCCGTGGTTTCGATCGCCTCCGACCGCTCGCTTTCGAGCGGGTTCATATGGCGCCCGGGCCTCATCGTCACCGCCGATGAAGCCCTTGCCGATGAGGGCGAGGTCGAAGTGACCTTCCCGGGCGGGACGACGCTTCGGGCCGAGATCGTCGGCAGAGACCCCAGCACGGATGTGTCCTTGCTGCGCGTCGAGCGCAAGGACGTTCCCGCGGCGACGCTCACCTCTGCGCCAGTTGCAGCCGGGGCGCTTGCCCTCGTCGTCGGCGCCAATGCGGGCGAGCCAGCCGCCGCCTTGGGCATCGTCTCGCGAGCCTCGGGTCCCTGGCGGAGTCTCCGTGGCGGCGCAATCGACGCGAGGATCGAGCTCGACCTCACGCTCCCGCGCCGGAGCGAGGGCGCGCTCGCCCTCGATGCCTCCGGTCGCGCCTTCGGCATGGCGGTCCGCGGGCCGCGCCGTCGCGTGCTGGTCATCCCCACCGCCACCATCGAGCGCATCGCCTCCAGGCTCGAGACCGACGGCAGGATCCCCCGCGGCTATCTCGGCCTCGCCCTGCACCGCGTCCCCGGCGAGGCGCCCGGCGCCTTCGGCGCGATGGTGATGAGCCTCGACCCCAAGGGTCCGGCAGCCAAGGCCGGCATCCGCCAGGGCGACGTGCTCCTCGCCTGGAACGGCAGCCCGATCAGGCATCTTCAGGCGCTGCTGAGCGGACTCGGTCCCGACAGCGTCGGGGAGAGTGTGACCATCGGCTTGAGCCGCGCGGGCGAGAGCCGCGACGTCCGCTTGGAAATCGCGGCGAGGCCCGAGGCTTGAGCGGGAACGGCAGCACCGAGCCGATCCGCATTGCGCTGGAGGTCGCGGATACCGAGCTCGCCGACAGGCTCGCGCGGCTGCTCGCGGGCGTGCCGGGGCTGCGGCTCGTAGACAAGGGCGAGGGCGCGGAGGTGGCGCTCGTGCTGGCCGCTTCCATCCCGGCCGAGGCCGAAAGCGAGATCGCGCTCACGCCGCGTGAGGGCGAAGTGTTGGCGCTCCTCGCGGAGGGCGCCTCGAACAAGGCCATCGCGCAGCGGCTCGGGATCTCCGTCCACACCGCGAAGTTCCACGTGGCCTCGCTCATCGACAAGCTCGATGCCGTGGGCCGCACCGACGCCGTCGCGCATGCCGCGCGGCGGGGCGTCATTCATCTCTGAGGCTCCCAAATTAGGGAGGAAGCAATGGAATTGACCGAACTCGATCCCTATTCGCAGGCCGTCGTCGGCGCCGTCGATGCCGTAGGCCCTGCGGTCGTCCGCGTCGAGGTTCCGCCCGAGCCCGGCCGCCATCGGCGTGGCGGCAGCGGCTCCGGTGTCATCATCTCGCCGGACGGGCTCGTGCTCACCAACAGCCACGTCGTCGAGGGTGTAAGCAGCGTCCGTCTCGCGCTCTCCGACGGCCGCCGGATGGAGGCCCGCCTCGTCGGCGACGACGCGCACACGGATCTGGCGCTTCTGCGCGCGACCGACGACAGCACGCTCCCGACTGCCCGTCTCGGAGACTCCAAGCAGTTGCGCAGGGGTCAGCTCGTGATCGCGATCGGGAACCCCCTGGGCTTCGAGTCGACGGTGACGGCGGGCGTCGTCTCCGCGCTGGGGCGCACGCTCCGCGGACGCACCGGCATGCTCATCGACGACGTGATCCAGACAGATGCCGCGCTCAACCCCGGGAATTCCGGTGGGCCGCTGGTCTCGGCGCACGGCGAGGTCGTGGGCATCAACACTGCCGTCATCGCGGGGGCGCAAGGCATCTGCTTTGCGGTCGCGAGCAACACCGCGAGCTACGTCTTGAGCGAGATCGTCCGCCACGGGCGCGTGCGACGCGCTTTCATCGGCGTTGCCGCACAGACTGTGCCGTTGCCGCGCCGCCTCGGTCTCGCGCTCGGCCTCGAGCAGTCCTTCGCCGCCGCCGTCACCGAGGTGACGCCGGAGGGACCCGCGGCGCGCGCAGGATTGAAGGCCGGGAACCTCGTCGTGACACTCGACGGCGAGCGCGTCACCGGCTCCGATGATCTCGTGCGCCTCCTCTCGGCCGGTCGGATCGGCGCCTCCGTCACGCTCTCCGTGATTGCGGACGCGAAGTTCAAAGAGATCGTCATCGTGCCCGCCGAGCGCGAGGCTCTCCGCGAGGCAAGCTGAAGCCCCGCAAAATCCGTTGCGCTTCGGCCGCATAGGCTTCACGGTGCGGCCGGCTCGCAGCGGAGGGAGACGGGAGCGATGTGGGCGGTGGTGCCGGCGAAACGCTTGCGCGAGGCGAAGCAGCGCCTCGCGGGCGCCCTCGCGGCCGAGGAGCGCTATGCGCTCGCCCGCGCCATGCTCGGAGACGTGCTGCGCTGCCTCTCCGGTATTGGAAGGCTCGAGGGCATCGTCGTCGTGAGCGGCGACCCCGAGGTGGCGGCCCTCGTGCGGCCGCACGGCGCAGCGGTCATCGAGGACGAGAACGCCGGACACACCGCCGCGGTCGAGCGCGGCCTCGACGCTTTACGCGCGCGGTCTGCGAGCGCGGCCCTCGTGCTGTCGGCGGACATCCCCTGCATCTTTGCCGCTGAGGTCGAGGAGCTGCTCGCGGCGCATGCGCGCAACGCGGTCAAAGGCCCCGCACTCACCATCGCGACCGATCTCCGCCGCGACGGCACCAATGCCGCCTGCTGCTCGCCGCTCGACGCCATCCGGTTCTCTTTCGGTCTCGGCAGTCTTGAGCGCCACCTCGCCGCCGCTCGCGAGAAGGGCGTGGTCACCGCGGTGCTCGATCTCCCGGGCGTTGCGCTCGACATCGACGAGCCCGAGGATCTGCAGGCGCTTCTCACCTCCGAGCGCCCCTGCGACACCGCGCGCTATCTTCGAGAGATCGGATTTCCCCACCGGCTCACGTGAGCCGCGGACTTTTCGTTGCCACCCCGGGACCGCCGGAAATACTGTAGGCGCTCGTTTCGGTCGAGGGAGCTCACTGTGCTGGAAGTCGGCCTCGATTCCGTCTTCGTCAGCGATCACTTCCAGCCCTGGAAGCACACCGGCGGCCATGCGCCCTATTGCTTCGCGTGCCTCGGCGCGCTCGGCGCAAAGACATCGCGCGCGGTAAGCCGGTGGATCGTCTCCGGCGATCCCGAGGAGCAGGTCGAGAAGATCAGGCCCTATCTCGAACTCGGATTCCGGCATCTCGTGTTTCGCGCGCCGAGCCCGGACCAGGCGCGCTTCGTGCGGCTCCATTCCGGGCAGGTGCTCCCGAGATTGCGCAGGGCATTCGGTTGATCCCGCTGACGCTCTATCCGCTCTCAGGCTTGCCGCTCGTCAAACCCGGCGACGATCTCGCGGGACTCATCGCCGCGGCGTTGGCGCGCGATTCCATCTTGCTCGCCGAGCGCGATGTGCTCGTCGTCGCGCAGAAGATCGTCTCCAAAGCAGAGGGGCGCTTCGTCGATCTCGCCAGCGTGCGCCCCTCGGCGCAGGCGCAAGCGCTCGCGCAGGAGGTGCAGAAGGACCCCCGCCTCGTCGAGGTAATCCTCTCGGAATCGCGCCGCGTGGTGCGGCGCCGGCCGGGCGTGCTCATCGTCGAGCATCGCTTGGGATTCGTGATGGCGAATGCGGGCGTCGACCGCTCGAATGTCGGTCCGGCCGAGGAAGGCGAGCGCGTGCTACTGCTGCCGCGCGATCCCGACGCCTCCGCCGCGGCGCTGCGCACGCGGCTCGCCGCGGCGCTTGGGGTCGACATGGCCGTCGTCATCAACGACAGCTTCGGCCGTCCCTGGCGCCGAGGGACCGTGGGTGTCGCCCTGGGCGCTGCCGGGTTGCCGGCGCTCCTCGACCTCCGCGGGAAGCCCGATCTGCATGGCAGGCCGCTCGAAGTGACCGTCACGGGCTTCGCCGACGAGATAGCCGCCGCCGCCTCGCTCGTGATGGGGCAGGCAGGCGAGGCGATCCCGGCCGTCCTCCTCCGCGGCCTCGCCTGGGATCTGACGGCGGCGCCTGCAGCGGAGATCGTGCGCGCGCCGGACGAGGATCTCTTCCGATGAGCGAGGGCGAGGTCCTCGCGCTCTCCGGCGGCATCGGCGGGGCGAAGCTCGCGCTCGGCCTGAGCCGTGTGCTGCCGGACGGAAGCCTCACCGTCGTTGCCAATACCGCGGATGACTTCGAGCATCTGGGCCTCAATATCTCGCCCGATCTCGACACGCTCATGTATACGCTCGCGGGTCTCGACAATCCCGAGGCCGGATGGGGTCGTGGGAACGAGACTTGGACCTTCATGTCCGTGCTCGCCTCGTTGGGCGGCGAGACCTGGTTCAAGCTCGGCGACGGCGATCTCGCGGTCCATGTCGAGCGCACCCGCCGCCTCCGCGCAGGCGAGAGTCTCACCGCGATCACCGCGGATTTTTGCGCGCGCCTCGGCATCGCCGCGAGGTTGCTCCCGATGAGCGACGATCGCGTGCGCACGCGCCTGCGCACTTCCGACGGCTGGCTCGAGTTCCAGGAATATTTCGTCCACCGCCGCTGCGCGCCGGAGGTGCGGGAGATCGCTTTCGAGGGTGCTTCCGTCGCGAAGCCCAACCCCGCTGTCCTGACCGCGCTCTCGAGCTCTCGACTTCGCGCGGTGGTGATTTGCCCCTCCAACCCTCTCATCAGCGTCGATCCGATACTGGCGCTGCCGGGGATGCGGGCGGCTCTCGTGCGTTGCCGGGCGCCGGTCATTGCGGTATCGCCGATTATCGGCGGCAAAGCCGTCAAGGGGCCGACGGCGAAGATGTTGGCGGAGCTGGGACGCCCGGTGAGTGCAGTCGAGGTTGCGTTGCACTATCGCGATTTCCTCGATGGTTTCATCCTCGACGAGGCGGATGCACCGCTTGCGCCCGCCCTCGATATGCCCTTCACTCTCGCCAAGACCCTCATGCACACGCTCGCTGACCGCGAGGCGCTGGCGCGTGGGGTGCTCGATTTTGCGGGGACGCTGCGGGAGAAGCCGAGAGGATAATGGTGGCAAGTCTCGATCGAATGCTGGCGGGCGGCGTTCCGTCCCGCGCCGAAGTCCTAGCGCTTGCGGAGGAGACGGATCTTCCAGCGCTGATGCAGGCGGCGTCGGAGCTGCGCGACCGCGGGCATGGGCCGCTCGTCTCCTTCTCGCGCAAGGTCTTCATTCCGCTGACGCAGCTCTGCCGCGACGTCTGCAGCTACTGCACCTTCGCCCATCCGCCGCGTGCGGGCGAGGCGGCGTACCTCTCCGCGGAGCAGGTACTGGCGATCGCAAGCGCGGGCGCGCGCGCGGGCTGCCGCGAGGCGCTCTTTACCCTCGGCGACAAGCCCGAGCTACGCTACGGCGCGGCGCGCGAGGCGCTCGGGCGCCTCGGTCACGCGAGCACACTCTCTTACCTCGCGGAGATGGCGGCGCTGGTGCTCCACGAGACGGGATTGCTGCCGCATCTCAACCCCGGCGTCATGAGCCGCGAGGAGATCGAGCGGCTGCGGCCCGTCTCAGTATCGCAGGGGATCATGCTCGAAAGCGCCTCGGAGCGGCTGACGCTGAGGGGCGGACCGCATTTCGGCTCGCCGGACAAGCTCCCGGCTGTGCGCCTCGCGACAATTCGGGCAGCCGGCGAGGCGGCGGTCCCCTTCACCTCCGGCATCCTCATCGGCATCGGCGAGACGCGACGCGAGCGGATCGAGGCACTGCTGGCGCTTCGCGACCTGCAGAACGAATTCGGCCACCTCCAGGAGATCATCATCCAGAATTTCCGCGCGAAGCCGGGGACGCGCATGGCGGAAGCGGCGGAGCCGGATCTGGACGATCATCTCTGGACCATCGCGGTCGCGCGGCTGGTCTTCGGCCCCACAATGAATATCCAAGCGCCGCCCAACCTGAATCCCGGCGTGCTCCCGAGCCTGATTGCGGCGGGGATCAACGACTGGGGCGGTGTCTCGCCGGTGACGCCCGATCACGTCAACCCCGAGGCGCCGTGGCCTGCGCTGGAGGCGCTCCGCGAGGAGACCGCCGCGGCCGGCAAGACGCTGGTCGAGCGTCTCGCGATTTATCCCGCCTATGCGCGCGATCCCACGCGCTGGCTCGAACCCGCGCTCCGTACACCGGTGCTGCGCGCGATCGACGCGGAGGGCCTCGCGCGCATGGATCGCTGGATGACCGGCGTCGACGTTGCCTTGCCCGCGATCCCTCGACGCGGCTCCGGCGGCGACGGAATCGCGCCGCTCCTCGACCGAGCCGTCGCGGGAAAGGGGCTCGGCGAGGCGGAGATCGTGCGGCTCTTCGGCGCACGCGGCGACGAGTTTCACCGGGTCTGTGAGGCCGCGGACAGGCTCCGCGCGGAAGTGAGCGGCGAGCGCGTCAGCTACGTCGTCACGCGCAATATCAACTACACCAACATCTGCTATTTCCGCTGCCAGTTCTGCGCCTTCTCCAAGGGGAAGCTCAGCGAGAACCTGCGGGGGCGACCCTACGATCTCGCACTCGAGGAGATTCAGCGCCGCGTCGTCGAGGCCTGGGAGCGCGGCGCAACCGAAGTCTGCATGCAGGGCGGCATTCATCCGGACTACACGGGCGCGACCTACCTCGCGATCTGCCGTGCCGTGAAGGAGGTAGTGCCGGAGATGCATCTGCATGCCTTCTCGCCGCTCGAGATCTGGCAGGGTGCGGCGACGCTCGGCCGGAGTGTGCGCGATTTCCTCGCGGAGCTCCGTGAAGCCGGGCTCGGCTCCTTGCCCGGCACGGCAGCGGAGGTGCTCGACGACGAAGTCCGCGCCGTCATCTGCCCGGACAAGATCAAGACCGAGCAGTGGCTCCAGGTGATGGAAGCCGCGCATGGCGTGGGGTTGCGCAGCACCTCCACCATCATGTTCGGCCACGTCGACCGCCTCGAGCATTGGGCACGCCATCTGCTGCGGCTTCGCAGCCTGCAGGCGCGCACCGGAGGGATCACCGAGTTCGTGCCGCTGCCGTTCGTCGCGATGGAGGCGCCGATCTATTTGAAGGGCCGCGCGCGCGGCGGACCCACCTACCGCGAGGCAGTACTGATGCACGCGGTGGCGCGGCTAGCGCTTCATCCGATCATCCCCAACATCCAGACGTCCTGGGTCAAGATGGGGCCGGAAGGCGCGGCTCAGTGCTTGCGGGCCGGCGCGAACGATCTCGGCGGCACGCTCATGAACGAGAGCATCACCCGCGCCGCCGGCGCTGCGCACGGGCAGGAGATGGCGCCGGAGCGGATGGAGGCGCTGATCCGCTCCTTGGGACGCGAGCCGATCCAGCGCACGACACTATATAAGGACGCACCCGCCGAGCGGGTCGCGGCCTCCTTTGGCGCCGCCGCCTTGCGCGAGCCGATCAACACGCCCGCCGCGCGCTATGAGCGCGGGTCCGCCGCCGTTCAGAGCTGATCGAAGACGACACCGCTAATCAGGTTCGTCTCATGCAGGCTATCGAGGTCTAGGCCACCGCGCGGTCGCGGTGGCGCCATGCTCGCGATCGTCGCATCGAGCGCCGCTCTCGCCTCGCGCCTGAGCTTCTCGGCCTCGGCGACCTCGACGGCGGCGAAGCGGATGCGATCACCGGGCTTGCGGCGTCCGACGAGCGGCAGATCCGCGGAGATCACCGTCGCGATCTTGGGATAGCCGCCGGTCGTCTGGTGGTCCGCGAGCAACAGGATCGCTTGGCCGGAGCCCGGCACCTGTATGGCGCCGGTGGCGATGCCGTCGGAGACGATGTCCCATCCGCCGCGATGTCCCAGCCGCGGCCCTTCGAGCCGCAGTCCCATGCGGTCGGCGTCCTTCGAGACCAAGAATTCTGCGGAGAGCAGCGCTTGGACCGCGGCCTCGGTGAAATGATCGCGCTGGGGCCCCAGGACGACGCGGATCAAGCGGTCCCCGCGGGTCTCGTTCGGAGGAATGAGCGCTAGCTCGCTCCGCTCGGCCGCGTTCGTCTGCGCGAGCGGAAGCGCGTCGCCGGCTGCGAGCGCACGTCCCCGGAATCCGCCGAACCCTCCGCGCACATAGGTCGAGGCGCTGCCGAGCACGGGCTCCACGGCAAAACCTCCCTCGACGGCGAGGTAGCAGCAGACGCTCGCTCCGAGCCGATGCACGCGAAAAACTTGGCCGCGGCGCAGCAGCGCGCTGCGCCAACCGCCCAGGCTCGCAGGGGGCTCGCCCTGGACCTCGATTTCGGCACTGCCGGCGGCGACGGCGACCCGGACGCTGTCCGCCTCGACCCGCAGCGTCGGCCCCAGATGCAGAATCTCGACGGCGGGGAGATCCGGGTCGTTGCCGGCGAGGCGATTGGCGATCTCGAGGCTCTCGACATCGAGCGCTCCCGAGACGGGAACGCCGAAGGCCTGATATCCGAAGCGACCGCGGTCCTGCACCGTCGTGTGCAAGCCCGCCGCGACGACCGCCAGCGCGGCGCTCACGCCGCGAGGTCCCGATGCTGAACGCGATACGTGCCGCGCTCGCAATCCGCTTGGATGCGGGCGAAGGCGGCGCGGTCGATGCGCTCGAACTCGACGGCGTCGCCGGGCGCCAGGAGCGCGGGAGGGGAGAGCGCGGGGTCGAAGAGCTTGATCGGCGTGGTCCCGACCAAATGCCATCCGCCGGGACTCTCGACGGGATAGACAGCGGTCATCGTGGTGGCGATCGAGACGGATCCCGGTGGCACGCGCGTCCGCGGGTCGGATCGCCGCGGCAGCTCGAGTTCGGGCGCGAGGTCTCCCATATAAGGAAATCCCGGCAGGAAGCCGATCATGTAGACGTGGTAACGGGTCGCCGAATGGAGCGCCACGACGCGATCGGTCGTGAGTCCGGTCCGTTCGGCCACGTCGGCGAGGTCCGGCGCGAGGTCGCCGTCGTAGCAGACCGGCACGCGCCAGAGGCGGCGGCTGCGGCCGGCGTCGAGCTCGCCCGAAAGCAAGGTGCGGATCGCCGTCATGAGCGCCTGGGCATGGGTGCGCACGGGATCGTAATGCACCATGAGGGAGCGGAAGGTCGGGACGCTTTCGATCACGCCGGGAAGGCCGGCGGCTCGAATGCGCGCATCGAGGCCAAGCACGCGGTCGCTGAGGCCACGGTCGATCCGGTCGCCGAACTCCACGACGAGCGCGGTGTCGCCGCAGGGCAAGAACTTGACCGATGTCTCCTGCATTTGCGGGGCTTTTCGACTTCCCGACAATTCGGTTGATAGGCGCGGAGAAGGAATCCTATCATCGCGCCGGATTCGGCACCATCGGCGCGCGCACCAATCAGGAGAGACGACATGGCCAAGGTAGTGAATTTGAACGCGGACATGGGCGAGTGCTTCGGCGCGTTCAAGATCGGCGATGACGATGCGCTCCTGGACATTATCGGCTCCGCCAGCATCGCCTGCGGCTTCCACGCGGGCGACGCGCGGACGATGCAGCACGTCGTGATGCGCGCCAAGGAGAAGGGCGTCAGCATCGGTTGCCATCCCGGCTTCAACGATCTCTGGGGTTTCGGCCGCCGGCGCATCGACATGAGCAACCGGGACCTCGAATACATGGTGACTTATCAGATCGGTGCGCTCCAGGGGATGGCGGCCTATGCCGGGCTCAAGGTCACGCATCTGAAGCCGCATGGCTCGCTCAACAATATGGCCGCCGAGGACATCGAGATCGCGCTCGCGATCGGCCGGGCGATGAAAACCATCGACCGCTCCATCATCTACGTGGCGCTGGCGGGCTCCGAGATGGAGGCGGCGGCGATCAAGTTGGAGCTGCCGCTCGCGCGCGAAGGCTTCTGCGACCGCCTCTACGACGACGACGGCAATCTCACCTCGCGCAAGATCGCCGGCGCCGTGCTGCACGATCCCGAGGAGATCAAGAACCGCGTCGTGCACATGGTGGTGAACGAGGAGATCGTCTCGCGGAACGGCAAGCACCTCAAGCGCAAGCTCGACAGCCTTTGCCTGCACGGCGACGAGCCCTCGGCCGTCGTCGCGGCGCGCGCCGTGCGCCAGGGCCTCGAGGCCGCGGGCGTGCGCTGCGTGACGCTGCCGGAGATGAAGCTCAGCTAGTCAGTGTGGGCGCCTACCGCTTCAATCTCGGAACGATCTCCTTCGCGATCACCTCGACCTGATCGGCGCGGTACTTGTAGGGCACGAAGATGAGCTTCTGCACGCCTGCGTCGAGCTGGGCCTGAAGTTGTGCCACGCAGTCGTCGACCGTGCCCATGATGGCCGAGGCCTTCGTCGAGTCGCTCCAGGCGGCGTAGTCCCATTCCTTGGAGAGCCAGTCCATCAGAGGACCCTCGACCGCCTCGCGCGAGTCCCCGACCATGATGGGAAGCTGATTTGCGTTGAGAAGCGTCGCGGGATCCTTCCCGGCCTCGGCGGCGAAGTCGCAGACCTTCTTCCAGGATTTGACGAAGCTCTCGGGCGTGTAGAAGTAGGTGAGCCAGCCGTCGCCCGCGACCCCCGCACGTTTCAGTACGCGGTCGACGTAGCCGCCAATGAGGATCGGCGGCCGCGGGCGCTGCTGCGGCTTCGGGAACATCACCGCGGCCTTCATGTGATAGGGCGGCCAGTCGCCGGCGACGAGGTCCTCGGTCCAAAGCCTGGTCATGATGGTGAGGCTGTCGTCCATGATCTTGCCGCGCTTCTCGAACGGCACGCCCACGGAATCGAACTCGCGCTTGTACCAGCCGGAAGCGAGGCCGAGCAGCAGCCGACCGCCGGAGAGCAGGTCCATCGAGGAGAGCTGCTTTGCGAGCAGCACGGGGTTTCGCATGGGGAGGACGAGCACGCCCGTCCCGAGCTTGATCCGCGAAGTGCGCGCGCCCACCGCCGTTAGCAGCGAAAGGCAGTCGATGATCGGAAAATGCGGCTGCACGCCAAGGAGGACGTGATCCCAGACCCAGAGCGAATCGTAGCCGAGCGCCTCCGCGCGAACTCCGAACTCCACGAGCGCCCGCGCGTCCGGCAGCTCCGGAAACGCCGTGAAATTCCGCATCGCGAGGCCAAAGGTGTTCGACAATCCCGCCATGTTTTTCCCCGTGCTGCGCGCCTTCACTCAGGCGATATAGAGCTTGTCCGGATCGAGATGCCGCAAGACCGACAGCTCGCGCTCGCTCGGTGGCTCGGTCGTGCCGACCTCGTCGGCGACCGCGAGGTCGAAGCCCGTGTTGTCACGGACCTCCTCGAGGCTCACGCCGGGATGGAGCGCCAGCACCTTCATCTGCGGATTCTTCTCATCGAAGCCCATGACGGCGAGATCCGTGACGACGCGCCACATGCCGCCCGCGACGAGGCCGGAATCCCGGCGGCTGCTGCCGCCGCGGATGAAGCCGGGGCTGGTTATGAAGTCGACCTTCTCCACGAAGCGGCGCTTCTCGTGCTTCATCGCGACGATCATCTGCGTCAGGCTCGAGATATCGTTGCCGCCGCCCGTACCCGGAAGCCGCGTCGTCGGCTGCTCGGGATCGCCGATGAAGGAGCTGTTGAGATTGCCATAGCGGTCGATCTGCGCCCCGCCCATGAAGCCGACGTCGACGTAGCCGCGCTGCAAGAGCAGCAGCACGTCGGTGCTGCCGAGGACCATGTTGGCGCGGCGCGTGCAGCGCTGCTCATTGGTCGAGGGGGGAAGCTGACCGGGCTCGACGAAAGCGCCGATGGTCCCGCCTTCGAAGAGGATGGTGAGTCCCGGCCCGTGCAGGCGCTGCGCGAGCGTTGCCGCGAGGAGTGGTATACCGACGCCCGCGAAGACGACCTGGCCGTCCTCGAGGAGACGCCCCGCCATCACCGCCAAGAGCTCGCTCGCGGTGTAATTGTGGCGCTGGGTCTTGGTTGCCATGCTAGTCGTCATAGATGCTTCTCCCGCGCCGCGCCGCATCGAGCATCTCCTCGACCCCGATCTGCGCGAGGTAGTCGGTCCAGCTCTTGGGCCCGTGAAAATAGCGATCGAGATACTCCGCAAGCCCCTTCGCGGGGTCCTTCCGGAGCATCTCCGCATACATGTCGAGGTGCTTGAAGAACGGCTCGTAGACGCCGTAGCACTCGTGCGGCGCGCAACCGAAAGGCGCCTCGATTACCGCGTCGACCGCCATGAAGGGGATCTTGGTCTGGTCGGGCGCTCGCCGGATCTGGTCGTTGGAGACGATGCGCTCGGTCGTGAGGATCACGCGATTGGCGGCCATCGCGAGATCGATGTCCATGAACTGGAGCCCATCCATCTGCGCGTTGCCGTAGGCATCGCAACGCTGGACGTGGATGAGCGCCACGTCGGGATTGAGTGCGGGGACGAGTACGAGCTTCTCGCCGGTGAAGGGGCAGTCGATCTGCTTCACGTCGGGAAGGCGCGCAATCACGTCCGAGCCCATCATCGAGCGCATCGGCAGGAACGGCACGCCCATGGCGCCCGCGCGAAAGCGCATGCCCACGGCCATGTGGCTCCACTCCTCGAATCGCGCGCGCTTCGATTCCGTGTAAAGCCGCATCACCTTGGAGACGCCCCAGACGATGCCCTGGCTGAACCAGCTCGTGAGCACGTGATCGCTGGCGCCGGAGCCGAAGAGGAGCTCGCCCTCGCTCGACATGATGCTGCGCGAGCAGGAGAGGCGCTTCCGCCCCGCGCGGATCAGCGCCCAGATCATCGCCATCGGCGTGCGCGAGAGGGTGCTGCCGCCGATCCCGATCTTGTCGCCGTCCTTTACGAGCTTCGCCGCCTCCTCCAGCGACATCACCTTCTCGCGCAGGCTCCGGTCGCGCTCTTGCGTTCGCCTGCGCAGCTCGAGATATGCTTCCGCCAACTTCCTTTCCTCCACGTTATCCCGGACGATTGAGCCCGGTCTCGGCGTTGAATTCCCGGATGAGCGCGTCCCAGCGCGGGATCGCAGCCTGCAGCCCCGCCCAGAACTCCTGCGGTCGACGCCGATCGAAATCCGCGAGCGGCACGCCCTGCTGCTCGACCCAGGTGTAATAACCGAGATTGAAGATCCGCGAGCGTTCCCGATGCGTCAGTTCGAGCACATCGTTGTCGCTGATGCCGGCGAGATGCTGGCCGAATGCTTCGCCGGCATTGACCTCGTCAAAGCCCCGCGGATAGTGCGTCGCAAGCAATTTGGCACGCTCGCTGGCGTAGAGTGCGGCACTGTCGGTGGCAACCGTAACGATAAGGTCGTCCTCGCCGAGGTCGAGGCGCTTCGCCAGCTTGATCGCCGCGACCAGATTGGCGATGCCCGACAGCCCCAACAGCTTCAGATCACCCGCCAGTTGCGGCCGGATCCCGCGGCGGGCGGTTAAATAGGCACGCCCGGCCCGGCTGTTGAACAACAGGTCGAGCGCCGTCGGGCTGGCGTCGGACACGCCGACCACGACATCGCCATTCATGACGTTGTGGATCAGCGGGATGTGCTTGTCGCCGATACCTTGGATCTTGTGCTCGCCGAAGCCGTTTCGCAGCATTGTCGGGCATT
>DATJVP010000018.1:0-36688 GCA_035581425.1 Allostellaceae bacterium | reverse complement strand
GCGGCCCTGCGTCGGATTGCAACCATATCGACCTCCCTCTCGGGACCCGGTCCACGATGACCGGTTCTGCCAAAAAGGACGCGTTACGTCGTTGCATAACCACGATGGGCCATAGGCACGTGCGAATTGCGTCGCGACGTGCATAGATACGCGCAAATTCTTTCTATGCAAGTAATTCTTTGGCCTCGGCGCAAAAATTTTTGCGCCTGTGCCATCGAGACATCGCTCGGAGCGCCTCCTCGCGGCCGCGCGCGGGGCGCTCGAGCGCGTGTCGGAGCCGCGATGATCGGCGCAGGAAACACCGATTCCACGGGCGTTTCTTGCATCGCCGCGCCGCGCGCGAGCGGTGCTCGCACGGCTCCATTTCGGAATTAAGGAAAATTAAACGCGATACTGCCGGCGGACGCCGCTCACCCGACAAAACCTGCTCCTCGACCGCTGAACCGCCAGCGAGTCGTAGCGCCGGCCGCGCGGCGCCTCAGGCGCCTGCGCCGCCCGCGAGGCGCCGCGCAGCCGCCAGGAGCCCTTCCACCGCTCCGGCCTCGGTGTTGAAGGCGGTGACGAGGCGCACGCAGGCGCTAGCTTCGCCGCCCCAGCGATAGAACTCGAAGCCGCCGTCGAGGAGACCGCGGATGATGGCCTCCGGAAGCTCAACGAAGATCTCGTTCGCCTCGGTCGGATGGCGGAGCCGAGCGCCCGGGAGCCGCTCGAGCCCATCGGAGAGCCGCGCCGCCATTGCGTTGGCGTGCCGGGCGTTCCTGAGCCAGAGGCCGCCCGCGAGATAGGCTTCGAGCTGCGCCGAGAGGAAGCGCATCTTCGAGAAAAGGTGTCCGCCGCGCTTCCGCCGGAAGGCGAAGTCCGCGGCCTTGGCGGGGTCGAAGAACACCACCGCCTCTGCCGCGAGCGCACCGTTCTTGGTGGCGCCGAACGAGAGAGCGTCGACGCCAGCCTTCCAGGTAAGTTCCGCAGGCGAGCGGTTGAGCGCCGCCACCGCATTAGCGAAGCGCGAGCCGTCCATATGAAGCCCGAGCCCGTAGCGGCGGCAGACCGCGGCGATCTCCCCGATTTCCTCGACCCGATAGATCGTGCCGGCCTCGGTCGCCTGCGTGAGGCTCACCGCGGCGGGCTGGGCGTGGTGCACCCCGCCCTTCCCGCCGACGGCGACCACCGCCTCGAGGTCGCCCGCGGAGATTTTCCCGTCGGTCCCCTCGAGCATCAGGAGCTTCGCGCCGCCGCTGAAGAATTCCGGTGCGCCGCACTCGTCCACCTGGATGTGCGCGTCTTTGTGGCCGTAGATCACGCCATAAGGCGGCACCATGGTCGCGAGCGCCAAGGAGTTGGCGGCCGTGCCTGTCGCCACGGGGAACACCGCGACCTCCCGCTCGAAGAGCTCGGAGAAGCGGCGGGCGAGGCGCTCGGTGATGGGATCGTCGCCGTAGGAGGTGACGGCGCCGGCATTGGCTGCGGCAAGCGCGGCCATGATCTCCGGTGCCACGCCCGTCACATTGTCGCTCCGAAAGTTCATCGCGGCCTCCGCTCGGTCTGCTGTCTTAGGGCTTGGGCTCGAGGTCGATCGTGCCGATCTCGGCCCCGGTCGTGAGATCGATAATCAGGAGCGTCTGACTGCCATTGCTGCGGTCCAGACGCAATATCAGCCGGTCGCCCGCCTCGCGCATCTCCACGACGCGGGCGCCCGCCGGCAGCACGACCGAGCTGTGCCCGAAACCGGCCGCCGCTGAAGGCTGGCGCTGGCTCGCGCGGTTGATGATCGTGCCGATCACCACGGCGAGGCCCGCGACGAGCATCACGCCCATCACCACCACCAGGATCTTGAGAGAGCGCATCGATCGGGTCCACTCTGCCAGCCCATGACCACGGCGACCCAAGCAAAATCCCGGGAGCACCGGCTCGACGCCACCGTCGAGGAGGCCGAGGCGGGCGAGCGCCTGGATCGGGTGTTGGCGCGCCGCTTCGGCGATCTCTCGCGCACCCGCCTGAAGCAGCTCGTCGTTGAGGGCAGGGTATCCGTGGACGGCGCGACCATAACGAACCCCTCCCTGAGGGTCAAACCAGGCCAGCGCTGCGAGGTTTCGCTTCCGCCGCCCGTCGATGCCGCGCCGCAAGCACAGTCGATCCCGCTGGACATCCGCTACGAGGATGAGGCGCTGCTGGTGCTCGACAAGCCCGCGGGCCTCGTCGTTCATCCCGCTCCCGGAAATCCCGACAGCACCCTCGTCAATGCCCTCCTCGCGCACTGCGGCGAGAGCCTCGCGGGGATAGGCGGCGTGCGGCGGCCGGGGATCGTGCACCGGCTCGACAAGGATACGAGCGGCCTCATGGTCGTCGCCAAGACCGAGCGTGCGCACGCCGCGCTCTCCGCCGATTTCGCGGCACGCCGGATCGAGCGCGCCTATCTCGCGGTCGTCTGGGGCGTCCCGCAGCCGCGCGAGGGCGAGATCGAGGGCGCCATCGGCCGCAATCCCCGCAACCGCAAGACCATGGCCGTGGTGAGCCGCGGCGGAAAACCCGCGGTGACCCGCTATCGCGTCCTCCGCATCTTCAAGGATGCGGCAGCCCTCGCGGAGTGCCGACTTGCGACGGGTCGGACGCACCAGATCCGCGTCCACCTCGCCGCCAAAGGCAATCCCCTCATCGGCGACCCCGTTTATGGGCGGAGCCGTGGACGCAAACGCGCCCTTCCCGAGCCCGTGCGGATCGCCCTCGACGCCTTCCCCAGGCAGGCCCTCCATGCCGCCACCCTCGGCTTCGAGCACCCCCTAAATCGCAAATGGCTGGCATTCCAAAGTGAATTACCTCAAGATATTAAGGCCTTAATAAGCATCCTAGAGCGTCTTTAACCTTGGACAAAACCCTACCACAATGCTAAGTTATTAACCGCCGGGTCGGCGGGGGATCTTCCCTGCCCGATGCCCGTCAGAGGGAGTGCAATACAGGAATGGCAAGTGTTGCGACGGTTCCGACCATCTCTTCGGAAGGTGGTCTTTCGCGATATCTGCAGGAGATCCGCAAGTTCCCGCTGCTGGAGGCGGGAGAGGAGTACATGCTCGCCAAGCGCTGGCGCGAGCACGGCGATCCCGAGGCTGCGCAGCGGCTGGTAACGAGCCATCTGAGGCTCGTCGCGAAGATTGCCATGGGCTATCGCGGCTACGGACTCCCGATCTCGGAGCTGGTCTCCGAGGGCAATGTCGGGATGATGCAGGCCGTTAAGCGTTTCGATCCCGACCGCGGCTTCCGCCTCGCGACCTACGCGATGTGGTGGATCCGCGCGGCGATCCAGGAATACATCCTCCACTCGTGGTCGCTGGTGAAGATGGGCACCACGGCGGCGCAGAAGAAGCTCTTCTTCAACTTGCGCAAGCTCAAGGGCCAGATCGAGGCAATCGAGGAGGGTGACCTCACCCCGGAGCATGTCAGCAAGATCGCCAAGGAGCTCGACGTGCCCGAGGCGGACGTCATCAGCATGAATCGCCGGCTGATGGGGCCGGACCATTCGCTCAATGCGCCCGTCCGCATCGACGGAGAGGGCGAGTGGCAGGACTGGCTCGTCGACGAGCGCGACAACCAGGAGACGATGCTCGGCGACCGGCAGGAGCTGGGCCTTCGCCGCGATCTCCTGCAGAAGGCGATGCGGCTTTTGAGCGATCGTGAGCGACACATCCTGGTCGAGCGCCGGCTCAAGGACAATCCGACCACGCTCGAGGATCTCTCGCGCGAATACGGCATCTCCCGCGAGCGGGTGCGCCAAATCGAGGTCCGCGCCTTCGAGAAGCTGCAACGGGCGATCAAGCAGTCCGCGCTCGAGCGGCGGCTTGCCCCGACTGCCTAAGGCAAGCTGAGGCTCAGCGCGGCGGCGCGCCTCGTCCCTTCACTTCCTCGCCCCATTCTTCGACGAGCTCGGCGGCGCGCGCCTTGAGCTGGCGCTGCGCCTGATCCGCGCGGACATCGACGATGGTGCGGGCGAGCGTCGGCATCGCCAGGAAAAGCGCCCAGCCGATCGCCGCCCCGCCATACATCATGAGCCAGTTGTGTGGGCTCGAGAGGACCTGCAGCGCGTCCGTCATGCTGGTGCCGCGCGCGGAGAGCTGCATCGCCAGCGGCGCGATACCTGCGGCGTTCATCGCTCCCACCGTACGCGTGAGGTACTTCGCGCGGTAACGGTCGAGAAGCGCTGCCACCATCGTCGGGACGAGGCCCGCAAGCGCCACTAGCGCCAATGGCAAGGCCGACGCCGCAAGGACGGCGAAGCCCGCGAGCAGCAGCGTGAAAGCAATGCCGCGGCGGCGCGATCTTTTGGCGGGACCGCCGCCCACGGCTTTCGACGTCGCGCGCGCGCTCGCCATGACTCAGCTCACCGTCACGACGAGGCCGAGCGCCGCGGCCCAGGCGAGGAACATCGCCGCACCCGCCGCCATCTGCGCGCCGAGGAGCGCTGCGCGTTGCGGCCGCCGCGGACCGTCGACGCGGAGATGGCCGAGCTCGCGCTCTATCCGCGCCCACTCGCGCGCGGCGGCGGCAAATCCGAGGCTATCACGCTGCCGCTCCGCCGCCCCATCGACCAGCGCGAGGAGTTCCGTGAGGCTCCCCTTCTCGGCAAGCCGGGGCAGCTCCTCCAGGAGGGTCTTGCGCCTGGCACGGTTATGGAAGCGCTGGAGCGTCGCGGGAAGCTGGCGTGCGAGGCGGATTGCGGTGTGGCGCGCCGAGCGCGGCCCGCTTGCGGACTGCAGCGAGGCCAGCATCTTCAGCGTGCCAAGGGCTCGCAAGCCGGGATCGGCACTGCCGATCTCGTCGAGCCACTCGACCTTTGCAAGCTTGAAGCGCGCGCCGAGGAACCCCGCGAGGTGGCGGTCGATCTGCGGCTCCTCCGCCGGGCGCTGCTCCAGGCTCGCCTCCATCGCGCGCAGCACGTCACCGGGATCGAGCACGTAGTGCGCCTCGATCAGCGGCGAGAGGCAATGGAGCGTGCGGCAGTTCTCGTATGCGACCCGCTCCGGCCCGAACCCGGGCCGGCGATCCTCGAGCTGGATGCGCATCCGCTCGAAGACCTTGTGGAGCGGCACCAGCTCCGGCCGCATCACCGATTGCGAGGAGAGCCAGAACACCGGGAGTCGCGCAACGACCGCCTCCGCGACCGCGGCGAGCGAGAGATGCCCGCGGAAGGCGCCGGCGAGCGCGCTGCCGAACGCGTCGATCGCGACGGAGGCACCCTTGTAGCGAAGCGGCGCGGCGGGATCGAGGGCGATTGCGGCGCGGGCGGTGAGCACCTCTTCCTGGCCGAGGGCGCCGACGTCGTGACCCTCGGCGAGCGCGGAGCCCACGAGCTTGCTGCGCTCGGGGTCGGAGAGGCTCCGATGCAGCCAGGTCTCGAACTCGGGCGATCTCAGCGCCTGCGGTGCTGCAGCGGGCTTCCGCGTGAGGGCATGCGCGAGGGTGCGTGCGGTCAGATGGCTCTCGCCGTTGAATTCGAACGCGCGCGTCGCGCGCCGCTGCAATGCCGGCTGCTTCGGCGAGAGGCGGCGGCCGTGCAGCCAGAGCTCGAGGTCTTGAACGGTCCATCGCTCCCGCACGTCGTCGGTCAGGAGCCCTCGTACGGGCTCGACCATCGAGGACGGAAGTCGCTCGTTCCCGACGAGCGCGGCGTAGGAGCCGCGGTTCATCTTCTCCAGGAGGAGTTGGTCGTCCGGCAGCTCTGCCGCGGGATTGCAGCCGAGGAGCAGCACAACCATGGAGACGCCCAGCGCGTAGAGATCGTCTGCGGCGGTGCCGTCGCCGCGGGCCCAGGGATTGGCGAGTGCGCTCTCGATGGTCTCGTAGAGGAGCGGCTGGGCGAGACCCGGCGGCGTCGAGCAGCAATCCCCGAGGACCGCGACGCGGCGGGCGCTGTCGCGATAGTGGAAGTTATCGGCCCTGATCGCGCGATGGGTAGCGCCTGCAGCAGAGAGCTGACCGAGCGACGACGCCAGCGGCGGCAACACGGTGCGGACGAGATCGTCCTCGGAAACCGGCGCCGCGCCACCGGCCGCGGGCGCAAGCGGCCCGCCACCGGGGCGGTCGTAGACGATTGCGAAGCAGCGTCTCGCCGCCAGCGGCCACTCCACGATCCCCCAGATCGCGGGCACCAGCATCCCCTCGAGGCGCTTGCCCCGAAGCGCCTCGAGCACGTCGATGCGCGGCGGCATCTGGGGGTCGCAAATCAGCGCGAAAAGGCTCGCGCTCGGTGTCTCCCGGTCGGTGACGACGTAGGCGCTGGCATGCGGGGTCCACAGCTCCGCCGCGGGCCGATCGACATGGATGTCGAAGTGCCCGGCGAGAGTGACGACCCTGCCGTCGCCCACTTGACCCTCTTGTCGCGCCGTCTGCGCCATAGCCGCCCATATCGAGATCGCGAGCGGCTTAGCCTAGGCTCGAAGGGCAAACGGATTCTTAACCCCACTCAATTCCGAGGCGGGTGGAAGAGCCGGCCGCCCGCGACAGGCGCCTTTACCCCGGTGGTGCCGGGGAAGCTCAGCGGAAGGCCCAGGAGCGAGCGGACCGCGAGATAGCCGAAGGCTTGCGCCTCGAGCGCATCGCCGTCCCAGCCCACGGCTTCGACCGGCTCGACCGGAGCCCCGAGAGCGCCCGCGAGCGCCGCGGTGAGTGCGGGGTTGTGCCTTCCTCCGCCTCCGAGGAGCCAGCGCCGTGGTGCCAGCGGCAGGTGGCGGAGGGCCGCCTCCGCGCCCGCGGCCGTCATTGCCACGAGCGTCGCCGCTCCGTCGGCGGGTGAGAGGTGCTCGGGAACGAAGCGCTGGAACTCGTCGCGATCGAGCGACTTCGGGGGCCGGCGCGCAAAAAAAGGATGCGCGAGGAAACGCGCGACCCATTGCTCGTCCGCCTGGCCCGACCGCGCCAGCGCGCCGTCACGATCGAAGAGCGCACCGGTGTGGCGACGGACCCAATCGTCGATGAGGGCGTTGCCGGGACCGGTGTCGAAGGCGAGCATCTCGTCGGCGCCCGTGCCGAGCCAGGTGACGTTGGCGACGCCGCCGAGATTGAGCACCGCAAGCGGGCGCTCGAGTTTTGCGGCAAGTGCCGCGTGATAGATCGGCACCAGCGGCGCTCCCTCGCCTCCCGCGGCGACGTCGGCCGAGCGGAAATCGCAGACGACATCGACGCCCGTGCGCTGCGCGAGTAACGCGCCGTCGCCGAGCTGGACCGTCCGTCCTTCCTTCGGCCGATGCAGGACGGTCTGACCGTGAAAACCGACGACGTCGAGCGGCCCGACCGCGTGCTCCGCGAGAAAGCGCGCCACGGCGGAGGCGTGGAGTTCGGTGAGCTCGGTCGTGACGGCGGTCGCCGGTCCGCCGCCGCCGAGACATTGCCTGATCCGGTCGCGCGTGGGCTCGTCGTAGGGAAGCGTGAGCCCGGGCCCTGTCTCCACGAGCGCCCGGCCGTCGGTCGCGACGAAAGCAGCGTCGATCCCATCGAGCGAGGTCCCGCTCATGAGTCCGAGGGCCCGATAGAGCCGCGCGCTCACGGCGATGCCGGTATTTGTTTCGTCGGGGCTTCCGTGCTACAGGAGCCGCCCCGTCGAGCCCGCTCGCGAAATCCCGACACCATCGTTACCGATCCTGCTGCGATGACCAAAGCCCGCTCCGAGTTTCTTGCCGCCGCCGAGGCTCGAGGCTTCGTGCATCAGTGCACGGATCGCGAGGCGCTCGATGCGCGACTCGCTGCGGGACCCGCGACGGCTTATATCGGCTTCGATTGTACCGCGGATAGCCTCCATGTCGGGAGCCTCGTGCAGATCATGCTGCTCCGGCTCTGGCAGCGCACCGGCAACAAGCCGATCGTGCTGATGGGCGGCGGCACCACCAAGATCGGTGACCCCTCCGGCCGCGACGAGACGCGCAAGCTCCTGACAGAGGCCGAGATCGAGGCCAACAAGGCCGGCATCCGCCGCATCTTCGACCGCTTCCTGAGCTTCGGCGAAAGGGCCTGCGATGCCATCATGCCGGACAATGCGGACTGGCTCGACGGGCTGCAATACATCCCTTTCCTGCGAGAGTTCGGTCGGCATTTCTCGGTGAACCGCATGCTGACCTTCGACAGCGTGCGCCTCCGCCTCGAGCGCGAGCAGCCGCTCTCTTTCCTCGAGTTCAACTACATGGTGCTCCAGTCCTATGACTTCCTGGAGCTCGCGCGGCGCCACGACTGCATGATGCAGATGGGCGGCTCCGACCAGTGGGGTAATATCGTGAGCGGCGTCGAGCTCGGCCGCCGCATGGATAACCGCGCGCTTTTCGGCCTCACCACGCCGCTCATCACCACCGCGTCGGGAGCCAAGATGGGGAAGACCGCGCAGGGCGCGGTCTGGCTCACCGCCGACCGCCTCCGCCCCTACGACTATTGGCAGTTCTGGCGCAACACCGAGGACGCCGATGTCGGGCGCTTCCTGCGCCTCTTTACGGACCTGCCGCTCGACGAGACCATGCGGCTGGAGCAGCTCGCCGGCAGCGAGATCAATGAGGCAAAGCGCATTCTCGCGACGGAGGCGACGGCTCTCTGCCACGGCCGCGCTGACGCAACGGCCGCGGAGGAGACCGCGCGTAAGGTCTTCGCAGAGGGACAGGTCGGCGAGGCCCTGCCGACGCTCGAGGTGCCGCGCAGCGAGCTCGAGCGCGGGGTTCCTGCCTTCGAGCTCTTCGCGCGTGCGGCGCTCGCGACCTCTAACGGTGAGGCGCGGCGCCTCATCCGCGGCGGCGGCGGCCGCGTCAACGACGCGGTGATCGAGAGCGAGACCCGCGCGATCGCGCTCGCCGACCTCAACACCGACGGCGTCATCAAGCTCTCCGCTGGCCGCAAGCGTCACGCGCTCGTCCGCCCGAGCTAGTGACCGGTATCGTTCGAGAACGGCACCTCAGAGGGATCGGACGGGGGCTTGCTGGGATCGGAGGGCGCGAACATGAAGAGCTTGCGCAGGAAGCCCGGCGCGAGCGTGCTCAAGGGATTGACGTTCACCTTGGGATCGGAGACGGGGCCGGCCACACGGAAATTGACCGCGAATACGCCGCTCCCATCCGGCGCGAGTACGTCCCCGATCAACGGGACGTTGCCGATGAGGCTGTTGATCGTATAGGCGGGCACCAGCACGCCCGCGAGATCGACCGTGTCCTCCCCGATGTCGACCCCGCCTCCGGCGGTGATGCCAATGGCATTTCCGACCGCGCGAACCTCCGACACCTTGAGCTTGCCACCGTCGTAAGTGAAGTCGCCGCGCAGGCGGGTGAAGGCGACGCCCTCGTCGCTGTCCAGGAGCGAGGCAATCCCCGATAGCGAGGCGACGCTCAGGAGACGCGCCATCAGCGGCGCATGCACGACCGTGAAGTCGGCGCCCTCGAGATGTCCGCCGAAGAGACGCTCCTTGCCTCTGTCCTCGGACTGAGCCGTTATCCGGACCTGGCCGCCGACGACGGCCGTGCTGACGCCGAGCACTTTCAGCACCGAGCCGAGATCGTTGCTCTCGAAGGTAAGTGCGCGCGATCCCGGAGGCTCGCCGAAGCGCAGCACCATCCTGCCGCCGGCGGCGAATCTTCCATTGAGCACCACCCGCTGCCAATGGGTGCCGTCGTCGACGAAGCTCAGGGATACCGAGCTCAGCTCGCGCCCCGGCCCGAGTATCAGGCGGTCGAGCTTCGCCTCGATCGACAGCGGGATCTCCCGGCCGCCGACACGACCCCTTCCGAGATCCGAGAGGAATTTGCTGGCATCGAAGCTCTTCCCCGTCAGCGCCACGACCCAGCCGCTGGATCGCCGCTCGAGGTTGCCGGCGATGTCGGTGTCACCAAAGGCAAGACGCCGGATCGCGGCGCTCCTGAGCTCCTGAGTCTCCGGCGCGAACGCCACGGAGAGCGCCGCGTTCATGCCGCCGCCATCGAGCGTGGCATCGGAGACCGAGGCAAGCTTCCCACCGGAGAAGCCGAGTCGCGCCTTCGCAACCGCCGCCACCCCCGAGGACTTCTTCCAGCCGAGATCCTTTACGTCGAGCGACGCCTCCAGGAGATCCAGCGATACTTCTGCCTCTGCCGTCCCCTTTTGCTCGGAATAAGCGAGCTCGATGCCGACGGGCCCGCTCACCATCTCCGGAAAGAGGTCGACGCCCAAGCGCCGCCGCTCAACGTCGTCGAGACGCGTCTTGACGGTGTAGTGACGCGAGCCCCCCGCCGAGCGAAGCGATTGCGCCCACGTGAACTCCGCGGCAACGCCTTCGATCTTGCCGGTGCCCTTGACCTTGAGGGAGGTGCGGTCGACCTCGAGCGTGATGTCGCCTTCCGAGAGATCGTGGCCCATCGCGATCCCCGGAATCGACGCTCCCGCTATCTTGGCCTTGGCGCTGTAATCGACGTCGTCGATCCGGAGATCGTGGATCAACGGAAACCCGAAGCTCACCTGGACGTCGACGGCGCCGGTGACCTTCGCGGGATCAACGCCGAATACGTGGGCATAGCGCAGCGGCTTCGTGTCGATCGCGTCGAGCACGTCGTGCACCGGACCGTGGACGCCCACGCCGATCGCGATGGTCTCGTCGTCGGTGTCGAGCTTCGTGAGCCGGATCGTCGCCGAAGTCACGCGCAGGCCCGCGAGCGTGCCCCCCGTCGGCACGAGATCCATGTGCGCGCGATCGAAGCTGCCGGTCCCGCTGACCTCGCGCACCGGCGGCAGCGGCGGAAAATAGTCGATGGTGAGATTGCTGAAGGAGAGTGTGCCGTGCGCGGAGTCCACGACTAGGGGCTTTGCGGCTTTGCCGGTGAGATCGAGCACGGCGTGGACCTCGAGCCCATCCACATCGGCGGTGCCGTCGCGGACGTGTCCGGTGATCCAGCTCCGGCTGCTCCGGCTGACCGCGTCGGGCCAATAGCGCGCGAGGGTATCGAAAGCGACATGCTGGACTTTGAGCTTCGTCGAGATGTCGAGCTTCTGGAGCGTCCCGCCGCGCAGGAATTGCGGATCGACGCCGGAGACCTCCGCGGTGAGCGCGACTGTCGGACCATCGAGGTCGAGGCGTAGCTCGTCGACCGAGAGCCGGCCGGTCAACGGTGCATAGGAGAGCTTGGCCGCGCCGCCGGTAATCGGAAGCGAGCCTCCCGAGAGGAAGGGGGCGTCGATACGGCCGCTCTTCAAAGTGACGTCGCAGCGCGCGCCTTCCACGGTGAGGCTCGCGACGTCGATGGTGAAGCCAAAGCTGCCGCTCAGGGGAACCTTGAGCGCCGCGAGGAGCGCCAGCGGCTGTGCCGCGGCGGCGAAGCGCGCGGGATCGAGGTCGGCGACGTCGACTTCGCCGGTAAGCCGATGCTCCGCATCGACGTATTGGAAGATCGCGTCCATCTTGGCTTCTTGGTCGCCGGTCACGACGGTAACGCTGCCTTGCCCGGCGAGACCGGCCTGATTGCGCAACAGAATCGCCTGCACATCCCTCGCCTGCCAGGTGACACCCAGCGCTCGATCGTCGAGGATCAGCGTGGCGTCGCGGATGTCGACCTCCTGGAGATATCCCAGTGGCCCGCGCTGGTTCGGCCGCACCTCGATGTCCTGCAGGATGGTCCGCGCGAGATCCTCGCTGCCGGCGCCCTCGCCAAATCCCAGATGGATCGTGCCGTCGGGCGCGTGCGCCAGGCGGAACTGCGGCGCCGTGAGCACGATGGTGGTGGGCGCGATCTGGCCCGTGAGCAAGGCCCGCAAGCTTAGCTTCAAGGTGACGCGCGGCAGACGCATTCCCGCGCTGCCATCGCTGCGGCGGATGGTCACGCCTTCCGCGAGAATCGAGACCGTATGTGTCGTGGGCTCGAGGGTGAGCTCCGTATGCTCGATCGCCGCCTCGATCCCACGCTCTGGATTGGAAAGGACGGACTGGACCGTGGGCGTAAGGAAGTCGAGAGAGATCGGTCCGCTCGCAAGCCGCCATCCGATGGCAATCACCGCGATTGCGATCGCCGTCACCAGTGCAGAGAGGATGCGGAGCACCAGCACGGTGCCGTGCCGCACCGGCCGCCGCTTGCGCTTCGCACGCGGCACCTCCGGCGCTTGACCCGCGGGATCGGGGCGCGCAACCTCCGGCTCGTCTTCGTGGCGCGTCTCGGAATCCATGCCGTCGCTGCTCTCGTCCCTAACTGGTCACCGCCTGCCCCGGCCGGCCGATCGCGGCCTTGCGGAGCTTGGGTTCTTGCGCTGGCGCGAGCGTGCCGCCGAAATCGACGACCGCGAGCTCGCGGGGTTCATGCGGGCGCTCGCCGAAGAGTCCGGCGGCGCCGAGCTGCTGGCCGCACTCTTCGGCAATAGCCCTTTCCTCACGATGTGCTGCCTCAAGGAACCCCAATTTCTCCGCCGGTTCCTCGCTCTCGGACCCGACGCTACTTTCGCCGAAGTCGCCCGCACGCTCAATCACGATCTCTTGCGCATGGCGGAGCGCCCGGAGCTCATGCGGCGGTTGCGGGATGCAAAGCGCCGCGCGGCGCTCGCGGTCGCGCTCGCCGACATCGCCGGTCTTTGGCCGCTCGAGCGCGTGACTGCCGCGCTCTCGGAGATCGCGGAGGCCGCTATCTCCGCGGCGCTCGCCTTTCTGCTGCGGACCGCCGATGAAAGCGGAGAGTTGCGCTTGCCACACCCGCAAGAACCGCAGCGCGAGAGCGGCTGCTTCGTCCTCGGAATGGGCAAGCTTGGCGCGCACGAGCTCAACTACTCGAGCGACGTCGACCTCATCGTGCTCTTCGACCACGAGCGCGTAGAGTATAGGGGCCGGCATTCGCCGCACCATTTTTTCGCGCGCCTCGCACGCGACCTCGTGCGCCTCCTCGATGAGCGCACCGAGGACGGGTACGTCTTCCGCACCGATCTCAGACTGCGGCCCGATCCCGCCTCGACGCCGCCGGCCCTCTCGGTGCTCGCCGCGCTCACCTATTACGAGAGCGCGGGCCAGAATTGGGAGCGCGCCGCGTTCATCAAGGCGCGAACCGTCGCAGGCGACCGCGCGGCAGGCGAGAGCTTCCTCGCGGAGCTCACACCCTTCCTTTGGCGCAAGCATCTCGACTTTGCCGCGATCCAGGACATCCACTCGATCAAGCGGCAAATTCACGCGCACAAGGGCGGCGGCCGCATCGCGGTGCTCGGCCACAACATCAAGCTCGGCCGCGGGGGCATCCGCGAGATCGAATTCTTCGCGCAGACACAGCAGCTCATCTGGGGCGGGCGCATGCCGGAGCTACGCGTCTCCGGCACCTGCGAGGCGCTGGCAGCGCTCGCACGCGTGGGCCGCATCGCGCCCAGCGTCGCAGCGGAGCTCACCGGCGCCTATCGCTTCCTCCGCCGCGTCGAGCACCGGCTGCAGATGATCGAGGATCAGCAGGTGCACAGCCTGCCTGCCGATTCCGGTGGGCTCGAGCACCTCGCCCTGTTCCTGGGATATCCCTCGGCGCAAGAGTTCGACGCGGAGTTGCTGCGCGAGCTCGCGGTCGTCGAGACCCATTACGCACACCTCTTCGAGGAGGCCCCTTCGCTCTCGGCGCCGGGCAATCTCGTCTTCACCGGCAGTGAGGACGACCCCGAGACGCTCGCGACGCTGCGCCAGCTCGGCTACGTCGAGCCTGCGGCGGTCGCGGCGATGGTCCGCGGCTGGCACCACGGCCGCTATCGCGCCATGCGCAGCCAGCGCGCGCGCGAGCTCATGACCGAGCTCATCCCCGGCCTCCTCGCGGCCTTTGGCCGCACCCCCAACCCCGACACCGCGCTGCTGCGCTTCGACCAGTTTCTGGAGCGGCTTCCCGCGGGCGTGCAGCTCCTCTCGCTCTTTCATGCCAATCCCGGCCTGCTCGACACCGTCGCCGAGATAATGGGCGGCGTGCCGCGCCTTGCAGAGCAGCTCGCGCACCGGCCGAGCCTCCTCGATGGTCTGCTCGGACAAGGCTTCTTCGACCCGCTGCCGGCGCAGCCCGAGCTTGCCGCGGAGTTCTCGCGCGCGCTCGCCTTCGCGCGGCATTACGAGGAGCTGCTCGACGCCGCGCGACGCTGGGTGCACGACAAGCGCTTCCGGATCGGCGTGCAAATTCTGCGCGGCCTCCTCGATGGCGCGAGCGCCGGCGCCGCCTTCGCCGATGTCGCGGAGAGCGTGATTGCGGAGCTGCTGCCGCGCATCGCAGCGGAGCACGCGCGCAGCCACGGCATCGTTCCCGGCGGGGAGATCGCCGTGCTCGCGCTCGGCAAGCTCGGCGGGCGCGAGATGACCGTGACCTCCGATCTCGATCTCATCCTCGTCTACGACGCGCCCGCGGCAGTGGAGGCCTCCGACGGCGCGAAGCCTCTCCCGGTTTCCACTTACTACATTCGGCTCTGGGCACGGGTGGTGAATGCGCTGACCACGCTCACGCAGGAGGGCACGCTCTACGAAATAGACATGCGCCTCAGGCCCTCCGGGACCAAGGGCCCGATCGCGACCAGTTTCGAGGCATTTCAGCGCTACCATGCAGAGAGCGCCTGGACCTGGGAACACATGGCGCTGACGCGCGCGCGGCCCGTCGCGGGGTCGCCGACGCTCGCGGCGCGCGTCATGGCGGAGATCGGCGCGATCCTCACCCGCTCCCGCGAGCCCGATCGGCTCGTGCACGAGGTCGAGGACATGCGCCGGCGCATCGCCGAGCAGCATCGCCGTCCGCCGATCTGGGATGTGAAGCATCGGCGCGGCGGACTCATCGACTTGGAGTTCGTTGCGCAATATCTGCAGCTTCGGCACGCGCACGACCGACCGGACACGCCGCAGCAGAATACCGGCACAGCGCTCGAGGCGCTCGCCGCAAGCGGCGTCCTCGAGCCTACGGCGGCGACCGAGCTGCAGGAGGCGCTTGAGCTTTGGCGCGACGTGCAGGGACTGCTGAAGCTCACCGTCGAGGAGCCCTTCGACGAGGCGGGAGCGTCGCCTGCGCTGCGGACGATCCTCGCGCAAGGCGCGGGCGCGATTGACTTCGAGCATCTCAAGGCGGATATGAGCGCGGCGGCGGCGCGTGTGCGCTCGCACTATGCGAGCCTCATTGCGCGGCCCGCGGCGCAAGCGCGCCGCCGGCTCGGCCTTGTCGAGCCCGGCAAGATTTCTGCGTCACATTCGGAGGAAGAGACCGCATGAGCCTCGAGATCGGCGATAAGGCACCGGATTTCACGCTACCCACGGACGGGAACGGCAAGGTTTCGCTCAAGGCACTCAAGGGCAAGCCGGTGATCCTCTACTTCTATCCCAAGGACGACACTTCCGGCTGCACCAAGGAGGCCTGCGGCTTTCGCGACGCGCTGCCCGATTTCTCGAAGACGGGAGCGACCGTGATCGGCGTCTCCAAGGACGGCGTCGCCTCGCACGACAAGTTCAAGAAGAAATACAAACTTCCCTTCACCCTCGCCTCCGATGAGGACACGGCAGTCGCCAAGCGCTACGGCGTCTGGGTCGAGAAGAGCATGTATGGCCGCAAATACATGGGCATGGACCGCTCGACCTTCCTGATCGACGGCAAGGGGGTGATCCGCGGACTCTGGCACAAGGTCAAAGTTCCGGGACACGTCGAGGAAGTGCTGAAGGCGGCGAAGGAGCTCGAGGCCTGAGCCGATCCTCGCCCCACACGCTCGCGGAGGCTGCCGAAGCGATCCTGTTGACCCCGGAACCCGCGGTGAAGGTCGCGCTCACGCACGCAGCAGCGGCAGCTTGGCGCGGTGGCGATCTCCACGAGATCGGACGCGGCTCGCCGCCGGCGCGGCCCGCTCGTCCCGAGCGTCCGCTCCTTCTGCCGCCGCGGGAGATGCCGAAGCGCCGCGCCGGCGGCGAGCGCGCGAGCCGGGTCGCGCTACTGCATGCGCTCGCGCACATCGAGCTCAATGCGATCGACCTCGCCTGGGATCTGATCGCGCGGTTCTCCGGCGAGGGTTTGCCGCGCACCTTCTTCGATGATTGGGTCGCCGTCGCCGAGGAAGAGGCGACGCATCATGCGCTCCTTTCGACGCGCCTTGCGGAGCTGGGCGCCGCCTATGGCGATCTCCCCGCGCACGATGGCCTTTGGGAAGCCGCCGCCGCGACCGCCCACGCTTTCCTAGCGCGGCTTGCGGTCGTGCCGCTGGTGCTGGAGGCGCGCGGCCTCGACGTGACGCCCGAGATGATCTCGCGCCTGGATCGCGCGGGCGACGAGGCGAGCGCCGCGATCCTGCGCCGCATTTACCGGGACGAGATTGGCCATGTCGCCGTCGGATGCCGCTGGTTCGAGTGGGCATGCGCCGGTCGCGGCCTTCCGGCGGTGGAGACTTATCAGGAGATGGTGCGGCACCACTTCAAGGGCGTTCTCAAGCCGCCCTTCAATGCGGTTGGCCGCGCCGCGGCGGGCTTCGGCGCCGCGTTCTACGAACCGCTCGCGAGCGCGGTTTCCGGTGCGCGTGCGGCGCGGCCGCCGGCCGCTTGAGCCGCGGCACGCGCGGTACGAGGCTCCGCGGCAAGGTTCCTGCCAGGAGGAGCCCGACCCCCAGCATCTTCGGGATGACGGCAGTCGTGAAGCGCGTGAGGACGGGGAGCAGCGCCGCCGGTGGCGCCGAAGGCGCCGCGCGCGCGAGACGAGCCGCGAGCGGCAGGGCCAACCGCTCGGCCTCGCGTCGCACCCGATCCCTAAGCCGTGTCAGCTCGCCCGCAGCATCGAGCGGCAGCAGCAATCCCCCGATGAGCGCCAAATAGGCGGGCCAATGCGCGAGGTGGCGATAGAGGCTCGCGATCTCCTTGGGGGCGCGTTTCTCGCCGAGGCGATTTAGCCAGAGCACCTGCTCCAGCACCGAGGGCGGCAGCGCCGCCAAGGCCGGCAGCGGCAATAGGGCCCGGCGACGGCGTGGCAGCGGCGAGGACGCCGCCTCGACCAGGTTTGCGCGCTGCCGCCGGGGGGCGCGACCCTCGACGACGAGGCGAAGCGCGGTCAAGGCCACGAGGTTGAGCGCGTTGCCGGCGTCGTAAGTCTCGACAACCGCCCCGATGTCCTCGATCGCGCGCTGGTCGAGCCCCAGAAGCCGGAAGCTCGCGCCCGAGATCGGCGGGAGTGACGCGACCGCCTTCGCGCGCAACGCCGCAGCCCGCGCCACGACCTCACCCGTCGCAAAGCCGTCGCGCAGCACGCGCCAAGCCCAAGGTAATGCGCCCGGCAAGGTCGCCAAATGTCGGTAGACGAGGTTCACGACGGGCACGCCGGTGACGCGCTTGATGTCGTCGTAGAGCGCGCGCGTGCGAAGATCGGCCGCGGCCTCCGAAATTTCCGCGATTGCAGGCAGCCCGCGCGTCACGCCCGCTAGCTTCCTTGCGCCGCCGCCTCGCTTGCCGCGGCATCCGCTCCCTTGATGCGCTGGGCGAGCGAGGCCTCGAGGAAGCGGTCGAGATCGCCGTCGAGCACGGCGGCGGTGTTGCTGGTCTCGATGCCGGTACGGAGATCCTTGACGAGCTGATAAGGCTGCAGGACGTAAGAGCGGATCTGATGTCCCCAGCCGATGTCGGTCTTGGTGGCGTTCATCGCTTCCGTCTGCGCCTCGCGCTTCTGGAGCTCGATCTCGTAAAGGCGCGATTTCAGCATCGCCATGGCGTGGTGGCGATTCTGATGTTGCGAGCGCTCGCTCTGGCAGGCCACCACCACGGGTTCGGCGCCGGGCGGTGCGTAGGTGAGGCGGACGGCGCTATCGGTCTTGTTGACGTGCTGGCCGCCCGCGCCGGAGGAACGATAGGTGTCCACGCGGAGATATTTGTCCTCGATCTGCACCTCTATTTTGTCGTCGACGACGGGATAGACCCAGACCGAGGCAAAGCTCGTGTGGCGGCGCGCGTTCGAATCGAAGGGCGAGATGCGCACGAGCCGATGCACGCCGCTCTCGGTCTTGAGCCAGCCATAGGCATTGTCGCCGGTGATCTGCACGGTCGCGGATTTGAGGCCGGCCTCCTCGCCGGGACTCTCTTCGAGCCACTCGACCTTGAAGCCGTGCTGCTCGGCCCAGCGCGTGTACATGCGCAGCAGCATCTCCGCCCAGTCCTGGGCCTCCGTGCCGCCGGCGCCAGCATGGACCTCGAGATAAGTGTCGCTGCCATCGGCCTCGCCCGAGAGCAGGCTCTCGAGCTCGCGCTTGCCCGCCTCCTCGCGAAGCCGCTTCAGCGTCGCCTCAGCCTCCGCGACGATCGCCTGGTCGCCCTCGGCCTCCGCCAGCTCGATCAGGCCCAGCGTATCATCGAGCTCGCGCTCGATCGCGCGGTAGGAGTTGATCCCGCGCTCGAGCCGACTGCGCTCGCGCAATAGCGCTTGCGCCGCGGAAGGCTTTTCCCAGAGCTGCGGATTTTCGGCGAGAGCGTTCAGCTCCGCGAGGCGGCGGACCGAATGGTCCCAGTCAAAGATGCCTCCTCAGCAGGGCCAACGAGCGTCTGATGTCGTCGGCCGCCGCCTGGTGTTCGGCGCGCATGCAATCGCTCCCAAGAGTCGAATGGGAATCGGTAAATCCAGGATCAGTATAGCCCGCCCGTGCCCCCGGCGGGAGCGGAACCCGCAGGCGGGCGGGGCTGCGGCGCCGATGTCGCAGGGACCCCTGGGGTACCCGGGGCAGAGGAGCTGCCGCCGGCCACACTGACGCTGGGCGCGTCGCCCGGCGCTTCGGAATCCGGGTCGGTGACGGCTCCGATGACAGGCACGGGCTCATCGCCCGTCGGTTCCGTACCCGGCTTGAAGGCCTCATAGATGACGGGCTTGTCGCCGGGTTTCGCAGGTTGCCCGGTGGCCGCATTGACACGCACCATGCGGATCCCCGGCGGTATGCGGAAGGGCGTATTGGGCACGCCCGTCAGCGCGGCTCCCATGAATTCCTTGAAAACGGGCGCCGCCACCGAGGCCCCGGTCTCGTGCCCGCCGAGGGATTGGGGCTGGTCCATGCCCATGAAGACGCCCGCGACCAGATCGGGCGAGAAACCCACGAACCAGGTGTCGTTCGAATCGTTGCTGGTGCCGGTCTTGCCCGCGAGCACGCGGTTGAGCGAGAGGATGCTACGGCCCGTGCCGCGCTCGATCACGCCCTCGAGCATATGCACCATCTGATAGGCGGTCAGCGGATCGATCACCTGCTCGCGCGTATCCGGCAGCGCCGGGGCCGCTTGGCCCGTCCATTCGACGTCGGTGCAATTGGAGCAGTTGCGCTTATCCGCGCGGAAGATGGTGGCGCCGTTGCGATCCTGGACTCGGTCGACGAAGCTCGGCGTGATGCGCTTGCCGCCATTGACGATCATCGCATAGGCCGTCGTGAGGCGCAGGACCGTGGTCTCGCCGGCGCCGAGGAACATCGAATACTCCCGCGGCATGTGATCCATGATCCCGAAGCCCTCGATCACATGCGCCACGGGCTCGAGACCGACGGCGATGCCGAGGCGCGCCGTAATGAGGTTGCGCGACTGCTCGATGCCGACGCGAAGCGGCAAAGGCCCATAGAACTCGTGCGTATAATTGGAGGGCGTCCAAGGCGGCAGGCCCGGCCCTTGGTCGACGGAGAGCGGCGCGTCCTCGACGATCGAGGACGGCGTGAAGCCGTGATCGAGGGCTGCCATGTAGACGAAGGGCTTGATCGCCGAGCCGGTCTGCCGCCGGGCCTGGGTCGCGCGGTTGAACTGGCTGATCTCGTAACTGAAACCGCCGGACATCGCGAGGACGCGGCCCGTATGCGGATCCATCACGATGATCGCGCCGGAGATCGCGGGGATCTGCCGAAGCCCGAAGAGGGGCAACGCGGGCTGCGGAGCCGGCTGCGGCGCGGGCGCCGGGGCGCGCGAATTGGTAGGCTTCGGTGGCACGACCTCGGCCTTCACGGGCTCGACGAGGATCACGTCGTCGGCAGACAACACCTCCGCGGGATTGCGCGGCGGATTTCCCACGCGCGCATCCTCGAGCGGCTTGCGCGCCCATTTGAGCTCGCTGAAGGGAATCCTTCCGGTCGTCTGATCGGTGAGGCCAATCGTCGCGCCATCGGCATCGACGCTGATCACCACCGCAAGCCGCCAGCCCATCTCGGCCGCTCCAGCGGGCAGGCCCATCGCCGCGAGCCGTTTGCCCCAATCCGCCCCGAGGTCCACCTGCAGATGGTCGATGGCTCCGCGATAGCCATGCCGGCGGTCGTAGGAGACGAGGCCGTGCTTGAGTGCCTGGTCCGCCAGAAGCTGGTATTGCGGATCGAGGCTCGTGCGCACCGATAGGCCGCCCTGATAGAGTTCCTTGTCGCCGTACTGCGCGAGGAGCTGGCGACGAACCTCTTCGGAAAAGTAGTCGGCCCTGACGAGCTGAGTCTCGTCGCGCTTCCTAATGGCGATCCGCTCGGCCTTAGCCTCCTGCGCCTCCGCCGGAGTGATGAATCCGGCCTCGACCATGCGATCGAGCACCCAGTCCCGGCGCTCCTTTGCGGCCTCGGGATGACGGTCGGGGTTGTAGTTGTTTGGCGCCTTCGGCAGCGCCGCGAGGAACGCCGCCTCGCCCACCGTGAGCTCGTCCAGGGATTTGTCGAAGTAGTTGAGCGCCGCCGCCGCCACCCCGTAATTGCCCCCGCCGAGATAGATCTCGTTCATGTAGAGCTCGAGGATGCGGTCCTTGGAGAGCGCGCGCTCCATCTTGAGCGCGAGGAGCGCCTCCTTGATCTTGCGGCTCAGCGAGATTTCGTTTCCGAGAAGGAAGTTCTTTGCGACCTGCTGCGTGATCGTGGAGGCGCCGACGGGTCGCCGGTTCTGGTGGAGACGCGCGACGTCCGTCACCGCGGCGCGTATCACCGACATGAGGTCGATGCCGGGGTGGCTGTAGAAATTTTTGTCCTCGGCCGCGAGGAAGGCCTTGATAAGCAAAGGCGGCATCGATTTGACGGGAACGAAGACACGCTTCTCGGTCGCGTATTCCGCCATGAGGCGGCCGTCGCTCGCCATCACGCGCGTCACGATCGGCGGCTGGTAATCCGCGAGCTGCGAGTAATCCGGCAGATCGCGGTTGAAATACCAGAGGGTGAGCGCGAAGAAGGCGGCCCCGAGCAAGCCGAGGCCCAAGCCCAGGCCGAAGAGGAACTTCAGAATTCTCATGGCGATCGCGGCGGCTTCCTCAGGGAATTCTACACCCAATTAAGCTAGTGCGTTTATGGCGTCATTAGGGCGATAAACTAAGGGACGCACTCTACCGAGAGGTTAAGCGCGGGGAGGAGGTCTATAGCCTTCCCGGCCTCCGGGGGGAATTGGTCCAGCTCCCGCAAGAACCGATTGTGGTTCCCCGTTGCCGCTTGTATTGTTGCCCTGCGAAATACCGCGGTCTGTCTCGGGTGGCCCCAAGTCCCCGGACGGCGTCGCGGCGGGATTTCTGAGCTTGGCGTTGACCGAACACGCCACCGTTTCCCGTCTGGGGCGCTAGCGACCGTCTGGTCGTCACGAAACCCCGAAGCCAGCCTGGCCACGCCGGGCGCAAAAGGCAAATCCGACCGAACCCTCCATGGCAATCGATTCGATGTCGACACCGTCCGACGGAGCACCCGGGAGCATTGCCGGCTTCGCATTTACCGAGACAGCGCCGCGATCCGTAATTCGCGCGGACTCGCCGGTGCGCTCCGGAGTAATGCCCCCATGGCCAAACGCATGCTTATCGACTCGATGCACCCGGAGGAGACCCGGGTCGTCGTTCTCAGTGGTAACCGTCTCGAGGAATTCGACTTCGAGACCTCAATCAAGAAACAGATCAAGGGCAACATCTACCTCGCGAAAGTCACGCGGGTAGAGCCCTCGCTACAGGCGGCTTTCGTCGACTACGGCGGCAACCGCCACGGCTTCCTCGCCTTCAGCGAGATCCATTCCGACTACTACCGTATCCCCGTCGGCGATCGGCCGCCCGAGCGGTTCCATCCGCCGCTCCGCGAGCGCGGCCGCCTGCCCTCGGAGATCGATGCCGAGAGCGACGCGGAGATGGGGTCCGAGTCGGTGCCTGCAGGGGAACACGCATTCCCCGGGGAGACCTCGGAGGCGCCACACGAGGCCGCTGCGCCCGAGACCAATGGGGAGGCAATTCCGGAAATTCCAGGTCCGGGCGAAGTCAGGCAGGAGTTAACGAGCGGAGAAGCGATCGAAAGCCCGCCGCCTGCGTCCGAGCCGCCCCCGGCGATCGTGCTCCCGCTGGAGGAGCCGCCCTTCCCCACCGTCGCGATCGCGCGGATCGAGGCGCCGACACTCCGCGACGAGCCCCCGAGCATCGAGCCGGCCGCGGCGCCGCTCGCGGACGATATGGCCGAGGCGCCCTCGCCTTTCGCCGAGGAGGCCGCAGCGGTCGTATCGGGCGAGGCCGCGGCCGTCGTCGAGGCGCCTCCGCCCGAGATCATCGAGACGCTCGGCGGCGACGAGATCGAGGAGGCAAGCCGCCAACGCGCGCGGCGCTATCGGCCCTACAAGATCCAGGAAGTGGTTAAGCGCCGGCAGATCATGCTGGTGCAGGTGACGAAGGAGGAGCGCGGCAACAAGGGTGCGGCGCTCACGACCTATCTATCGCTCGCAGGACGCTATTGCGTGCTGATGCCGAACACCGACCGTGGCGGCGGCGTCTCCCGCAAGATCACCAGCGCTTCGGACCGCAAGCGCCTCAAGGAGCTGGTCGAGGATCTGCAGGTGCCGGAGGGCATGGGCGTCATCGTGCGCACCGCAGGCAGCGAGCGCTCGAAGGCCGAGATCAAGCGCGACTTCGAGTACCTGATCCGGCTCTGGGACGAGATTCGCGAGCTCACGCTCAAATCGACCGCGCCCGCCCTCATCTACGAGGAGGGCAACCTGATCAAGCGGGCGATCCGCGACCTCTATGCGCGCGACATCGACGAGATCGTCGTCGAGGGCGAGGAAGGCTACAAATCCGCGAAGTCCTTCATGCGGATGCTGATGCCGAGCCACGCCAAGCGCGTGCACAATTACCGCGACCCCACGATCCCGCTCTTCCAGCGCTTCCAGGTCGAGAGCCAGATCGACGCGATCCATTCGCCGGTGGTGCAGCTCCGCTCCGGCGGCTACATCGTCATCAACCAGACCGAGGCGCTGGTCGCGATCGACGTGAACTCCGGCCGCGCGACGCGCGAGCGCAACATCGAGGAGACCGCGCTCAAGACCAATTGCGAGGCTGCCGAGGAGATCGCGCGCCAGCTCCGGCTCCGCGACCTCGCGGGGCTCATCGTGATCGACTTCATCGACATGGAGGAGCATCGCAACCAGGTGACGGTGGAGCGTCGCCTCAAGGAGGCGATGAAGCACGACCGCGCGCGTATCCAGGTGGGTCGGATCAGTGCCTTCGGCCTGCTGGAGCTCTCGCGCCAGCGCCTCCGCCCCTCGATCGTCGAGGTCTCGACCCAGCCCTGCCCGCATTGTGGCGGCACGGGCCATATCCGCTCGACGGAGTCGACGGCACTCCACGTCCTCCGCGCGATCGAGGAGGAAGGGATGCGGCGCCGCTCGGCCGAGATTTCGGTCGCTGTGCCTGCAAACGTCGCGCTCTACATCCTCAATCAGAAGCGTGCGGCGCTCACGGAAGCCGAGCAGCGCTACCACTTCCGCGTAGCGATCACCAGCGACGACACGTTGATCCCCCCGAACATGCGGCTCGAGCGCGTGCGCGCGCTGACGCCCGAGGAGCTCGCGGCGCTGCCTCCGCTTGCGACGCAGGCGCCGAGCTACGCCGACGAGGAGGACGAGGCAGACGATACGCTCGAGACCGAGGTCGAGACCGAGACGACGGAGCCCGTTACGGAGGTGAGCGAGGCTGCCGAAGGCGGCGAGACTCACATGGAACGCTCCGAGGAGCGCGAGCCCCGCGGCGGCCATGGCGGCGAGGAAGGACGTGGCGGACGCCGCCGACGCCGCCGGCGCCGTCGGCGTGTCGGAGGCGAGGACGGCCGCGAGGCACCACTGTCCCCTGCTCCGGTGCAGGAGCATCGGGCTTTCGCCGAGGCACAGGACCTTGTCGCGGAGGAGATCGCGAGCGGGGAGGCGGCAGCGGAGAGCGTCGGAACCGATGGCGAGCATCCCGGCGAGGCGGCACCCGATGCCAACGCGTCGCACGGCGACGGCGATGCCCAGGGCAGGCGCCGACGGCGGCGCGGTCGGCGAGGCGGCCGGCGGCGGCGGCGCGGTCACGGCGAGGCCGGCGAGTATGCGCCGCACCAGGCGGGGCATCCCGAGTCCGAGTTCCATCCGCAGGATTTCCACGAGGAGCACGAGCCAGAGGCGCCGTTCACCGCCGCCGAGCATCCGACCGAGGCGCCGCGCGCACACGAGGCACACGCCTGGACCCCGGCTCCGGAGGTGCCTATGGCGGTGCGTGAGCCCGAGCCGCCGGCACCGGCAGTTGCGGCCGCGGAGGTCGCGCCTCCTGCCCCACCTCCCCCGGCGGAGCCTGAGCAGACAGCGGCCGGCGCCGTCAACGTGCCGCCGCCGATCACCGTCTCGGAGCGTCCGGCGAAGCCGCGGCGCGGCTGGTGGGGCCGCCTCACTCAGGGCTGAGGGGGCAAATCCGCGCGCTTAGCGACGCCAGGATTTGAGCCGCCGCGCGGCCTCGGCCATGGTGGCGGTCGAGCCCGCGAAGGAAATCCGTAGCGTGCCGCGACCGCGTCCGGGATCGAAATCGATCCCGGGCGTCACCGCGACGCCGATGTCGTGCAGCATGCGCCGGCAGAACTCCGCGCTGTCATTGGTGAGATGCCCGACATCCGCATAGAGGTAGAAGGCGCCGTCAGCAGGCGCGAACCGATCGAAGCCAGCTTTGGGCAATTCCGCGAGGAGCAGATCTCGGTTCTCGCGGTAGCGTGCGACGTTGCGGTCGAGCTCCTCCCGGCATTCGAAGGCCGCGAGCGCGGCATGCTGCGAGAGTGCCGGCGGCGAGATGAAGAAATTCTGCGCGAGGCACTCGACGGCGCGCAACAGGCTCATGGGCACGACCATCCAGCCAAGCCGCCAGCCCGTCATCGAGAAGTACTTCGAGAAGCTGTTGACGATGATCGCGGACTGCGAAAACGCGAGCGCCGTCGCTTCCTCGGGGCCATAGCCGATGCCGTGATAGATCTCGTCGGAGACGAGACGAATGCCCGCGGTCTCGCAGTAACGCGCGAGGTCCGCGAGCTCCTCCGCACGCAACATCGTACCCGTGGGATTGGCCGGACTCGCGACGATGAGACCGTCGAGCGGCGCGCGGCGCACGAGGTCCACGGTCGCCTGGTAGCGCTCGGCGGGCCCAGCCTCGAGCTCGACGGGGACGAGGTCGAGCGCCTTCAGGATGTTCCGGTAGGCGGGATAAGCGGGCGTTGCGAGGCCGATGCGGTCGCCCGCATCGAAGGCCGCGAGGAAACTCAGCAAGAAGGCGCCCGAGGAGCCCGTGGTCACGACGACGCGCTGGGGATCGACATCGATATTGTGCCGCTCCCGGTAGTGTCGCGCGAGCGCCTCGCGCAACGCGGGAACTCCGAGCGCGTCGGTGTAACCCAGAATGTCGCCCCTGAGCGCCCGCTCGGCCGCCGCGATCACGCCCGAAGGCGCGGGCGTTGAGGGCTGCCCGACCTCGAGGTGGAGGACATCGGCGCCGCTCGCCGCGCGTTCGGCCGCGGCGCGCATCACGTCCATGACGATAAAGGGAGGTATACCCCCGCGAGTGGAAGCTTTGAGCGTCATCGCCCTATGATCCAGATATGGGTCCCAACGCGCCGCATTGACGCGGGCCGGTGGCAGACCCCATGTTGTGACAGCCATCGACGGGAAGGATTTCCGTGGCTCGCATTCTCAGCCGTTTGCTTGGCGCACTGCTCGTTCTTTTCCTTGCGGACCGCGCCGCCTGGGCCGATCAGGATCCCGGCTACATTCGGGATGCCGAGATCGAGACTATCCTGCGGACCTACTACACGCCGATCCTGAGGGCCGCCAGCCTCGATCCCGACGCGGTACACATCTACATCGTTAACGATCCCAGCCTCAACTCCTTCGTCGCGGGCGGCCAGAACATCTTCATCAATACCGGCACCATCATCCGCAGCCAGCGGCCCAATCAGCTCATCGGCATCGTCGCGCACGAGACCGGACACATCGCGGGCGGCCATCTGATCCGCACGGAAGAAGCGCTGCGCGATGCCTCCATCAAGAGCATCATCGCCATGGTCGTAAGTGCCGCCGCGGTCGCCGCGGCGCGCGGCAGTGGCGGCGGAGGAGGTGGGGGCGAGGGTCAGGACCCCGGCCTTCGCTCCTTCCTGCGCTTCTCGATCGCGCAAGAGGCACAGGCCGACCAGGCGGGTCTGCGGTTCCTGGATCGCACGCACCAATCCGCGCGCGGCCTCCTCGAATTCTTCCAGATTCTGCAGCAGCAGGAGCTGCTCGCGGGCATCAAGGAGGTGCCTTACCTTCGCACGCATCCCCTCACCACCCAACGCATCGATTACATCGCTGAGCACGTCAAGAATTCGCCCTATTCCGACACGCCGGATCCCCCGGAGTGGGTCGAGCTGCACAAGCGCATGAAAGCGAAGCTCGATGCCTTTCTGCAGCCGCCGGGCGCTGCCATCCGCGACTATCCCGAGACCGACAATTCTGTCGCCGCGCGCTATGCACGGGCGATCTCCTACTATCGAATTCCCGACCTCAACCGGGCGGTACCGCTCATCGATGGGCTCATCAAGCAGGAGCCGAACAACCCTTATTTCTACGAGCTCAAGGGACAGATGCTGTTCGAGAACGGCCACGTGCGCGATGCGGTCGCGCCCTATAAGAAGGCCGTCCAGCTCGCGCCGGATACGGCCTTGCTGCGGGTCGAGCTCGCGCAGGTCGAGCTCGAGACCGAGGACGCCTCGCTCAACCGCGACGCGCTCGCCCAGCTTCTTGCCGCGGACCGCTACGAGAGCCGCAATCCCGAGACCTGGCGGCTTCTCGCGATCGCCTACGGCCGCGGCGGCGACCTCGGCAACAGCGCGCTGGCGCTCGCGGAGCAGGCGATGGCGCAAGGCGATCGCTCCATGGCACGTCAGGAGGCCGAGCGCGCCATCCAGCTATTGCCGGCGGGCTCTCCGGGCCGCCTGCGCGCGGAAGACATCAAGCTCGAAGCTCAGCGTAAGGTGCCGCGCTAGCGTGCCGGCATTGCCGGCTGCACCGTGATGACGCATGATGCCCGCGACCTTCACTGAGCCCGAGCAAATTCCGATGCGTCTTCGCACCTTCCTACCCGCCGCAATCCTCGTCCTGCTCGCGGGCGCTCTTCCGCTCGCCTCCGGCCACGCCGCCGACCAGATGAAACCCGCCGACCGCGAAGCGATCGAGCAGGTGATCCACGACTATCTCATCAAGCATCCCGAAGTCGTGATCGAGGCCCTCAAGGCCGGACAGGAGGCGGAGAAGGCGCAGGAGGCGGCGGAGGCGAAAGCCGAGATCGCGAAGCGCCGCGACGAGATCTTGAACGATCCGACCTCGCCCGTCGGCGGCAATCCCAAGGGCGACGTGACCATCGTCGAGTTCTTCGATTACCGGTGCCCTTACTGTAAGCAGATGGAGCCGGGGCTCGAGGCGCTCATCAAGGAGGATCCGAATCTCCGAATTGTCTACAAGGAATTCCCGATCCTCGGGCCGGACTCGCTGATCGCGAGCCGCGTGGCGCTCGCAGCCGCGCGCCAGGGCAACGACAAATACCTGCGCTTTCACGCCGCGATGATGAGTACCAAGGGCCAGATCAACGAGGCCGTGATCCTGAAGACCGCGGAAGATGCCGGCCTCGACATGACCAGGATTAAGGCTGACATGAATTCGCCGGAGATCGAGGCTCTGATCAAGAAGAACTACTCGCTCGCCGACGGTCTGGACATCAAGGGGACACCCGCCCTCATCATCGGCGACACCATGACGCCGGGGGCGGTCGACGTGGCCACGCTGCGTAAGCTGGTCGCGGACGCACGAAAGTCCTGAAAGCGAGCTAGGCGGCGACGGTCTCCGCGCCGGTCGTCTCGATCAGCGCCGCATCGTCGACGGAAGCGGCGTTCACCCGCGCGCTTACGGGAGCGTAGCCCAGCCACTCCTCCGGCGCGGGCTTGAGGAGCTGCAGAAGGTCCCCTTCCACCGCATCGGGATCGAGCCAGCGGCCGTAATCCTCGGGCGCGAGGATCACGGGCATGCGCTGATGCAGCGGCCGCAGCAGCGCATTCGCCTCGGTCGTGACGATCGTAAAGCTGTCGATGGCATCGCCCTTCTGGGGTGTCCACCGCTCCCAGAGACCCGCAAACGCGAAGGGAGCGCGGTCGCGGCGCGCGATCAGGTAGGGCTGCTTGTGCGTTCCCTCGGCGCGCCACTCGTAGAATCCGTCGGCTGGCACGAGGCAGCGCCGGCGTCGAAAGGCAGAGCGAAAGGAGGGTTTCTCCGCGACGCTCTCGGAGCGGGCATTGATGAGCTTCGCACCCATCTTGGTGTCCTTCGCCCATGAGGGTACGAGACCCCAGCGCAACATCTGCAGTGTGCGCTCGCCCTTGGGTTCGCGGCGCTGGCGCAGGACCGGCGCATCCTGTGTCGGCGCGATGTTGTAGCGCGGCATCAGGTTCGGCTGCTCGACGAAGCCGAAGGCGCGCTTCAGCGCGTCGACCGGGGATTTCAGGAGATATCGCCCACACATGCCGTGACCTGGGCTCCAAAAAAATGGGGTTGGTGCGCGCCCTTGCCTGCCCCTATCTTAACGCCGGTTTCCTTGGCCGCCACACGAGCGAGAGCCGCCCTATGCCACAGTTCGGAATGGGACAACCGGTCCGACGCAGCGAGGACCGCCGCTTCATCACGGGACGCGGGCGCTACACGGACGACATCGTCCTGCCGCGTCAAGCCTACGCCTACATCCTGCGCTCGCCGCACGCGCATGCGCGCATCCGCAAGATTGACACCGCGGCAGCGGCGAAGGCGCCAGGCGTCATCGGCGTCGTAACCGGCGCCGATCTCGACCGCGATGGCGTGGGCCCCATTCCCTGCCTCACGCCGATCGCGAACCGCGACGGCAGCGAGGCGAAGCTTCCGGCGCGGAAGGCCCTGACCACCGACAAGGTTCGCCATGTCGGCGATTCCATCGCGATGGTGGTGGCGGAGAGCCTTGCAGAGGCGCGCGATGCAGCGGAGCTCATCGAGGTCGACTACGAGGTGCGGCCCGCCGTCGCGAACACCGTCGGCGCGCTCGATGCGAAGACGCCGCGCGTCTGGGACGATCTCCCGAGCAACCTTTGCTTCGACTGGGAGGTGGGCAGGCGCAAGGCCGTCGACGCCGGCTTCGCGAAGGCAAAGCATCGCGTGTTGCTGAAAGTCGTCAACAACCGCCTCATCGTCAATTCCATGGAGGCGCGGGTCGCGATCGGCGACTACCAGGAGGGCGAGGAGCGCTATCACCTCTACACCTCTAGCCAAGGGTCACACTCGCTGCGCGGAGTGCTCGCCGGCGCGGTCTTCAAGGTGCCGGAACATCGCATCCACGTGGTGACGCCCGATGTCGGCGGCGGCTTCGGCATGAAGCTCTTCGTCTATCCCGAGCACGTGCTCGTGCTCTACGCGGCAAAGCGCTTCGGCCGCCCCGTGCGCTGGGTCGGCGAGCGCGGCGACGCCTTCGTCACGGACACGCACGGCCGCGACAACGTCACCGAGGCGGAACTGGCACTCGATGAGAACGGCAAGTTCCTGGCGCTCCGGGTCGATATCGTCGCGAACATGGGGGCTTATCTCTCACTCTACAGCACCTTCATTCCGACGGGCGCGGGAAGCGCCATGCACGCCGGCGTCTATCAGACACCCGCCGTCGTGATCCGCGTTCAAGGCGTCTATACCCACACCACGCCGATCGACGCCTATCGCGGTGCCGGCAGGCCCGAGGCCGCCTACATCCTCGAGCGGCTGGTCGATCACGCGGCAAAGCAGCTCAAGATCGATGCTGCGGAGCTCCGCCGGCGCAACTTCATCAAGCCGGAGCAGATGCCCTTCCCGACCGCGCTCGACCGCACCTACGACAGCGGCAACTTCCAGCGCAACATGGAGGACGCGCTCAAGGCTGCCGACCGCGCGGGCTTCGCGAAGCGGCGTGCGGACGCTCTGGCGAAAGGCAAGCTCCGCGGCTTCGGCTTCGCTACCTACATCGAGGAATGTGGCGGCGGCGAGGGCGACATGGCGGAGCTGCGCTTTGATTCAAGCGGCGAGCTTACCCTCCTAATCGGAACGCAATCTTCGGGCCAAGGACACCAGACCGCCTATGCGCAGGTCGTCGCGGAGAAGCTGGGCGTGCCCTTCGAGAGCATCCGCATGCTGCAGGGCGACAGCGACGCCGTGAGCTTCGGCCGCGGCACCGGCGGCTCGCGCTCGCTGCCGATCGGCGGCGGCGCCATTGCACGCGCGGCCGAGAAGATCATCGCCAAGGGCCGCAAGATCGCCGCGCAGAAGCTCGAGGCCGCCGAAGCGGACATCGAGTTCGCTGACGGTGTCTTCTCGATCGCGGGCACCGACAGGCGCGTGAGCATCACGGACGTCGCGAAGGCCTCGTTCGATTCGAGCCAATTGCCGTCGGGCGTCGACCCCGGTCTCGACGAGTCCGCCCAGTTCACGCCGCCGGCCTCGACCTTTCCCAATGGCTGCCACGTCTGCGAGGTCGAGATCGATCCCGATACCGGGAGCGTCGCGGTCCTCCGCTATCTCGTCGTCGACGATTTCGGCAGGGTCGTGAACCCGCTGCTCCTTGCGGGCCAGGTTCACGGCGGCATCGCGCAAGGCGTGGGCCAGGCGCTGCTGGAGGCCTGCGTCTATGATGCGCAATCGGGCCAGCTCGTTACGGGCTCGTTCATGGATTACTGTTTGCCGCGCGCGGACAATCTCCCGGCGATCGAGTTCGACTACAATGTAGAGCTCTGCACGTCGAACCCGCTGGGGATCAAAGGTGCCGGCGAGGCCGGCGCAATCGGCGCGCCGCCCGCGGTCATCAATGCGGTGGTGGACGCGCTCTCGGAATACGGCATCGAGCACATCGACATGCCCGCGACCCCTCGGCGCATCTGGGAGGCGATCCGGCAGGCGCGGACGCCCCGCGCGGCCGAGTGAGCGCGAGCGATCTTCGCCCGCTCCTCGATGCAGCGAAGCGTGCGGCGCTGCGCGCGGGTGTTGCCATCCTCGATGTCTACAACGCCGCGGGAGCGCCTGACGTCCGTCGCAAGGCCGATGCGTCGCCCGTTACCGAGGCCGACGAGCGCGCGGAGGCCATCATCGTGGAACTCCTCGCGCGCGAGGCGCCGGGAATTCCCGTGGTCGCCGAGGAGACCGCGGAGCGCGAGGGGCTGCCGGGACATGCGCCGGCGCGCTTCTGGCTCGTCGACCCCCTCGATGGCACGAAGGAATTCATCGCGCGGAACGGGGAGTTCACCGTCAACATTGCCCTAGTCGAGGAGGGGCGCCCGGTGCTGGGCGTGGTGCACGTTCCAGCCCTGGGAGTGACTTTCTCCGCCGCTGGCCTTGGCACCGCGGCGCGCCAGCACGGCACCGCCCCCTCCGAGCCGATCGCGGTGCGCCGCGTCCCGAAGCACGGCGCCATCGTCGTCCACAGCCGCTCGCACGAGAATGCGCCGAAACTCACGGAGTTCCTCGCGGGACTGGAGGCGCCGAAGACCCGCGTTTCCGGCAGCGCCGTCAAGTTCGGCCTCATCGCAGCGGGCGAGGCCGATCTCTATCCCCGCTTCGGCCCCACCATGGAATGGGACACAGCCGCCGGGCAGGCGGTCCTGGAAGCCGCAGGCGGCAGCATGACGACGCACGACGGCGCGCCGTTTCGCTATGGCAAGCCGGGCTTCCTCAACGGCGGTTTCATCGCCCGCGGCGCGGGATGACCCGCATTCTTTCGCCGGAGCAGGTTTCCGAAGCGGCGCGTCTCCTGCGCGCGGGCGAATTGGTGGCGTTTCCAACCGAGACGGTCTACGGCCTCGGCGCCGATGCCACGAACGATCACGCAGTGGCTGGGATCTTCGCAGCAAAGGGCCGGCCCCGATTCAATCCACTGATCGTGCACGTGCCCGACCTCGCGACGGCGCGGGCGCTCGCGGTCTTCGATGCACGCGCCGAGCAGATCGCCGAGCGGTTCTGGCCGGGGCCGCTGAGCCTGGTCCTGCCGCGGGCACGGAATTGCTCGGTTTCTCTCCTCGCGAGCGCGGGGCTCGAAACGCTCGCGATCCGCATGCCCGCTCATCCGCTCGCGCTCGCCCTCCTGCGAAAGACCGGCCGCCCCCTCGCCGCCCCCAGCGCCAACCGGTCCGGACGTGTGAGCCCCACTGACGCCGCGCACGTCCTCGAGGAGCTCGGCGGCCGCATCGCGGCCGTTCTCGACGGAGGTTCCGCGATCCTTGGGATCGAGTCCACCGTGCTCGATCTCACCGAGGCGACGCCGACCTTGCTCCGCCCCGGTGCCGTCACGCGCGAGGACCTCGCTGCGCTGATCGGCCCGGTCGTAACCCCGCAATCGACAGACGCTGCCCCGCGCTCGCCGGGGATGCTGGAGAGCCACTACGCCCCGCACCTGCCGCTGCGGCTCGACGTGACGGAGGCGCGACCCGGCGAGGCTCTCCTCGCCTTCGGACCCGATGCCGCGCCGGATGGCTTCGCGGAGACGCGCTGGCTCTCGCGATCCGGCGATCTCACAGAGGCTGCGGCCAATCTCTTCTCGAGCCTCAGGGCGCTCGACCGGCCGGATTTCACCGGCATCGCCGTAATGGCGATCCCAGAGCGCGGGCTCGGGGTCGCGATCAATGACCGCTTGCGCCGTGCTGCAGCGCCGCGAAGCTGAAGGCCGAGCCCGGAATCGAGCCCAATTGTCTCGATACGCACTAGCGCTTTTCTTCCGAGCCGCCGGCGCGTTAGATGCCTTTGGTCAACTGCGTCCAAGGGAGCGATGAGGTGAACGAGTCCGGCGAGACCGCGCTCGCAGCCATAAAATCGGCCGTGGGGCCCAAGGGCATCGTCGAGGGCGTGGAGGAGATCGAGCCCTATCTCGTCGAGACCCGCGGCATGTATCACGGCGCCGCGCGCTTCGTGGTCCGGCCCGCCAATACCGCGGAGGTCTCGGAGGTCGTGCGGCTCGCGCATGCCGCTCGAATTCCGATCGTGCCGCAGGGCGGGAACACCGGACTCTGCGGCGGTGCCGTGCCCGGCAAGGATGGCCGCAGCATCGTCTTGAGTCTCGGGCGCATGAATCGCATTCGCGCGATCGATCCCATCGACTTCACCGTGACCGCCGAGGCCGGCTGCATCCTCGCGGAAATCCAGAAAGCGGCCGAGGGCGTCGATCGCTTGTTCCCGCTGAGCCTCGGCGCAGAGGGAAGCTGCCAGATCGGCGGCAACCTCTCCACCAATGCCGGCGGAATTCAGGTGCTGCGCTACGGGAACGCGCGCGATCTCTGCCTCGGCCTCGAGGTAGTGCTGCCAGATGGACGCGTCTGGGATGGGCTCCGCGTGCTGCGCAAGGACAACACCGGCTACGACCTCAAGCATCTCTTCATCGGCGCGGAGGGCACACTTGGTGTCATCACCGCAGCGACGCTGAAGCTCTTCCCGCGCCCGCGGGAGATCGAGACCGCCTTCCTCGGCCTCAAGCGCGCGCGCGACGCAATGGAGCTCTTCGCCCGTGCGCGTGCCGCGAGCGGCGATCAACTCACGGCCTTCGAGCTCATCCCACGCATCGGACTCGACTTCGCGATGCGCCACGTCGCGGGCGTCCCCGATCCACTGCAACGCCCGCACGACTGGTACGTGCTGCTCGAGGTCACCTCTAGCCGTCCCGGTGGGAAGCTGAGGGAAGGGGTCGAGACCTTCCTCGACGAGATGATCGAAGCGGGCCTCATCGAGGACGGCTCGCTCGCCGCAAGTGCACAGCAGGGCCTACAGCTCTGGCGCATCCGCGAGGGCATGGTCGAGGCGCAAAAGCATGAGGGCGGCAGCATCAAGCACGACGTCTCCGTCGCCGTGAGCCGCGTCGCCGATTGCATCGAGCGGCTCATCGCGGCCGTCGTCGCGCGCATTCCGCATTGCCGCCCCCTCGCCTTTGGACACGTCGGCGACGGCAATATCCATTTCAACGTGAGCGAGCCTGCGCGCCCGGACTACAAGGCCGACCCCGCTCCCACCGCAGCCTTCATGGCGCGGCGGCACGAGGTGAACGAGCTCGTGCACGGCATCGTCCGTGAGATGAACGGATCGATCAGCGCGGAGCATGGGGTCGGCATCCTCAAGCGCGACGAGCTCCCGCGCTTCAAGCCCGCCGTCGCCCTCGACCTGATGCGCACGCTAAAGCGGGCGCTCGACCCCGAGAATCTCATGAACCCCGGGAAGATCTTCGAGCTCTGAGGCCCATCACTCCGGCAGCGGAATGAACTCGGTCTCGCCGGGAACGGAGGGAAAGCGGCCGGACTTCCAGTCCGCCTTCGCCTGCGCGATGCGGTCGGTCGAGCTCGAGACGAAATTCCACCAGATGTGCCGGAGACCGTCGATGGGCTCGCCGCCGAGGATCAGCAGCCGAGCCCCCTCCGAGGCCGTCACCGCCACTTCGATGCCGCGGCGCAGCACCAGGAGCTGGCTTACGCCGAAGGAGCGCCCGGAGACATCGATCACACCTTCGACGACATAGAGTGCACGCTCGGAATGCTCGGCCGGCACAGTGAGGCGGGCACCTGCTGAGAGCGTCGCATCCGCATAGACCATCGGACTCAGCGTTGCGACCGGCGAGCGCGCCCCGTGCAGCGCTCCCGCGATCAGGCGTATACGCACGCCCTTGGCATCGATCACCGGGAGCGTATCGCCGGCGTGGTGGACGAAGCTCGGCTCGATTTCTTCCTGTGCGCGCGGCAGTGCTACCCAGGACTGGATGCCGAAGAGCCGAGACGGCGCCATCCGCGTCGCCTCCGGCGTGCGCTCGGAATGCACGATGCCGCGGCCCGCGGTCATCCAGTTGATGTCACCGGGCCGGATCACCCGCACGCTGCCGAGGCTGTCGCGGTGCTGCAACTCGCCCTCGAAGAGATAGGTAACCGTGGCGAGGCCAATATGCGGGTGCGGTCGCACGTCGATCCCTGCACCGGCCTTGAGCGTCACCGGCCCCATCTGATCGAAGAAGATGAAGGGGCCGACCATGCGCCGCTCGCCCGCGGGCAGCACGCGCCGCACCTCGAAGCCACCGAGGTCGCGCATGCGCGGAACGATCACCATCTCGATCGCGGTTCCCAAGCCGGGCGCGGCTCGAGGCTCTTGTGCGGGCTGCCAGCTCATCCCGATCCTCCTACCTCCGCAGCCCATCATAGGCGGCCCCGCCCGGGAGGAAAGGCCTCTATCGGGTGTGCCCGCCGTAGCCTGGACAGCGCGTGCCGATTCGTTAGGATCGCGCGACAAACAACAACGCGGACCGGCATCATGTCCGACTACACGGCGCCTCTCGCGGACATGCGCTTCGCGCTCACGGAGATCGCGGGCTTGCGCGAGATCGCGGCGCTGCCGGGCTGCGAGCAAGCGGCGCCGGATCTCGTCGACCAGGTACTCGAGGAAGCCGGCAAGCTCGCGCACGACGTGGTGGCACCGCTCAACGCGGTCGGCGACCGCACGCACAGCCGCCTCGAGAACGGTGTCGTGCGCACGCCTCCGGGCTTCACGCAAGCCTATCGCAGCTACGTCGAGGGCGGCTGGAACTCGCTGCCGTTCGATCCCAATTTCGGCGGCCAGGGCCTGCCGCAGCTCGTCTCGACGGCGGTGCTGGAGATGTGGACCGCGGCCAACCTGAGCTTCTCGCTCTGCCCGATGCTCACCATTGGCGCGGTCGAGTTGCTGCAGACGCATGGCTCGGAGGAGCAGAAGCGGCTTTATCTCGCGAAATTGATCTCCGGAGAGTGGACCGGCACCATGAACCTGACGGAGCCGCAGGCAGGCTCCGATGTGGGCGCGCTCCGGACGCGCGCGGTCAAATCCGGCGACCACTACGAGATCACGGGACAGAAGATCTTCATCACCTGGGGCGAGCACGACATGGCCGAGAACGTCGTGCACATGGTGCTGGCGCGGCTTCCCGACGCGCCCGCGGGCACACGCGGCATCTCGCTCTTCATCGTGCCGAAGTTCCTGGTCAATCCCGATGGCAGCCTCGGAAAGCGGAACGATCTCCGCTGCGTCAGCCTCGAGCACAAGCTCGGCATCAACGCGAGCCCGACCTGCGTCATGGCCTACGGCGATGCCGGAGGCGCGATCGGCTACCTCGTGGGCGAGGAGAACCGCGGCATGGAGTGCATGTTCACGATGATGAACAATGCACGCCTCAATGTCGGACTTCAGGGCGTCGCAATTGCGGAGCGCGCCTATCAGCAGGCCCGGGACTTCGCGCGTGAGCGCGTGCAGGGAAAGCCGCTCGGTGCCGAAGGCGAGGGCACCTTGCCGATCGTCCATCACGGCGACGTCCGTCGCATGCTGCTGGAGATGCGAAGCCTCACGGAAGCCGCCCGTGCGCTCGCCTATTTCACAGCGGGCGCGATCGACCGCGCGCGGCATCATCCCGACGCCGCCGAGCGCAAGCGCCAGCAGGGGATCGTCGATCTCCTGATCCCCGTGGTGAAGGCATGGTCGACCGACATCGGCGTCGAGGTC
>DATJVP010000017.1:0-44546 GCA_035581425.1 Allostellaceae bacterium | reverse complement strand
GCCTTGGGCGGGAAGGTCTGCACTTCGTTCGAGAGCGTGTTGAGATGCACCGGCCGGTAGCCGATGCGCACGTTCCGCGCCTCGTCGAGCCAAGTGATGGTGTGCTTCATCCAATCCTTGTCGTCGCGCTGCGGGAAATCCTCGCGCGCGTGCGCGCCGCGGGTCTCGGTGCGGTTGACCGCGCCATGAAGGCTCACGATCGCCTGCTCCAAGAGGTTCTCGAGCTCGAGCGCCTCGACGAGATCGGTGTTCCAGATCAGCGAGCGGTCGGTGATGCCATGCTCGGCCATCGAGCCCGCGATGTCGTGGATCTTGCGGAGTCCAGCTTGCAGCGTATCCGCCGTGCGGAAGACCGCGCAGTCGTTCTGCATCGTCCGCTGCATCTGGAGCCGGACCTCGCCGGTCTTGAGACGGCCCTTGGCATTCCGCATGCGGTCGAGGCGCTCGACGGCCGCATCCGTCACGGTCGCCGCGAGCGGCTTGTGCGCCTGGTCGGGCTTCACGATCTCCGCGGTGCGATGCGCCGCCGCGCGGCCGAAGACCACGATGTCCAGGAGCGAGTTGGTGCCGAGGCGGTTTGCGCCATGGACGGAGACGCAGGCGGCCTCGCCCACCGCCATGAGGCCCGGCACCACGCGCTCGGGATCATCGGCCGTCGGGTGGATGACCTCGGCGTGATAGTTCGTGGGGACGCCGCCCATGTTGTAATGCACGGTCGGCAGCACCGGGATCGGCTCCTTCGTCACGTCGACGCCGGAGAAGATGCGCGCGGTCTCGGTAATGCCGGGGAGACGCTCGTGCAGCACCTTTGGATCGATGTGCTCGAGATGGAGCAGGATGTAATCCCTCTGGGGTCCGCAGCCGCGTCCCTCGCGGATCTCGATGGTCATGGCGCGGCTCACGACGTCGCGGGACGCGAGATCCTTGGCGGAGGGCGCGTAGCGCTCCATGAAACGCTCACCCTCGGAATTCGTGAGATAGCCGCCCTCGCCCCGCGCGCCTTCGGTGATGAGGCAGCCGGCGCCATAGATGCCCGTAGGGTGGAACTGGATGAACTCCATGTCCTGGAGCGGGAGCCCCGCGCGCAGCACCATCGCATTGCCGTCCCCGGTGCAGGAATGCGCGGAGGTGCAGGAGAAATAGGCACGGCCGTAGCCGCCGGTCGCGAGGATCACCATGTGCGCGCGGAAACGGTGCAGCGTCCCCTCCGCTAGATCCCAGGCAAGGACGCCGCGGCAGGCGCCCTCGTCCATGATGAGATCGAGGGCAAAATACTCGACGAAAAACTCCGCGTTGTGCTTGAGGCACTGCTGGTAGAGCGTGTGGATGATCGCGTGACCCGTGCGGTCGGCCGCGGCGCAGGCGCGCTTTGCCATCTGCCCGCCGTAGTTGACGGTGTGGCCGCCGAAGGGGCGCTGGTAGATGCGGCCATCCTCGGTGCGCGAGAAGGGCACGCCCATGTGCTCGAGCTCGATCACCGCGGGGATCGCGTTCCGGCACATGTATTCGATCGCGTCTTGGTCGCCGAGCCAGTCGGAGCCCTTGACGGTGTCATACATGTGCCAGCGCCAATCGTCGTCGCCCATGTTGCCGAGCGCCGCGCCGATCCCGCCCTGCGCCGCCACGGTGTGGCTCCGCGTCGGGAAAAGCTTGGTGACGCAGGCGGTCTTGAGCCCGGCCATGGTGGTGCCAAGCGTCGCGCGGAGCCCCGCGCCGCCCGCGCCCACGACGACGACATCGTAGGCGTGATCGATGATGCGATAAGCCCCCGCCATTCCCTACCCTCCAAAGCCGATGCGCAGCACCGCAAAGAGCGCGGCGGCGCCGACCGTCCAGCAGGCGAGGCGCACGAAAACGAGGCTTACGAGCTTCGTGCCCTCGCGATGGACGTAGTCCTCGATCACGACCTGTAGGCCGAGCGCCATGTGAACGAAGGTCGCCAGTATCAGCAGCGCCATCGGGATCGCGACGCCCGGCGCGTGCACCCATCTCCGCGCATCGGCGTAGCCGAGGCCGAGATGACCCAGGAGCGCGGCGACGAACCAGAGCACGAGCGGCACCAGCGCCACCGCCGTCAGGCGTTGCATCCACCAGTGCTCGACGCCCTCCTTGGCGGAGCCGAGGCCGACGGCGCGGCCGAGGGGAGAACGGAGGGGTCCGCGTGCCATGGCGCTAGCCCGCCATCACGGAAAATCCGATTCCCCACGCGAGGATCGTGAGAAGCGCGCTCGCGGCGACGACGGTCCAGCCGGAGGCATAGGTAGTCTTGATCTCGAACCCGTAGCCCGCATCCCAGAAGAGATGGCGGATGCCATTCGCGAGATGGAAGAAGAGCGCGAAGCTCCATCCCAGAAGCAGCAGCTTGCCAAGCCAGGAACCGATGAAGCCTTGCGCCGCGGTGTAGGCGTCCTCACCGCTCGCGAGCGCCACCAGCCACCACGCGAGCAAGAGCGTTCCCACCGCGAGCGCCACGCCGGTGATGCGGTGCAGAATCGACAATACGGAGGTGAGCTGCAGCCGGTAGATCTGCAGGTGGGGCGACAGGGGCCGCTCTGCGGGCATGCTCCAAGCCTCCCGGGGGAAATGCTTTTCCGCGCTGCGCGGAATGCAGCGCGCGATCATCTAGACCTTCAATACCTTGCTCGTCAACGATAGCCCAGGCGCGGCGCCAAACGCTTGTGCGAATGCGCGCACTCCCTGCATGGCACCTGCGCTTGTGGAGAAGACTGGGGAAAAGAACGGGAGCGCTTGTGCAGAGCTCTCAGCCTTATGCACAGAAAACTGCGAGGCAAGGCGGCGGCGCACTTGTCGCACCCGCACCGCATTTCGAGAATCGTCCCGTGGCTCGCAGGAGCGCTGCAATCGGGCGGCGGATGCGGCGGCCTCTGCTGGACGGCAGAGGCAGGCGCGACGCCCTCGGAGACGGCGCGGAGTTCGCCGCGAAAGCGGCGGGCGGGCCGGCGGTGCTAGCGGCTCGACCTCAACCCGAGCCGTCGGCCGCGCCAGGGGTTTGGCGGAGACCCGCGCCGGTGGGGACAGCTCTCTCGGGAGTGATCTCTTGCTGAGGCAGCGGATGACCCGAGCGCCGAACCCGGGCGCGAATGGGCTCAGACCCGGAGCCCGCCACCGGCCGCGGCAGCGTCTTTCACGGGGCGCGCCGCCGAGGGGACCATCCCCCTTGCGAAGCCCGCCGGGGCCGCCTGCCGGCTCCAGAGGCGCCAGGGACGGCTTCGGCCGGTCTCTGGCGCCTCATTTTTCGTCAGCGGCGCTCGACGCATCTCCCGCGAGCGGCCATGCTGGCGCCATGGCGATCCTCTCCATCCAATCCGCCGTCGCCTATGGCCGCGTCGGCAATGCTGCCGCGGTGTTCCCGCTGGAGCGGCTGGGCTTCGAGGTCTGGCGCGTCGACACCGTGCTGTTCTCGAACCACACCGGCTATGGCGCCTGGCGCGGCAAGGTGCTGGAGCCCGCACTCGTCGCGGAGATCCTGACGGGGATCGAGGAGCGCGGCGTCTTCCCGGATTGCGAGGCCGTGCTCTCGGGCTATCTCGGGTCCTCCGCCCTCGGCGCCGCAGTGCTCGATGCGGTCGCGCGCGTGAAAAGGGCCAATCCGCGCGCGCTCTATTGCTGCGATCCCGTCATGGGCGATGCCGGGCGCGGGCTCTTCGTCAAGGCGGAGCTCCCGGCGTTCTTCCGCGAGCACGCGCTCGCCGCCGCGGACTTGCTGACGCCCAATCGCTTCGAGCTTGAAACGTTGGCAGACATGCGCGTGATGTCGCTCTCAGAAGCACGTGTCGCGGTCGAGCGGCTACGGGTCCGAGGCCCGCGCACCATCCTCGTGACGAGCCTCGACGTGCGGGAGATCGCTTCGGCGGAGACCGCGACGCTCCTTGCGACCGAGGCCGGCGGCTGGCTGGTGCGGACGCCGCGCCTCCCGATCGTCGCGAACGGCGCCGGTGACCTTACCGCTGCGCTCTTCCTCGCGCATTTCCTGCGGCTCCCCGATGCGCCTGCGATTCTCGGCGCAACCGCCTCCGGCATCCACGCGGTGCTGGAGGAAACGATGCACCGAAATTCACCCGAGCTCGCGATCGTCGCTGCGCAAGACGCGCTCCTAGAGAGCGAGCCCCGCTTCGAGGTCGAGCGCGTGTTCTAGACTACGGCTGCGGCGGCGCTTCGGGGCCCGCGGCGCGGCGGCGGCGCTCGGCAATGAATTCGTCGAACTCCGCCTTGTCCTTGGCGAAGCGCAGACGGTTCAGGAATTCCACGAAATCGCGCTGCTCCTCTTCGAGACGCCGGAGCGTCTCCGCGCGGTATTCGTCGAAGGCGTGATTGCCACTGGATCCGTGACGGTGATGCCAACCGAACCAGCGCTCTCTCCGATCCCACCGTGACTCGCCGCCATAGGAATGCCAACCGCCGCCATACGCGTGCTTCCAACAGGCCATTCGACCGCTCCATAGGAGATAAGCCAGAACTACCAGGCCAATCGGCCAGTAGAAGATGAAGCCCAACACCATGAGCCCGAGCCACGCAGGCTTCCCGATGTCGTCCAAGCGCTGAGCGATGCCGATGCCCATGGGTCCCTCGTGCGAATGTAATATACATTCACATAATTGGAGGAGGCGGGTCGGCTTGTCAAGGGCACGGCCCTAGGTGCGGGCGGTAGCTGGGCCCGGGATGAGGCCCAAGCCCTGGAAATAGATGAGAACCGCGGCCTCCAGCAGATCCTCCGCGGACATCGGGAGCGCGCGCCTGCCCCGGTCACCGCGGGCGAAGAGCGAGGCGATCCCGTGCGAGAGCGCCCACACATGGAGCCCCACCATCAGTGCCGGCGGCCGACGCTCCGCTGGGAGTCGCTCGCAGAGTTTCTCGGCGGCTTCGCGCAGGACCCCGAAGGCGCGCTCGCCCCGCTCGCGCAGCCCGGGATCGGCGTCGGGCGGAATACCCGCCTCGAACATCGCGGCGTAATAGGCTGGCTCGTCGCGAGCAAAGGCGAGATAGGCGCGGCCCAGGCGCTCGAATGCCTCGATCGGATCGGGCGCGCCGCTGTTCCAGGCCGCCGCGAGCCCGGCGGCGAAGCGCTCGAAGCCCCGCCGCGCCACTTCCGCCACGAGCTCGTCGCGGTCGCGGAAATGCCGATAGGGCGCGGCCTGGCTCACGCCGGCAAACCGCGCAGCCTCGGCGAAGGTGAAGCCGAGCGGCCCCTTCTCGCGGATGAGCGCGAGCGCCGCGTCGATCAGCGCTTCCCTGAGATTGCCGTGATGGTAGCCGCGCCGCCCGGCCCCGTGCCCATCTCTCGACCACGCCATGTCATGGGCTATTACATGATTCCCGCGTCCGCCGCACCCCGGATGTGCAGGCGCGGATCAGAGCAGCGCTTGAACCGCCGCCCGGACGCGGTCGAAAACGCTGTCCCATTCCCGTGGCTTCGTCTGGCGGAAGAGACGCAGCGTCGGATACCACGGGGTGTCGTCGCGGCCGCGAAGCCAGCGCCAGTCCGGCGTGAAGGGCATCAGCAGGAAGGTGGGAACGCCGAGCGCGCCCGCGAGATGGACGACGGCGGTGTCGACACTGACGAGGAGGTCGAGCTGCGGCAGAAGCGCCGCCGTCTCCGCGAAATCCGTGAGCCGCGAGCCTACATCCTGGATCAGCGCCTGCGCGCCCAGCGTCTGGATGTCGGCAGTGCGCAACCCCTTCTGGAGGCTGTAAAGCGAGACGCCCGGCAGATCCGCGAGGGCGAGAAAGCGCTCCAGCGTCGTCGAGCGATTCTTGTCGTTGTTGTGGCTCGGCTTCCCAGCCCAGACGATGCCGATCGCGAGCTTGGTGCCCGCGGGCCGCTGGATCGTCGGCGTCATCGTGCCGTCGGGCGCGCGGAGATAGGGCACTTCCGCGGGAATGTTGCCGAAGGTGGTGTTGAAGTAACGGGGGATGTTGAGGAGCGGCACATGGTAATCGCAAGTCGGCGTCTGCCGTCCGCTCGGGATCACCTCGGCCACGCCCGGCAGCGTCCCCATGAGGCGCGCGAGCTCTGCCTGGCACTCGAAAACGAGCCGCCCTACCTTGGGCGCCACCATCGGGAGATAGCGGCAGAAGTGGATGGTGTCGCCGAGGCCCTGCTCGTGGTGGACGAGGAGCGAGAGCCGCCGATCCTCTTGCCCTTCCCAGAGCGGGAAAGCGAAGCGCCGCGGCGGATTGTGCTTGAGGCGCCAGCGGATCTCGTATTCGGGCCAGCCGCGCTCGAAATCGCCCATGACGAGGCGCGTGAGCGAGCGGTCCCAGAGCACGTCGACGTTGCCGGCCTTGTGCTCGAGCGATTTCTCGAAACACTCGATCGCGCCTGGAAAGTCGCCCATGCTGTGCAGAAGCAGGCCCAGATTGTGCAGCGTCTCCGGCCGGGTCGGCTCGAGCTCGACGGAACGGCGGAAGGCCGTAGCCGATTCCTCGAAGCGCAGCATCTGCCAGAGCACGTTGCCGAGATTGGAGAGCACGGCAGCGTTATCCGGCCGCATCGAGAGGGCGCGCCTAAAGCAGGCGGCTGCGGCAGACAGCTTCTCCTGTGCCCTCAGGATGACCCCGATGTTGTTGTAGGCGTCGGCGAAGGCGGGATAGAGCTCGATGGCGCGCATGTAGAGCTTGACCGCGCCATCATTGTCGCTCGCCTGATGTCGTTGCGCGGCGGCGACGAAGGCCGCCTTCGCGTTCTCCGGCACATTATCCTGCAACTGCGGCAGCGGCGTCACCACCGCGCCGGTGGATTCAGCCGGCGCGGCGCCGTTGTTTGCCATCGTCGCTCCCCTTGGACCCCGTCTGAAGGTACTCGCTCACCAGAATCTCCGCGATCTGCACCGCGTTGAGCGCCGCGCCCTTGCGCAGATTGTCGGCAACCACCCAAAGGTTGAGCCCGTTCGGCACCGTGAGATCGCGCCGGATGCGGCTCACGAAGACGGGATCCTCGCCCGCACATTCCTGCGGCGTGACGTAGCCCTCGTCGACGCGGTGATCGACGACGCTGATGCCCGGCGCCGATTTGAGCGCGGCGCGGGCCTGCTCCACCGTGATCGGCCGCTCGAACTCGACGTTGACCGCCTCGGCGTGACCAATGAAGACGGGAACGCGAACGCAGGTCGCCGTCACTTGGATGTCGCGGTCGAGGATCTTGCGCGTCTCGACCGCCATCTTCCATTCCTCCTTGGTCGCGCCGTCCTCCATGAAGACGTCGATGTGGGGAATGCAGTTGAAGGCGATCTGCTTCGTGAACTGCTCCTTGGCCATGGGATCGTTGACGTAAATCGAGCGCGTCTGGTTGAAGAGCTCGTCCATCGCCTCACGGCCCGCGCCGGAAACGGATTGATATGTCGCGACGACCACGCGCTTCACCCGCGCGAGCGCGTGGAGCGGCTTCAGCGCGACCACCATCTGGATGGTGGAGCAATTGGGATTGGCGATGATGTTGCGCTTCTTGTACTGCGCGATCGCCTCGGGATTCACCTCCGGCACCACCAACGGCACGTCGGGGTCCATTCGGAAATAGGAGGTGTTGTCGATGACGACGGCGCCCGCTTTCGCCGCGCGCGGCGCGTGCACCGCCGAGACCTTGGCGCCCGGCGAGAAGAGCGCGATGTCGACATCCGAGAAGTCGAAGTGCTCGAGGTCCTCGACCTGGAGCACGGCATCCTCACCGTAGGAGACCTCGACGCCGATGGAACGCTCCGAGGCAACGGCCGAGATTTGGTCGGCAGGGTAGCCTCGCTCGGCCAAAATACTGAGCATCTCGCGCCCGACATTGCCGGTCGCGCCTACCACCGCTACTCTTGGATTCATGAACCACCCCGAAAAACCGCAGCGCCAGCCCTTTGTGGGGATCACTTACGCTGCGGCGCAGCGATTGACAAGGGTGCCGTGACGGGGCGCGGAACCCATGGGGATGCCGCCATGACATCCGTCTCGGAATCCCGCTCCGGCTTCGCGCATTTCTGGCCCTATTACCTGCGCGCACACATGGACCCGCGTACGCGAGCCTTCCACTACATCGGCACCATTAGCGCCGTGGTGCTGATCCTCTGCGGCGCCATCCTCGGCCCTTGGTGGCTGATCCTCGTCGGCATCGCCGTCGGCTATGGCGTGGCCGTACCCGGCCATTTCCTCTTCGAAGGCAACCGCCCCGTGACCCTCGTCAACCCGCATTGGTCGCTGGTCGGCGACTTCTACATGCTCGGCCTTTTCCTGACGGGCCGCCTCGGCCCCGAGATCGAGCGCGTGAAGTCGCTCGAGGATTTGGCGGGGCACGGGATCAGGCCGGGCTGAGGGAACACGGCTGAGGCTATTTGGCACATGAATCCTCCGCCCTCTTTTTCGTCGCGATCGCTCCGGAGCGCGTCGAAGGACGCACGAACCGGGAACTCGTGGACATGCCCTCCCACATCATCGACCTCGCCTCGCTGAAGCCGATCTTCGAGCCTGCTTCGATCGCGGTGATCGGGGCGTCGCGCGATCCCACGAAGATCGGCGGGCTCCCGATCGCGTTCACGCGCGCGAACGGATTTGCCGGAGCGATCCATCCCGTCAATCCCGGCAGCGCTGAGGTCCAGGGGCTCCCCGCCTATTCGAGGGTCGCGGAGGTGCCGGGCCCGCTCGATCTCGCGATCGTCGCGCTGCCGAGCGCGGGCGTCCTCGCCGCGCTCAAGGATTGCGCGGCCAAAGGTGTGCGCGCGGCGGTGGTCTTCAGCTCGGGCTTTGCGGAAGTGAGCGAGGAGGGTCGCCTCCAGCAAACGGAGATTACAGCGCTCGCTCGGCGCTCGGGCATGCGTGTCGTCGGACCCAATTGCATGGGGATCGTCGACTTTCGCAGCCGCGCGGTCGCGAGCTTCCACCCCGCCTATCGCGAGGGGATCGGGCCTGCAGGCCGCATCGCGCTCGTGAGCCAGAGCGGCGCCTTCAGCGGGCTCTGCTTCATGATGGCCCAGGATCGCGGCCTCGCCTTCAGCGCGAGTGCCAGCACCGGGAACGAGGCCGATGTCGATGTCGCGGACTGCCTCGCCTATTTCGCGGCCGACCCCGGCACCGACGTTATTCTCCTCTATCTCGAGGGCTGCCGCGACGGCCGGAAGTTGATGGATGCGCTGGGGAAAGCACGCGTGGCGCGAAAGCCCGTGATCTGCATGAAGCCTGGCGCGACCGAGGCCGGGGCGGCGGCGGTCGCCGCGCATACGGCCTCGTCTGCGGGCTCGGAAGAGGTCTTCGCGGCGGTGCTGCGCCAGATGGGCGCCTATCGCGCGCAAAGCATCGAGGAGTTTTTCGACATCGGCGCCGCTGCCGCCGCGGGTGTGCTGCCGCGAGACGACCGCGTCGGTCTCCTCACGGTCTCCGGCGGTATCGGCGTCCTGATGGCGGATACGGCTGAGCGGCTCGGCCTATCGGTCGCGCCGGCGCCCGAGCGGGTCCAAGCAAAGATCCGCGCGCTCGTGCCCTTTGCCGCGACGCGCAATCCCATCGACATCACGGGACACGTCGTCGCCGACCGCAGCCTCATCGACCGCTCCCTCGAGATCGTGCTCGCGGAAGGCGGCTACGGCAGCGTCGTCGCCTCGGTCGGCAGTACCGGACGCAACCCTATCTACGCGCCGCGCATGATCGAGACCGCGGCGGCGTTGCGCGAGCGTCATCCGGAGGTGCTGCTCTGCATTACCTGCCTTTCGTCGCTGGAGTTCAGGAAGGCGCTCCAGGCGTTGGGCGTGCTCAGCTTCGAGGAGCCTGTGCACGCCGTACGCGCGGTAGCGGCACTCGCGGCCTTTCGGAGATCTTTCGATGCCGCGACACTGATGCCGGCGGATGCAGGTCGGCTTCACCACGCCGCGACACGTTTGCCGGCTTCGGTTGCGGTAGGAGGCGTCGAGATGGTGATCGGCCTCCGCGAGGATCCCGCCTTCGGGTTGATGATCTCGCTGGGGTTCGGCGGGAGACTCGGGGAGGCGCTTGGCGCCGGGGTCCTCAGGGCGGCCCCGATCGCTCGCGTCGAAGCGCTGGCGATGATCGAGGAGCTGCCGGGGCGCGCGGTGCTCGCAAAGGCGTCGGCAGTTGAAATGGAAACGCTGGTGCGAATGCTGGTGCTTGCGTCGGAAATCGACGCTGCCCGCTAAGCGAGCTTCTCGAGTTCGCGGAGGATGGTGTCGCCCATTACGGTGGTCGAGACCCGCGCCGTGCCCGGCTGCAGGATGTCCGAGGTCCGCACGCCGCTCTTGAGGGCGGCCTGCACCGCGCTCTCGACGAGCTTCGCCTCCTCGGCCATGTCGAAGGAATAGCGCAGCATCATCGCGAAAGAGAGGAGCGAGGCCAGCGGATTGGCGATGTCCTTCCCTGCGATATCGGGCGCGCTCCCGTGGACGGGCTCGTAGAGCGCCTTGCGTCGGCCGCTGCTGTCGGCAGCGCCGAGCGAGGCCGAGGGCAGCATGCCGAGCGAGCCCGTCAGCATCGCCGCGCAATCCGAGAGCAGATCGCCGAAGAGATTGTCGGTGACGATCACGTCGAACTGGCGGGGGTTGCGCACGAGCTGCATCGCGCAGTTGTCAGCGTACATGTGCGAGAGCTCGACGTCCTTGTATTCGGCATCGTGCAGCTTCTGCACCTCCTCGCGCCAGAGAACGCCGGTGTGCATGACGTTCGCCTTCTCGACCGAGGTCACTCGGTTCTTGCGCTTGCGCGCGAGCTCGAAGCCCACGCGCGCCAAGCGCTGGATCTCCGCGGTCGTGTAAACCTGGGTGTCGATTCCGCGGCGCGAGCCGTCCGGCAGCACGGAGATGCCGCGGGGCTCGCCGAAATAGACGCCGCCCGTGAGCTCGCGCAGGATCATGATGTCGAGGCCCTGGATCACCTCGGGCTTCAGCGTCGACGCGCCGATCAGCGGATCGAAGACCATCGCCGGCCGCAAATTCGCGAAGAGATCCATCTCCTTGCGCAGGCGAAGGAGTCCGCGCTCGGGCTTGAGGTCGAAGGGAAGCTTGTCCCACTTGGGCCCGCCGACTGCGCCGAACAGCACGGCATCGCTGCGCTGCGCCTCCGCGAGCGTCTCGCCCGTGAGCGGGGTGCCGTGCGCGTCGTAGGCGGCCCCGCCGCAGAGGCCCTCCGACACGTCGAAGGTCGCGATCCGCCGACGGTCAAACCACTCGACGACGCGCCCCACCTGCCGCATCACCTCGGGCCCGATGCCGTCGCCGGGGAGGAGGAGGAGTTTCTTGTTTGCGGCCATAATCGCGAATCCCCAAGCCGGGTTTCAGGAATAGAGCCACGGCTGGCTGAGCCGCTGGCGCTCCTCGTAGCGATCGATGGCGGGCGCCTTCTGGAGCGTCAAGCCCACGTCGTCGAGGCCGTTCAGCAGGCAATGCTTGCGGAAGGCGTCGATCTTGAAATGAATCTTCCCGCCGTCGGGCCGAGTGATCGTCTGCTGCTCGAGGTCGATGGTGAGGCGCGCATTGGCGCCTTTCTTCGCATCGTCCATGAGCTGATCGACGATCGGCTGCGGCAGCTCGATCGGGAGGATGCCGTTCTTGAAGCAGTTGTTGAAGAAGATGTCCGCGAAGCTCGGCGCGATGACGCAGCGGATGCCGAAGTCGAGAAGCGCCCAGGGCGCGTGCTCGCGGGAGGAGCCGCAGCCGAAATTCTCGCCTGCGACCAAAATCTTCGTCTGGCGATAGGCCGGCTGGTTCAGCACGAAATCGGGGTTTTCGGAGCCGTCGGGGCGAAAGCGCATCTCGTCGAAGAGCGCCTTGCCGAGGCCGGTGCGGGCGATCGTCTTCAGGTGCTGCTTCGGAATGATCTTGTCGGTGTCGACGTTGATCATCGGCAGCGGGGCGGCGATGCCCGTAAGGGTAGTGAACTTCTGCATTGGACGGTGCCGTGAGCGGCGGCCCTCGCTGTTGTTGGCCGCCCTGAGGTGCCACAACGGAACGGCCTGGGGAAGCGGAATCTCCACCCCAGGCCGCCGTTGCGGTAATGAGCCTTGTCCGACCGGCTGTCGCCGGAGGTAGGTCAGCCCTTCTTTGTATTTTCCCGGATGTCGTGCAGCTTATCGTTGATCTGGAACATGATGATGATCCATTCGCAGATCATGCGATGAATCAGGGGAAATATGAGGAAACCGACGAGTGCTCCAAGTCGCTGTATTCCCCCCTCTCCACCAAACATCTGAATCAGGAATAGGATCTCAACTACGACCAGAACGACCCAGAAATAGATCTGGATCATGATAGGCGTGATCATGCGGTCGAATTTGAGATATTCACCCATTGCTTCCCTCCTGCTTCCCCAAGGAACGCTTGCGTCATTCGGCACGCGAGCCGAGACGGACCATCAGTGAAATTCGACTCGCGGTGAAATGCAAGCGATACCGACGCACGCCGCGGTAGCGCGCGCGGAAATCGGAGGCTAGCGGAGCTTTCTTACGTCCGTGAGATGGCCCGTCACCGCCGCTGCCGCGGCCATGGCGGGGCTGACGAGATGAGTGCGCCCTCCGCGGCCCTGGCGGCCCTCGAAATTGCGGTTCGAGGTGGAGGCACATCGCTGGCCGGGCTCGAGTTTGTCGGCGTTCATGGCGAGGCACATGGAGCACCCGGCCTCGCGCCACTCGAAGCCCGCATCGAGGAAGACCCGGTCGAGCCCCTCTTCCTCCGCCTGTTCCTTGACCAGACCGGAGCCCGGCACCACCAGCGCGTTGACGCCATCGGCGACCTTGCGACCCTTGGCCACGGCCGCCGCCGCGCGCAGGTCCTCGATGCGGCCGTTGGTACAGGAGCCGATGAAGACGCGCTGCACCGGCACCGAGGCGAGGGGCGTTCCCGGCGTCAGGCCCATGTACTGGAGCGAGCGCTGCATCGCCTGGCGCTTCCCCTCATCGGCGGCATCGGCGGGGTTCGGGACGACGCCTGTGATCGGGAGCACGTCCTCGGGGCTCGTGCCCCACGTCACCTGCGGCACGATCGAGGCCGCGTCTAGTTCGACATCCGTGTCGTAATGGGCGTCGGGATCGCTCGGGAGCGTGCGCCAGTACCTCACCGCCTGCTCCCAGGCCGCTCCCTTGGGCACGTGCGGCTTCCCCTTCAGGTACTCGAAGGTGGTCTCGTCGGGTGCCACCAGCCCCGCGCGCGCCCCGCCCTCGATCGTCATGTTGCAGACGGTCATGCGGCCCTCCATTGAGAGGCCGCGAATGGCGCTGCCGGCGTATTCAATGACGTGGCCGGTGCCCCCGGCGGTGCCGATCTTGCCGATTATCGCGAGGATCAAGTCCTTGGGCGTGACGCCGAAGGGAAGCGTGCCCTCGACGCGGACCAGCATGTTCTTGGCCGGTTTCTGGATGAGCGTCTGCGTCGCGAGCACGTGCTCGACCTCGGTCGTACCGATGCCGAAGGCGAGCGCGCCAAAGGCCCCGTGCGTCGCGGTGTGGCTATCGCCGCAGACGATGGTCATGCCGGGCTGGGTCATGCCCTGCTCGGGCCCGATGATATGGACGATGCCCTGGCGGATATCGGTCATGCCGAAATAGGGCACGCCGAATTCCTTGACGTTGCGCTCGAGCGTCTCGACTTGGAGCCGCGATTCCGGCTCCTCAATACCGCGGGAGCGGTCGGTGGTGGGGACGTTGTGGTCGGCGACGGCGATCGTGGCATCGGGCCGGCGAACGCGGCGGCCGGTGGCGCGCAGCCCCTCGAAGGCCTGCGGGCTAGTGACCTCATGGACGAGGTGCCGGTCGACGTAGAGGAGGCAGGTACCGTCCGGCTGCCTATCGACGACGTGGCTATCCCAGATCTTGTCGAAGAGCGTGCGGGGCTTGGTCATGACCGTCGATCCCTATATTCCCGTTCGCACCGTCATCGCGCGTCCTTCGACGCGCTTCGCTTGCTCAGGATGAGGTTGATCGAGAATTGCATCTCCGGCGCCCCTCATCCCGAGCAAGCAACCGAAGGGAGCGCGTCGAAGGACGTACCGGCGACACTCCTCCTATTGTGTCGACTCCGCGGGCTCGGCACTGGCGCCGCTCTCGGGCACCTCGACATCGCCCGTGCTGCTGCGCTCGGCGATGCGGGCGGCTTTGCCGGTGAGGCCGCGGAGATAATAGAGCTTCGCGCGGCGCACCGAGCCGCGGCGCATTACCTCGATCGCGCTGATGCGCGGCGAGTAGAGCGGGAAGATGCGCTCGACGCCCTCGCCGTAGGAGATTTTGCGCAGCGTGAAATTGGAATTGAGGCCCGCATTCTTGCGCGCGATGCAGACGCCCTCGAAGGCCTGGATGCGCTCGCGCTCGCCTTCCACCACCTTGAGGCTCACCTTCACCGTGTCGCCCGGCAGGAAATCCGGGATCGCACGGCCCGCGAGCAGCTTTTGGATCTGCTCCTGCTCCAACGTCTTCACCAAGCTCATGACACCACCTCTTCCATCAAGTCGTCCGCCGCGCTCGGCGTTCCCATAGGTCCGGGCGCCGCTCGCGCGTCGCCTGCTCCCGCTGCTCCTGCCGCCACCGGCGGATCCTCGCGTGATCGCCGGAGAGCAGCACCTCCGGCACCGATCGTCCCGCCCACTCCTGGGGCCGCGTGTAATGCGGATATTCCAGGAGACCGTCCTCGAAGCTTTCCTCCGCGAGCGTCGCGGGCTCGCCCACGACACCCGGCAGCAGCCTGACGCAGGCGTCGATGAGCGCGATCGCCGCGGGCTCGCCGCCGGAGAGGACGAAATCGCCGAGGCTCAGCTCCTCGATCGACCGCGCCTCGAGCGCACGCTCGTCGACACCCTCGTAGCGCCCGCAGAAGAGCGTGACGCCCGGGCCTGCAGCGAGCTCTTTCACCCGTGCCTGCTCCAGGCGACGCCCCCGAGGCGAGAGGTAGATCGCCGGGCCGGGACCCGCGCCTTCCGCGATCGCACGATCGACCACGTCGGGCCGCATCACCATGCCGGGGCCGCCGCCAAAGGGAGCGTCATCGACGGAGCGGTGTTTATCGCGCGCAAATCCACGGATGTCCACTGTTTCGAGCCGCCAAACCCCGCCGTCGCGCGCGCTTCCCGCGAGCGAGCAGCCGAGCGGCCCCGGAAACATCTCCGGAAAGAGCGTGAGCACCGTCGCGACCCAAGCCACGTCCTAATCCTCGTTTACCTCTTCGGTCTCGACCGGTCGGTTCTCAAGGAGACCGGGCACCGGTACGATCGTCAACTTTCCCTTCTCGATCTCGACCACTGGGACTACGCGATCCGTGAACGGCACCATCACCACCCCGCCGTCGGGGCGCCGCACCTCTAGGCTGGTGCCGGCGCCGTAATCGTGGACTGCCACTACCTCGCCGAGCGCCGTCCCATCCGGAAGCTCCGCCGCAAGCCCAACCAAATCGCCCCAGTAGTACTCGCCGAGCTTCGCGGGCGGGAGAGCCGCGCGCGGCACGTAGAGCTTCGTGCCCCGAAGCCGCGCCGCGGCGTCCCTGTCGCCGACACCCTCGGCCTCCGCCAACAGCGCGCCTCGCGCGCGCCCCACGAGCTTCAACCGGAACCGGCGCTCTCCTCTCTCGTCGAGTAGCGGCCCGTAGGCAACGATGTCCTCGGGCACCTCGGCGTAGCTCAGAACGCGGATCACGCCCTTCACACCATGCGCGCCGAGGATCATGCCCATGAGGACGCGCCGCTCAGGGGAGGCGCCCATGCGGTGGGCCCGATCAGCTCTGCGGCGCGCTCTCGCCCGCTGCCGCCTCGGTGGCGCCGGCAGCAGCCTTGGCGCGCTCCTGCGCCTTGGCGCGCGGCGCCGACTTCTTGGGCGTCTCGCGGATCTCGGGCTTCGGCGCCAGGCCGGCGTCGCCGAGGAAGCGCGCGACGCGATCGCTCGGCGTCGCTCCCATCTTGATCCAATGTTGGATGCGCTCAGTCTTCAGCACCACGCGCTCCTTGTGGCCGCGGTCGAGCATCGGATTATAGGTCCCGACCTTCTCGATGAAGCGGCCATCGCGCGGGCTGCGGCTGTCGGCGATGACGATCGAATAGAAGGGACGCTTCTTCGCGCCGCCGCGGGTCATCCGGATTTTGAGAGCCATGAGTCTCCTTTGGTTTGAGTGAGAGAGGGCGAGGGTGAACGGTCATTCTCAATGCGGCCTGAATCCGCCGCCGCCGCCGGGCAGCAAGCCCGTGAGGCCGCCGCGCATCATGCCTTTCTTCCCGAGCTTCGAGACCTTCTTCATCATGTCGGCCATGTCCTGATACTGCTTCAGGAGGCGGTTCACCTCCGGCACCGTCGTGCCGGAGCCGGCGGCGATTCGGCGGCGGCGCGAGGCATTGAGAACCTTCGGGTTCTTGCGCTCCTTCCGCGTCATCGAAGAGATGATCGCCTCCTGGCGCTTCAGCATCCCCTCGTCGATCTTGGCCTCCTCGAGCTGGCGCTTGATCTTGCCCACGCCCGGGAGCAATCCCATCAGGCCGGACATCCCGCCCATCTTCTTGAGCTGCTTCAGTTGGGAGGCGAGATCGTCGAGGTCGAAGGTCCCCTTCTGCATCTTGGCCGCGAGCTTCTCGGCTTCGTCGCGCTCGACGGTCTCCGCAGCCTTCTCAACGAGGCTCAGCACGTCGCCCATTCCGAGAATTCGGCCCGCAACGCGCTCGGGATGGAAAGGCTCGAGCGCATCGAGCTTCTCGCCGACGCCCACGAATTTGATGGGCTGCCCCGTCACCGCGCGCATCGAGAGCGCGGCACCGCCGCGGGCATCGCCGTCGACGCGCGTCAGCACGATTCCCGTGATCCCCACGCGCTCGGCGAAGCTCTTGGCGACATTGACGGCGTCCTGGCCGGTCATAGCGTCCGCGACAAGCAACGTTTCCGTCGGCCCCGTCGCGTCGCGCACCGCCGCCGCCTCGCTCATCAAGCCTTCGTCGATGTGGAGACGACCCGCGGTGTCGAGCATCAGCACGTCGTAGCCGCCGAGCTTGGCCGCCTGATGCGCGCGCTTGGCGATCGCAAGCGGCTGCTCGCCCGCAACGAAGGGGAGCGTATCGACACTGACCTGCCGGCCCAGCACCGCGAGCTGCTCCTGCGCCGCGGGACGATGCACGTCGAGCGAGGCCATCATGACTTTCTTGCGCTGGCGCTCCTTGAGGACCCGCGCGAGCTTCGCCGTCGTCGTCGTCTTGCCCGAGCCCTGGAGCCCCACCATCATCACGACGACAGGCGCCGGCGCGTTCAGATTGAGCCCGTTCTCGAAGCCGGGCTCACCGACCACGCCGCCGAGCGTCTCCACGAGGTGATCGTGGACGATCTTCACGACCATCTGCGCGGGCGTGACGGAGCGGATCACCTCCTGACCCACGGCCTTCGCCTTGACGCCGTCGACGAAGCTCTTGACGACGGGGAGCGCAACGTCGGCTTCGAGGAGTGCGACGCGGATTTCCCGGAGCGCCGCCTCGACGTCGGATTCCGACAGCGCGCCGCGACGGCGCAGCCGGTCGAAGACGCCGGTCAGACGATTGCTCAGGCTCTCGAACATCCCTGCTCCATCGCAAAAGCAAGCAAGGCCAGCGCGCGACACTCGCGGACCGGCCGGCCCCCTCGGGGGCGAAACGAACGTGCTTCCTGGGAAGCGGCGGGAAGCTACGGGAAGGCGTGCCGCCTGTCAAATCCGGGCTAGCACGGGCCAAACACTGGCGCCATCTGCTAGAATGGCGGCCGTGGCCGAGTCCAGAGCGTCATTCATTCTGCCGATGGCCGCGGTCTTGCTGGCGGGGTCTCTTTGCGCGCGCGCGGCACCGCCTGAGGACGCCGATCCCTATTCCCCCACCGCACGCTGGTTCCGGAGCCTTTACGACGCCGACGGCAATAGCTGCTGCTCGCGCGCGGATTGCCGCCCCACCGACTACCGCGTTACGGCGCAAGGCTGGGAGGCGCTCATCGACCGGCGATTCGGCGTGCCGGAGGCGACATGGATGCCGGTGCCCGAGAGCAAAATCCTCAAGCGAACACCGAACCCGATCCACCGGCTCGTCATCTGCTACACGCGGGATCGCGGCATCCTCTGCGCAGTGCTCCCCGACGAAGGGTGAGCTACTCCTGCCCGAGATAGGCCGCGCGCAAGCGCGCGAGGTCGATCTTCTTCATCGTGAGCATCGCGCGCATTGCACGGCCCGCCCTCTCCTTGTCAGGGTCGCCCATCATCTCCGGCAACTGCGCGGGAAACACCTGCCAGGAGAGGCCATACTTGTCCTTGAGCCATCCGCAGGGCCCGATCTCGCCTCCGGCGGAGAGCCGATCGGCGTAGTAGTCGATCTCGTCCTGCGTGTCGCAGGGAATCTGGAAGGAGACCGCCTCGGTGAACTTGAAGTTGGGACCGCCGTTGAGAGCGGTGAAGCCCTGCCCCTCGATTTCGAACTCCACCGCCATCACGAGGCCATCGGGCCGACCGTGGACTTCTAAGCCTTCCTTGCCGAAATGGCTGATGCGCCCGATCCGGCCGTTGCGGAAGATGGAGACGTAGTATCGCGCGGCTTCCTCGGCCTCGCGGTCGAACCAAAGGCACGGGCTGATCCTTCGCAGCATTGCCATCTCCACCCCCCGTGGCCGCTATCATTTCTCTGCGCGCGGCAGCGGCTGCAGCATGCTCACGCGGTTGCCCTCGGTGTCGAGGAAGGACACGTATTGACCGACGCCGGGTATCATCATGGGCGCACCAAGCACCTCGCCCCCCGCCGCACGCACCTGCTTCATCGCGGCTTGGACGTCGTCGACCGCGATGACGACCCCGGGAAACTGGTGCGGCCAATCCGCTCGCCGCTGGTAGAAGCCGCCATTGATCCGTCCGGGCTCTTTCGGCGCGCAGCCTTCCATCTCGGAGGTCGTCGCGAGCACGTAGTTGCCCATCGCCTCGCCGAGCGCCTGCATCTGCCAGCCAAAGGCGTTCCGGTAGAACGCGGACATCCGCTCGCTCTGCTCGTAAGGCATCTCGAAGTGGACGACGGGACACATTTTGGTCATGCGCGGCTCCCTCTTCTTGACAGTTAGGTTGATATCAACATAATTAGCGCATGCCGATGCGACTGTCGAGGGGGCGACTCTCGAAAAAGCGGAAATCGAGGCGAACGCCCGCACGGCCTTCCCTGTCCTTCGAGAAGACGATCGAGGTCCGCGACGACTGCCTTTGCCTCTTCGTGCAGCGGGCGGCGCGGTCGCTGGCGCGGCGCTTCGACGATGCGTTCCGGCCTCTCAGCCTCAACCATGGTCAGTTCTCCCTGCTGATGTCGCTCAACCGGCCGGCGCCGCCCGCGATGGGAGAGGTTGCGGCGCTCTTGGGTGTGGACCGCACGACGCTCACGGCAGTGCTCAAGGCGCTGCAACGCCGCCGTCTCGTCTCGGTGCGGGCCGACGATAGCGACAAGCGCAGCCGACGCCTGCTCCTCACCGCCGCCGGACGCGTGGTCCTCGCCGAGGCCTATCCTCTATGGAAGGCGAACCTCAGAGAGATCGAGGCCTCGCTCGGTCCTGCGACCGCGGCGAGGCTGCGGTCGGATCTGCTCCTGCTCGGGCCGCCCCTCAATGCCCCGTTAACAACCGCGGGAGCCAGAGGCAGAGCGGCGGCCAGACCGTGATCGCCGCGAGCACCAGCAGCAGCGGCACGAGCCAGGGCAGGATCGCGCGTGACATCGTCTCGAAGCTGATGCCCGCGATCCGCGAGGTCACGAAGAGCACCACGCCGATCGGCGGATGAATCGTTCCGAGGATGAGATTCAGGATCATGATAAGACCGAATTGCACGGGATCGACGCCGAAGCTCGCCGCCGCCGGCGTGAGGATCGGGATCAGGATCAGCAACGCTGCCAGCACCTCCATAAAGCAGCCGATGAGCAGCAGAATGAGATTGCAGGCGAGGAGGAAGACCAAGGGATCGTGGACCGTCGCCACCACGGCCGGCGCCAGCGTCTGCGGGATGCGCGAGATCGAGAGACACCAGCCGAGCGCGCCCGCTGCCATCACCAGCACCATGACGATGCCGGTGGTCTCCGCGGTCTCGATCAGGATCGCCGGCAGCATCCGGACGTCGAGGGTGCGGTAGATGACGAAGCCCAGGATGAGCGCATAGCAAGTCGCGACCGCCGCCGCCTCGGTCGGCGTAAAATATCCGCTGAAGAGGCCCACAAGCAGGATCACCGGCGCGAGCAGCGCCCAGAACCCAGCCCTGAAGGCGAGCCAGATGCCGCGGAGCCCTGCGAAGGGATGCCGCGGCATCCCCTCGCGCTTGGCAACGACGGCGACCATGACCATGAGGCTCGCGGCCATCAGCAGGCCCGGAATGAACCCGGCCATGAAGAGACGGCCGATCGAGACGTCGGCGGTGACGCCGTAGATCACCATCGGCAGGCTCGGGGGAATGATCGGACCGATGGTAGCGGCCGCGGCAGTGATCGATGCCGCGACCTCGGGGCGATACCCGACGCGCCGCATCGATTTGATCTCGACGGCGCCAACGCCCGCCGCATCCGCCACGGCCGAGCCCACCATGCCCGCGAAGATCGTGCTCGCGAGGATGCTTGCATGCGCATAGCCGCCCCTGAGCCAACCCAGAAGCGCGCCCGCAAATCCCACGATCCGGTCGTTGATCCGCGCGGCCGCCAGGATGTTCCCCATAAGGATGAAGAGCGGCGCCGCCACGATCGGAAAGGAGTTCATGGCCTGCGCCATCTTCTGCGGCACGATCGTCGGCGAGAGCCCACCCAAGAGGACGAATGCGAAGGCTGCAAGCCCCATGGCCGCGAAGAGCGGCACGCCCGCGAGGATCGCCGCGAGCCAGACCGCCGCGATCTCGACCATGAGCTCGGTCATTCCGAGCGCTCCTCTGGAGAGGCGGGCGGCAGCGGTGCGCTGCCGAGCGCCGCTACGGCATCGACCGCGGCCTGGGTGAAGGTGACGGCGCCCGCGAGCAGCATCGGCACGTAGATCCAGGCGAGCGAAAGCGGCAGCGTGAGCGCGGACATGTCCGCGTTCCGTCGCACGAGATCGACGCTGAACCATCCCACGAGAATGCCGAGGAGTGCGACGAGGCCTTGGATGATTGCCTCGGCCGCGCGCCAGGCGGCGTGCGGAAGAAGATCCTGGAAGAAGCGGATGCGGATATGGGCGCGGCGCCGGGTCGCGAGCAGCCAGCCGAAGACCGCGCACCACACCATCAGATATTTCGACCCCTCGTCGGTCCAGATCAGGGGGTCGCCGAGCGCGCGGGTCACGACGCCCAGCATCACCACCACGAGGAGCCCGCCGATGAGACCGAAGGCGATCCACTGGATCGCGAGATCGAGGGCGGCGCGCAGCCTCGCGATCATCAGAGCATGGGGTCGAAATTTTCCGCCGTGCGGCGTCTCACTTTCCCTGCTCCCTTCAGAGCGTCGCAACGCGCTCCCAGAGCCCCTTGCCCCATTTGCTCTCGAACTTTGCGGGCACCGTCGCCAGGACGGGCTTGCGGAAGCTCTCGAGGTCCGGCTCGATCACCTCCATGCCGGCCTTCTTGAAGGTCTCGGCGAGGCTCGCCTCCTGGGAGAGGATCTCGCCGTCCTGCCAAGCCCCGTGCGTCTCGAGCGCGCCCCGAAGCACCGCCTGCTCCGATGCCGAAAGACCCGCCCAGCTCTTCTCGTTGATGGCGATGAGGCGCGGCGTGATGATATGCCCGGTGAGCGTCAGGTATTTCTGGACCTCGTAGAACTTGTTGCTCTGGATGGTCGGCAGCGGATTCTCCTGCCCGTCGACCGCGCCTTGGCTGAGCGCGAGATAGAGCTCGCTGATATTCATGGGCGTCGGACGCGCGCCCCAGGCCTCGACCATCGCGCGGAAGGTGTCGACCTCGGGGATGCGCAGCTTGAACCCCTGCAGATCATCCACCTTGCGCACCGCCTTCGATCCCGAGGTCAGATGACGCTTCCCGTAATAAGTGCCGCCGATGATGCGCATGCCACGCTTCTCCACGAGAAGCTGGCTCATCTCCGTCATCACGCTGGAGGCCAAGGCACGCCGCACCTGCGCGGCATCGCGCCAGATGTAGGGAGCCTCGAGGATCGAGAATTGTGCGACGAATTGCCCGTACTGCGCGGCGCCCTCGTCCACCATCTGGATCGCGCCCGTCGCCGTCGCTTCGATGACATCGCGCGAGGAGCCGAGTTGGCCGCCGGGGAAGGTCTGTATCTCGACCGCGCCGTTGGTCTTCTCTTTCACCTCCTTGGCAACCCGATCCATCATGATCGCGCTGGGGTGAGTGGGTGCGAGCACCGAGCCCCAGCGCAGCACGGTGGCAGCGCGAACAAGACGCGGCACACTCAGCAGCGCGGCACCCGCCGCCGCCGTCCGCAGGATCGTCCGGCGCCGGATACGTAGTACGGTCATGTTTTCCTCCCTCCCGTGGTCGAGCCTTTCCGGAATTAAAGCACTTTTTGGCGGCGAGGCCACCGGAGAGGATGCGCGCCCGGCGATCTGGCAACGAACGAGCGTCATCGCGGGAAACCCCGCGGGCGACCGGGCCGCACGGGCGTACAAGACACGCCCCGGCGATCTCGTGCATATCCCTCGGGGACGCGATCCAGGTATGGGCAGGTGACCAGCATGGAGGAATTGCCGGGCTTCGTCTTGGCGGGGCTGGCGCTCGCGGGGAGTCCAGGCCCGGCGACGCTAAGCCTTGCCGCGACCGGGGCTGCCTTCGGCGCGCGGAGCGGGCTTCCCTATATGAGCGGCATTGTTTTCGGCATGGTCGCCGTGATGACGATCACCGCGAGCGGAGTCGTGGGCATGCTGCTGGCCGTGCCGGGAGCGACGCCGATCGTCGCAGGCCTCGCGGCCGCCTATTTCGCCTATCTCGCCTATCGGATCGCGACGGCCCCGCCTCTCTCGGATGAAGCGAAAGCGCGGCGGCGTCCATCCTTTGCGGGCGGCTTCTTCCTCTCGTTGGTCAATCCCAAGGGCTATGCCGCGATGGCCGCGCTCTTTTCGGGATTCGTGCTGCTGCGCGAGCGGCTCTTCCTCGACGCCGCGTTCAAGATCGCGGTATTGCTCGCGGTCATCGTCGCGGTCAATCTCGGCTGGCTCTATGCGGGGGCCGCGCTCACGCGCTGGTTCCGCGAGCCCCGCATGAACCGGATCGTCAACGTGAGCTTCGCGGTGCTGCTCGTCCTCTCGGTCGCGGCAGCGCTCGCGCTCTGAGCGTGCCCGTCACTCCTCGGTCGCGCGGTAGGCCCAGCCGCCGAGCGCGCCGCCGATCAGCGGGGCAACCCAGAAGAGCCAGAGCTGCTGCAGCGCCCAACCACCTACGAAGAGCGCCGGTCCCGTGCTGCGCGCGGGATTGACGGAGGTGTTCGTGACGGGGATCGAGATCAGGTGGATCAGAGTCAGCGTCAACCCGATCGCGAACGGAGCGAAGCCCGGAGGCGCCTTCGGCGACGTCGTTCCCATGATCACGAAGAGGAACATGAAGGTGAGCACGACTTCCGAGATCAGCGCCGAGAGCAGCGGGTAGCCGCCGGGCGAGTGATCGGCGTAGCCGTTGGCGGCGAAGCCCGCGCTCAAAGTGAAACCGGCCTTGCCGCTCGCGATCAGGTAGAGAACGGTGCTCGCGACAATCCCGCCCACGACCTGCGCGACGATGTAAGGCAGGACGCTCGATGCCGGAATGCGCCCTCCCGCGAAGAGGCCGACCGTGACCGCGGGATTGAAATGGCCGCCGGAGATGTGCCCGACGGCGTAGGCCATCGTGACCACCGTGAGACCGAAGGCGAGCGCCACGCCGAGGAAGCCGATCCCCAATCCGGGGAAGGCCGCCGCCAGCACAGCACTCCCGCATCCTCCGAAGACCAGCCAGAAGGTTCCGAAGAACTCCGCCACGACCTTCTTCGACATCGGCATTTCGCGATTCCCCCTTGATATTGCACGGCCGGGCCTCTCGCGGGCCGGCCTCGCAATGCACCTATGGCGCTAGGAGGCGATTTCAACCATTGCGGCAGCGAAGGCGGCCATGCCGAACAGAAGGAGCACTCCGCCGGAGGCCTGGTCGATCCAGAGCAAGGTGCGCCCAGCGAGTCGGTGTCGCACGAGGCTTACGCCGGTGTCGAGCGGAAGCCCCTGGAGCGCGGGGCCCAGGAACACCGAGGCTCGCCATCACCGTGGCGACGCTCGGGACGGTCGCGGGACTGGTGAGCTTCAAAAAAAGCGTTACGCCGTCGGCGGCCGCAAGATCGACGGCTCCGCGCGAGGTGTAGCCCGCGTTGCATCGCAGGACGCCGTTCTCGCATCGCTTTGTGACTTCCGTGCCGCAGTCGCAGAAAATGCAACGGGGCCGCAATAAACTCACACCTTCCGCAAACCGCTCGCGCGCTAACTCGACGCCGAGGGGAGCGAGCGCCAATGGGCCCGAATTGGTATCTCACGGTTGCCGCCGCCGTCTTCGGCGCCGTCGTCGGTTGTCTCATACTGTTGGGCTGGCTGATCACGCGCTGGATGCTTGGCGAGGTCGGTCATCCGCGCCTGCGCGTGCCGCTCCCGCGCACGCTCGCGGCGCGACGCTGGGTCGTCCGCATCGCCGCCGCGGTCATGGCGGTCGCGAGCACCACCGCGGGCTTCGCCTATCTCGTCTATCCGAGCCCGCAGCCGGCCCCAACGCCCGCGCCCGCCTTGGAGACCGCGGCCTTGAGGCCGCCGCCCGCGCCGACGCCGACCCCCATGCCGCAAGCACCGCCGCCGACGCGGATCGAGGTCGGCGGGATAGCGATCCTGTTCGAGCCTCCGGCGGGCTATTGCCTTTATCCGCCGGAGCTGTTGCAGGCGGTGCTCGCGACCCAGCGTAAAGCCAATCCCGATAACGCCGTCCACATCGCTTTCGGCGATTGCGATCAGCTCCACAATCGCGGGAACGACGGCGCCAGGATCCGCGATTTCGGCTTGCTGATGACGCCGAAGGCGATGCTTGCCAAGACCGTCGGCAAATCGGTGCTCGCGCAATATGCGCGGGAGACGCTCGACCAGCGCGAGCTTCAGCGCGGCGCCGACCGCGGCATCCAAGCGGCCGAGCGGAAGCTCGAGATCAACTCCTTCGCCTCTGCGGGCGTGCTCGCACGGACCGACGGCGCCATCTATTTCGGCTTCCTCTCGCGGATCAAGTCGGGCGGCGCCGGAAGTTTCGAGCAAGCGGGGTTGATGGCCATGACCGTGATTCACGGCCGGCTCATCGCCTATTACCTCTACGCGGATTTCCGCTCGGACCCGCGGCCCGCCTTTGCCCGCCTCCAGCCGACAGCGAAGGCCGGTGTCGAGAGGATGGCGGCGCTTAACCGCTGAAGGCGGCCCCCCGCAATCCGTTGGACAGGCTCGGGGGCCGACCCTATATACGAAGCCGCATGACCGGCACCCCCTTCGTTAAGATGCACGGCCTCGGAAACGATTTCGTCGTGTTCGACGCGCGCGACCACGCGCTCGCGCTCGACGATGCGCACGCGCGCGCGATCGCCGACCGCCACACCGGCGTCGGCTGCGATCAGCTCCTGGTGATGGAGCGGCCGCGCGACCCCAAGGCCGATGTCTTCATGCGCATCCGCAATGCCGACGGCGACGAGGTGGAGGCCTGCGGCAACGGCACGCGCTGCATCGCCGCGGCGCTCATGCACGAGACCGGCAAGCGGCGCGTCACCATCGAGACCGTGGCGGGTCTCTTGGAGGCGAGCGATGCGGGCTCCGCGCGCGTCACCGTCGACATGGGTCCTGCCCGGCTGCAGTGGCGGGAGATTCCGCTTGCGCGTGAGTGCGACACGCTCCACGTGCCGCTTACGCTCGGGCCCGTCAGCGATCCCGTCGCCACCAATATGGGAAACCCGCACGCGACCTTCTTCGTATCCGATGCGGAGGCCGTCGATGTCGCGGGCCTCGGCCGCGAGCTCGAGCGTCATCCGATGTTTCCGGAGCGCGCGAACATCGGTTTCGTGAGCCTCATCGGGAAGGATCGCCTGCGCTTTCGCGTCTGGGAGCGCGGCGTCGGCATCACCATTGCCTGCGGCACCGGCGCTTGCGCCGCGGGTGTCGCCGCCGCCCGGCGCGGGCTCACGGGACGCAAGGTGACGGTGGTCGCCGACGGCGGACCGCTGGAGATCGAGTGGCGAGCGGACGGCCATGTCCTCATGACCGGGCCCGTCGCAGTGAGCTTTACCGGCATTCTCGATCCCGCTCTCCTCGGCTGAGGCCGCGATGCCCGGCCTCGACATCATCACCCTCGGCTGCCGCCTCAATGCCTTCGAGTCCGAGGTGATCCGCCGCGAGGCCGCCGCCGCCGGGCTTGAGGACGCCGTCATCGTCAACACCTGCGCCGTCACGGCCGAGGCCGAGCGCCAGGCGCGCCAGGCGATCCGCCGCGCGCGGCGTGAGCGGCCGCATGCGCGCCTCATCGTCACGGGTTGCGCCGCGCAGATCGCGCCCGAGCGCTATGCCGAGATGACCGAGGTGGATCAAGTCCTCGGCAACCTCGCGAAGCTCAAGGCCGAGAGCTATCGAGCGCGTGGCTCGCGTATTGCCGTCGACGACATCATGGCCGTGCGCGAGACCGCGGCGCATCTCGTCGAGGGTTTCGAGGGACGCGCGCGCGCCTTCGTCGAGGTGCAGCAGGGTTGCGACCATCGCTGCACCTTCTGCGTGATCCCCTTTGGGCGCGGCAACAATCGCTCCGTGCCCGTGGGCGAGGTGGTCGCGCAAACGCGCGTGCTCGTCGAGCGCGGCTATCGCGAGATCGTGCTGACTGGCGTCGACATCTCCGGCTACGGCGTCGATCTCCCCGGGAAACCCGGCCTTGGCCAACTCGCGCGGCGCCTCCTCAAGATGGTGCCGGAGCTGTCGCGGCTCCGACTCTCGTCGCTCGACCCCGCGGAGTTCGATGACGACCTCTGGCGACTTCTCGCGGAGGACCCGCGGCTCATGCCGCATCTCCACCTCTCGATCCAAGCCGGCGACGATCTTATCCTGAAGCGCATGAAACGCCGGCACAGCCGCGCGCAAGCGCTGGAGGTCGCAGGCCGGGCGCGCACGCTCCGACCCGACATCGTGCTCGGCGCCGATCTAATCGCGGGCTTCCCGACGGAGGACACGGCGATGTTCGAGCGCAGCCTCGCCTTCGTCGAGGAAGCCGGGCTCGACCTTCTGCACGTCTTCCCTTTCAGCCCACGCGAGGGCACACCGGCAGCACGCATGCCGCAAGTGCCGAAACCGCTCATCCGCGAGCGCGCCATGCGGCTCCGCGTGGCGGGCAAGGCGAGGCTCGCGCGGACGCTCGATCGTTTCGTGGGCGGGACGGTCGCCGCTCTCGTGGAGAAATCCGGGTTCGGACGGAGCCAGCATTACCTTCCGGTGATGCTGCCTCCGGGCACGGCCGATGGCGAAGTCCGGACGGTGCGGATCGCTGCAGCCACCGCGACTGCGCTCGTCGCCGAGGGCGCCCGATGAGCGAAGCGAAGACCGGCGGCTGGTTCTCGCGGCTGAAGCAGGGGCTGGCGCGGTCCTCGGCACGGCTCAGCGAGGGCATTTCGAGCATCTTCACGAAGCGGCGGCTTGACGACGCGACGCTTTCGGAGCTGGAGGAACTGCTAATCGGCGCCGATCTCGGGGTGCAGCTCGCGGGCGAGGCGACAGAAACGCTCCGCAAGACCCGCTTCAATCAGGAGGTGACACCGGAGGAGGTGCGGACCGCTCTTGCAGAGGAGATCGCGCGGCGGCTCGGACCCGCGGTGAAGCCGCTCGTCATCGATCGCGGAGCGCTTCCCTTCGTCGTGCTCGTCGTCGGCGTCAACGGCAGCGGCAAGACAACGACCATCGGCAAGCTCGCGAAGCTCTTTCGGGGCGAGGGCCGCTCTGTGCTGCTGGCGGCTGGCGACACCTTCCGCGCGGCGGCGGTGGAGCAGCTCAAGATCTGGGGTGAGCGCACGAGCGTTTCCGTCGTCGCAAAGGAGGCTGGCGCCGACGCCGCGGGGCTCGCCTTCGAAGCGGTGGAGCGCGCGCGGCGCGAGGGAACCGAGGTGCTTCTCATCGACACCGCGGGCCGCCTGCACAACAAGGCCGACCTCATGGCGGAGCTGCAGAAAGTCGTGCGCGCGCTCAAGAAGGCCGCGCCCGCAGCGCCGCACGCAGTGCTCCTCGTGCTCGATGCGACCGTGGGCCAGAACGCCCATCAGCAGGTCGACATCTTCCGCGGCATGGTCGGCGTCACCGGCATCGCCATGACCAAGCTCGACGGCACCGCGCGCGGCGGCGTGCTCGTGGCCATCGCGGAGAAATTCGGCCTGCCCATCCACTTCATCGGCGTCGGCGAATCCGCCGACGATCTCCGACCCTTCGAAGCCCAAGCCTTCGCGCGCGGCCTCGTTGGGTTCGACGCCTGAACGATCAGAACGAGGAGCGCCCAGCATGACCGAGCCCCGCTTCCCCAGCATTCCCCCGGAGAAGATGACACCCGCGCAGCGTAAGGCAGCTGATGGCATCACCGCCGGTCCCCGCGGCTCGCTGCGCGGCCCTTTCAACACGATGCTCCGTAGCCCCGAGCTCGCGGACCGTGCGCAGCGCGTCGGCGAATATCTGCGCTTCCACACCGCGCTTCCGCCTCAGCTCAAGGAGCTCGCGATCCTCGTCTGCGGGCGTCATTGGACCGCCCAATACGAATGGTACGCGCACGCGAAGCTCGCGCGCGATGCCGGGCTCGATCCGAATATCATTGCCGCAATTTCGGAGGGAAAGCGCCCGGCCGCGATGTCCGCCGCCGAGACCGCGGTCTTCGAATTCTGCTCCGACCTTCTTTATACCAAGCAGGTGAGCGACCAGGTTTTTGCGCGACTGAAAGAGCACGTCGGCGAGCCCGGCGTGGTCGATGTCATCGGCATCCTCGGTTATTACTCGCTCGTCTCGATGTGCCTCAACGTCGACCGCTACCCGATCCCCGCGGATGCAACACCGCTGAAGCCGATGAAGTAAATCTGCGACTCCTGCGCGAGGCGCGGGAGAGGGAGTTTCACGCCGATCCTTCGTCTAGGATCCGTGCGACGTGGAGTGCCTCTCGCTGGGTGCCATCCTTGATTTGGTGCCGGCAGCTCGTGCCGCTGGCGGCAAGGACTGTGCTCGCGTCGGCGGAGCGCATTTTCGGGAGGACGCCGAGCTCGCCGATTTTCAGCGAGGCATCGTAATGCTCGGCCTCGTAGCCGAAGGCGCCGGCCATGCCGCAACAGGTGGAGTCGAAGGTCTCGACGGCGAGGCCTGGGAGAACCTTCAATGCCGCCATGGCGGCCGGGATCGTGTTGAACGCTTTCTGATGACAATGCGTGTGCAGGAGCACCTTCGTCGGGACTTTGCGGCCGGGGGCGAGCTTGAAGCGGCCGGCCGCCGATTCCTCCGCGACAAATTCCTCGAAGAGCTTCGCCCGCGCAGCGAGCGCCTTCGCGTCATCTGCGGGGAGCAAGGCCAGGAACTCATCGCGCAGCGTGAATAGGCAAGAGGGCTCGAGCCCGACGATCGCGCAGCCACGCTCGAGATGGGGCTTCACTGCCGCGAGGAGACGCTGCGCCTCCGCCTTCGCCTCGGCCACCAACCCGGTCGAGAGAAAGGTGCGGCCACAGCAGAGCGCGCGCCCGCCCTTAGGCGAGGCCTCGATGACGCGATAACCCGCGCGCGCGAGCACGCGGGCGGCGGCGCGGGCATTCTCGGGCTCGAACCAACGATTGAAGGTGTCGACAAAGAGAACGACTTCCGGCCCTTCGCCGGCGACCGGCCCCGGGCGGAAAGGCGTTGCGGCCCAGCGCGGCAGAGCGCGCCTGGCGCTCATGCCCGTGAGACGCTCGCCCCACTGCGCCAGGGTCGGAAAGCGGTTGCGCAGGTTGAGAAGAGGCGCCGCCCAGGCGACGAAGCGCGCGTAACGCGGCAGGTAGGCGACGAGACGCTCGCGCAGCGAGAGCCCGTGTCTCCCGCGGTATTGCGCCAGGAACTCGATCTTCATGCGCGCCATGTCGACGCCGGTCGGGCATTCGCGCTTGCAGCCCTTGCAGGAGACGCAGAGCGACATTGTCTCCTTCATCGCCTCGGAGACGAGGGCGTCCGGGCCGAGCTGGCCGGAAATCGCGAGACGGAGCGTGTTGGCGCGGCCCCGCGTCAGATGCTGCTCCTCCATCGTCGCGCGGTAGGAAGGGCACATCACGCCGGCATCGGCCTTGCGGCATTCGCCGTTGTTGTTGCACATCTCGACCGCGCCAGCGAAGCCGCCCCACTCCGACCAGTCGAGCGCGGTCTCGAAGGGCGGCACGCGGTAATCCGGCTTGAAGCGGAAGAGCGTGCGGTCGTCCATTTTGGGCGGGCGCACGATCTTGCCGGGATTGAAGAGGTTCTGCGGGTCGAAGCGGTCCTTCACCTCCTCGAACGCGCGGGTGAGGCGGCTTCCGAACATGGGCTCGTGAAATTCCGAGCGCACGAGCCCGTCGCCGTGCTCACCGGAATGCGAGCCCTTGTATTCCCGCACCATCGCGAATGCTTCCTCGGCGATGGCGCGCATCTTCCGAACCTCGAGCTCCTGCTTGAGGTTGAGTACGGGCCGCACATGCAGACAGCCCACCGAGGCGTGCGCATAGAAGGTTCCGTAAGTGCCGTACTTCTTGAAGATGCCGTTGAGGCGGTCGGTGTAGTCCGCGAGATCGTCGAGCGAGACCGCGCAATCCTCGATGAAAGAGATCGGTTTTCCCTCACCCTTCATCGACATCATGATGTTGAGCCCCTGTTTGCGCACGTCCCAGACCGCGGACTGGAAGGCCGGGTCCGTCGCCTCGACGACGCTCTCGGGGAATCCGAGATCGCCCATGAGCTCGACGAGCCGCTTGAGGCGGCGGAGATTCTCCTGGGCATCCTCGCCTGCGAACTCCACCAGCAGCAGCGCCTCGGGCTCGCCTCTGACGAAGCGCTCGACCACCGATCGGAAGAGTGGGATCTCGCGCGCGAGCTCGATCATGGTGCGGTCGACGAGCTCGACCGCCGTCGGATCGAGCGCCACGATCGCCTTCGTCGAGGCCATCGCCTTGTAGAAGGTCGCAAAGTGGCAGACGCCGAGCACACGGTGCGAGGGGATCGGCTGCAGATCGAGCTCGATCTCGCTGAAGAAGGCGAGCGTCCCCTCGGAACCCACGAGGAGCTGGGCCATGTTGTGCCCGACGTCGTCGATCATGTCGATGTTGTAGCCGCCGACGCGCCGCAGCAACTTCGGGAACCGGCGCTCGATCTCGTCCGCCTCGCGGTTGTGGAGCGCGCGCATATCGCGCACGAGGTCGCGATAGCGCTCGGGGAACGCGCTCTCGTCGAAATTGCCGGGCACCTCGCCCATGCGCGCCTGCGTGCCGTCCGCGAGGATCGTTTCGATCGCGCGCACGTTGTGCACCATGTTGCCGTAGCGGAGCGAGCGCGAGCCGCAGCTGTTGTTGGCGGCCATGCCGCCGAGCGTCGCGCGGTTGCTGGTGGAGACGTCGACGGGAAAGAAGAGTCCGTCCTGCCGGAGCCGCTTGTTGAGCGTATCGAGGACGAGGCCCGGCTGCACAACCGCGCGGCGCGCGGTCTTGTCGACGGAGACGATGCCGCTCAAGTAGCGAGAGCAATCCAGCACCAGCGCGCGGCCCACAGTCTGACCGCATTGCGAGGTGCCGCCGCCTCGGGGCAGTACCGGGATGCCGGATTCTCGCGCGATCGCGATCGCGGCGGCCACGTCGTTCTTGTGTTTGGGGATTGCAATACCGATGGGCTCGACCTGATAGATCGAGGCGTCCGTGCTGTAGCGCCCACGGCTTCCCGCGTCGAACAGAACCTCGCCCTCGAGTGCGCGCTTGAGGCGCGCCTCGAGGCTCGGATCCCCCGGCGTCCCTCGCCCAACGCTACTCGTGCCGTCCGCCATCTCGATCGACCTTCAACCCGGGCACGGAGTTTCCTTTTGAGTCCTTTGCGCCCGCAATCTGCGCCGAGGGGCCGAGAGATTGCAAGCCGCGCTCTTGCGGCATGTCAGGTTTGGCGGCAAGGTGACGTATCCGAACATGGAGTACGTCATGAGTCCGCGCAGCGGCCGCCATTTCCTGCAAATACCCGGCCCTACCAACGTGCCCGATCGCGTGCTGCGCGCCATCGACAACGCGACCATGGATCACCGCGGCCAGGAATTCGCAACGATGGCGCGCGCGGTCGCGCAAGGCATGAAGCGGATCTTTCGCACGCTCGGCCCCGTCGCGATCTATCCCGCCTCCGGCACCGGCGCTTGGGAGGCGGCCCTCGTCAACACGCTCTCGCCGGGCGATCGCGTGCTCGCCTTCGAAACCGGACATTTTGCGACGCTCTGGCGCGCGCTCGCGGAGCGCCTCTCGATCTCGGTGGAGTTCGTGCCCGGCGACTGGCGGCACGGCGTCGATCCCGCAGCGGTGAAGCAGCACCTCGCAGCCGACAAGACGCAAGCAATCAAGGCCGTGATGGTCGTCCATAACGAGACCTCGACCGGCGTCACGAGCCGCGTCGCGGAGGTGCGCGACGCCATCGACGAGACCGGCCATTCCGCGCTCCTCCTCGTCGACACCATCTCCTCCCTCGCCTCGATCGACTATCGGCACGACGAATGGGGCGTCGACGTGACCGTCGCGGGCTCGCAGAAAGGGCTGATGCTGCCGCCGGGCCTGAGCTTCAACGCGATCTCCGCCAAGGCGCTCGCCGCGCACAAGATCGCGCGTCTCCCGCGCTCCTATTGGGATTGGGATCCATTTATCGAGGCGAATGACACAGGATTCTTTCCCTATACGCCCGCGACGAACCTGCTCTACGGCCTCAGGGAGGCGCTCGCAATGCTGGAGGAGCAGGGCCTCGCCAACGTCTTTGCGCGGCACGACCGGCATGCCGAGGCGACGCGGCGCGCCATCAAGGCCTGGGGCCTCGAGGTGCTCGCGCTCGATCCGCGGGAGTATTCGAGCTCGCTCACGACGGTCGTGATGCCGCAGGGGCACGATGCCGACGAACTCCGCCGCATCATCCTCGAGCGCTTCGACATGTCTTTGGGCGCGGGCCTCAGCAAGCTCAAGGGCAAAGTCTTCCGCATCGGCCATCTCGGCGACTTCAACGATCTCATGCTGATGGGAACGCTGGCCGGAGTGGAGATGGGGCTCGGCATCGCCGGCGTGCCCCACAAGCGCGGCGGCGCGCAAGCAGCGCTCGACTATCTCGCGGGCAACGCAAAGGCCGGAGCGGATTAGGCTCCCGCGACCCCCAGCGCCTTCGCGCGCGCAAGCAGGCGCTGGGCGCTGAAATAGGTTGGCACTTCCACCATGAGCCCATCGACCTCGACGCGGTCCTCGCCGCGAGCGCGGGCGGCCTCGAAGGCACGGATGGCGGCCTGCGCTTGGCGCACTTCCTCGGCCGAAGGCGTCATCACCGCATTGATCGTGGCGATGTGGGCGGGGTTCACCGCGCTCTTTGCGATGTAGCCCATGCTCCGCGCCGTGCGCGCATCGGCCTCGCAGCCCGCGACATCTGCGAAGGTGTATGGACAATCGATCGTCAGAACCTTCGCCGCCGTGCATTCCAAGTGTAGGCGCTGGCGTACATAGCGCAGCTCCTCGACCCCGCGGGTGCGGGGCGCACCGAGGTCCGCGGCCATGTCCTCCGTCGAGCCCAGCACTGCGGTCACACGCGGGCTCGCGGTCGCGATCGCGTAGGTCTCGATGAGGCCGCGGGCGGTCTCGATGTTGGGCGCAAGCTCGGTCGAGCCCGAGGGAATGCCATGCGCATATTCGAGGCGGAGCACTTCCTCCGCGAGCGCCACGACCTGGCGCCGCTCCGCGACCTTGGACATGAGGACGACGTCGGGCTTTCCCGCCATGACCGCGGCGAGATCGATGTGGCCTTCGGTCTCCAGCGGATTGATCCGCACCCCCGCGATTGCTCCCGCGGCGCGCCAGGCGTCATAGATCTCCGGCGCGAGCCTCCGCGCCTCCGACCGGCGCACAGGCGGCGTGAAATCCTCGAGTTCCTGGATCAGCACATCAGCACCGGACGCAGTCGCGGCGAGCAGCCCCGCCCGCTCCGCGCCCGGAAGAAAGAGCCAGGAGCGACGTAGCGCCGCAGCACGGCGACGGGAGGCGGGTATAGTCGGCATCGGCGCCATCGTGACGTAGGTAAGGCACGCGGGCAATGGCGAGACGTGACAATTCATAAGGCGGCGTTTTTGCGCAAGTCCACATACACATTCGCCGCGGCGTGGATATATTCATTCGATGATCACAGATGCTTCCGACCACTCTGGTATGGCAGCCATAGAAGCCGACGAGATACGAGGCTTGGTCAAGCAAGCTGCCGAGCCCGAAGGATTTCGCCTATTCGAATTGCGCTTCGGAGACGACTCTACGGGCGATGCAGCGGTTTGGATTTCGTTCTTCCTTGGCCCTTCTTATCCGACCAATGCACCGAGCATCCAAGTCCTCAACCGACTTCGGCACGCGGTCTTGGCCAAGCTCTTCGCGCATAAGATCGGGCGCGTCCCCTACATCCGTTTCAGAACTAGGCAAGAGGCGGCGGGTTGAGTCTTGGCGTTGCCCGATGATCTCTTGGCACAAGCCAAGCACCTTGCATCGAAGGAGCCGAAGCGGCCTCGCCAGGCAAGCTTGCGTCGCGCCATTTCCGCTGCCTACTACGCGCTCTAACACCTGCTGATGATTGACCTCGTCGATCAAGCCTTCGTGGCTTGTCGAACCACATGAGGGTCCGAGAACGCGAGGGCCTTTCTCGCCGCAATACTGTTCGAAAAGCGATGGCGATCCGAGCCCTGATCGACATTGGCTGCAGTGCCGGTCGGTGAGCTACCATATCGAACCCGTTGACTGGAGCGAGGAGCCATCGCATGACCCAACATCCGCCGATGGAGCTCGCGGAGAGTCTCGCTGAGGCGTGGCGGACGGGGACGCTCCTCAAGCTGCCGCCGGACCTAGTGCCGGGCGACATCGAGGCCACCTACCGTGTGCAGAGCGCGCTCATCCAGCGGCTCATCCCTCGGCTCGGGCCTATCGTGGGCTGGAAGGTGGGCGCGCCCTCGCCCAGCGCCGAGCCCGCCGCAGCACCGCTCCTCGCCGATCTCGTGCAGCCCTCGCCCGCGCGCTTCGGCGGGACGCGGCTCAAGGTGCGTGGGCTGGAGGCAGAACTCGCCTTCCGCTTCGGGCAAGACCTGCCACCGCGTCCCAGACCCTATGCCGAGCCCGAGGTCGCTGCGGCGATCCTCTCGGTCCATCCCGCAATAGAGCTTGTTGAATCGCGCCTAGGCGACTGGCAGGCGGCATCGCCGCTGGCGCGCCTCGCGGATATCCAGAGCAACGGCGGCTTCTGCTTCGGTCCCGGGGTCGCCGATTGGCGCTCGGTCGATTTCTTGAACCAGCCCGTCACGCTGACCCTCGACGGCAGGGCTGCGGCCGAAGCTCGCGGCGGAAACGCGGCGGGCCATCCGCTGCGGCTCCTGGTTTGGCTCGCCAATCACGCGGCCAAACTCGGCCGGGGTCTTCGCGCCGGCGATATCGTCACGACGGGTAGCCATACCCCCTTAATATTTGCCCATTCAAATAGCTCAGCCGTCGCCGACTTCCCCGGAGTGGGCCAGTCGAGTCTCGATATTTCCGATACTTAGACGGAGTCGCAGGAGGGGAGAATTCCCGAGTCGTTTCAGGGGACTGGCGAATGTCCTGGTTTGATAACGAATTCTTAAGTATACGCTATTATTCAGAGAATGCCGGACTTTACCGTGAAACCGGCGGAATGCGCGGTGCCGGAGGGAGTGGGATCGATCGGAAGGTCGATATCCTCGTCCCACGGTACCCCAGAAGGGCGCGGTTGAGGTGGTGGCGGAACGATGTCCTGGGACGCACGTCCCGGGACCGAATCGGACTGCCGACGGCTGCGGGAGCGACTCGCTCGTTCCACGCGGCGGGCCATGGGGAACGGGTTGACGGGCGTGAGACGGCAGATCGTGGCGATCGTAGACGATCGCATTACGAACCTAAAGATCCTTGAGCGACTCGCGACGTCGCTGAGCGATCGCGTCACCGTCAAGACGTTCGACAATCCCGTGGCGGCCCTTGCCTTCGCCGCCACGCAAGAGCCGGACATCGTCATCACGGACTTCAAGATGCCCGAGCTCGACGGCGCGGAGTTCATCCGGCGTTTCCGTACGCTCGCCAATTGCGCGGACGTGCCGGTGATGGTGATCACTGCCTACGAGGACAAGGACCTGCGCTACCGCGCGCTCGAGGCGGGCGCCACCGACTATCTCCTGAGCCCGGTCGATCACCACGAGTTCCGCGTGCGCTCGCGCAACCTGCTGACGCTCCGGCACCAGCAGCTCCTGCTCCGGGAGCGCGCGAACTCGCTCGAGGAGCGCATGATCGAGGAGGAGCGACGGCACCAGGACGCGCTCCGCCACAGCCACGAGCTTCTGCTGCGCGTGATCGACGCAGTCCCCGTGCGCGTGAGTGCCACCGACAAGGAAGGCCGCTTCGTCTTCGCGAACGAGTCCTTCGCCCGCGCGATCGGGCGCCCCGTCCAGGCGATGATCGGGCGTACCCCGGGCGAGCTCCGTCCCGGCGCCGAGGCCGAGGCCGCGATGGAGATGGACCGCAAGGTCATCACACGCGAGGTATTGCCGGCCCCCTTCGAGGCGGTGGTGCGCGACCTCACCGGCGAGGAGCGCGTGCTGCTTGTCAACAAGGCCGTCCTCGACGACGACGTCGGCCGGCCGATGCTGGTGGTGACGGTCTCGCTCGATATCACCGACCGCAAGAAGGCTGAGCTCGCGGTGCTCGCCGCGAAGGAAGACGCGGAGCTCGCCAATCACAGCAAGACCGAGTTCCTCGCGAATATGAGCCATGAGCTCCGGACGCCGCTCAACGCCATCATCGGCTTCTCGCAGCTCATGGCGGACGAAGTGCTGGGGCCGCTCGGCAACTCCAAGTATTCCGGATATGCGCGCGACATCTGCAACAGCGCGGAGCATCTCCTCGGCATCATCAACGACATTCTCGATGTCTCCAAGCTCGAGGCCGGCAAGCTCGAGATCGAGGAGGAGGTGCTGGACGTGGCGCAGATCGTGCGCAACCTCCTCCACTTCGTCTCCGATCGCGCGGGCGCACTCGAGGTCGCGATCGACACCGAGATCGACCGCGAGCTGCCGCGGCTCCGCGCGGATTCGCGCAAGCTCAAGCAGGTGCTGCTGAACCTCGTGACCAACGCGCTCAAATTCAGCCATCCCGGCGGCCGCGTGCTCCTGCAGGCGCGGAGCCAGGACGGCGCCGTCGCGATCGACGTGGTCGACCGCGGCATCGGCATGGACGAGGCGGAAGTCGCGACCGCTGTCACGCGCTTCGGGCAGGTAGCTAGCACCTGGAACCGCAAGCATGCGGGGACGGGCCTTGGCCTGCCGCTGGCGATCGGCCTCGTCGAGCTCCATGGCGGCACGCTCGAGATAAAGAGCCGCAAGGGCGAGGGCACGACGGTGACGGTCGTCTTCCCCGCAGAGCGCTCGGTCCGGCTCCCGGCTGTGGGCGTGGCGGAGCATCGCGCTCCCGACCCCGCCACCTTGCCGTGAGCGGGTCCGGCTGATCGATCGGGAGGGGCAGCGACGCCGTGATCGAACAGCGGACTTCGCCCTCCCCTGATACCATCGATCCCGCGATACGCCGGCGCGCCAGCACGGTCGTGCTCGCGCTCGCCGTCGTCGCCTTTGCCTCGCCGGCTCTCCTCGCCTATGTGCTCTGGGGCCTGAAGCAGGCCTCCTATTTTCCGCTGAACGGATTGCCGCTCCTAGGCGGCCTCCTCGTGGGCGCTGCCGCCTGCGGCGTCACCGCGCTTTGGCGCACGCTCGACAAGATCGTGCGGGAGTTCTCGCTTCGCGCCGACAGCGAGCACGAGCAGATTCTGATCCGCGTCATCTTCGTCAGCATCGTCTTCGACTACAGCCTCGCAGCCCTGAGCCTCGAGCCCGGCGATCCCTGGCTCGTGACCTCGGTGCTGCTCCTCGGCATCGGCCTCGTCGTCGTGAGTTGGGGCTTCCTTCTGCACCTGATGCTGCGGCCGGGGCAGTCGCTGTGGCGCCGTCGGCTCGCGATGCTCGCGGATCTGGGCTTCCTCTCGATTTACTTGCATTTCGGCGGCGAGTCCGCGGCGGCCTGGTACGGGATCTACCTCTGGGTCGGCATCGGCAACGGCTTGCGCTACGGGCTCCGGCCGCTCTTCCAGTCGACCGTCGCGAGCGTCATCGGTTTCTCCTCGGTGATCGCGACGACGCCGTTCTGGCAGCTCCACCTGCCCCTCGCCTTCGGCCTCGTCCTCTCGCTGATGGTGCTCCCGGCCTATCTGACCGCGCTCATCCGCAACCTCACGGAGGCGAAGGCGCAGGCGGAGGAGGCGAACGCCGCCAAGAGCCGCTTCCTCGCGATCATGAGCCACGAGCTCCGCACACCGCTCAACGCGATGATCGGCATGGATGCGATCCTGCGCCGGACCCGGCTCGATGCGCGCCAGCGCGACATGCTCGCGACCATGAACTCATCGGCGCGAGCACTCCTCGCGCTCATTAACGACATCCTCGACATCTCCAAGATCGAGGCGGGCAAGTTTGCGCCCACGGTCGAGCCCTTCGACCTGCACGCGGTCCTGAACGGCACGCTTGCGATGCTGCGCCCGCAGGCGCTTGCCAAGGATTTGCGGCTCGATTGCCGTGTCGATCCCGAGCTTCCCTATGCGCTCCGGGGCTGGCCGCATCAGCTTCGGCAGATCCTCACCAACCTCGTCGCGAACGCTATCAAGTTCACGGAGAAGGGCCGCATCTCCGTCACCGTCGACGCGATCGCCGTCGACGCCGTGAGCGCGGGCCTCCGGCTCGCCGTCCGCGACGAGGGGATCGGCGTACCCCCGGAGGCGCAGGAGAAGATCTTCGATCTCTTCACGCAGGCGGACGGCGCGGTGACGCGCCGCTATGGCGGCACGGGCCTCGGCCTTGCGATCGTGAAGCAGCTCGTCGAGCTCATGGGCGGCACCGTCTCCGTCACGAGCGTTCCCGGCAAGGGCAGCACCTTCACGGTCGAGCTCGCCTTCGCGCGCGAGCCCGAGGAGCCCGTCGAGAGCTTCGATCTGCGCAAGCGCGTGATCCTCGCGGTCACCGACGACAGCACGCTCGTGACCTGGCTGCACCAACACGTCGAGACCTGGCACGGGACACTCCGGAGCTTCCGCGACGTGGCGGCGGCGGCGCAGTTCATCTCGGCGCGCCCGCCCGACGACGCGCGTCCCATCCTCTTCGTCGACGGCCGCCGCGATCCCGTGGATGCCCTGAGCGTCTCCGGTCGCGCCGGGACCGCGACGCTCGAGCCGCTGACCTTGCTGCTCTCCGACGCGGGTCATGCAGCCTCGCTCGCGAGCCTTGCAGGCGCGCGCGTCTCCTCGCTGCTGATCGATCCAGTCGACGAAGCGCAGCTTTGCCGCGCACTCCGTGCGCTGCCTGCGCCGGAGACGGCGGATGCGCCCGCAATCGAAGGCGACGAGCCCGGAAAATCCGGCGAGATCACCGCGACGCGGCGGCCGCTCAAGATCCTCCTCGCCGAGGACAACGCGCCCAATCGCATGATCATCCAGCGCATCCTCGAGCTCGCGGGACACGCCTGCGTTACCGCCAATGACGGCGAGGAGGCGCTGCAGATTCTCGACCAGCCCGGCATCGACCTCGTCCTCATGGACATCAACATGCCCGAACTCAGCGGCTATGAGGCGGCAAAGCTGTATCGCATGGCGCATATGGACGAGCCGAGACTGCCGATCCTTGCGCTCACCGCCGATGCGACGAGCCAGACCGAGCGCCTCTGCCGCGAGGCCGGGATGGACGGTGTGCTAACCAAGCCGATCGAGGCTGCGCACCTGCTTGCTACCATCGAGAGCGTCTCCGAGCGCGCTTCCGAGGGCGCGCTTCCCTCGAGCCCTGCCGCTCCCAGTGTCGTCACCCCGATCGCGCAGCATCCCCGCTACGGCGTCGATGGCGGCGCTGTCCTCGACGAGGCCGCCGTCGAGGCTTTGAAGGCGCTTGGCGCGGGAAGCGACTTCTTCAACGACGTGATCGAGAATTTCCGCTCGGACGTGCGCGAGATCCTCGACAACATGGCGCGGGCTACGGCGAAGCGCGACATCCGCGCCTTCCGCGACCACGCGCATTCGCTTCGCAGCAGCGCCGCCCATATCGGCGCCGTCCGCTTCTATCGCACCCTGTTCTCCCTCCGCGACCTCACGGCGCAGCAGCTCGAGAAGGAGGGCGCCTCTCTCCTCGACAAGCTCCGCGGCGAATACACGAAGCTCGATGCCGCCCTCCGCCAGAAGGTGCAGGAAGCGCGGCGCGGCTAAGCGCCCTCGGCTAAATCGATTATTCCGCTGCTGGACGCTCGCGGCGGCGGTCTTGCGCGGCGACGAGGCGGGCCATCTTGCGAAGGTCCGGCTCGGTCAGGCCGAGCGCCGTGTCGACCCAAGTGACCGCGATGTCCATGAGCTCGTCGATCTTGAGGGGGTTGACGCGGTCGCGGGCGCGGAAGATGGCGCGGTGCGCGGGATGGCGGCGGCCGCTGCGGCCGATGAACTCGTAGAGCGCCTCGGTGCCATGGCCGTCATCGGCGATGACGTCGACCACGCCCATCTCGTAGAGCTCCTCGGCGGTGTAGAGCCGGCCGCTGGTAATCATCCGCTCGGCTTGGGCGGGCGCAATCCTGCGCACGAGGTAGCTGTAGGCACCCATGCCCGGGAAGAGATTGAAGAGGATCTCCGGGAGGCCGAACTTGGCGCTCCGTTCGGCCACGATCAGGTTCGAGGACAGTGCCGCCTCGAAACCGCCGCCGAGCGCGTCGCCGCGCACCAGCGAGACCGTGATGATCGGGAGGTTGAGATTCGTAGCGTTGGAATAGCCCTCCTCGACGACGGCCCGCGCGTAGCGCATGAGGCTGTCGCGGTCCTGGCGCCGGATCAGCGTCGCGAAGAGATCGAGGTCGCCGCCGAGGTTCCAGACGCCGGGCATGCGTGAGTCCCAGGCGATGTATTTGATCGGCGCCGTGCCGCCGCCCGCTGCGAAGAGCGTCCGCACCATGTCCTGGACGCGCCCGATGTCGCGGAGGATCGCCGGCGTGAAGCTCGGCCGTCCAAGGAAATGGAAATAGGCGAAGAGAACGCCCTCGCTGCCGTCGAATACGACGTCCATTTCCTCGAAGGGAATGGCAGCAACGCGCGCCTCGACGGTGGCGGCTGAAATCTCGCCGCGAGAGGGCGGCGGAGCCTCGATCTTGGCGGTATTCTGGGTCGGTAGCGGAACGTTGGTGCGGCCAAGCTCGACGAGTTGGATGTGTGCGGTCATTGGAGGTTCCCCAGCGTATCTATTTTTCCGTCTATCGCCCGAGTTCTGCCCGACCCGGATTCTTGTCCCGCAAGCTCCCCAACTCCCAAAACTGGTTAAAATTCTAGGGCATTTGAACGCTTTTGTTCCAGCAATATTTTATTAACTGGGGTTGAAAAGTCAGATATCATTAACGAATCTTAACTTCACCTCTAATTGTCTCTGGCAAATCGAAGTATACTATTGCCAGTATCCAATTGATTGAAAGGCGTTACAACCTCGGCGCGTCTCCAGATGCCATTGTAACGGTGCCGTACTAAAGGGGTATATCTTGCCAGGCGACTCGCTGTCCGCCGGCCGCTACACCTGCGCGGGGGACAGGGGATAAGTATGGCCTACGGAATCGGCATCATCGGACTCGGCGTCATGGGCGAGCGGATGCTCGCGAACATGACCGCGCATGGAGCCCATCGCGTGCGGGCGGTTTGGGATCCCTCCGCCGCGGCGCTTGGGCGCGTGGCAAAGGAGCATCCCTCGATCCGGCTCGCCGAGAGCGCTGCGGAGCTTGTTGTGGATCCCGCACTCGACTGCATCTACATAGCCTCGCCTCCCGCAAGTCATCTCGGCCACGCCGCCCTCGCCTTCGCGCACGGCAAGACCGTCTTCTGCGAGAAGCCGCTCTCGATCGATCTCGCCGAGGCCACGGCGATGACCGAGCGCGTCGAGCGGGAGCGCCTCAGGGCTGCGATCAATTTCCCCTTCTCCTCAGCACCGGCGGCGCGGCTCATCATGGAGACGCTTGGAAACGGTGAGCTCGGCCCCATCGAGCGCGTCGAGATCAGGACCGATTTCGCACGCTGGCCCCGGGAATGGCAGGCCGCCGCCGCCTCCTGGCTCGCCCTCCGCCGCGAGGGTGGCTTCGTGCGCGAGGTGGTCTCGCATTTCCTCTTCCTGACGCGCCGCGCCTTCGGTCCGCTCCGCATCGTGCGCGCGCACACCACCTATCCCGAGGATGGGAGGGGCGCGGAAACCGGCCTCAGCGCCGAGCTCTACGCGGGGGATATACCCGTGCGTCTCACCGGCGGCGTCGGCACCACCTCGGCCATGGACGAGAACAGCTGGGTCGCCTACGGCGAGACCGGCGCGTTGCGCCTCCACAACTGGTACAGCCTCGCGCGTCAGCGCCGTGGCGGCGCCTGGGAGGCCGTCGATTTCGGGCCCGGGACCGACCGCCAGCGCTCCTACGCCGCGCAGCTCGACAGCCTCGCCGCGATGCTCGCGGGGAAGCCGCATTCCCTCGCGAGCTTCCGCGAGGGGCTCGAGGTGCAGCAGACGGTCGAGCGCCTCCTCGAGGCGCATTAGCCGCGCATGGCCTACGTCACCGGGCTCGGCGACACGCGCTTCGGCCGGCTTGAGGGCGAGACGACGCTCTCGCTCATGTCGAGCGCGGCCGGCGCCGCGCTTGCGGAAGCGGGGCTCGCGCGGAGCGACGTGGACGGGCTCCTCTGCGGTTATTCGACGGTCTTCCCCCACCTGATGCTCTCGACAGTCTTCGCGGAGCATTTCGGGCTCGCGCCCGCCTATTCGCACGCGATACAGCTCGGCGGCGCGACCGGCTGCGCCATGGCCATGCTTGCGATGCGCCTCGTCGCGAGCGGGCAATGCCGGCACGTCCTCGTCGTCGCAGGCGAGAACCGCCTCACCGGGCAGAGCCGCGACCGCACCGTCGAAAGCCTCGCCCAGGTCGGTCATCCCGACTACGAGCTTCCGTTCGGGCCGACCATTCCCGCCTATTACGCGCTCGTGGCACGCCGCTACCTGCACGAGCACGACCTCCGCGAGGAAGACCTCGCGGGCTTCGCCGTGCTGATGCGCGAGAACGCCGGCCGCCACCCTGGCGCCCATCTCCGCGATCCCATCACGCCGGCGGATGTCCTCGCCTCGCGAGTGATCGCGGCGCCGCTGAAGCTTCTGGACTGCTGCCCTATCTCGGACGGCGGCGCGGCCTTCGTGGTGAGCGCCGCCCCGACGGGTGCGCATCGGCTGCGGCTCCGCGGCGCGGGACAGGCGACGCGGCACCAGCACGTCTCCTCGATCGAGGTCGGCGATCTCGGCGCGGGGCTAGCTGCTCGCCGCGCCTTCGCCGAGGCAAGTGTCACGTGCGAGGAGATCGACCTCCTCGCAATCTACGACAGCTTCACCATCACGGTTTTGGCGCAGCTCGAGGAGATCGGATTCGCGCATCGAGGCCAGGCAGCGGCGCTGTTGCGCGAGGGTGTCTTCGGGCGCGAGGGGCGTCTTCCGCTCAACACGCATGGCGGCCTCCTATCCTTCGGCCACTGCGGCGTCGCCGGCGGCATGGCCCATCTCCTGGAAGCGGCGCGTCAGTTGAGCGGCCGAGCCGAGGCCCGCCAAGCGGGCGAGCGGAGGCTCGCCTTCGTGCACGGCGACGGTGGCGTGCTCTCCGCCCATGTGAGCCTGGTGCTGGAGCGGGAATGAGCGAGACGACGGCGGCATATTTCTGGGCCGGCTGCGCCGCGGGCGAGCTCCGCTACCAGTGCTGCAGCGCCTGCGGCCGAGCGCAGTTCCCTCCGCGACCTTTCTGCGCCGGCTGTGGCGCCGCGCCGCGCTGGGAGGTCTCGGCGGGGCGTGGGACGGTCTACACCCTCACCACGGTCGCGCGCGCGCCAACTCCGGAATTCGCGGCCTTGGCGCCCTACGACATCGTCCTCATCGATCTCGATGAAGGCTTCCGCATGATGGCCCATGCCGAGTCCGGGCTCGCGATCGGTGCCCGCGTGCGCATCGGCTTTCGCCGCCTCGGCGAGCGGATGCTGCCGCGTGCCGAACGGGAATGAGCTCGGCACTATAGGACCCCATGACTGGACGGGCGCAGTCGATCGGAGCATGGTGCGGGCCGCGCTCGCGACCGGTCGATCCGCAATTTCGAAGACCCCAGCTCTCATGAAAGCCAACCTCGCTGCCTTCCTCGATCCGCGCTCGGTCGCGGTGATCGGCGCCTCCGATAATCCGCACAAGATCGGCGGCAGGCCGATCCACTATCTCGGCCGCTTCGGCTTTCGCGGTCGCGTCTTCCCGATTAATCCGAACCGGCCGGAAATCCAGGGGCACAAGGCCTTTCCCGATCTCGCGGCG
>DATJVP010000016.1:0-28502 GCA_035581425.1 Allostellaceae bacterium | reverse complement strand
GAAGCTGCAGGAGCGGCTTGCGAAGCTCGCGGGCGGCGTGGCCGTGATCCGGGTCGGCGGCGCGACCGAGGTCGAGGTGAAGGAGCGCAAGGATCGCGTTGATGACGCGATGCACGCGACCCGCGCCGCGGTCGAGGAAGGTGTCGTCGCCGGCGGCGGCTCGGCGCTCCTTTACGCAACCAAGGCGCTCGCGAAGCTCAAGCCCACGAACCACGACCAGCAGGTCGGCGTTGACATCGTGCGGCGCGCGATCCAGATGCCGGCACGGCAGATTGCCGAGAACGCCGGCACCGACGGCTCGATCGTCATCGGCAAGCTCCTCGAGAGCAACGACGCCGGCTATGGCTTCGACGCGCAGAGCGGCGAGTACGTGAACATGCTGAAGGCCGGCATCATCGATCCCACCAAGGTCGTGCGCCTGGCGCTTCAGGACGCGGCCTCCGTCGCGGGTCTTCTCATCACCACCGAGGCGATGGTGGCGGAGAAGCCCGAGAAGAAAGCCCCGGCGATGCCGGGCGGGCACGATCACGGCGGCATGGATTTCTAATCCACCCGCCGATACCGGAGTTGAGAGAGCCGCGGTTCGCCGCGGCTCTTTTTTTCAGAGTGTCATGAACCGCGCGCGCGCGGCGCGCTCGATTGCGACGGCGACCAGCGGATCGATCTTGAGGCGGTCGCGCAGCATCTCCAGGAGGCGGAGCTCCTCCTGCGAGGCCTCGCCGTCGCTCGCGATCACGTCGCAGGCGAGCGCGTAGGCCGTCTCGCAGAGGCGCGGCGGCAAGGCCGACTTGATCTCCCTGATCGCGACGTCGAGCCCATCATCCCTCTGCACGAGATCGGCGCACGCGGAGAGCGTCTTGGTGAGCCGCGAGTTGTCATAGTCGGAGAAAATCGGCAGGTGATTCACGGCATCGCCGATGATGTGGACCTCGGCGTCGCTCATGCCGGTGTCGGCGGCCGACGCCAGCACCATCGTGTAAATCAGCGCCGAATGATGGTCGAGCATAGACCCGCTCCTGCCCCGTTCGCCCTCGTGCGGGCGCAGTAGAAGGCCGTCCATGGCCCCGCTTGTCAATGCAACATTTGCTGAGGTCAGGCCCGCGGCGCAAGGAAGGCCCGCGTCTTCTCTACGGCCTCGGCAAGGCCGATTCGCTCGACCGCAACCCCCTCGGGAAAGGCGCCGAGGAGGCGCGAGGGCAGCCGCGAATCCAGGAGCGTGAAGACGCCGGTGTCGCCGGCGCGCCGCACGAGACGCCCGAAGGCCTGGCGAAGGCGGAGCCGCGTGATCCGGTCGTCGTAACGCGCGCCGCCGAACTCGCGCCGGCGCGCCTTGTGCAGGATGTCGGGCCGCGGCCAAGGCACGCGATCGAAGACGATGAGGCGGAGCGAGCGCCCGGGCACGTCGACGCCGTCGCGGACGGCGTCCGTCCCAAGGAGGCACGCATCCTCCTCGGCGCGGAAAATGTCGACGAGCGTCGAGGTATCCATGGCATCGACATGCTGGGCGAGGAGCGGCAGGCCCGCCTCCTCGAGCGGCGCGGCAATTCGTGCATAGACCGCGCGCAGGCGCTGGATCGCCGTGAAGAGCCCAAGCGCCCCCCCTCCTGCCGCGAGGAAGAGCGTGCGATAGGCCGCCGCGACCTGCTCGACGTCGTCGCGCTTCACGTCCGTCACGACGAAGACGCGCGTCTGGGCACCGTAGTCGAAGGGTGAGGGCACGCGCGCGCGCAGCGCCGGGTGCTGTAAATGCCGGGCCCCCGTCAGCATTTCCGCCGCCGCCCAATCCGCCTCGGGGTCGCCAGTTCCGTCCGTGAGTGTCGCGGAGGTCACGAGGAAACCCTGCGCGGGCTTCGCAACCTCCTCGACGAAGGGACGCGTCGGATCGATCCAGTGGCGATGCATCCCCACATCGATCTCGTGACCGTCGAAGCGGTCGACCGCAAACCAGTCGACGAGCACCTCCGCAGGCTCTTGCGCGAGATCCCGCAGCATCGCTAGCCAGCCCGAGAGCTCGCCGTCGAGACGGCGACGCAGGCTGCGCACCGCCGCATCGATGCGCTGGCGCGTGCCGGGGTCGAGCGTCTCGGCCTCCTCGTCGAGCCGCTTTGCCAGGCGCTTTGCGAGCGCATCGAGCGGCTCGGCGAGGCGCCGGAGCGCGAGCCCCAGCGCAGCCGCAGCGGCGAGAAGTCCCTCGACCGGCGGCCGCGCCTCCGTCTCCAGCGAATAGGCGGTCTCGCTCGACTCCGCGCGCGCCAGCACCTGTCGCCGCAGATGCGCGAGAAACGTCTCGGCCTCGCCGTAAGGGCCACCCTGCTGCAAGCGCTGGAGCCAATGCTCGCCCGGCAGCACCCGCGCCGCAGCCTGCGCTTCCGCAAGGGCGCGCTCGGCCGTGGCATCGCCGAGCACAAGGTCCTCGAGGCGCCGGCGTAACCCGCGCGCGCGACCGGTGCCGCCTTCGACGCCGAGCACCCAGCGGCGGAGTTCCACCGCCTCGCGCCCTGTCAGCGCGAGTGAGAAGGCGCCGTCGGCGGCGTCGAAGACGTGATGACCCTCGTCGAAGACGTAGCGCGTGGGGACCGTGCCGTCGTCGAGCCCGCCCCAGGCCGCCTGCACCATCACCAGCGCGTGATTCGCGACCACGAGCCGTGCCCGGCGCGCACGTCGCACGCTCTTTTCGATGAAGCATCGGTGGTAATGCGCGCAGGCGGAGTGGATGCATTCCCCACGGCGATCCGTAAGCCCGAGGCTCCGCCCTCGCCCGATCAAGTCGGGGAGCCAGCCCGGAAAATCGCCGCCGACCATGCTGCCGTCGCGGCTCGCGGCGATCCAGCGCGCCATCAGGCCCACGCCCGTGGCGATGCCCGGCCGAGCCGGGAGCGATGCCACCGCCTCCTCGAAATTGAGGAGGCAGAGATAGTTCTCGCGCCCCTTGCGCAGCACCACGCGGCGGCGCTTCTCCTCGGCGGCGGGATAGAGCCGGTCGAGCTCGGTGTCGATCTGGTGCTGCAGATTGCGGGTGAAGGTCGAGATCCAGACCGCCCCCTCGTTCTTCTCTGCCCAAAGGCTTGCGGGCGCTATGTAACCGAGGGTCTTGCCGACGCCGGTGCCGGCTTCCGCAAGCACTGCCATCGGCTCGTCCGGATGCTCGCGCGGGCGAAAGGCCGCGCTCGCGGCGGCGGCGTAATCCGCCTGCTGCGGCCGCGGCTCCGCCTCGCTCCCCAAGAGTTCGGCGAGCCTCTGTCGCGCCTCGCTCTCCTCGACGGGCTCGTGTCCCGGCGGCGGCTCCGGCGCTTGCTCCGCCCATTCGCCGATGCGCCTCCAGACCGCGAGCCCTGCCGCCTCGCCCAAGGGGACGGCCGCCAGCGCCGCGAGCACCGCCTCGCCCCAGGCCCAGCCGCCCGCCGCCATCTGCTGCGCCACTGCCTTGGCCTCGCCGTCGCCCGTCGCGAGAAGCTCCGCGAGCAAGGCCTCGAAGGCGCGCACCAGTGTGAGCGCATCCTCCTCGAGCGACCGCGGCACGGGCAAGCTCAGAGCGGCTGCGATGCCTCGCGGTGTCGGCACCAGCGGGCGTGCAGGCCGGACGAAGGCGAAGAGCTCGAGAATATCGAGGGCGGCGAAGGGCTCGACGCCGAGGCGGCGAGCGACGGCGCGCGCATGGCAGAGGATAACGGGCTCACGCCGCGCGCGGCGCACGGCCTCGACGGGATCGAGGCGCTCGACCTCGCCCTCGGGCGTGAGCCACGCCGCCCGCACGTAGCCGACCGCAAGCGCCGGCGCTGCCGGCACTCGCACCGGCGCGGCACGCTCAGGAGCTATGAGCGAATTCCCAATAAAGCGAGCGCGCGCGGCTGTAGATCGGACCCGGCTGCAGATGCCGCTGTTCGATGCCCGTGATCGGCTGCACCTTGCCGTGATTGCCGACGGAGAAAAGCTCGTCCGCCTGCATCAGCTCCTCGAAGGTGATCGAGCGCTCCATCACCTCGACGCCGGCATCGCGCAGGAGCTGGATCACGCGCCGGCGCGTGATGCCCGCGAGGAAGGTACCGTTAGCGGCCGGAGTATGCGCGACACCGTCCTTCACCATGAAGAGGTTGGCGGTCGCGAGCTCCGCGACGAAGCCCAGCGGGTCCAGCACCACGCAATTGCCGAAGCCGCGGTTCTGCGCATCCTTGAGCGCACGGCCGGAATTCGGATAGAGGCACGACGCCTTGGCATCGGTCGGCGCCTGATCCGGTGCCGGTCGGCGGAAGCGCGAGAGGCAGACCGAGAAGCCCGTCGGCTTCGGCAGCGGCGAATCGTAAACGGAAAGCGCGAACCGCGTGCTGTCGGGATCGGGGTAGATCCAGCCGGACTCTGCGAAGAACATGGGACGGATATAGAGCTCCGCATCTTTTGGAAAACGCGCGACGCCGTCGCGGGCGATGTCCTCGATCTCTCCGGCGCTCAGCATGGAGCGCAAGCCCATGGAACGCGCGGAATTGCGGGCGCGCTCGCAATGACGATCGAGATCGGGCGTGCAGCCCTCAAAAGCCCGCGCGCCGTCGAAGACGATCGAGGAGAGCCACGTGGCGTGACTCATCGGCCCGAGAAGCGGCGGGTTGCCCTCATGCCAGGTACCGTCGATGTAAGTGTATGCAGTCATTGGTTGGTTGCCCTTCGCGTGCCACGCTCGTCTCGAAGTGAGGATAGACCGGCACTCCGCAGGGAGCCAAGCCTTCCTGCGCGCATCAGGCTGGCGGTCGCGGCATGGCTGCGTTAGCGTGCGCCCGCGATGACCTATCCCTTCATTTACCACATGTGTCGGCGCGAGGAATGGGAGGCGGCGATGCGAGCCGGCGGCTACGCCGGATCGTCTCAGGACAAGTCCGACGGCTTCATTCATTTCTCGACGGCGGCGCAGATCCGCGAGAGCGCGCGCAAGCACCGCGCGGGCCAGACGGGCCTCGCTCTCCTGACGGTCGATCCCGCGGCGCTCGGGGCTGCGCTCAAATGGGAGCCGTCGCGGGGCGGCGAACTCTTCCCACACCTCTACGGCATGCTCCCGGTCGCGGCGGTGCTGCGGGTCGACGAGCTTCCCCTGGGCGCCGACGGCTTTCACGTCTTCCCCGCAGACTTCGGGGAGCGCATGGGGTGAGCGGGCTTTTCGATCCGCTCCTTCCGATCGTTCGACTGCTGCCGCCGGAAACCGCGCACCGCGCGACGATCCGCGCGTTAACGTTTCGCAATACCCCGCATGTGCCCGCGCCCGATCCGCCGAGCCTGCGCCTCCGACTCTGGAACCGGGATTTCCCGAATCCGATCGGGCTCGCGGCGGGCTTCGACAAGGATGCGGAAGTGCCGGACGCGATGCTTGGCTTCGGCTTCGGCTTCGTCGAGACCGGCACCGTGACGCCACGCCCGCAGCCCGGCAACCCGAAGCCGCGGCTCTTCCGCCTGCGCGAGGACAGCGCCCTCATCAACCGGCTCGGCTTCAACAACAGAGGGCTCGACGCCTTCCGCGCTCGGCTTGCGCGCCGGCGCGGACGCGGAATCGTCGGCGCCAACATCGGCAAGAACAAGGAAAGCGCGGACGCTGCCGCTGACTACGTCGCGGGCGTAGAGGCGTTGGCGCCTCTTGCGGACTACCTCGTCGTCAATGTCTCCTCCCCGAACACGCCAGGGCTGCGCGACCTCCAGCGCAAGCGAACGCTCCTCACCCTCGTCGCGGCGCTCAAATTCGCGCGCGCCAAAGCGGTGCCCACCGATCCGCCGCCGCTCCTCCTGAAAATTGCGCCCGACCTCGCGGAGGAGGAGCGCGCGGAGATCGCGGAGGCCGTGCTCGAGACGGGCATCGACGGGCTCGTCATCTCGAATACGACGATCGCGCGTCCCTCGACACTCAGGAGCGCGCAGGCGCGCGAGCAGGGCGGACTCAGCGGGCCGCCGCTCCTCGCACCATCGACCGCGCTCGTCTGGGACATGCATCGACGCACCGGGGGACGCGTGCCGATCGTCGGCGTCGGCGGCATCTCCGGCGGGGCCGATGCCTATGCCAAGATCCGCGCGGGTGCGAGCTTGGTGCAGCTCTATACCGCGCTCGTCTATCAGGGGCCCGGTCTGATCGAGCGGGTAAAGCGCGAGCTCGCCGCGCTGCTCGAGCGCGACGGCCACGCCTCGATCGCCGCGGCCGTCGGCACCGCTCCCCCAAGCTAGCAGCGCCCGGAAAAAATGACCTCTCCCGCCATTCCCTACCTCACGGGTCTTCGCGAGATCGCTACCCAATACGACGGCTTCATCCTCGACCTCTGGGGCGTGCTCCACGACGGCAGGGCGCCACTGCCGGGCGTTCTCGACTGCCTGGAGCGTCTAAAGGCCGAGGGGAAGCGGACGACGATCCTCTCGAACGCGCCGCGGCGCGCAGCGCTGGTCGAGGCGCGGGTGACCGAGATCGGCATTCCCCGCGCGCTCTACGACAACCTCATGTGCTCGGGCGAGGAGACCTGGCGGCACCTCAGTGACCGAGACGACCCATTTTACGCCGCCCTCGGCCGCGCCTGCTATCACATCGGGCCGCGGCGCGACGACAACATGCTTGCGGATATCGGGCTGCGCCGCGTCGAGGAGGCGGCCGAGGCGGATTTCATCCTCAACACCGGACCCTCGGAGTACGAGGCGACGGTCGAGCAATATGAGCCGTTGCTGCAGCAGGCGCGGGCGCGCGGGCTCCCGATGGTCTGCGCCAATCCGGACCTCGTGGTGATCCATCACGGGCGGCGTGCGATCTGCGCAGGGGCGTTGGCGCAGCGTTACGAGGAGATCGGCGGCGCCGTGCGCTGGCACGGCAAGCCCTATCCCTCGATCTACGAGACCTGCTTCGGCCTCCTCGGGATCGCGGAGCGCAACCGCATCCTTGCGGTGGGCGACAGCCTGCGCACCGACATCGCGGGCGCCAACGCTGTCGGGATCGCGAGCGCACTGGTGCTCGGCGGTATCCACGGCGAGGAGCTGGGCGTAGCGGCGGGCGCCCTGCCGGATCCGGCGAAGCTCGCAGCGGCCGTCGCCGCGAGCGGCCAGCGCCCGAGCTACGCGATCGCACACCTCGTCTGGTGAGACCTGACGCTAATGCGTGGCGCGGTGCAAGATCGTACCCGCCAGCCCGGTGTCGTAGGCGACACCGGCCGGTGTCAGCACCGCCGCATCCGGGAACTCAGACTTGATGAGCCCCTTTCGCTCGAGCGCGTGCCAGGCGGCGGAATTCACGAGCCCCGTCGCATCCCGCGCGAGCACCACGGCACTTCCGAGGTGAAAGTGATCGCCATGCGGCTGCGGCAGGCCGCTCACGCGGATGCCGCCATCGGGTTGCGGCTCCGCGTGGTCGGGCGAGCGCGCGAGCTCCTGCAGGAGCGTGAGCGTCTTGAGCTGGAGCGCGTTGAGGCCGAGCGGGTTCCTTTTGGGCGGCATGGGCGGCGATCCTGACAGGGCCGAGCGGGATTTGGCAAGCAGCGCGGGCTGCTTGGTGATGGGCGAGCAACCGTGGCAGACTGAGCGGCCAATCAAGGGAGGCTGGCGGACAGTGCACGAACGCGCATGTCCGCTCGAAAAAAACGCAGAGGGAGGCACCCGCTATGAGCAATTTGACGCGAGCGCTCGGCGCCGCAGCACTCGCCGCCGCACTATCAACGGCGGCCGGAGCCGCGCAAGCGCAGTACCTCGTCATCGGCATCGACGAGAAAACCGTTTGGGACGACACCGCCAAGGTGGTCGTGCGCGCGCCGGGCAAGGATCTGGTCTCGATCGTCGATATTTCCGATCGCGCGCGGCCCAAGATCGTCGCCAATCTGCCGCTGATGAATACCGTGCTCGGCCCGCCCACCAACGTAGCGATAGCGCCGGACGAGCACCTGGCGCTGGTCGCGAATTCCCTCGAGGCCGTATCCGACGGTAGCGGGGGCTGGAAGTACCAGCCCGACAACAAGGTCTACGCCATCGACCTGAAGGCCTCGCCCCCCGTCCAAATCGGCACCATCGAGGTCGGCAAACAGCCATCCGGCATGGCGATCAATCGCGCGGGCGATCTCGCGCTGGTCGCCAATCGTGCCGACAACACCGTAAGCGTGCTGGCGATCAAGGGCAAAGAGGTGAAGGCGATCGGCACCGTCGCCCTCGCTCCCCAAGGCGCGCCGAGCGAGCAGCTTGCAGCCGTCGCCATTGCGCCCGACGGCAAGCGAGCGCTCGTAGCCAAGGCCGCGAGCAACAAGGTGGCGCTGCTGAAGATCGTCGGCGAGACCGTCACCTATGACGGCTACGACATGAGCGTCGGCGTCTTTCCCTACAACGTCCAGATAAGCCCGGACGGCAGGATCGGGATCGTCAACAACAACGGTAGCGGCGGCGCATCGGACGGTGGCGTCGATACCGCCGCGATCATCGACCTCGAGCTTGCGCCGCCGCGGGTCATCGACCACGTCGTCGTCGGCGACGGTCCGGAAGGGCTCGCGATCAGTCCGATGGGCACGATCGCCATCTCGGTGATTCTCAACGGGACTGGCAACGTCCCGAAGGCGGCGTTTTTCCACCACGCGCATTCCTACCTGACGATCCTCAAGATCGACGGCAAGAAAGCTCACAAGGTAGGCGAGATCGAGACCGGGCAGTTCACCGAAGGAGTGGCCTTCAGCCCGGACGGCAAATACCTTTACGCCGAGAATTACTTCGACAACGAGCTAGCGATCTTCAAGGTCCAGGGGACGAAGCTCGTGCGCGCGGGCACCCTGAAGCTTCCCGGTCACCCTGCCTCGCTGCGCAGCAGCACGCCCTAGGGCCGCTGCCGCCGGATGGGCGGAGGAGACGCCGCTAGTGCGCCGGCGCGTCCTCATCGCCGCGATGGCCGAGCTTCGAGATAAGGCGGAGGATGTCAGCCTGAAGCTGGGGATCGCGGATGCCGTAATAGCCGCGGATCAGCGACATGACCTCGCGCCGGTCGAATGTCTCGTTGGTGGGCGAGACCTCGGAGGCGATGTTCTTGGCGACGAGACCGTCGGGATAGCCCTCGAAGAAAAATGCCGGAGAAACCTCCAGCACCTGCGCCACGTCATAGAGCCGGCTCGCGGAAATGCGGATATCGCCGGACTCGTATTTCTGCACCGCCTGGAAAGAAACGCCGATCTTGCTCGCGAGTGCGCCCTGGCTCAGCCCGAGCTGGATACGCCGCAGCCGCATCCGGCCGCCGACATAGACATCGATGGGATGGGGAGCGTGTTCCTTGCGTGGGATCATCGGGGTTCGCACCTGGTGGGGCGGCTGATTGCCCGCCGCCGTTGGTTCAAGTCATGGGATGGAGTTCCGGGCCGTCCGGCGTTCACGATGGCTTTTGGGCAGAGTTGATCGAAAGGTAAGGATCTCTGACTGTTACAAGGCCTGTCATTCTAGCGGCGGGTGCACGAATAACAATCAGTTGCAGCCAAATATTTCTGGTCTAGCTACACCCAAAAAGAGTGTGAATACTCGCTATATGGTGGGACTGTGACTTGCTAACTCTCGGACAATCCGGCGGAAGATTTTAGTCTGGAACCCGTCTTAACTAAGCCTCTCAGTAGAATCCGGTAGTGCCTGCAAGTCATCGGCGTAGCAGCTAGGAGATGCTCCTCCATAGCGATTACTCCCCCGCTTGTAGCGGGGGACGCGGGCCTTGACCGCATGGCGCTCAAGGCGCACTCCAAGGCGAAGCCAAAGCAGGAGGCGACGGCATGCGCGCGATGGCGATGACCGCGCCCGGCAGGAGCCTGGAGCTTCGCGAGTTCCCGCGACCCTCGCCTGGCCCACGCGACGTTCTCGTCGAGGTCGGCGCCTGCGGCGTCTGCCGAACCGATTTGCACATTCTCGATGGCGATCTTCCGGCGCCGCGCCTGCCGCTCGTGCCGGGGCACGAGATCGTCGGTCGCATCGTCGAGCGCGGCGCCGAGGTGCGCGATCTCGCTGTCGGCGAGCGCGTGGGAATACCGTGGCTCGGTTGGACCTGCGGCACCTGCGGGCCCTGCCGTGGGCACCGCGAGAATCTCTGCGACACCGCACGCTTCACCGGCTACCAAATCGACGGCGGCTATGCCGACTATGCCGTGGCCGACGCGCGCTATTGCTTTCGCATTCCCGAGGGTTTCGCGGACGCGGAGGCGGCGCCGCTACTCTGCGCAGGCCTTATCGGCTTCCGCACGCTCCGCCTCGCGGGCGCAGCCGAGAGCGTCGGCATCTACGGCTTCGGCGCTGCCGCGCACATCGTCGCGCAAGTGATCCTGCACGAGGGCCGGCGGCTCTACGCCTTCACGCGTCCCGGCGATCGCGCTGGGCAAGACTTCGCTCGCCGCATCGGCGCCCGATGGGCCGGTGGCTCCGACGAACTGCCGCCGGAGCCGCTCGATGCGGCATTGATCTTCGCGCCCGTGGGAGCGCTCGTTCCGGCGGCGCTCGCGGCGACTGCCAAGGGCGGCAGCGTCGTCTGCGGCGGCATCCATATGAGCGAAATCCCGGCCTTCGCCTATCGCCTGATCTGGGGGGAGCGCGTGCTGCGCTCGGTCGCCAATCTCACCCGCGCCGACGGCGACTCGCTGCTGGCACTCGCCGCGAAGATCCCCATCCGGACCCAGGTCGAGCGCTTCGCGCTTTCCGAGGCGAACGACGCGATCGAGCGCCTGCGCCGCGGCGAGATCGAAGGCGCCGCCGTGCTGGTGCCCTGAACGGCGCTACTTCGCGCGCCCGCGCTTCAGGAGGTGCGTCCAATCCCTGAGCGATTCCAGGAGTTGCCTCACGAGGCCGCGCGTCGCCTCGTCGGTCAGATTGCCTGCGGCATCGAAGCGGGTCTGCGCCTGGGCGATCATCACTTCCGGCTTGTTCACGGGAAGCATGTTGAGGAAGACGCACATCTGCCGCAGATGATATTGCGCGCGCGCCGTGCCGAGGACGCCGCCGCTCGCGCCCATGATCGCGACCGGCTTGCCGTCGAAGGGCTGGCTCGGCGGGCGCGAGCCCCAGTCGATCGCGTTCTTGAGCACGCCCGGGACCGAGTAGTTGTATTCCGGGGTCACGAAGAGAAGCGCGTCCGCGGCGGCGATCTTGTCGCGGAAGGCCTGCACCACCGGCGGATACCCCGCGGCGCGGATGTCGTCGTTATAGAGCGGGAGATTGCCGATCTCGGCGGTCTCGATCGTCATGCCCGCGGGCGCGAGACCTTGTGCCGCGTGGAGTGCCATCGTGTTGAAGGACCCCTTGCGCAGGCTCCCCGAGAACCCCAACACTTTGAGTGCATCGTGACCACCGCTCATCCTATTTTCCCTCCTTGCGCTCTTGCCCCTGCGCAATTAGGCGCAACTCGGGGGTGGCGCGCAATCCGCAAATTGTGAATCCTCACCTGCGAGCGAGATGAGCCGCGAGCCGATCCTGCTGCGTCCGGTCGAGCCGGAGCCCGAGCTTGCTTCGCCGCCACAGCACGTCCTCCACGGTCTCCGCCCATTCCTCGCGTCGCATCCACTCGACCTCGCGCGCGCTGAGGCCCGCGCCGAAATCCTCGCCGAGATCGGCCGGACCCTTGGCGTCACCAAGGACAGCGGAGGCCTCGCTGCCATAGCGCCGCAATAGCCGATCGCAGAGTACGGGATCGAGCCAGGAATGAGCGCCGCGGAGCGTGTCTATTCCCGCGGGCTCGCCGCCGGGCAAGATCGAGCCGCGCGTCCAAGCCGGCGAAAGTGACGGAAAGAAAGGCGTCAGTCGCTCCAGCGCGTGCTCCGCCAGGCGGCGGAAGGTCGTGATCTTGCCCCCGAGCACCGAGAGCAGCGGCGCCTTGCCCGTCTCGCCCTCGAGCAGCAGGACATAGTCGCGCGTCACCGCCGAGGCGTTCTTGGCGTGGTCCTCGTAAAGCGGACGCACGCCCGCGTAGCGCCAGAGAATCGCCGCAGGCGACAGTGGCGCCGCTAGCCAGCGGCTCACGGCACGGCACAGATAGTCCGCCTCCTCGTCGCTGCAGCAAACGCGTCGGGGATCGCCGGTGAAGGGCTCCTCGGTCGTGCCGATCAGGGTGAAGTCCCGCTCGAAAGGCAGCACGAAGACGATGCGGCGGTCATCGTTCTGGAGAATGTAGGCGTGCTCGCCCGCATAGAGCCGAGGCACGACGACGTGGCTGCCCTTCACGAGCCGGAGCGCGGCGTTGCCGTGCAGTCCGCCGGCGCGCTGCGCCACGGCCATCGCCCAGGGCCCGCCGGCATTGACGAGCGCGCGTGCCTCGAGGGCGGCAACCGCTCCGTCCCTCAAGCGGATCTCCGCCCGCCATGCGCCGCCCGCGCGCACGGCCGAGACGAGTTCAGTCCGCGTCAGGATCGCGGCGCCGCGCCGCCGGGCGTCGCGGGCATTGGCGATCACCAGCCGCGCATCGTCGGCCTGGCAATCGGAATAGACGAAGGCCGCGGCCACGTCCCTACGCAGCGGGGCACCCATGGGGTCGGCACGCGGATCGATGCGACGGCTGGGCGGCAGGCGCTTCCGGCCGCCGAGATGGTCGTAGAGGAAGAGCCCGAGCCGCAGCATCCATTTGGGACGAAGGCTCCGGTCGTGCGGCAGGACGAAGAGGAGCGGGTGCACGAGATGCGGCGCCATCGCCATCGTCACCTCGCGCTCCGCCAGCGCCTCGCGCACGAGGCGGAACTCGCCGAGCTCGAGATAGCGCAGGCCGCCGTGGATGAGCTTGCTCGAGGCGGAAGACGTGGCGCCCGCGAGATCGCCCTCCTCGACCAGGAGCACCGAGAGGCCGCGCCCCGCAGCGTCGCGCGCAATCCCCGCGCCGTTGATGCCGCCACCGACCACCAGCAGGTCTACCGCGGCCGGGAGCGTGGTCATGCCCTGTCGTTGTCCGATGGGTCCATTGCGGGCGGAGTGTCGTCGCCGCTCGCGGAGGCGTCAATCGTCCCGGAGAGTCGCTAGTTCGGCAGCCGGCGCAGCACCACTGCGAGCTGGGATTTGCCGTTCGCCGCGATCCACAAGCCGTCGAGCCGGCCGTCCGGCAGCAGATGATAGCGCAGCGTCGCCTTTTCCGCGTCCTCGAAGTCGAGCTCGCCGCCAGTCACGCGCCCGCTGCGCTGCGTGTAATTCCCGGCGGCATTCGCTCCTCCCGGGAGATTGCTCACGGCGTAGACCGCTTCGGCCCGATCGCCCTCGACCTTGGTCACCACCAGCATGACTTCGCGCCCGACGTCGTAGGTGCCCCACCATTTCCCGAGAAACGCCGCACCCGGCCCGCCCGCTGCGGGCGCGATCGCGAGGCCTTTCGGCAGCGGGATCGTGTCGCGCGGAACGTCGCCCCAAGCGGTTTCGCATTCCCGCTGCTGCGGCATGGGACCATCGCCCGTAACCGCCAGCATGCAATTGCCGAACCTCCGCAGAAAGCGGCCGGACTCGCCGGAGCCGTGTCCGGAGAAGCCCGCGGGCTGATCCACGAGAAGATGCGGGACGGCGTTTCGCGCCAGGATCTCCTCCGTGCGCGGACCGCGGCCGCCGGGATCGTAGGGATCGTTCGCGAAATAGGCGATCATGGTCCTGACACCGTGGACCTCGCCGAGATAATCGAAAATAGCCGTCGCATTGAGGTTCATGCGCGGACGATCGGTGCCGTAATGCGCGGGTGCCAGCGCGATGATCGCGTAGATGTCCTGGCTCTTGCCGGCCGCCATGACCGAGATCCAGCCACCGTCGGATTGGCCCACCAGCACGATCTTGCGATAGCCCTTGCTCTTGAGCTCCGTCACATTGCGCAGCAGCTCCTTGGTCTCGGAATTCGATTCCTGGTCCATCGTAGTGCGCTTGAAAGCAAAGACGTCCCAGCCGTGGTCACGCATGAAATAGGCGAGAAAGGGCGGACCATAGGTGGAGTTGTCCGTGCGGAGAATGCCGCCGGCGCCGTGGCTCCAGACCAGCGCGCCGACTGCGGCAGCGGCGCCCTTCATCGGCGTGTCCGGAAAGGCCGGCTCGAAGCGCATCTCCGCGAGTGCGGCGCGGGAATGCAATGCGGCAACGATCGCAAACGCGATCGCCGCCGTAATGCGGATGAGCGGGATGCGGCGCATGGTCGGGCTGGTCTCCGGGAGGGTCGGCAAAGCATGCCGCAATCGATTCGCGCGGGCAAGGTCGCCGCCTCAGCCTTTGCGCGTCACACGCTCGCGATGGAAGACATAGAGGCCGCTCGCGACGACGACCGCGGCGCCGATCCAGGTCGAAATGCCGGGCCAGGCGCCGAACAACACTACGCCCCAGAAGGTCGAGGAAATGATCTGCAAAAACGAGAAGGGCGCGAGCAGCGAGGCAGGTCCGCGCATGTATCCCATGAGGATGAAATACTGACTGATCGTGCTGAGCACACCCATGGTCGCGACCAAGAGGAGAGCACGCCCGCCGAGAGGCTGCCACACCCAGGGCAGAAACAGGCATAGGATGAGGAAAGCCACAGCCGTCGTATAGAGGAGGGTCGTCATCGGAGGGGCCGCGGAGCCGATGCGACGCGTCAAGACCAAACCGAATGCCCAGCAGGTCGAGGAGGCCAGGGGAAAGAGCGAGGCGACGTCGAAGGCGGAGGTGCCGGGTTGAATGATGATGAGGATGCCGATGAAGCCCACCACCACGGCAGACCACCGCCTTATTCCGACGCGCTCGCCGAGGAAGGGAATCGAAAGCGCGGTCACGAGCAGAGGCGAGACGAAGGAGATCGCGATCGCGTCGGCCAGCTGCAAGTGCGAGAGCCCCGAGACGAAGAGCACGGCCGAGCCGACCATCGCAATGCCTCGCCCGACCTGCATCGCCAGGCCTGTCCCGCCCATCGGAGCGACTCCCGCACGCAGGACGAAGGGAAGGAGAAGCAACAGGTTCACCCCGTAGCGGCCCCAGGTGATCAGGAAAGGCGAGTATTCCTGCACCAGGAGCTTCGAGATCGCGTCCATGGCGCTGAACAGCAGCAGCGCCATCAGCACGAAGCCGATGGCGGCGAGCGGACGGTCTTCCATCGGCGCGGGCAGCGGGACGGGCTCGGGTTTGCGGGACGCGCGGGGGCTCATGTACTATTTCGACGCGTTCGATCTCCGGGATGTGGGCCGAGGATAGCCGTTCATGAAGGAGAAATATGCAGGCTCTCCGTTGCCTCCGGCACGACCGCGCCTCGGCTCGATGCCCGCGGCCGGCCCATGCGCCGCCTGCGCCGTCCGCATGCTCTCCGTCTGCGGCGTTATCCAAGAGAACGATCTCCATCGGCTCGCCGCGATTGCAAAGGCGCAAGAGGCCGAGGCGCACCACACCTTCGTCACCGCCGGCGACCCCGCCGCTTTTCTCTTCAACATCACCGAAGGTGTCGTGAAGGTCTATCGGCTGCTTTCGGACGGGCGCCAGCAGATCACTGGCTTTCTATTCGGCGGCGATTTCCTCGGCCTCGGCGCCGACGATACCTATGCCTTCAGCGCGGAGGCGGTGACCCGCGTCCGCTATTGCCGATTCGAGCGCGGTGCGCTCATGCGGCTGCTCGTGGAATTCCCGCGCATGGAGCAGCGCCTGCTCGGCATCGCCTCGAGCGAGCTCGCGGCGGCGCAGGAGCAGATGGTCTTGCTCGGACGCAAGACCGCGCGCGAGAAGCTCGCGACCTTCCTCACGATGCTGTCGCGGCGCATGCCGAGCCTCGGAAACCCGCGGGATCGGCTCGATCTCCCGATGAGCCGTGCCGATATCGCGGATTATCTCGGCCTCACCACGGAGACGGTGAGCCGGACCTTCACGCAGCTTCGCGGCGAGGGACTGATCGAGCTGCCGAAAGGCGGCGGCGTGCGGCTCAGGAGAGAATCGGCTTTGGCCGAGATCGGCGAGGGCGGCTGAGCCCGCCTCTGGCGAACGCAAGGGAGGGCAGCATGAGCCTGAAAGACATCGTGGTCGTTCTGGAGGCAGGTGCCGCGGGCGCGCGGCGCCAGACGGCGGCGGTCACGCTTGCGGCGACGCACGGCGCGCACCTCATCGGACTTTCCATCATCGAGCCGCTCGACCTCTCGGGATTCTTCTCGCCAGCGGTCTCGGGCTACGTCGCCGTCGATGCGATGCAGGAATTGGAGGATCGGCACCGCGCCGCAGCAACCGCTGCAGCGAAAGAGGCCGAGACCGCCTTCCGCGCCGACTGCGGGCGGGCGGGCATCTCCTACGAATGGCGCCTCGCCGAGGGTGAGGCTGCGGAGACGGCGACGCTCAATGCCCGCTATGCCGATCTCGCGATTGCCGGCCAGATCGATCCCGAGAACCCTCCGCGCGGCGGCTTCGGCCGGCTCCCGGAGCAGCTCGCGCTTGCAAGCGGCCGGCCCGTGCTCCTGGTGCCTTACGCCGGCGCCGTCGAGACCATCGGGAAGCGAGTATTGGTGGCATGGAACCGGATGCGCGAATCGACGCGCGCGGTCAACGACGCGCTGCCGCTCCTCGCCAAGGCAGAGAAGGTGACGGTGCTCTCGATCAACCCCAAGCGCGGAGAGGATGCGGGCGATGTCCCCGGCGCCGACCTCGCGCTTCATCTCGCGCGGCACGGTGTCAAGGCGGAGGCCGCCTACACCGTCGCCGAGGACATCGACGTGGGCTCCGCGCTGCTGTCGCGTGCCTCCGACATCGGCGCCGACCTCATCGTGATGGGCTGCTACGGCCACTCGCGCACGCGCGAGCTGATCCTCGGCGGCGCGACGCGCCAGGTCCTGCAGCACATGACGGTTCCGGTGCTGATGTCGCACTGAGCGCTGGCGGATCAAGCCCGCTTTAGCGCCGCGACGATTCCCGCGACGATCTCGGCGGGCGGCGGTCCTGCATCGGCGATCACGGCATTCTCATCCGGGGATGGGGGCTCGAGGGCTGCGAATTGGCTCGCGAGCAGCGTGGGCGGCATGAAATGGCCGCGACGCCGCTCGAGCCGTTCGCGGATCAGCGCTTCCGAGCCCGCGACGAAGACGAAGCGGATCCCCGGGGAACCGCTCCGAAGCCGGTCGCGATGGGCGCGCTTCAGGGCCGAGCAGGCGACGACGGCGCCCCTTCCCTCGCGCTCGAGCCGCGCGAGCTCCGCCGCAATGCGATCGAGCCAAGGCCATCGATCGGTGTCCTCGAGCGCCTCGCCGCGCCGCATCTTCTCGACGCTCGCGGGCGCGTGGAAGTGGTCGCCCTCGAGGAACGGGAGGTCGAGCGCCTTTGCCAAGAGTTCGCCGACGGTGGTCTTGCCGGCGCCGGCAACACCCATCACGACGATCCCGGTCATTCCGCGCGGTCGATGTGGAACCGGCCGGCGCGATCGACGCGCTCGATGCCGTGCGCGCCGAAGGTGTCGCGCTGAAGCTGGATGAGAGCCGCCGAGGAAATCGCGGCGCGCAACCCGTCGTAATAGGCAAGCGCCGAGGCCAGGGCCGGAGCGGGCACGCCGTTGCTCGCAGCACTCGCGACCGTGCGCCGCCACGCCGGCAGCCGCGCTGACGCGGCGTCGCGCAAGGCGGGCGCGAGCAGCAGGCGTGAGGCTCCCGTGCGCAAGGCCGCCGCTATGGGATCGAGAAGAGCGCCGCGGATGATGCAGCCCGCGCGCCAGATCTCTGCGAGTTCCGCGAGGTCGCCGGTCATGCCGTGCGGCACCGCGGCGGCGTGCAGCAGCGCAAAGCCCTGGTCATAAACCGCGATCCGCGCGACGAGGAGTGCCTCGCCGAGCTCCTCCGGCGGTATCGACGATGCCACGCCCCGCTCTGCTGCGAGCATGTCCGGCGCCGAGGGCTCGCGGACCGCCGAGAGCGAGCGCGCCTCGACGGCCTCGATCAGCGTGGGCACGGGCACGCCGAGCTCGAGCGCCTCGACCGAAGCCCAGCGTCCGGTTCCCTTCTGCTCCGCGCGTCCAACGACAATCTCCATCAGAGGCAGGCCCGTGCTGCGGTCGCTCGCGCGAAGGATGTCGGCGGTGATCTCCAGGAGATAACAGGCACCGAGGCCCCGGTTCCAATGCGCGACATCGTCGGCGATCTTCGACCATGTGGAGCCGGCCGCCCGCCGCAGCAGCACCGCCTCCGCGATGAGCTGCATTTCCGCATATTCGATGGCGTTGTGGACCATCTTCGCGAAATGCCCCGCGCCCGCGCCGCCGAAATAGGCAAGGCACGGCTTTGCCCCAGCCTCTGCCGCGACCCTGCACAGCAGCGGCTCCAGGCTCCTGAAGCCCGCGGCATCGCCGCCTGCCATGATCGAGGCGCCGTGACGGGCCCCGGTCTCGCCGCCGGAAATCCCGATACCGAGGAAGCCGATGCCACGCGCCGCGAGCGAATTGGCGCGGCGCTCGCTGTCGCGGAAATACGAATTCCCGCCATCCGCGATGAGCGCACCCGCGGGGAGCAGCGGTGCCAGGTGCGAAATCGCGTCGTCGACCGGCTCTCCCGCCTTCACCATGAGAAGCACGGCGCCGGGTTTCTCGAGCGCGCCCACGAGCGCCTCGGGGCTCACGGCGATGCCGGAAACGCCCGCCGCCGCAGCCTCGTCGCGTGCCGCGGGCCAGGGATCGAAGGCCGCAACGGCAACGCCTTTCTCTGCGAGCTGCAGCGCGAGGCTGCGTCCCATCACACCGAGGCCGAAGATGCCGATTGCCGCGCCCATGATTTCCCGTGCCGGTCGAAACGGGTCCGCACCCTAGCGCAGCACCGCCGCTCGAGCAAAGCGCCGCGGATTGACCGTCCGACCCATCCACAGCATGATTCCGCCCGCGAGAGAACGCCGGGAGCCTGCATGCCCAAGAACAACCGCGAGCCAACGATCGTCAAAACGGAGATGATCAAGCCGACCTACGACTGGAAGCGCCCCTTGGCCGCTCCCGGCCACAGCGCGGTCGATTTCGAGGAGCGGGTGAATTTCCGCCGCCTGCACGACTATCGCCTGGCGCGGGCGCGGGCGGCGCTCGCACGCTCCGGCCTCGGCGCCCTCCTCTGCTTCGACAACAACAACATTCGATACGTCTCCAGCACCGCGATCGGCGAGTGGTCGCGAGACAAGATGACGCGCTACGCGCTCCTCTGCGGCAACACCGAGCCCTATGTCTGGGATTTCGGCTCGGCGGCCAAGCATCACCGGCTCCACGCGCCCTGGCTGCCGCAGGATCATTGCCGTGCGGGGATGCTGGGACTGCGTGGCACGGTGCCGCCGGATCACGGTCTGATCGAGAGTGCGGTCAAGGAGATAAAGGCTCTGCTCAAGGAGAACGGCGTCGCGGGCATGCCGCTCGGCGTCGATCTCGTGGAGCCGCCGGTGCTCTTCGAGCTGCAGCGGCAGCGGATCGAGGTGCGCGACTGCCAACAGGTCATGCTGGACGCGCGCGAGATCAAGAGCATGGACGAGATCATGCTCCTCAACATGGCCGCGAGTATGGTCGACGGTACCTATCAGACGATCGCGGAGCACCTGAAGCCCGGCGTGCGCGAGAGCGACATCGTGGCGCTCGCGAACAAGCGGCTCTATGAACTCGGCTCCGACGATGTCGAGGCGATCAACGCGGTCTCGGGCGAGCGCTGCAGCCCGCATCCCCACAACTTCACCGACCGCGTGTTGCGTCCCGGCGATCAGGCCTTCTTCGATATCATCCAGGCCTTCATGGGCTATCGCACCTGCTATTACCGTACGCTCAATGTGGGCCGCGCGACGGATTCGCAGCGGGACGCCTACAAGCGCGCACGCGAGTGGATCGACGCCGCGATCCACACCATCCGGCCCGGCGTCACCACCGACAAGGTCGCCAAGCTCTGGCCGAAGGCGACGGAGTTCGGCTTCACCGACGAGATGGAGGCCTTCGGCCTGCAATTCGGCCACGGCCTCGGCATGGCGCTCCACGAGCGCCCGATCATCAGCCGCCTCGTCTCGCTCGATCACCCGCTGGAGCTCAAGGAGGGCATGGTCTTCGCGCTCGAGACCTATTGCCCCGCGAGCGACGGATACTCCGCCGCGCGCATCGAGGAAGAGGTCGTGGTCACCGACAAGGGCTGCAAAGTCATCACGCTCTTCCCTGCGGAGGAGCTCTTCGTCGCGAACAAGTATTGAGGCCAAGCATCGCCATGCGAACGCGCTACGATGTCGAGGACATGACGATCCACCGGATCGTCGAGAAGGAATATCCTTTCGAGCAGGTGTTCAAATTCCTGCCGGCTCTCGAAACGGGGATTCTCGAGGAGAACCGGGCGTGGCTCGAGCCGCGGGCGCTCGATCGCGCCTCCGATTCCGTCATTTTCTGCTTCCAATCCTACGTCGTGAAGACGCCGCATCACACGGTGCTGGTGGACACCTGCATCGGAAACGACAAGACCAGTCGCTACCCGGACTGGCATCGCAAGAGCGACCCCACCTGGATGAACGCGCTGCGAGCGGCAGGCCTCGGGGTCGAGGACATCGATGTCGTGATGTGCACGCATCTGCACGGCGACCACGTCGGCTGGAACACGCGGCTCGAGAACGGCCGCTGGGTGCCGACCTTCCCGAATGCGCGCTATCTGCTGTCGCGGAAGGAGTATGAGCACTGGAGCGGCGTCCACCGCGAGACGCCGATACCCGGCATCGCCGAGAGCGTGCTGCCCATCATCGAGGCGCAAAAGGCGGATCTCGTTGTCGGCGATCACGCCGTCGGCGACCATGTCCGGCTGCTACCGACACCGGGGCACACGCCCGGCCACTTCGCCGTCGCCATCGGAAGCAAGGGCGATGCCGCGGTCTTCACCGGCGATCTCATCCATTCGCCGCTGCAGGCACGCTATCCTGAGCTGAGTTCGCGCGCGGACTCCGACCCGCAGCACGCGGCCGTGACGCGCCGCCGCTTTCTGGAGCGCTATTGCGACACCCAGACGCTTTTCTGCACGATGCACTTCCCCTCGCCCTCCGTCGGCCACGTCAAGCGCTGGGGCGAGGGGTTCCGCTGCGACTACTTGTCGTGAGAGACGGAGACAGCCCGATTGTGCGACCGGCAGCTCCGAGCACATCGTAGCGGGGCTCGCGGGAATCGCGCTCGGGTCTAGGGCGCCTCGATGCCGGGATCGAGCGTGAACAGCTCTTGTGGGCGGCCCACGCCTCGGAGCGCATAGCGTCCGACCGAGACAAGGCGGTTCCGCTCCGGGCCGAGCGCCTCCGCAAAGGCCGCCGATGCCAGCAAGGGCTGATCGACCGAGCGGCACATGGCGGCGATCCGGCTCACCTCGTTGACGGCGGGCCCGATCACCGTGAAGTCGAGCCGCTCCTTGCTGCCGATGTTGCCATAGAAGACCTCGCCGACATGGAGGCCGAGATACATCTCGGTGACCGGCAGGTTCTCGGCGATGCGGCGGGTATTGAGCGTGACGATCCCCCGCCGCGCCGAGAGCGCGGCACCGAGCGCCGAGACGCAGGCGCCCCCGCGGTCGTCCGCAGGAAAGATCGCGAGGATGCCGTCGCCGATCAGCTTCAAGACGTCGCCGCCGGCTTGGTTGATCGCCGAGATGACCGCCTCGGCATAGTCGTTGAGGAGCGGGATCACCTGCTCCGGCGCCGCGGTGTCCGTGATCCTGGTGTAGCCGCGGAGATCGCTGAACCAGAGCACGGTGCCGATGCGGTCGGCGACGCCGCGTGCGATCCGGCCGCTCAGCACGCGCTGCGCGGGATCGCGCCCGAGATAGGTACCGACCAGCGTCTCCGCGATCCGTGCGAGCGAGGCGCATTTGATCGCGAGCGCGAGGTAGGGCATCAACCGCTCCAGCGCTCCGACATCGGCGTCCGAGAAGCCCTGCGGCGCATCCGTGATCCAGGACGAGTAGACGCAATCCATCTCGCCGATCACGCCAGAGGCGGCGAAGCGGTTCAGGATCGCGAGATAATCGGTCATCCCCTCGGCAAGGAAATCCTTGATGCTCGGATATTGCTCGGCGCTCTCGGCGTCGACGCGGAGCCTGAGGGCGGCCGCGCCTGTCTGCAGCATCCGGTAGAACGGCGAGCGCCGCCAGGCCTCGGCGGCAGGCCCTTCGTTGGTGCGGCCATATTCCACGACCGTCGCCCCGCCGACCTCGCGCCGCCAGCGAAAGACGCGGCCCTCATGGATCGGATGCAGCGTATCGATGAGGGCGACCGAGCGCGCGAGCGGCACGCCCGCACCGAGGATGCGCTCCGAGAATCCCGCGAGCATTTCGGTCTCGAGCTTTCCCGCAAGCCCAGCGGCCGTGATCCACCGTGCAATGGGCGCGCTTTTTGTCTCGTCCATTCGGTCTGCCTCGAAAGCAATGAATTACTGCGGCGTCGCCCGCTCGACAATCGCCCGCGTGTCGATTCCTGAGGGGAGCGTCCCGAAAGCGCCGCCGGCCTCGTTCTCGAGCCGGCTCGCGCAATAGGCGTCGGAGACCGCGGGTGGCGCGTGCTGTACCAGGAGCGCCGCCTCGAGCGCTACGGCCATGCGGCCGACCATGCGACGGGCGAGATCTTCGGGCTCCTGCACGGCGGCGCGCAGCTCGGCCTCGAGCTTCACGAGAAAACGGTCGAGCCGCGCGTTCCCGCCGCGGGCACGGTTGATTTCGCCAAGGAAGGCATCGACCGCGCCGGGCTCGCGCGTCATGGCGCGGCGTGCGTCGAGGCAGATGATGTTCGCGGAACCCTCCCAGACGGAATTGACGGGCATCTCGCGATAAAGCCGTGGCATGACGCTCTCCTCGACGTAACCGTTGCCGCCGAGCGCTTCCAGCGCCTCGACCGCGAGCGCGGGGCCACGCTTGCAGATCCAGTATTTCGCAACGGGCGTGATTAGACGGCGGAAGGCGGCGTCCTCCGCATCATAGGCGCGGGCGAGACGGAGGACGAGCGCTGCCGCCGCCTCCGCTTCCAGCGCCAAATCCGCGAGCACGTTCGCCATCAGGGGTTGATCGACGAGATGCTTCTGGAAGGCGGTGCGGTGGCGTGCGTGATGCACGGCCTGCGCCACGGCCTGCCGCATTAGGCCCGCCGAGCCGACGGCGCAGTCGAGCCGCGTCATGTTCCCCATCTCGATGATGATGGGAATGCCGCGGCCTTCTTCGCCGACGAGCACGCCCCAGGCCTCGGCGAGCTCCACCTCCGACGAAGCGTTCGAGCGATTGCCGAGCTTGTCCTTGAGCCGCTGCAGCCTGAGCCCGTTCTGCGCGCCATCCGGCGTCCAGCGCGGTACGAGGAAACAGCTCGGCCCTTGCGTCGCTTGCGCCAGCACCAAAAATGCGTCGCACATCGGCGCTGACATGAACCATTTGTGGCCGGTAATGCGGTGGACGCCGTCGCCTTCGCCGCTGGGTGTCGCGCGCGTGGTGTTGGAACGGAGGTCGGAGCCGCCCTGCTTCTCGGTCATGCCCATGCCGAAGAGAGCGCCGGCCTTCTCCGACGCGGGACGGAAGGTGCGGTCATAGTGCCGGGAGAAAATCCGCGGCAGCCATTCCGCCGCGAGCGATGCATTGCGGCGGAGCGTCGGCACCGAGCCATAGGTCATGGCGATGGGACAGCAAACCCCGCTCTCGATCTGCGTCAGCATGTAGAAGCCGGCGGCGCGCGCGACATGGGCTCCGGGACCGGGCTTTGCCCAGGGCGAACTGTGCAGGCCGGCTGCAACCGCGAGCCCCAGCATCTCGTGATAGGCGGGATGGAACAGAACCTCGTCGCGGCGGTTGCCGAAACGATCGAAGGCGCGAAGCTGAGGCGGGTTCGTGTTGGCGGCGAAGCCGTTCTCTATCGTCTCCTGCCGGCCGAGCCTGGCGCCGAGCTCGGTGAGATCGGAGAGCGCCCAATCCGCGCCCTCCCGGCGAACCGCCTCCTGCAACGCGCGGTCGCTCGTGAAGAGATTGTAGTCCACGAGCGGCGGCGGCTGGTTGAAGACCTCATGCGTCGCCGCGAGCGAAGGGGTGGATTGAGGCATGGCCGCATCTCCCTGGCGCCGGCGATTGTGGCGGCCTGGCGCTTCCCCTAGGATGCCGCGCCTTCCATCGCATTGCACGATTTCTGAGAGGACGGTCATGGCGGAGCATCGGATCGGCTGGATCGGCGCGGGACGCATGGGCACCGCGATTGCAGAGCGCATGCTCGCTGCAGGAAACAAGCTCGCGGTCTATAACCGGACGCGCGCCAAGGCCGAGCCGCTCGCCGCGCGCGGAGCGCGCGTCGTCGACGCGATCGCCGATCTCGCGGACTGCGACATCGTCTTCGTGATCGTCGCGGAATCGAAGGATCTGCTGGAGGTGATCTCCGGTCCCAAGGGGCTGCTTTCGCGGACAGGACATGCGCCGCGCATCGTCGTCGACAGCTCGACCGTCTCCGAAAGCAGCTCCGCCGAGGCACGCGCCAAGCTCGCGGCGCGCGGCACGGCCTTCCTCTGCGCGCCCGTTAGCGGCAATCCCAAGGTCGTGCGCGCGGGGAAGCTCAGCGTCGTCGTCTCGGGCCCGCAACAGGCTTACGAAGAGGCGGCGCCTTACTTGAGACTCTTCGGCCGCGGCGTCTCCTATGTCGGCGATGGCGAGCGCGCGCGCATCGTCAAGATCTGCCACAACGTCTTCCTCGGCGTCGTCGCGCAGACGCTCGCGGAGATCACGGTGCTCGCGGAGAAGAACGGCGTGCCGCGCCACGCCTTCCTCTCCTTCATCAACGACAGCGTCATGGGCTCAACCTTCTCGCGCTACAAGACGCCGGCCTACGTCAATCTCGATTTCGCTGCAACGTTCACCCCGCCACTGCTGCGCAAAGATCTCGACCTCGGGCTCGAGGCCGCGCGCGAGCGGGGCGTGCCCATGCCGATCGCCGCGGCGACGCGCGAGATCGTGCAAACCTTGATCGGGCACGGCTACACCGACTGCGATTTCGCGGCACTCCTGGAGCTCGAGGCGAAGGGCGCGGGCCTGACGCTCGTCCCCGAGAACGTCAAGGTGAGCGACGGGCTAGAGCCGCAGGGCTGAGCCGCCGCCTTCATTTCAGCGGCGGCAGCCCCGCGATCTTCCGTGCCGCGCCAGTGAGCTGCAGAATATGCATCCCGGTATTGGCGTGTCGCGGGCTTCCGGCGGCGCGCCGATCTTCTGCTCCTTGGCGACGCCGATGCCCGCTGCAGCGAGCAGCCCGCCCAGCGCAAGGACGGCAACTCGAAGGCAGCTCCGGCTCACATTTTCGCCCATCGTTATCGGAAGCTTAGGCGCCTCCTGCGCGATCGAACGCGCGGAGCGCCGCCCGGAATTCTAATGGTGCGGAGCCTTGCTGGAAATTCGGCAGGACGCCCCGCTGCAGCCCCGCCTGTGCCGCGAGAGAGGCGCGCTTCAGCGCCTCGGCCTGCATGGCGACGGCGTCGGGGCCGGCCGCGCCGTAGCGGAGATGATGGACGCGCGTCCGCAGAAAGGCGCGCGGTATCACCTGGTGCAAAACGACGCCACCGGAGACGGCATCGACGATCAAGCTCGGCCATTGCAGCCGTCGCTCGACCCCATCCGGCGGCAGCAGCGCCAGCGCTTGCTCGATCGCGAGCTTCCAGTTGACGTCGATGTCGGTGACGCTCTCGCCGGAGAAGGTCAGATGATCGAGCCCGGAATCCGCGAGCGGATCGAGCGCCTCCGCGAGGCATGGCGGCGAGGCGCCGAGATGGACGAAGAGGAGCCCATGTCGCGAGGCGGCGGCGACGCGCTCCAATCGGTGCAGAGGATCGCCGGGGTCGGCGGGCGCCACCGTCGGCGGCGCCGCGACGAAGGCGCCCCCGGCATCGTAGGTCCAGCCGTGATAGCGGCACCGGATTTGCTCGCAATGCCCGGCGCCGGTATCGAAAAGCGGCAGGCCCTGGTGTCGGCACACATTGCGGAATGCGCCGGGCGTGCCGTCAGCGCCTGCAATCGCGAAGACCGGCCAGCCGCCCAGGGTCTGGGCCACCCAATCGCCGGCATTTTGCAATTGCGCTCGGCGTGCGAGGAGCAGCCATGCCGATTGGAAGACACTGCGGCGCTCGCGCTGGAAGGCTTCGGGACGTGTGTAGAGCGCCACCGCCGCCGAGGCCTCGCTCACAGTCTTACTTGCCGAGGTGCTTCATGAAGGCCGCGATTCCGGCCTCGCAAACCGCGATGTCCTGCTCTCCATTGCCGCCGGAGGCGGCGACGCTGCCGACGACCTTGCCGTCGACAAGGATCGGGAAGCCGCCGACGAAGACGGTGAAGCGCCCCTCATGCTGAGTGAAGATACCGAAGGCCTCCTCTCCGGGCAGCGCGTTCTTGTAATTGTGCGTGGGCTTGCGGTGCCCTGCCGCAGTGAAGGCCTTGTTCATCGCGATCTGCACGCTCGTGACCTTGCCGCCGTCCAGGCGGCGGAGGGCGATCGGATAGCCCGAGGGATCGGCGACGCAGAGCACCTCGGGCACGCCGATCTCCTCGGCCTTTTTCTGCGCGGCGTCGAGGATGAGGTTCGCCTCGGCAAGGCTCAGCGTCTGATAGGTGATCATGGCACGCGCCGGCGGCTACTCCGCCGCTTGGGCCTGCGGTGGCGCGAGGAATTTGTGGTAGAGCCCGTCGAGATAGAGCCGCCGCATCATCGTCGCCTCACGCACGAGGCGGATGCAGTTCTCCCGCTGCTCCTCCGTCCTCGCGTGCTGCTCAACGATCTCGAAGCCGCGCTCGCCGTGCTCGGCATCGGCCACGATGTGGAGGCGGAAGAACACGACCTCCTCCTCGGTGAAGCCATATTGCTCGAGGAGCGGCGGCGTCGTCCGGCTGTAGATCTGCGGAACCTGGGATTCGAGCCCGACCAGCAGCCCCGCGAGCGCCTCGACATAGGGGCGCTGCGCCTGGCGGTAGCACCAGCTCTGCAGCCCCAAGGTCTCCGGGAGAAGCTCGCCCTTCACCTGCGCGTCGACGATCTCCTTGCGGCTCATCCCGCAATGCTCCCCGAAATCCAGCAGCAGGTCCGTGTGGCGGACCGCCGGGAAGCCCTGGCCGGCGGCGAAGCCCTCCTCCTCGAGGATATTTTCCGCGAGGAAATGCCTGACGTCGTCGGCAGGGCAGTTGCCGAAAACGGTCGCGAGCCACTCCGAGAAATGGCTCACGTAGTGATAATGCTGCTTCGTCCATTCTCCCAAGAGCTCGCGGCTGAGACGGCCATTCACCCAGGCATCGCTCCAAGGATGCACCTTGGAATGCCGCTGCTGAATGGCGCCCTCGAGTTCCTGTCGGAAAGCGCTCTTCGCCATGCCATCCCTCCCGCTGCCGAGGGGGTGAACACTGTATAGGAATCGCTGGGCCGTCAAGCCGCGCAGAATCGCCGAAGTAATCGCCCAGATCGTTAATGCCCAGCACCGGAATTAAGCTAGGCATTGCTTCGCGCAATCGCTAGGCTCCGGCCGATTTCGCGGCTCAATCCCGAGGTCCGAGCGCTCCTTGCCCGACCTAAAGAACTCGCCGGCGTTTCATTGGTTGCTCGGCTTGGCCGTCGCCCTTGCCATCGCGCTCGGCGCGAGCGCGGCCGAAGCGCGCGCCTTTCTCTCGCGTTGCGCCGGCGAAACGACCGCTGAGACGATCGCGGTCACGTCCGAGCGACCGATGAGCGGCGATTGCACGACGATCATGCTGCCGATCGACGCCTCGGAGGTGCTGGCCGTCGTGCCCGCGCCGCGACGCCGGGTCGACGCGCCGGAGCCGGAAACGATGCTCGTGACGGGCAGAGGCGATAAGGGCAGTTTTTCGATCGAGGAGATCTCGATCTCCCCGAGTACCGCGACACCGCCCACGCCATTCCTCATGGTGGACACCGACCTTCGCGCGACCGCGCCGCCGCACCTCCTCGATCCAAACGGGCGGGCAAAGCTCGCCACCGATGGCGATCAGACGCTCCTCGATTGCGCGCCGGGGGCGGAGCGGGCGGGCTTCGCGCTCGGAGCGGTCAGAGTGCCGCCCATTCCCGGCATGAGCCTCCGCGTCGTGCATGCGGCCGAGCACACCTTCCGCCTCGCGGCCGCGCCGCTGGGAAATGGGGATGAGCCGCGGCTCATCGCGAAGCTCAAGACCGCCGGCACCGCGACCGAGGCTCAGGTGCCGCTGCCCACTGAGCTTCCCGCCGATACGCCGGTCGAATTCTCGGTGCTCTGTCCGATCGAAGGTGGGCGTCTTGCGCTCAGCGAGCTCGTGCTCCAGGCGAAGACCGCGGTGCCGTCGGATCGCGCTGCCTGGGCCCGCGACCCCGCGCTCTGGATGAAGGATCCCGCCAAGCTCTTCGCACGCGCGCAGCATTGGGGCATCACGCGGCTTTACACCGAGATGCCCGTGGGCGAGCACGGTCTCGCCGACCCGCAGGCGGTTGCGCGCTTCATCGCCGCCGCGAGCGAGCGCGGGATCGCGGTCTGGGCGATGCTGATCGATGACGGCGACGCCGAGAGGCTCGCACGCGCGGCCACGGCGTTCGCGGACTACAACGCAGGCATGCCGAGCGAGGCGCAGATCAAAGGCGTCATCGTGGAGCGCGCGCCCGAGCGGCTCTGGATCTATATGCCGGATCCC
>DATJVP010000015.1:0-14988 GCA_035581425.1 Allostellaceae bacterium | reverse complement strand
CCGAAATAGGGCGAATGCGGCATGAGCGAGACGCCGGCGGCCTCGACGAGCGCCGCGACCTTCCGGAACTCGGTGATGCCGCCGACTTTCGTTACGCTCGGCTGCGCGTAGGTAACTGCGCCTGCCGCGAGCATCTTCTCGAACTCGAAGGAGGTGCAGGCGTTCTCGCCAGCGGCGATGGGAATGCCGGTCTCGGCGCCGAGCGCCGCGAGCGCGCGGAAATTCTCTGGCGGGAAGATCGGCTCCTCGAGCCAGTGAAGATCGTATTTCTTGAGCTTGAGCGCGTTCTCGCGCGCCTCGGCGGGGGTCCAGGGACAATTGGTGTCGACCATGATCGGGATCGAAGGACCCGCGGCCTCGCGCGCGACCTTGACCTCCGGCTCCTGCGTCTCGTGCAGCTTGATGTAGCGGTAGCCGAGTGCCAGCGCCTCGCGCGTCTGCTCCGCGACGATCTCGCGGTCGTGCAGGCGGAAGAGGCTCGCATAGGCCTCGAGCTCCGTCCGCGCGGGGCCGCCTAGGAGTTCCACTAGCGGCTTTCTCGCGCGCTTTCCCGCGAGGTCCCAGAGCGCGATGTCGAGGCCCGAGAGCGCGAAGACGGTGATGCCGTATCGGCCGAAGAGATGCAGCAGCTTCTGCAGGTCCAGCATGATGCCCGCGATGTCGCGGGCATCGCGGCCCAGCACGACGGGCGCCACCATGTCCTCGATCGCCGCCTGCACCGCGCGCTGGCAGTTGTAGCTGAAGGCGTCGCCCCAGCCCACCAGCCCGTCCTCGGTCTCGACGCGGAGAAGGGTGGTCGCGAGCGTGGCGAAGCCTTGCCGCGCCCAGCCCGAGGGATTGCCGACCCGCTCATAGGGAATCTTGAGCGGGATAACCTCGATGCGCGCGATCTTCACGGGTGCCACCATTTGCCGCCGATGACGACGCCCTTGGCAGCGAGCTTCTTGCTGCCTTGCAGAGGCTCGCCAAGCACGTCGTGATAGGTGAATTGACCCTCCTCGATCGCGAGCAGCGTCGCGTCACCCACGGATCCTGGCTTGAATGTCCCGAGATCGGACCGGCCGATCGCATGCGCCGGCGCCAGCGTCGCAGCGCGGATCACCGTCGGGAGCGTCACGCCTAGAACCAGGAACTTCGACATCGTGTGCAGGAGATCGAAGGCCGGACCATCGATGCTGAGGATGTGGACGTCGCTGCTGATGACGTCCGGCAGGAATCCCGCCTCAAGCATGGCGCGCGTCGTGCCGAACCCGAAAGAGCCTTGCCCATGCCCGATATCGAAGATGACGCCGCGGGCCCGCGCTTCCATGATTTCCTCGCGCACGCCGCCGCTCGGCTTCACCGGAGCGTTGGGGAAGGGGCGGAAGCAGTGGGTGAGTACGTCGCCCTTGCGCAGCCGGCTCATCACCTCACGCCGGCTCGGCGGCGGGAAATCGAGGTGCGCCATCACCGGCAGGCCTACGCTCTCCGCGACCTCGAGCGCCATGTCCAACGGGGCCACGCCGGAACTCCCGCCGGCACCCTTGCCGACACGCACCTTGATGCCGACGACGAGATCGCGATTGGCCTCTGCGACTTTGCGGCATTCACGGAGATCGAGGAGCCGCACATCCGCGCATTCCCCGACCATCACGGAAGCGCTGAAGGCGAAGATGCCCGCGAAGGAAATGTTGAGATAGGGAATTATGCGAACCGGCGACGGCTCGATCACGTGGCGACGGAAGCCGTGGAAGTTTCCGGGACCCGCGCTGCCGGCGTCGACGAAGGTAGTAGTGCCGCTGCTTCGCGCGAGCGCCGCGGCATCGACGCCGAGCGAGGTGCCGCCCCAATAGACGTGCGTGTGAAGATCGATGAGGCCCGGCGTCACGATGAGGCCCTTAGCATCGCGCACCTCGGCATCGCGGGCATGCGCAGCGTCCCGTCCGACGGCTTTCACGCGGCCATCCGAGAAGACCACGTCCGCGACACCGTCGAGATTCTGGCTGGGATCGATGACCCGCCCGCCCTTCAATACCAGCTCGGCCATGAAGCCCTCCCTATTCCATTGATCGCGTGAGCTTAACGGCCGGACACGGCCGATAGAAGCGTCTCAAAGTGCGATCTGGCCCACCGCTTCCGGAGGGGCGATACTATGCGGGCAGGAACCGTAGGGATCGAGACATGGAATTTCGCGATCGGCAGGTCGTGGTGACGGGCGGCACGGGCGCGCTCGGTATCGCCGTCGTGGGCGCCCTGCTGGCTGCGGGCGCGGAGTGCCATGTGCCCTATATCCATGCTGCGGAGGCGGAGCGATTTCCCTTGCGGGGCGACGCGAAGATCCACCTCGTCGGCCCCGTCGATCTCGGGGACGAACCCGCGGTGGCGCAACTCTACGCCGAGGTGCCGCGGCTCTGGGCATCGATTCATCTCGCGGGCGGCTACGCCGGCGGCGGCATCGCCGACACAGACAAGGCGGCCTTGCTGCGACAGCTCCAGATGAACTTTGTGACCTGCTATCTCTGCTGTCGCGCCGCGGTCGTGGCCATGCGCAAATCGGGAGGGGGCCGAATCGTCAACGTCGCCGCCCGCCCAGCACTCGAACCCCGCCAGGGAGCGGGCGCAAGCGCCTATGCCGCGAGCAAGGCCGCAGTTGCCGCACTGACGGCGGCGCTTGGCGAGGAGCTCGTTCAGGAGGACATCCTCGTCAACGCGATCGCGCCCTCCGTCCTCGATACACCGGCTAATCGCAAGGCGATGCCGAAGGCGAAATTCGAGCTCTGGCCCAAGGTCGAGGAGGTAGCGCAGGCAATCCTCTTCCTCGCGAGCCCCGAGAACCGCGTTGCCCGCGGGACAGTGGTTCCCGTCTACGGCCGTTCCTAGCCGCCGTCCATGACCGCTGAGGCGCCAATTTCCCATCGCGCGGTGCTGCGCATTCTCAGCGGCGTTCTCCTGGGGATGTTCCTCGCGGCGCTCGACCAGACCGTGATCTCGACCGCCTTGCCGACCATGGCGGCCGATCTCTCGGGGGTGGAGCACCTCTCCTGGGTGGTGGCGGTCTATCTGCTGACCTCGACCGCCTCGACGCCTATCTACGGCAAGCTCAGCGACCTCTACGGCAGGCGAAGCCTGCTGCAGGGTGCAATCACGATCTTCGTCGGCGGCTCGATGTTCTGCGCGATCGCGCAGTCGATGCCGCAGCTCATCCTCGCGCGCGCCGTGCAAGGGCTCGGCGGGGGCGGGCTCATCACGCTCGCTCACGCGGTGATCGCAGACCACGTCTCGCCACGCGAGCGTGGCCGATACCAAGGTTATCTCAGCGGCGTCTGGGCGACCGCGAGCGTCGGCGGGCCGGTGCTCGGTGGCTTCTTCGTCGATCATCTCTCCTGGCGCTGGGTGTTCTGGATCAACCTGCCTATCGGCGCCTTGGCATATCTGCTGTGCTGGCGCGCTCTGCGGCATCTCACGCGGAAGAGCGAGAGCCGCGCCATCGACTTCCTCGGCGCGTGCCTGCTCACGAGCGCCGTAGCTTCTCTGCTGCTGGTCGCTACCTGGGGTGGATCGCAGTTTCCTTGGCTCTCCCTGCCGATCATCGCGCTCGGCGGCGGCGGGCTCGCGCTTCTGGCGCTGTTCCTGGTGCAGGAGCTGCGCGCGATCGAGCCGATCCTCCCGCCGCGACTGTTCCGCAACGACGTCTTCCGCACCGCCAACTGCACCTCATTCCTCGTGGCGATGGTGCTCTTCGGCACCACCATGCTGCTGCCGATCTTCCTGCAGATCGTTTCGGGGATGAGCCCGGGCCGCTCGGGCATGCTGATGGCGCCGTTCATGGGCGCGACGGTCGTGAGCTCCTTCATTACGGGCCGACTAATGCGCTCGACCGGGCGCTACAAGCGCCTCCCCATCATCGGCCTCTCGCTTGCGACCCTTGGGCTGGCACTCCTCGCGACCATGACCGTCAATACCCCCGTCCTGGCGATCTCGAGCTATCTCGCGATCATCGGCATGGGCTTCGGCTTCACCTTTCCGGTGATGCTGGTCTCGGTGCAGAACGCCGCAGATCCCCGCGATATCGGGGTCGCGAGCTCCGCCGTCAATTTCTTCCGCTCCATGGGCGGGTCCTTCGGCGCGGCCATTCTCTGGTCGGTGCTGATCGTGGCGCTCGGGCATCGTCTCGCGAGCGGCGGCGCCGCCGTCGGAGATGACAGCCTCGCCCTCCTCCGCGGCGGACCGGAGGGGCTCGCGCGGCTGCCTCAAGGACTCAGGGAGGCCGTCCTGCCCGCGCTCGGCTACGCATTTCACGTGGTGTTCGCGTCCGCGGCGGGGATCGCGGGGGTGGCGCTCGCCGTGGCGGCGACGCTGCAGGAGCGCCCGCTCCGAACCAACACGACGACCGCCGACCGCGCTGCGGCGGATTGAAGGCTTGCGTTGACAACACGCAGGCCCGTTCCTAGCGTTGCCCCAAAGAAAACAAGCCCGAGGAGAGGAGATGCCCACGCATTTCATCGTGCATGACAAGGCCGACACGGTCGGCGTCGTCGTGGTGGAGACCGTGAAACCCGGCGACATGCTCACGGGCTGGGTCATGGAGACCGATGAGACAGTCCGCCTCAAAGCCGCCGATGCCGTGCCGCTGGGGCACAAGATCGCGCTCGACGCGATCAAGAACGGCGCGACCGTGCTCAAATACGGCCATGACGTCGGCCGCGCCGTCGCCGAGATCGGCAAGGGCCGGCACGTCCACGTCCACAACATGAAGACAAAGAGGTGGTGAGCATGGCCCGAGCAGTGGCAAAGCGCGCCTCGCGCACGGATTTCCTGGGTTATCGCCGCGAGAACGGCCGCGTCGGCATCCGCAACCACGTAATCATCCTGCCGCTCGACGATCTCTCGAACGCCGCGGCCGAGGCCGTCGCCAACAACATCAAGGGCACCATGGCGCTGCCGCACGCCTATGGGCGGCTGCAGTTCGGCGAGGACCTCGAGCTCCTCTTCCGTACCCTCATCGGCACCGGCTCCAATCCCAACGTGGCGGCCTGCGTCGTGATAGGCATCGAGCCCGGCTGGACCGGGCGGGTCGTTCAGGGCATCGCCAAGACCGGGAAGCCCGTCGAGGGCTTCTCGATCGAGGAGCACGGCGACATCGCGACCATCGCTGCTGCCTCGTACAAGGCCAAGGAATTCGTGCATTGGGCCTCGGAGAAACAGCGCGAGCCCTGCTCGCTCACGGAACTCTTCGTCTCGACAAAATGCGGCGAGAGCGACACCACCTCCGGCCTCGCCTCCTGCCCCACTGTCGGCAATCTCATCGACAAGCTCGACCCGATGGGTGTCACGAGCTGCTTCGGCGAGACGTCGGAGATCACCGGCGCCGAGCTCGTCTGCGCGAGCCGCGCGGCGAACAAGCAGGCGGCCAAGAAGTTCATGGACACCTTCATGGCCTATCAAGCCGTGATCGATCGCTACAAGACCAACGATCTCTCGGAATCGCAACCAACCAAGGGCAACATTGCCGGCGGCCTCACCACCATCGAGGAGAAGGCCTTCGGCAATCTCGCGAAGATCGGCAAGAAGGCCAGGTTCATCGACGTGCTGAAGCCCGCGGAGGCGCCGAAGAAGGGCCCGGGCCTTTATTTCATGGACACATCCTCGGCGGCGGCAGAGTGCGTGACCCTGCAGGCGGCGGCAGGCTTCGTCGTGCACCTCTTTCCCACGGGACAAGGCAACGTCATCGGCAATCCCATCGAGCCCGTGATCAAGCTCACCGCCAATCCCAAGACTGCGCGCACGATGAGCGAGCATATCGACCTCGACGTCTCCGGGATCCTCCGCCGCGAGATGACGCTCGACGAGGCCGGCGACCGGCTCATCGACATCACAATTCGCACCTGCAACGGCCGCCTCACCTGCGCGGAGGCGCTCGGGCACCGCGAGTTCGTGATGACGAAGCTCTATCAGAGCGCGTGAGCGAAGCGATCGAGGTCGCGGTCTGGCGCGGAAGTGCCGCGGGAAGCCTGCGCAGCTACAGCGTGCCGGAGCAGGAAAGCCAGACGGTGTTGGACGTCGTGACATACATCCAGCGCCACCTCGATCCGAGCCTCTCCTATCGTTTCGCCTGCCGCGTCGGCATGTGCGGCTCTTGCGCCATGACCGTAAACGGCGTCGCGCGCTGGACCTGCCGGACGCATGTGCGCAAGGTCGTACGCCGAGGGCGGATCGAGCTGCGGCCGCTCGCGAATCTTCCGGTCATCAAGGATCTCGTCACGGACATGACAGCGTTCTTCGAGAAATGGACGCGGGCCAAGGGCGCTTTTGTCCCCGCGGCGACCGTCCCGGCCGACTTCGCGATGGTGCCGCCGGAGTCGCGAGAACGGCAGGCCGCGAGCGCAGGAATCGAATGCATCGGCTGCGGCGTCTGCTACGCCTCCTGCGACGTTGTCGCCTGGAATCCCGACTATCTTGGCCCGGCCGCGCTCAACCGCGCCTGGACGCTCGTGAATGATGAGCGCGATGCCGGGAATCGCGAGCGCCTTGCGGCCGTCGCGGGAGACGCGGGCTGCCACGCCTGTCACAGCCACCGAAGCTGCGCCGAGCGCTGCCCCAAATCGATCGACCCCACGGGCTCGATCGCGGGTCTGAAACGCGCGACGGCGTGGGCGCTCCTTCGCGGCGAGCTATGACGGCGCGGGCGGAAGCCTCGCTCTGGATCGTGCAGCGCGCGACCGCTGTCGTGCTCGCGCTCGCGGTCCTCGTGCATCTCGCGACCATCGTCTATGCCGTACGCACAGGTCTCAGCGCCGTCTCCGTACTCGCGCGCACGCAGGGCAATCCCTGGTGGCTCGGCTTCTACCTCGTCTTCGTCCTCGCGGCTGCACTTCATGCAGGCGTGGGCCTGCGCACGATCATCCGGGAGATGACGCCCTGGCGCGGGCCCAGCCTCGACATCGCCGCGGTTTGCGCGAGCCTCTTCCTTCTCGTCGCGGGCTGGCGCGCAGCGATCGGTCTCTTCGCGTGACCTGGCGCGCGCGCAATCACCCGAGCTATTGGGCCTTCGCGCTCCATAGGGTCTCGGGATTGCTGCTCGCGGCCTTTCTGCCATTCCACTTCTGGGCGCTCTCAACGGCGATCACGGGAGCGGCGCGGCTCGATGCCTTCCTCGACTGGACGCGGCAGCCGCTGGTGATCTCCGCGGAGACCGGCCTCGTGATTCTGCTTGCGGCGCATCTCACGGGTGGACTTCGGCTGCTCGCGCTGGAGTTCCTGGCCTGGCCGAATTGGCAAAAATCGGCGGTCGGGCTTTCCGCGGGGATCAGCCTTGCGGTCGGGCTGCTCTTCCTGCTCAATGCGCTCTAAGAGCGCGCTACAAGCGCCGTGTTCGAGGGAGATCGCCGTCGTGATGCATCGCCCGATGCGTTGGACCCTTGCCATTTGTGCTGCCGCCGCGCTCGGCGCGTCCGCCGCGCGGGCGGAGGTAAGCGAGGTCCGGATCGCGCAGCAATTCGGAATCAGCTACCTCCCGCTCACGGTGATGCATCACGAGCAGCTCCTCGAGAAGGCGGCGGCGAAGGCCGGCATCGCCGGTCTTAAGGTCTCTTGGGCGCAATTCGGCGCCGGCAACTCCATGAACGACGCGCTGCTCTCCGGCAATCTCGATTTTCCCTCCGGCGGCGTCGGCCCGTTGCTCACGATCTGGAGCAAGACCCGCGGGCACCAGGAGGTGAAGGGCGTCGCGTCGCTCAACTCGATGCCGCTCTACCTCGTCACCGTCGATCCCAAGGTCAAGACCATCGCGGACTTCGGCGAGAGCGATCGCATCGGCCTTCCTGCGGTCAAGGTGTCGATCCAGGCAGTGACGCTGCAGATGGCGGCAGCGCAGGCCTTCGGTGACGCGAATTTCGCCAAGCTCGATCCTCTCACGGTCTCGATGAAGCACCCCGATGCCATGGCGGCGCTGCTCTCCGGGCATTCCGAGGTCACCGCGCATTTCGGCAGTGCGCCCTTCATGTACCAGGAGCTGATGGATCCGCGCGCGCATCGCGTCCTCAGCTCCTACGACGTGCTCGGCGGTCCTCACACCTTCAATGTCGTCTGGACGACCCGGAAGTTCCACGACGAGAATCCAAGGATTTACGCAGCCTTCCTCGCGGCGCTCGGCGAGGCGATGGATGTCATCCACAAGGAGCCACAGAAGGCTGCTGCCATCTACATCGAGGAGGAGAAATCCAAACTCACGGCGGATTTCGTCGAGAAGATGATCCGCGATCCCGAGAACGTATTCACTACGGAGCCGCAGAACGTGATGAAATACGCGGTGTTCATGCAGAAGATCCACGCGATAGACGCTGCGCCGCAGAATTGGCAGGAGCTCTTCTTCCCGGAGATCCACGGCGTCAAGGGAAGCTGATGAGCGCGTCGGCAGCGGCTGTCCGTCACCTCACCACCGACGACGCCTCGCTGCTCCATGTCGACGGCGTCACTCTTCAATACAAGACCAAGGAGCATCTGGTCACCGCGACCTACCGGGTGAGCTTTCGCGTCCATCGCGGCGATCGCTTCGTGCTGCTCGGGCCATCGGGCTGCGGGAAGTCGACGCTCCTAAAGGGCGTCGGGGGATTCCTGCGGCCCGCCGAGGGCATGATCCGACTAAACGGCACGCCGGTGGATCGCCCCGGTCCCGACCGGATGATGGTCTTCCAGGAATTCGATCAGCTCTTGCCGTGGAAAACGGTCATGCAGAACGTCATGTTCCCGATGCTCGCGAGCGAGAGCTACTCCCGAAAGGTTGCAGCGGAGCGCGCGCTTGCGGCGATCGACAAGGTGAAGCTCCGCGAATTCCGGGACGTCTATCCGCACATGCTCTCCGGCGGCATGAAGCAGCGCGTCGCCATTGCACGAGCGATGGCGATGGAGCCCGAAATATTGCTGATGGACGAGCCCTTTGCGGCGCTCGACGCCCTTACTCGGCGCCGCATGCAGGAGGAACTGCTGCAGCTCTGGGCCGAGACTCGCTTCACCGTTCTCTTCGTGACGCATTCGATCGAGGAAGCGATTATCGTGGGAAACCGCATCCTCGTGCTCTCCCCTCATCCCGGGCAGGTGAAAGCCGAGCTCAACTCGATGCCGGGGCACGCGACTGCCGGTGACGCGGCGTTTCTGGCGCTCCGACAGCGCATTCACGACATGCTCTTCTCGGAGGCGGTCGAGGAGGAGGCGATGCCGCGATGAAATCGGCGGCCCGGCCCCTGGAAGATCCACCGACGCGACCGGAGTTCGTGCGCGCGACACTCGACGCGCGGAACGTCGGCGAGATCCTCCGGCCGCTTTCGCATTGGGAGCGCGTCACCAATATCGGAGCAGTCCGCAAGCTCTTCATCCTGATTCTTCTTGCCCTCGCCTGGCAGCTCTACTCCGCGCGGCTGGACAATCCCCTGATGTTCCCGACCTTCGCGAATACCATCGCGGCGTTCTGGACCGACGTGCTCAGCGGCGAGCTCCTCGCACGCACTTTCGTCTCGCTGAAGGTGCTGCTGATGGGCTATGTCGCGGGCGTGGCCGTCGCGGCGGTGCTCACGACCTTCGCGGTCTCGACCCGGATCGGCACGGATTTCCTGAGCACGCTCACGGCGATGCTCAATCCGCTTCCGGCGATCGCGCTCCTGCCGCTGGCACTCCTCTGGTTCGGGCTTGGCAATCCCAGCATGATCTTCGTGCTCGTGCACTCCGTACTCTGGCCGCTCTCGCTCAACACCCATTCCGGATTCCTCGCGGTCTCGGAGACGCTCCGCATGGCCGGACAGAACTACGGGCTGCGCGGAATCCCCTATGTGCTGAGGATCCTTGTGCCGGCAGCATTCCCCTCGATCCTCACGGGACTCAAGATCGGCTGGGCTTTCGCCTGGCGCACGCTCATTGCGGCCGAGCTCGTCTTCGGCGTCAGCTCCGGCTCCGGCGGGCTCGGCTGGTATATCTTTCAGAACAAGAACGAGTTAGAAATCGCGCGCGTGTTTGCGGGACTTTTTACCGTCATCATCATCGGACTCCTGGTGGAGAGCGTGGTCTTCCGCACCATCGAGGTTCGCACCGTCCGCAAATGGGGTATGCAGCGATGACCCTGCGCATCGATCTCGACGTGATCGAGGAGCTCGCAAAGCTCCTCTACATCCGGGCCCTAAAGCACCTTCCCGAGGACGTGAAGCGAGGCTTCGACCGGCTCTACGCTGCCGAAAGCGACGGCACGGCGCGCTCGATCCTCGCGACCATGCGCGAGAACATTGCGGTCGCGGAGAAGACCGACAACCTTCTTTGCCAGGATACCGGCATCCCCATCTACAACCTCCTTATCGGCGAGAACGTCGACGTCAGGGGAACCGCGCTCAAGGAAGCGATCGAGCGCGGCTGCGCGCGCGCGACGCGCGAGCATCCGCTGCGCTCCTCCGTGGTGCACCCGATTACCCGCAAGAATGAGCACACCTCCTGCGGCGTGCGGGTGCCGGTCATCAACATCGACTTTTCCTACGAGCCGGAAGAGCTTCGCATCGAGATGATCCCGAAAGGGAGCGGCTCCGAGAACGGCTCGTTCCTCAAGATGTGCATACCTGCCGAGGGCGTCGACGGTATCAAGACCTTCGTCGTCGACCGCGTGATCGAGGCTGGCGGCAAGGTCTGTCCGCCCACCATCGTCGGCGTCGGTGTCGGCGGCACCTCCGACCTCTGTATGCATCTCGCGAAGATCGCGGCGACGCGGCCGCTCGGTAGCCTCTGCACGGACCCGGAGGGGGCGAAGCTCGAGCGCGAGCTCAGCCAAGCCGTCAACAGCCTCGGCATCGGCCCGCAAGGCCTCGGCGGCGACGGCACCGCATTTGCCGTCCACGTCGAGCTCGCGGCGACGCACATCACCATGAACCCCGTCGGCGTCAACATCCAGTGCCACTCCGCGCGCCGGGCGGTGGCGACCATCCGTCCTACGGGCATCGAGATCGGAACCTGAGTCGTGGCGCATCATTCCTTCGAGATGCCGATCACGGAAGCGCAGGTCCGCGCGCTCCGCATCAACGACACCGTGACGCTGGAGCGCACACTCTTCGGCATCCGCGACGCCACGCAAATCCACATGTTCGACCGCGGCCGCAAGACCCGCTTCGATCTCCGCGGACAGGCGGTGATCCACACCGCGCCCAACGTCAAGCCGGTGCCGGTCTCGAACGAATTTCCCGCGGGCTACCAATCGATCTGCGTCGGTACCACCACGAGTGCGCGCATGGAGCGCTTCACACGCCCGCTGATGGAGCAGTACGGCGTGCGCATCATCATCGGCAAAGGCGGCCTCGGTGAGGGGTCGAAGCGTGCGTTCCAGGAATTGGGTGGGGTTTATCTGGCGATCATCGGCGGAACGGCGGCGCTCGAGAGCACCTGGATCACCGCGATCGAGGATGTGGACCTCGACGACCTCAACCCCGAGAGCCTTTGGCGCTTCGGGATCAAGGCATTCGGCCCCCTGCTCGTCGCGATGGATAGCCACGGCGGGAGCCTCTACGACGCCGTCTCCGCGATCGCGGCCGAGCGGCGCGCCAAGGCGCTGGCGGCGATCGGCGTCAAGGCATGAAGCGGCGCCGGACCGACATTCTCATTCTCGGCAGCGGCGGCGCCGGTCTCTTTGCGGCTCTCCACGCGAAGAAGGCGGCGGCAGGGCTAACCGTCACCGTCGCGGTCAAGGGCCTCCTCGGCAAATGCGGCTGCACCCGCATGGTCCAGGGCGGCTACAACGTCGCGATCGCCGCCGGAGATTCCGCGGAGCGGCATTTCATGGATACGATCGAGGGCGGCGCTTGGCTCAACGATCAGGATCTCGCCTGGACCCTCGTGACGGTGGCACAGCAGCGTATCCGCGAGCTCGAGAACGAGCTCGGCTGCTACTTCGACCGGAATCCCGACGGCACGGTGCATCAGAAGGCCTTCGCCGGCCAGACCTTCGACCGCACCGTGCACAAGGGCGACCTGACGGGGATCGAGATCATCAACCGCCTCGCCGAGCAGGTTTGGGCGCGCGCGATCGAGCGCCTCGAGGAGCATCGGGCGATTGCACTCATTCCCGCCCAGAAGGGCGAGCGCATCGCGGGCGTACTCATGATCGACATGCGCAGCGGCGAGCTCGTCTTCGTGCAAGCGCGCGCGGTGCTGCTGGCGACGGGTGGCGGCCCGACCATGTACAAGTACCACACGCCCTCCGGCGACAAGTCCTGCGACGGCCTCGCCATGGCGCTCGAGGCGGGGCTCGCCCTCCGCGACATCGAGATGGTGCAGTTCCACCCCACGGGCCTTCTTGCGGGAACCGGCACGCGCATGACCGGAACGGTTCTCGAGGAGGGCCTGCGCGGCTCCGGGGGCTATCTCCTTGGCGGTGACGGCGAGCGCTTCATGCCGCGATACCATCCGCGCGCGGAACGGGCGACGCGCGACATCGTGAGCCGCGCAATGTTCGAGGAGATCCGTGCCGGGAACACCTCCCCGCATGGTGGCGTCTACATCGAAATGCGGCATCTCGGCCCCGACATTGTGCGGAAGCTCTTCAAGGGTATGGTCGAGCGCTGTGCCGATTGCGGCTTCGATCTCGCGGGCGGCCGCGTCGAGGTGATCCCGACCGCCCATTATATGATGGGCGGCGTCGTCTTCCGTGGGGATTGCAGCACGTCGCTCGCCGGTCTCTTTGCGGCAGGCGAGGACACCGGCGGTGTTCACGGCGGCAACCGGCTCGGCGGCAATGGCGTCGCAAATTCGACGGTCTTCGGCGGCATCGCCGGCGAGAGCATGGCCGCCTGGGTTCCCGAGAATGGTCGCTTCGAGGAGCCCGACGAAGCCGCACTCTCCGCAGCAGCGGTGGCGGCCGAGATTCCCTTCGCGGCGCCGGCCGGAGATATCGCGGCGCTCCGCGAGCGTCTCTACGACCTCATGTGGGAGGACGCCGGGATTCTCCGGGACAGCGCGAGCCTCGGGCGCGCCCTTCACGGCCTCGCAGAGCTCGACCACACGCTCGCGCGCACGGGCGTCGCGACGCAGGAGCGGGCGTTCAACATCACCTGGCACGATTGGCTCAATCTCAAAAGCCTCATCCTCGTGAGCCGTGCCATCGCGACCGCGGCGCTCGCACGCGAGGAATCCCGCGGCGCGCATTTTCGCGCGGACTTCCCCGCGAGCAAGCCCGCGGGCGACGTCGCCTTCTGCCGGGTTCGGCTGGTAGGAGAGGAGATCGTGCCGAATTTCGAGTCCGTGCGCTTCACCCGCGTCAAGCCCGGCGAGACGCTCCTGAAGAGCCACGCGGCCTGAGTCGCAGATATGACGGCCCTGCACTCCGCCGCGGAGCTCCGAATCCTTGCCGAGCGCGTGCTCGCGGCGGCCGACACCTCCCCCGATAACGCGCGATCCGTCGCGGCCGCGCTCGTCGCGGCGGACCTCGATGGCATCGCGACGCATGGGCTCGCGCGTCTGCCGTTCTATGCGGACCAATCCGCCTGCGGAAAGGTCGCGGGCCGCGCGGTTCCCGAGGTCGCACGGCCCGCACGCGCTGTCGTCCGCGTCGATGCCGCAAATGGCTTTGCCTACCCTGCCCTCGATGCGGGGATCGCAGCCGCCATTCCCGCCGCTCGCGAATGCGGAGCCGCAGTGCTCGCGGTCGCCCGCTCGCATCATTGCGGCGTGCTCGGCCACCAAGTCGAGCGCATAGCAGAGGCGGGACTGGTGAGCCTCTTCTTCGCGAACACGCCCGCTGCAATTGCGCCTTGGGGAGGCAAGACCGCACTATTCGGCACTGACCCCATCGCCTTTGGCTGCCCGCGCCCGGGCGCGCCCCCTCTGGTGCTGGATGCGGCCCTGAGCGTCGCCGCCCGCGGCAAGATCATGGTCGCAGCGAGCAAGGGCGAGGCCATACCCGCGGGCTGGGCGCTCGACGCCGACGGCAATCCCACGACGGTCGCGATGGCCGCGCTCGGCGGCACCTTGCTCGCGCTCGGCGGCGGCAAGGGCGCCTCACTCGCACTCGTCGTCGAGCTTCTCGCGGCGGGCCTCACAGGCTCCAATTTCGGCTACCGCGCGAGTTCCTTTTTCGACACCAACGGCGATCCGCCGGGCGTGGGCCAGCTCGCAATCTTCTTCGATCCCAGCGCCTTCGGCGGCGACGCCGCTCTCGCGCATTGCGAGGAGCTGCTGCAGGAAATGCTGAAGCAGCCGGGCGTCCGGCTCCCAGGAGAGCGGCGGCTCGCGAACCGCGCGCGGCTCGAGGCCGAAGGCATTGCCCTGCCGCCCACTCTGCTCGAGGACCTCATGCGGCGGGCCGCTCATGCCGCATGACGTCGCAGGGCCACGCGTCTTTCGCGGCTGGATCGTCGTCTGGGCCGCCTTTGCGGTGATGCTCCTGGGCTTCGGGGGCGCCTACAGCTTCTCCGCCTTCTTCGCGCCGCTGCAGCAGAGCTTCGCGGCACCGCGCGGCAGCCTGTCGCTCGCCTTCTCGATCGCCGGCGCGCTCTGGTTCGTCGTCGGCGCCTTGAGCGGCCCGCTGGCAGATCGCTTCGGGCCGAGAGGCGTCGTTCTGCTGGGAATGGCCATCGCCGGCGGAGGGCTCGTCTTGGCCTCCGAGGCGCAAGCGCTCTGGCAGATCTATGTCGGCTATGGGCTGGGTATCGGGCTCGGCGTCGGCTTCGCCTATGTACCTTCGGTCGGCGCGGTCCAACGCTGGTTCATTCGCCGGCGCGGCTTCGCCTCCGGCGTGGCAGTCTCGGGTATCGGCGCGGGTACGTTGTTGGCGCCGCCTCTTGCGGCCTGGCTCATCGAGATGCTCGGCTGGCGCGGCGCCTATCTCGCGCTGGGCTGCATCGTCCTTGCCGGCGGAGCCGTCGCCGCCTTTCTGGTCGAATCCGATCCGCACCGCCGCGGCCTCGCGCCCGACGGCGATCCCTTCGAGCACGGCGAGCAGCGCCCCAGCCTGACGGGGTTGCGGCTCGGCGAGGCCGTACGCACCCGCCC
>DATJVP010000014.1:0-14621 GCA_035581425.1 Allostellaceae bacterium | reverse complement strand
GCGCGCGATCTCGCCCTCGGAGAATCCCGCCTTTTGCAGGCGGTGGGTGCGCGCGGCGTGCGTCTTCCTGGAGCCGAGTGCGCCGATGTAGAAGGCCTGCGATTTGAGTGCGGCGGTGAGCGCGGGATCGTCGATCTTGGGGTCGTGGGTCAGCGTCACGATCGCGGTGCGCCGGTCCGGTGCCAGGCGCGGTAGGATCTCGTCGGGCCATTCGGTCGAGAGCGCGACGCCTGGGAAACGCTCGCCCGTTGCAAAGGCACTGCGGGGGTCGACGACCGTGACGGCGTAGCCCGAGAGGGCTGCGATTTGCGCGAGCGGCTGGCCGATGTGGACGGCGCCCACGACAATAAGCCGAAGCGGCGGGTTGAAGACTTCGACGAAAACGGGCCCTTCCGCCGTCTCGATCGTAGTGTTGCGGTCGTCGCGGAGCGCCGCCCGAACACCCGAGACCGCGACTGCATCGAGCGCGAGGTCGCCTTCGATCTTCTCGCCCTCGATGAAAGCCTGCCTGCCCGATTTGAGGTGCGTCGCGAGCGCAGCGGGAGTTCCGCTATGCGAGGCCGCGAGTGCGCGGTCGAGAAAGGCGCGCCTCATTCCACGCGCTCCACGAAGACCTGGATCTTGCCGCCGCAGGCGAGCCCGACCTCCCAGGCCTGCTCGTTGGTGACGCCGAAGTCGAGGAGGCGGGGCTTGCCGTCCTTGATCGCCGCGAGCGCCTCCTCGATGACGGCACCCTCGACGCAACCGCCGGAGACGGAACCCACGAACTTGCCGCCGTCCTCTACCGCGAGCTTTGCGCCTACGGGACGAGGGGAGGAACCCCAGGTCGTGACGACCGTCGCGAGGGCGACGCCCTTGCCCTGGTCCTTCCACTCCGCCGCCTGCTCCAGGATTTGCTCGGTATCGCTCATGCTGCTTCTCCTCGCTCGCGCCAAGCCGCTGCCGCCTCGAGGCGCCGCGGCGCTGGCTTGCTCAGTGTATCCACGAGGTCCCGCAGGCTCTCGAGATTGTGCACCGGCCTGAACTCGTCGACATGCGGCAGAATCGCCCGCATGCCCAAAGATTTGGGGGCGAAGGCCTCATAGCGCAACAGGGGATTGAGCCATATGAGCCGGCGGCAGGATTTGTGCAGCCGGTCCATCTCCTTGCCGAGCCCCACCCCTGCGTCACGATCGAGCCCATCCGTGATGAACAACACCACCGCCCCTTGGGCAAGGACGCGCCGGGACCAGCGGCGATTGAATTCCGCGAGGGATTGGCCTATCCGCGTGCCGCCGGACCAGTCCTCGACCGCCTCCGCGACTTTGTCGAGCGCGACGTCGACGTCCCTGTAGCGGAGAAAGCGGGTGATGTTGGTGAGGCGCGTTCCGAAGAGGAAGGTGTAGACGCGGTCGCGGTCATTGGTGACGGCATGCATGAAATGGAGGAAAAGGCGGCTGTAGCGGCTCATGGAGCCGGAAATGTCGCAGAGGATGACGAGCGGCGGCGGTCGGCTGCGCCGGCTCTTGCGCTTGAGCGCGAGGAGACCGCCGGAACGCAACGCCGCACGGATCGTAGCGCGCATATCCGCGCGGGCACCGCGGGGATCGGCACGGAAACGGCGCGTCGGCACGTCCATGAGAGGCAACGTCATCTGCTTGATTAGCAGCTTCGCGCGCTCGATCTCCTCCGCCGACATTTGCTCGAAGTCCATCTTCTGCAGGACCTCGCGGTCGGAGAAGGTCATGGCGGCGTCGAGCTCGATCTCCTTCTCCGGCGGCTCCGCGCCTTGCGTCTCGCCGCGTCCGGGATGCAGGGCTTCCGCGAGCCGCCGGCTCAGCTCCTCGCCCTTGGGCGCGTCGGGCGAGCGCATCTCCGGAAGCAGCAGGCCCATCATCTTCTCCAGGAGCTGCGGATTGCGCCAGAAGATGTGGAAGGCTTGATCGAAGAGGTCGCGCTGATCCCGCCGGTTCACGAAGACCGCGTGGAGCGCCCAATAGAAGTCGCTGCGGTTGGCGATGCCGACGGCGCGCACCGCCTCGGTCGCTGCCAGCACCTTGCCGGGCCCGACCGGCAGCCCCGCGGCGCGCAGCGTGCGCGCGAAGTACATCAGGTTCTCCAGGAGCCGGCCTTGGCCGGATCGTTCGGGGAGAGTCACTTCGCCGCCGCGAGCTCGGCGCGGACCTGCTCCAGGAGCCGCGTCGCCTCGCTCCCCTGCACCTTGGCGATGTCGTCCTGGTATTTGAGGAGGACACCCAGGGTGTCGTTGATCGCATCCGGCGTCAGCGCGAGCACGTCGAGCTGCGTCAGCGCTTGCGCCCAATCGATGGTCTCGGCGACGCCCGGGAGCTTGAAGAGATCCATGCTCCGGAGCTTCTGGACGAAGGCGACAACCTCCGCCGAGAGCGCCGCGGCGGCACCCGGCGCCTTGATGCGGAGGATCTCGAGCTCGCGCTCGGCGTTGGGATAATCCACCCAGTAGTAGAAGCAGCGTCGTTTCAGCGCGTCATGAATCTCTCGAGTGCGGTTCGAAGTGATGACGACGACCGGGGGATGCGCGGCCTTGACGGTGCCGAGTTCGGGGATCGTGATCTGGAAATCCGAGAGCACCTCAAGGAGATACGCCTCGAAGGGCTCGTCGGTGCGGTCGAGCTCATCGATCAGCAATACCGGCGGCCCAGAAATCTCGGCCTCGAGAGCCTGGAGGAGCGGGCGCTTGATTAGGAAGCGGTCGGAGAAAATCTCCTCCTCGACAGTGTCCTTGCTGGCGCCGCCGCCCTCGGCGAGGCGGATCTCGATCATCTGCCGGGGATAATTCCACTCGTAGACCGCGGAGGCGACGTCGAGGCCCTCGTAGCATTGCAGACGAATGAGCCGGCGCCCCAGCGTCTCCGCGAGCACCTTCGCGATCTCGGTCTTGCCGACGCCGGCCTCGCCCTCCAGGAAGAGCGGGCGCCCCAATGAGAGCGAGAGGTAGACGGCGGTGGCGAGGCTGCGGTCTGCGACGTAACGGCCGTGGGAGAGGAGGGCCAGAGTCTCATCGACCCCAGCGGGAACGGGGGGCATGGCTACGGTTTCCAAGAATGCGTGGTCCCCTCAATCGACCGCTCCCGAGCGGAATACGGGCGGGTGAGGGGGCGCGCGGCAACGAGTATGTGCTACCTCACTTCGCCGCGGCAACCGCGCGCTTCGCCATCACCGTGACGAGATGCGCACGATATTCCGCGCTCGCGTGAATGTCCGCGTTGAGGCCAGAGGGCGATACCTTGATGTTGGCGACGGCATCGGGCGCGAAGGACTTGCCGAGCGCCGCTTCCATTTCCTTCTGGCGGAAGACGGAGGCGCCGGCGCCCGTCACCGCGACGCGCACGCCGCTCCCAGTCTTCGCGACGAAGACGCCCACGATCGCGTAACGTGACGCTGGGTTCGGGAACTTGGAATAGGCGGCCTTCTCGGGGATCGGGAATTGCACGGCGGTCACGATCTCGCCGGGCTCGAGCGCGGTCTCGAAGATGCCCTTGAAGAAATCGTCGCCGGCGATCTTGCGCTTGTTGGTGACGACCGTGGCGCCGAGGCCCACGACTGCCGAGGGATAGTCCGCGGCGGGGTCGTTGTTGGCGATCGAGCCGCCGATGGTCCCGCGGTTGCGTACGGCGGGATCTCCGATCCCGCCCGCGAGCGCGGCGAGCGCGGGGATCGCGGATTTGACGACGTCGGAGGAAGCGACGTCCGCGTGCTTCGTCATCGCGCCGATGACGATGCTGTTGCCGTCCTTCTTGATCCCCTTGAGTTCGGCGATCTTTCCGAGATCGACGAGATCGGAGGGCTTGGCGAGACGCTGTTTCAAGGTCGGGATCAGAGTCATGCCGCCGGCGACGAGCTTGCCTTCGGCGGCGCCTTGCACGGTCTTCGCGGCGTCCGCGACGCTGGAAGGCCGGTGATAGTTGAAGTTGTACATGGGGCTATGCCTCTTTCAATACGGTTCCGCCGCGACCGTCAGTGCGCGGCCTTCTGTCCCTGGAGCGCCCGCCAAACGCGCTCGGGCGTGGCGGGCATGGCGAGGTCCTTGATGCCGAGCGGTGCCAACGCATTCACCACCGCGTTCATCACCGCCGCTGGCGCGCCGATGGCCCCGGCCTCGCCGCAGCCTTTGACGCCCAGCGGATTGTGCGTGCAGAGCGTCGTGTGCGTGCCGACGGAGAAGTTCGGGAGGTTGTCCGCGCGCGGCATGCAGTAGTCCATGTAGGACCCTGTCACGAGCTGGCCGCTCGAGCCGTCGTAGACCGCGTTCTCGTAGAGCGCCTGGCCGATCCCCTGGACGAGACCGCCATGAACCTGCCCCTCGACGACGAGGGGATTGATGATGCGCCCGAAATCGTCCGCCGCCGTGAACTTCATGAGCTGGACGGTTCCGGTCTCCTTGTCCACCTCGACCTCCGCGATGTGAGCGCCGGAGGGGAAGGTGAAGTTCTTGGGATCGTAGAAGGCGGTCTCGTCGAGGCCGGGCTCGACGGTCTCGATCGGGTAGTTGTGCGGGACGTAGGCGGCGAAGGCGATCTCTCCAAAGGCCTTCGACTTGTCGGTGCCCACGACCGTGAACTTCCCGTCCTTGAACTCGATGTCGGCTTCCGATGCCTCGAGGAGGTGCGCCGCAATCTTCTTTCCCTTGGTCACGATCTTGTCGATCGCCTTGATGAGCGCGGAGCCTCCAACCGCGATCGAGCGAGAGCCGTAGGTCCCCATGCCGAAGGGGATCTTGCTGGTGTCGCCGTGGACGACGTCGACGTTCTCGACGGGGACGCCGAGCTTGTCCGCGATCACCTGAGCGAAAGTGGTCTCATGGCCCTGCCCGTGGCTGTGTGTTCCCGTGAAGACGGTGACGGAGCCCGTGGGATGGACGCGCACCTCCGCGCATTCATAGAGGCCCGCGCGCGCTCCGAGAGCACCAGCCACCGCCGAAGGCGCGATACCGCAGGCTTCGATGTAGGTGGCAATGCCGATGCCGCGGAGCTTTCCGTGCTTGGCGGAGTCCTCGCGGCGCTTGGCGAAGCCCGCGTAATCCGCGGCTTTGGTGGCCATGTCCAGCGTCGAGAAGTAGTCGCCGCTGTCGTATTGGAGTGCCACCGGCGTCTGGTAGGGATAGGCGTCCTTGGGGATGAAGTTCCGCCGGCGCAGCTCCGTCGGATCGATCTTCATCTCGTGTGCGGCCATCTCGACAATACGCTCGACGACGTAGGTCGCCTCGGGTCGTCCGGCCCCGCGATAGGCATCGACCGGCACCGTGTTGGTGAAGACGGCCTTCACCTCGCAGTAGATCACCGGCGTCGTGTAGGTACCCGCGAGCAGCGTCGCATAGAGATAGGTCGGGATCGCCGGCGCGAAGGTCGAGAGATAAGCCCCGAGGTTGGCGACGGTCGAGACCCTGAGGCCCAGGAACTTCCCGTCCTTGTCGAGTGCCAGCTCGGCATGGGTCACGTGGTCGCGGCCCTGCGCGTCGGAGATGAAGCTCTCGGAGCGATCCGCGGTCCACTTGATGGGCTTGCCGACCTTGGCGGAGGCCCAGGTGACGAGCGCCTCCTCGGCGTAATGATAGATCTTCGAGCCGAAACCGCCGCCCACGTCGGGTGCGACGACCCTGAGCTTGTGCTCCGGCAGATGCAGCACAAATGCGCCCATCAGAAGCCGGATCACGTGCGGATTCTGGCTCGTCGTGTAGAGCGTGTGCTCGCCCGTCCCGCGATCGTATTCGCCGATCGCAGAGCGCGGCTCCATCGCATTGGGAACGAGGCGGTTGTTGACGATGTCGATCTTGGTCACGTGCGCCGCCTTCTTGAAGGCAGCGTCGACCGCGGCGGGATCGCCGATGTGCCAGTCGAAGCAGACGTTGCCCTTGGCGGCGTCCCAGATCTGGGGCTTGCCCGACTTGATCGCGTCGGTCGCCTCGATCACTGCCGGAAGGGTCTTATAGGCGACCGCGATCTGCTCGGCGGCGTCCTTCGCTTGCTCGCGGGTTTCCGCGATGACGGCGGCGACGGGATCACCGACGTGCCGCACGCGTCCCTGCGCCAACACCGGGTGCGGCGGCTCGATCATGGGCGAGCCGTCCTTGGATTTCACCCCCCAGCCGCAGGGGAGTCCGCCGACATTGTCGGCGGCGATGTCGGTGCCCGTGAAGACCGCGACGACGCCCGGCGCCTTCTTCGCCTTCGAGGTGTCGACGCTGCCGATCTCGGCGTGCGCGTGCGGGCTTCTGAGGATATAGGCGTAGAGCTGGCCCGGCCGGTTGATGTCGTCCGTGTAGGTGCCGCGTCCCGTGAGGAACCTGGCATCCTCCTTGCGCCGAACGGAGGCGCCGATGCCGCCATCGCTCATTTACTTCCCTCCCTGCATGGCCGTCGCCCCGGCTTTGATCGCCTTGACGATGTTGTGATAGCCCGTGCATCGGCAGAGATTGCCCTCGAGCCAGTGCCGGATCTGGTCCTCGCTGGGGTTCTTGACCTTGTGCGCTAGGTCGACCGCACTCATGACCATGCCGGGCGTGCAGAAACCGCATTGCAGCCCGTGATGCTCGCGGAAAGCCGCCTGCATCGGATGGAGCTCGTCGCCCTTGGCGAGGCCCTCGATGGTGGTAACCTGCGCTCCCTCCGCCTGCACCGCGAGCATAGTGCAGCTCTTGACGGAGTTGCCGTCGACGTGGACGACGCAGGCGCCGCATTGGCTCGTGTCGCAGCCGACATGCGTTCCGGTGAGGCCGAGTGTCTCGCGCAGGAACTGGACCAGCAAGGTGCGCGGCTCGACCGAGCCGCTGACCGTCTTGCCGTTCACCGTCATGCTAACGGTGGTCGCCATTGTTTCGCTCCCTGAAGTTGGTAGGCGCGTAAACGCCACTGGGACCCCGGCGCCGGCTCCCTCCGAAAAGACGCCAAGGGACTCCCGGTGAGTTTCTTGCGCCGGAGGCGGCGGGTCAAGCCGGTCGCGGCTCGCCCTCCGGCATGTCATCGAATTGACTTGGCGCGGATTTCAGGCGATTGACGGGAACGGTGCAGAGCGTGGAGGGAATGCCGATGAAGGCTTGGTGCTTAGCTGCGATCGCATTGCTGCTTGCGGCCGCGCCGAGGCCCGCTTTCGCCACCTGCGAGATCAAGAGCGGCGATGCCGTGCGGGCCAAGGGCGAGATCCTGAGCGCATGGCTCAATCGCCGCGGCGAGCCCTTCTACATGCTCGACATGGATCCCCAGAGCTGCGACGGCGAGATCACTTTCATTCGCGGCCCGGGCTCGCAACTGCAATGCCAAACGGGGCAGGAAGCGGTGGTCGTCGGACACTACGAGCCCGTCACCTTCGACTTCACGGGCTCGGGCTACCTGATCCGCGCGGAAAGCCTGAGCTGCGGCTAGCGGCGCGCGAAGAAATAGAGCAGGACGGCGACGACGCCCGTGAGCAGGGCCGCCCACACATAGGGGGGAATGCGTTTTCCTGCGCTGGGCTCGGCCGCCGGTCGAGGTTCCGGGGGCGGCGGTGGCGCAGCGGCGGGAGCCGCAGGAGACGCGATGGGTGTGGCGGGTGCGGCCGGAGCCGTGGCGTTCACCGCCGCCGCAAAGCGCGTGAAGAAATCCTCCGCCATCTTGCGCGCGGTCGCATCGATGAGCCGCGAGCCGATCTGCGCGAGCTTGCCGCCGATCTGCGCCTGTACGGTATAGGTCAGGAGTGTCCCACCGCCCTCGTCCTTGAGGTGGACCTGGGCGCCTCCCTTGGCAAAGCCGGCGACGCCGCCCTGGCCCTCGCCGCTGATGGTGTAGCCGTTCGGCGGGTCGAGATCGCTGAGCGTGACCTTCCCGTTGAAGCGCGCACTCACCGGCCCCACCTTCGCCGCGACCCGCGCCGTCAGCTCCGTGTCGGAGACCTTCACGAGCTCCTCGCAGCCGGGGATCGACTGCTTCAGGATCTCGGGGTCGTTGAGAGCCTTCCACACCGTCTCGCGCGGCGCGGGCAAGCGGAATTCACCGGTCATGTCCATCGGTAGGCTCCTGTCGGCATGGGGCGACTGGCGCGCGCGAAGCTAGCGCGCGGCACCGAGCGCGACAAGCGAACTGACGGCCGGCGCGGCTAGACGACAGGCTCGATCAACCGCTCCCGGTGGGCGCGAATCCAGGCCTCGCTCTCCTCAAGCGCCTCCTTTCCGAGTGCCACCAGGAGGTCGCGCCGGCGCGACGCCTTCGTCTCCGTGCTGACGCGCTCGGTCTCGACCGCGGAAAGCTCGGTCCTCGCGCGGCGGAAGGTCGCCAAGGTATCCTCATAGCCATGCAGCTCCGCCTCCCAGGAGAACTTCTCGGCGACGTACCGGATGGCGCCGGCGATGGCCGCGGGAACCACTGCGACGAGCTCGGCGAAGGCTTGGCCGAGCTGGATGAACGGCGTCGAGGCCGCGGTCACTTCGGAGGAGGGTGGGCAGTACTCCTCGCTTAGCACTTTGAGGAGCGGATCGCTGGTGACGCCCACGAATATGCCGTGGTCGAGAAAAAACGCCGCGAGGTCGTAGAGGCTCGCCGCGAAGGTCATGCCCATCAGCACGACCACCAGAAGCGAGATCAACTGCACCGCGGGATGATGATGCTCTATCCGCCGGAGGACGCCGCTGACCTGCAGCCCAATGCCACCGAGCGTCACGAGCGCGACAACCAGGAACGTCGCGAAAAAAATCGTGCCTTTGGGCAGATGATGCCACCAAGCGTCGAGCCTCCCGAAATAGGCCTCGAGTATGCCCGGCGCAAAAGGACTGAGCGTCACGAAAGCTGCAGCACCCAAGGCGCCGAGGAAGAGGATCCAAGTGCTGGTATCGGCCGCGAGGAGGTACTTTCGCCGCGCCGATATCCTCGCGTTGAAAAACCGGATCTGATCGTCGATCCAGGTCCGGTGCGAGTGCTCGGACGCCGGCTGCGGATCGCGCAGCAGAAGCGCCGCGTCGACGCATTGCCGCACTGCCGCGCGCACCAGCGCGAGCGCACCGGAACTTCCACAGAGGAACATGCGATCGACCCGATGCTCGGGCCCTTGCAAGCCGGACTCCCACCACGCGACCTGGACCCGCAGGGCTTCGGCGACAGCGCGGTAGTCCTCGGAGATCTGCTGCCAGAAGCCCCGCGCCGCGATCCAATAGATGACGACGGCGACCACGCCGAAGAGGAGGTAGCAACTCCACCAGAGCGTGCGGAAGATCCAGAAGCCTTCCCGCAGCTCCACCATCATTGCCGCCAGCCAGAAAAGCCAAGCGAGTGCCACGACCGAGCGCTTGCGCCATCGATTGGCGTTGCTCTGTATCGTCGACATCGCAAGACGCAGATATTTCAGCATCGCCGTCGCGTCGCCGGTATCCGGACCGGCGCGGCGGACGATGCTTGCCTGCCAACGCTCCTCAGAGATTGCGAGGATCCGCCGATTGAAGCGGTTCAGGCGGTCGACGAGTGCGACGCTTGCCGCGAGGAGCCGGCTCGGGGTACGGGGCCAGCCGACCGTCCGCTCCGGCGGGAGCAGCGCGCTCGCGGGAAAGTCGCCAAGCGTACCCGCTGACGCGGGATCGACAAGCCAGACCGGACCGCTCCGCGTCGTGTCGAGAAGCTCCGGCGGTCGCAGGATCCGGCTCCGCCCTAGCACGTTGCGGGAGGTCTCGTCGAATGGGCCGTTCAGCCGATAGTGCACGATACGCGCGGTGCCGCCGACGCGGTCGGGCTTCTCGCCCGCGGGCATGACCGCGATCAAGATGGTCGAACGGTCCGCGATGAAGAGGCCAACCTGCTCGTAGTGCTCGGTCCGGAGCGGATTGGGAACGCCCTCGCGCCGACGAAGCGCCGCACGGTCGAGCTCCGCGCCGCTGGCGGGAGCGCGCAGGAGGGGCAGCTCCATCGACTTCACGCGCGGATCCGCAGCCAATCCTCGGAGCCGGGCCTCGCCCTCCGCGCTGAAATCCTCGGCATAGAGGTCGAGCGGAAGCGGCAGCGACGCCACCACCTGCCAATCCTTCCGCGCGAGCGCTTCCTCCGCCGCGATGGTATCGGCGCCCTCCGCGAGCGCGCTCAGCAGGATCTTGGGACTGCTGGGATAGCGATCGTCGAGGCGTCGGAGGAGACGTCCAATCGCCCCGCGGACGGCTTCCTCGCGCCCGTCCAGGTCGCGCTTTCCGGTGATGCCGATGACGATAGGTGCAAGCACTCGACCGCTCATGGAAGAGCCCCTTCCGGTCCCTGACGCGCTTTCTGGCACCGTATTATGCGCCGCCGCCGCGTTCAATTCGGCCCGCCCTGGGGGCGGGCGATTGCGAAATTCAGACCTCCGGCCGCATACTAGGCGTGCCTTGGCACCGGGAGCATGAAGGCATGGCGATCGCAATCCGTCCGCTGCATCCGATCTTCGCTGCCGAGATACGCGGCGTCGATTTGCGCGAGCCCCTCTCGCAGGAGGTCTTTGCGCAGGTGGAGGCAGCCTTCAACGAATACGCCGTGCTCGTCTTCCCGGAGCAGCCACTGTCGGACGAGCAGCAGATGGAGTTCAGCCGGCGCTTCGGTCCGCTCGAGACCAATCCGAGCTATGCCGGCAACAAGCTAAGGCTCCGTGCGGAGATCGCGGACATCTCCAATATCGACACCGAGGGCAACATCCAGCCGCTCGACAGTCCCCGGCGCTACTTCAGCCTGGGAAACCAGCTCTGGCATACCGACAGCTCCTTCAAGCATGTACCCGCGCGTTGCTCGCTGCTCTCCGCGCGGGAAATTCCGCCGACGGGGGGCGAGACCGAATTCGCGGACTTGCGCGCGGCCTACGATGCACTGCCGGAGGAGCGCAAGAGCCTCCTCGCCGGGCTCGTCGTCGAGCACAGCATCTACCGCTCGCGCAGTCAGATCGGCTTTGCCGGATTCGCCAGGGAGATCCACACCGACCTCCCGCCGGTACGGCAGGTGCTGGTGCGACGCCATCCGGGCTCGGGCCGGATGACGCTCTATCTCGCGGCGCATGCCTCCCATGTCGTGGGCTGGCCGGTCGAGGAAGGGCGAAAGCTCGTCGAGGACCTCATCGCCTTCGCGACCGAGCCGCAATTCGTCTACAGCCACCGCTGGAGGGTCGGCGATCTCGTGATGTGGGATGACCGCTGCACCATGCATCGGGGCCGACCCTATGACGAGGTCAAATACCGCCGCGACATGCACCGCACGACGGTCTCCGACGAGATCAACACCGTGGAGCGCGCGGCGTCGGCGCGGGGCTCTGCGGCCTAGGCGTCGCTCGGCGGTGGCGGCGGACGGTCGTCGACGAAGATCTCGATGCGCTCCTTGCCCTTGCCGATATTCCTGCGCTTGAGCTCGATTGCGCCGATCTCGCCGGTGCGGCGCAGATGGGTGCCGCCGCAGGGGACGCGCGCGAAGCCCGGGATCTCCCAGTAGCGGCGCTCGCTCGCGGCATCGCTGTAGGCGCTGACGATTCCGGCATCCGCGGCCACCACGGCCATAGCCTCCTCGCGCAGGGAGGGGAGGAGAGGCGTCACCGGCTCCGCCCATTGGAAATCGATGCGAGCTTTGTCCTGAGCGATGTGCGCGCCGATCTTGGTCCCGGTCCCGAGGCGGGCATAGGCGAGCTCCAGCACGATCTCCGCCGCGAAATGAAGCCGCATTAGCCGATAACGCCGCTCCCAATCGATCGCCACGCGGACGGCGTCGCCGGGCCGAAGCCCGTGGCCGCCAGCAAGCGAGTAGACGATCTCTGGACCCTCCTTGCGGGCCTCCAGCACCTCGTGCAAGCCGATGGTGCCGCGATCGCTTTCTTGGCCGCCGGAGAGTGCGAAGAAGATCGTGGCTTCGAGCAAAAGGTCGTGCCCCGAAACCCTCGCGACCCGCGTCTCCAGCGCGGCGCGGTAGGGGTCCTCCCAGAAGACTTTGTGCGTCATCGCGGCCGTCAGTTTCCAAGCGCCTGGTCGAGATCGGCGATGAGGTCCTGGGGATCCTCGATCCCGACCGAGAGGCGCAGCAGATCGGCGGGCACTGGAGTGCCCGCTCCCTCGATCGAGGCGCGGTGTTCGATCAGACTCTCGACGCCGCCGAGGGAGGTCGCGCGCTTCCAGAGCTGCACGCGCGCTGCCGCTCCGATCGCGGCCATCTCGCCGCGCGCGACCCGGATGCTCAGCATTCCACCGAAACCGCCGCGCATCTGCCGCGCCGCGATGGCGTGGCCGGGATGCGAGGAAAGGCCGGGGTAGAGCACCGTCGCAACGCGCGGATCGCTCGCAAAGCGCTCGGCGATCACCTGCGCGGAGCGGCAGGCGCGCTCGACCCGGATGTGAAGCGTGCGCATGCCCCGCAGCAGCAGCCATGCCTCGAACGGCCCGAGGATCGCGCCGATGTCCTTGCGGATGCCGGTGACGCGCTCCCAGAATCCGTCCTTCCGCGCCGTCACGAGCGCGCCCGCGACCACGTCCGTGTGGCCGTTGAGGTACTTCGTCGCGGAATGCATGACGAGATCGGCGCCCAGCGCGATCGGCTGCGTGAGGACCGCGGCGCTCACGGTCGCATCGATCGCGACGAAGGCGCCCGCCGCATGCGCCAATGCCGCCGCCCCGGCGATGTCGGTGATCGCCCAAGTGGGATTGGCGGGACTCTCGAGCCAGAGCAGCTTGGTCTTGCCCGGACGGATCGCTCCGCGGATCGCGTCGAGATCGCTGGTATCGACGAGCTCGATCTTGAGCCCCCAGGCGGTCGCAAATCCCATGAGCCAATTGCGCAGGCCCCAATACATTATCCTCGGCACCACCGCGTGATCGCCGGGCTGCAGCGCGAGGAAGACCGCTGTCGCCGCCGCCATCCCCGAGGAGAACAGCATCGCTCCGGCGCCGCCTTCGAGCCGCGCCAACAGCGCTTCCGGCACCTCGTGCGTCGCGTTGTGCGGACGGCCGTAGCTGCGGCCCGTCCGGTACTGGTTGTCGGGATCGCGGATATAGGTGGTCGTGAGGTGGATCGGCGGGATCACCTCCTTGCTTTCTTCGTCGACCCAGCCGAGCCCCTGTGCCGTGAGGGTGGCAGGGGTCCAGGATTTCGTCTCGCTCATGCCGCGCCTCGCGATCGCTGTCCGGGCTCAGCACTAGCAGACCTCGCGGTGCGAGGAAACCTGGGGCAAGAGCGGCCTTGAACGCGGTGGCGATGCCCAGTAGTCTCCCCGCGCCCAATGCCTGCCGAGCCATTCGCCGCAGCTTGCGGGGCATCACTGGCACCCCTGCTGCAAGGCACTTAGATGCGTCATCGGATCGTGCACGGCTCCGCCAAAGGAAAGCGCAACAGTGCGAGGCCGAAAAGCAGGAACGCGGGCCGCCGCTTCGAGCTCGCGCTCCTCCTTGCGATCGCTGCGGCTGCCTTCGGTGGGGCGGGCGCCGACGCCCAGGGAAGCCGCACGCTCCTTGAATCCAAGGAGTCCCTCTACAACAACATTTACGTCTACAAGGACGGCAACTTCATCAGCATGACGTTCGGCTACAACCGGACCATCTACACCGAGAGCGTCTACAACACGCGCGACGATCGCGATCTCCCGGTTGCTTACACGCAGTTCATGACGGAGAGCCTTGTCTACGCGCGCGAGATCAAGTCCGTCCTGGAGATCGGCTTCGGCGGCGGCCGCACCTCCTGGTACCTGCATCGCTTCCTGCCGAACGTCCCCGTGACTTCGGTCGAGCTCGATCCCGCGGTTCTCGAGCTCGCGCAGAAGTATTTCGGCATCCGCGAGGAGCCGAATTTCCACGTCGTGAACAAAGACGGCCGCGTCTTTCTCGCGGAGTCCAAGGAGAAATACGACGTCATCCTGATCGACGCCTATCGCGGTCCCTTCGTGCCGTTCCATCTCCTGACCAAGGAGTTCTATCAGCTCGTCCGCGATCATCTCGCCGAGGGCGGCGTGGTCGCGCAGAACGTCGAGCCCTCGACCATGCTCTTCGACAGCGCCGTGAACACGATCCACTCGGTGTTTCCCAACGTAGATTTCTATCTCGCCGAAGGAAACGTCGTCACCATCGCCTATGACGGCCCTGCGCGGAGGACGGAGGAGCTCAGCGCCGTCGCGGGCAAGCGGCAGGCCGAACTGCAAATGCGCTACGATCTCCAGGTCATGCTCTCCTATCGCAAGCCCTTCGTCCCGGGCTCGTCGCCGGTCGATCCCAATGCCAAGGTGCTCACCGACGATTTCGCGCCCGTCGAGACCTTGAAGGCGATCGAGCAGCACAACCGCAAATGGACCGGCCAGTAGCGCGGCGCCTCCTTGCCCTCTCGATCTACGCCAACGCCTTCGTGGTGGGGGGCGTACTCATGGGCTTCGAGATGCTGGGCAGCCGCTACCTCTATCCTTACTTTGGGGGCGGGATCGGGACATGGGCGGGGCTGATCTCGACGGTGCTCCTCGCGCTCACCATCGGCTACTTCGCGGGCGGCGAGATCGTCGATCGCCATCCGTCGCCGCGGGTGATCGGAACGGCCGTGGGGCTTGCCGCGGCCTATCTGGCGCTGGTGCCGCTGAGCGCCGACCGCGTCATGGTGGGGATCCTCGGGGGTATCGGCGACGGTCCCCTCGGCATCCTCGCGGGCGCCGCGGCTTTGCTGCTGCTGCCGCTCTCGTTC
>DATJVP010000013.1:0-40308 GCA_035581425.1 Allostellaceae bacterium | reverse complement strand
GCCTCGACCAAGCAGCCTTCACAGGGTTGCGAAGACCGACGCGAGGCGCATGACAGCCGGTGCAATGACTTGCTTCGGGTAGCCGCTAAAGCCGAGCAACAGTCCCTGCCGGGGGGCGGCGGCGACATACATGCGACTGAGCGCCCGCACAACGACACCCGCCTGCTTAGCCGCCTTCTCAACTGACACGTCTGCACAACCTCCCGCGAGGTAGGCCACCAGGTGCATGCCTTGATCCGGAACATCGACCGTCACGAACCCTGGCAGGCGGCGTCTTATGGAGGCGACCAGCACATCCCGCTGCTCGCGATAGAGCTGCCTCATCCTGCGGATATGAGCCGTGAGATAGCCGCCGCGTATGAACTCCGCTACCACGGACTGGTTCGACAGCGGCGGCTGTCGGTCGAGGAGATATCGAGCGGTCACGGCGCGCGGAAGCAGAACATGTGGCACAACCGCGTAACCGAGCCGAAGCCCCGGGAACAGCGCTTTATTCAGGGTTCCAATGTAAATCACCCGGGCTCCGCCCTTGAGGCCCTGCAGCGATGCGAGCGGATGCCCGCCGTAGCGAAACTCGCTGGCGTAATCGTCCTCGATGATCCATGCGGCATTATCCTGGGCCCAGTTGAGCAACTCCAGCCGGCGCGCCATCGAGAGCACAACTCCCGTCGGAAACTGGTGGGAAGGTGTGATGAACGCCGCCTTTGCCATCGGCCACCGCCTGATGCCATACCCGACATTCAAGCCGTAGCCATCCACCGGGACGGGGCGCACCAACATCCCGGCTGCCAGCAGCGCCTCGCGCGTCAAGGGGTACCCCGGATCTTCGACCCAGACCTCGTGATCGCCGGCCTGCTGCAACAGCCGAACGACGATGTGAATGGCGTGTTGCGTTCCGTTCGTCACCAAAATCTGCTCGGGATCGCATTGCACCGCGCGCGCGGAACCGAGGTAGTCGCAAATCGCCTCACGCAGTTCCTGGCTTCCTCGCGGATCGCAATAGCCCAGCAGCGCCTTGTCGAACGTCCGCAGGCTCCGTGTGCTCAGCTTGCGCCATTGATCCATGGTCCGTGCATCGATCAGCGTTCGCCCGAGATTGAACGGCCGCTCGTCGGACAGTTCCGTGACGTCAACGGACACCCGCGGCCGCCGGCGCGCAGGGCCCGCCGCACGCTTGCGCACTTTGACGATCCGTGCGCCGCCGAGTTCGGCAAGCTCCGAGGCAACATAGGTACCCGAACCGACCTTTCCGTTGACGCAACCCTCCGCCAGGAGCTGCTCATAGGCCAGGACCACTACGGAGCGCGAGATCGACAGGTCTTCCGCGAGCTCGCGCGTCGAGGGCAGCTTTGTCCCCGGCCGCAATGTCTGCGACAGGATCGACGATCGCAACTGGAGATAGACCTGGCGGAACAGCGGCGTGCCCGACGAGCGCTCGATCTTCGTCAAGAATGGCAAGTGCCCTCCGTTCCTCATGGCGTGGTCCGCAAAAGTGGTATGCCTGGATTGGAATGGGCGACTCTCTCCAGCATACTACCCTTGGGGAAACGTGTCGGTCTCTTTCAAGGATGGCAGGTCAAATGAGCAACGCCCCCGAAGTGCAAAGAGCCGAACAGTCGGTGTCGCATGGCGCGACGCTCAAGTCGTTGCAAGAGGGCTATTCCCGAAGGTCCACTGACGCGGACGCGGAATCGCGCGCGTTCAGATCACGGGCGTCGAGGCGGTTTCCGCGAATTCCTCTACCTCGAAGCCCTGCGCTGCCGGCAGATGGATCACGACAATGGTGCCGCGGCCGGGAATGCTCTGCAGCTCGATGTGGCCGCCGGACTGGTTGATGAAGCCGTAAACCATGCTGAGGCCGAGCCCGCTGCCCCGGCCCACCGGCTTCGTCGTGAAGAAAGGCTCGAAGGCGCGCCGGAGGATTTCCTGCGACATGCCGGTCCCGGTATCGCGCACGGCAAGGCGGAGATAGTCGCCGGGCGGGGCGTCATCGGACATCGCGTATTCGAAGCAGGCATTGCCGGTCGAGATCGTGAGCGTGCCGCCGCCGGACATGGCATCGCGCGCGTTGATCGCGAGATTGAGCAGCGCGGTCTCGAGCTGATGCGGATCGAAATAACCGAGGCGCAGATCGTGCGCGAGCTCCGTTCGCACGACGATGCTCTCGCCGAGGATCCGCCGCAGCATCGACGCGGTGTCGGCGGCGATCTCGTTCATCGAGACGACCGTCGGCGTCAAGTGCTGGCGGCGCGAGAAAGCGAGGAGATGCTGCGTGAGCGTGCCGCCGCGCGAGACCGCGCGCAGCGCCGCATCGACGAGACGCCGCACCTCCGCCGCAAGCGGATGTCGGCGCATCAGCTCGAGATTGCCGCCGACGATCGCGAGGATGTTGTTGAAGTCGTGCGCGATGCCGCCGGTCAGCTGTCCCACCGCCTCCATCTTCTGCGCCTGGCGCAGTGATTCCTCGGCCTCCGCGAGCCGTTGCTCCGCCTCCTTCTGCTGCGTCACGTCGCGCCCTTCCGGCAGGACCATCGCCACGCGACCGGCATTGTCGCGCACGGGATAGAGCTGGAAATCGAAGGTGCGGCACCGCCCGGCGGTGCCCGCGAGCTCGACCTCGAAACGCGCGGTCTTGCCGCCTGCTGCCTGCGCCACCGCCGAGCGGAAGCGCTCGCCCACCTCGGGATCCCCGCTGCACCAGGGCGTCTGCCAGAAATGCTTCCCCTCCACATCCGCGGCCTCCGCGCCGACGAAATCGAGCGCCGTCCGGTTTGCCTGCAGCACGCGGCCCTCGGGATCGAGGAGGCCGATGAAGAGCGGCGTCCAGTCGAGGATCGCGCCGAGCCGCCGATCGCGCTCGATCCGCTCGCGCTCGCGCGAGATCACGAAGGAGAGCAGAGCGAAGCCGAGGATCGAGGAAATGAACAACACCGGCCCGCCCTCGCGCACGGCCGCGATCGCCTTCTGCCATCCCGCGGGATCGCTCCACGTCATCGGCAGAAGCCACGCGAGCTGTCCGAGACTGCCGACAAAGCCGTAGGCGAGCGGCCAGAAGACGCCGCGCTCGGGCCGCCGCACGCGCAGGAGCGCATAGCCGAGCGCCGCCGCGGTCACGATGAGGCCAAGCCCGTAGAGCACGGTGTCGCCGCCGATCGCAGCGCGCACGATCATCGCCATCAGCGCCGCGATCACCCCCGCGACCGGACCCGCAAAGGCCATCGCCCCCATGAGCACCACGACGCGAACGTCGAGGAGCGCACCAATCCCGAGCCGCACGGCGAGGAGCATGGAAATCGCGGCGTTGATCCCGAACCAGATGCCGCTCACGATCTGCCGGACTTTCGGATCCCAGCCCGCGAGCCAGCGCTCGAGCGTGGATTGGCCAAGCGCCACGACGAGCATGACGAGCAGGTCCTCGCCAAGAATGCTCAAATGGTCCGGTATGGCACGACTCCTTTGGGCCCGGGTCCGGATGGCTCTTTAAGTTTCATCTACCATTTAGGGCCTGCCTTAGGCTACCCCTTCGATCACGGGTACGTGAGGTCGGGGGTATGTAGCCGCGCCAGCAACTGGCAGAGGGTCACTCTCCATGTTCAACTGCGCCTCCGCCGGGCTTTGCCCGCCCGAGCGGCCGCCGCGAGGGAAGAGTGAGAAAAGCTGTGTCATCGGCGGGCGACCGTGTCGGCTGAGCCCGAGCGCCCGGGCCGCCGCCCTGTTTGGCTCGAAGCGCTCGGCGTCACCGTGCTTATGCAGGTGACGAGTTCCATCCTCGTGCAGGCGATGCCGGTGATCGGGCCGACGCTGACGTCCGCTGCCGGCGTTCTGCCGGAGGAAATCGGCACACTTGCCTCGGTCGTCTCGCTAGGGACCCTCTGGTTTCTCGCAAGCGGGCACGTGTTGCTGCCGCGCTGGGGCGCGGTCGGCGTGCTGCAGGGAGGGGCGATCCTCGGCGCTGCCGCGGTGCTGCTGGGATTGAGCGGGTCCTGGCCGGCTCTCCTCGCGGCGGCTCTGTTCATGGGCGTTGCCTATGGGCCGGCCCCGCCCGCGGGGAGCGACATCCTCATGCGCCACGCGCCGCGCGAGCGCCGTGCGCTCATATTCTCGATCAAGCAGGCGGGAGCGCCGCTCGGCAGCGCTGCGGCGGGTCTCATCCTGCCGGCGATCGCCGAGGCCTGGGGTTGGCGCTGGGCGCTCGCGGCGACCGCCGCCGTCTCGGCGCTCTCGGCGCTCGCAGTCGAGCCCTGGCGGCGCAGCATCGACCGCGAGCGCGCACGCGAGGGCGGCAATCTGCTGGCGGCGCTCTTCTCGCCGCGCTCGGCGCTACTGCCCTTTCGCGTCATCGCCTCGCGCCGCTCGCTGCGCTGGCTCGCGGGCACGGGCTTCAGCTTCGCTTGCGTCCAGGGATGCATCTTCGGTTTCTACGTCACCTATCTCAACACGGCGCTCGGCATGAGCCTCGCCGCCGCGGGCACCGCTTTTGCGGTGCTGCAGGCCGTGGGGATGGTGGCGCGCGTCGGCATGGGCTTCCTCGCGGACCGGCTCGGCTCCGGCGTGCGCGCGCTCATCCTGCTGGGCCTCGGCTCCTCGCTTGCCTCGCTGGTCGCCGCGGCGCTGAGCCTTCGTCTTGCCTGGCCGATGGTGCTGGCGGGAAGCGCCGTCATCGGCCTCGCCGGCGTGAGCTGGAATGGCGTCTTCCTCGCGGAGGTGGCACGGCTTGCGCCGGAGGGCCGCGTGAGCGAGGCCACGGCGGGGACGACGCTTCTTACCTTCCTCGGCTACGTCGCGGCGCCCGCGGCGATGACGGCGGCGATACCGGTTCTCGGGGGATATGGACCCTGTTTCCTCGCGATCGCGGTGCTGCCTCTCGTCTCGGTCGCGGTGCTGCTGCGCGTCAAGGCGATGGTGGACGCGGGCGAGCCGGAGGCGCTATAGCCGGAGGCGCGAGAAGGGAGGGCCACATGCCGAGCTTTGACATCGTCTCGCGCGTCGAACTCGCGGAGGTCGACAACGCGCTCGCGGGTCTCGCGCGCGAGATCGCCCAGCGCTTCGACTTCAAGGGCAGCAAATCCTCGGTGACGCGGGAGGAGCTGCTCCTGACCGTGCTCGCGGACGATGCGCTGAAGCTCAAGCAGATCCAGGAGCTGCTGAAGGCGCATCTGACACGGCGCAAGGTCGATGCGGGCGTCCTCGATTTCGCGGAGCCCGAGAAGGCCGCTGGCAATATGCTCCGCCAAAGCGTGAAGCTCCGACAGGGGATCGACCGCGAGCTCGCGCGGAAGCTCTCGCAGCGCATCAAGGACAGCAAGCTCAAGGTCCAGGCATCGATCCAAGGCGACGAGCTCCGCGTCAGCGGCAAGAAGCGCGACGATCTCCAGGCCGCGATCGCGGAGATCCGCGGCATGAAAGCGGAGCAGCCGCTGCAATTCGTAAATTTTCGCGAGTAGCGGGACCCCGCCGCCGGCGACCCCTGCCAGTCGTCCTTGATCGTCGCCACCGAAGCGGCTAGAACGAGCCCCTTGCTCCGGGTCCCCATCGTCTAGAGGCCCAGGACGGCGCCCTCTCACGGCGCAAACCGGGGTTCGAATCCCCGTGGGGACGCCAATAAAATCAATAGATTAGCTGACGCCCTCCTGCCCCTTGGGCAACACGGCCGCGAAACGCGACTGCCGTTTTTCAAGCATCGCATGCCCTCCGCGACCATGGCTCCCGCGAGGCATCCGACGGCTTGTTGAGGCAGAGCAGCAATCGCGTGCGGCCGCTGCCCGCGATCGGCGGCGAGCGGTGCACGATTCCGCTACCCGCGCCGGCGCAGCTTCCCTTGAAAATCGCCACATCGTGGATGCGGAGTTGCTCTACCGGCCCTTTGAACCGCTCCTGTGCGCGCAATGCCTGCTTGGCATGGCGTGGCTGGACCCATTCGGTCGCCGGGCCGCGGTAGGTCGTCAGCAGGCGCGCGTCGACGCAGTCGCGGTGGAACTTGCAGCAGGCATCGTGGCTGACGCGCTCCAGCCGAACATCAACCAGATCGCTCCAGGTGATCCTCGCGAACGCCGCGACGAGATCGTCGATGTCACCGAGTAGCAGGTCCCGCATGTCCCCCGGGGGCATGCCACAGTCATCCAATTGCGGTTCCACCGCCCGTCGCAGGTCGGACGGTTGGACAAGGACACGGATGTCAGGAAGAGACGACGCGTCCAATCTTTCGAGCCAAGTCTGCAAGCACAAGGGCAGCGCGCGCCTCCAGATCACGAGCTCCATTTCGGGCTTGTTGATGGCAGCGAGGCCTTCCGCTGCATCGCATGTCTCGATGCCCACGCCTGACGCTGCGGAAGTCCCGATTGCCTCACCTTCCAGGGATACCGACGAACCGATCATTGACGGCTCCGCCCGCTTCCAGACCGGGAATGGGTCCTTCAGCCTTCTCCAGGTTGCAGGCTGCATGGCTGGGGCATTGGCGTCGCCCACAAGACAGGCGTCGAGACGACGTCGGATTGCGGCCTCGTCCATGTCGGTACCAATGAAGACGATCTCCTGGCGGCGGTCCCCGTAGACGGGATCCCAGGACTTGGCGATGTGCTGGCGCCATTCCGGATGATCGGGCCAACGCTCCTTGGGCACGTTTGCCCACCAGAAGCCCATGGCCTCATGGCGGACAAGCGCTCCGGCTTGACTCAGCTCGCCGACCCATTCCGGGCGGGTGGCCAGCCAGAAGTGTCCCTTGGCCCGAATGACGCCTGGCCAAGAGGAATTGATGAAGGCGTACAACTTTTCCGGATGAAACGGGCGGCGCGCCCGATAGACAAAGCTGCGCACCCCATATTCTTCCGTCTCCGACTTATGATCCGCGAAGCCGTAGAGTTCCTTGAACCAGAGCGGGTGTTCCTGCGCCTTGTCGTGGTCGAAACGCCCGGTGTTCAGCACCTTGTCCAGCGGCACGCGCGACATGCTGGTTTCGATGAGGTCCGCGTCGGGGTTGAGCGAGCGGATGATTTTGCGCGCGGCGTCGAGCTGTTCGGGTGTCGCCGCGTCGATCTTGTTGAGAATTATGACATCGGCGAACTCGATCTGCCCGACAAGCAGATTGACCAGCGTGCGGGTGTCTTCCTCGCCGATTGCTTCGCCCCGGTCCTTGAGGAAATCGGTCGAGGCGTAGTCGCGCAGGAGGTTCGCGGCATCGACCACGGTGACCATCGTATCGAGGCGCGAGACGTCCTCCAGGCTCTCGCCATCTTCGGTGCGAAAGTTGAAAGTAGCCGCCACGGGCAGCGGCTCGGAAACGCCGGTTGATTCGATGAGGAGGTAGTCGAAGCGGCCATCTTGAGCCAGACGGTGCACCTCTTTGAGTAGGTCATCGCGCAACGTGCAGCAGATGCAGCCATTGGTCATCTCGACCAGCGTCTCTTCGGTACGGCTCAGATCGCCGCCGCCGTCTCGGATGAGATCGGCGTCGATGTTGACCTCGCTCATGTCGTTGACGATGACTGCGACGCGCTTGCCGTCGCGGTTGTTGAGGATGTGGTTCATCAGCGTGGTCTTGCCGGCGCCGAGAAAGCCGGAAAGTACGGTGACAGGCAGCTTCGGTCGTTCCAGGAGCTGGGTCATGGCGATCCTTCAGAGTCGTTGGTGCGTTCTGCTTCACGGACCATAAACAACTTTTGTTATGTTATAACATTCTATAGGTTAAATCCCGGATCATGAAGCGTCCTTCTATGACAACAGAGGCATTTCTCTCGTCGCTCATCACGCGCTCCGCGCTACATCGGGTGGTCGGGCTGCTCGGACTGCTTGCCGCATTGTGGCTGGCTATTGCCTGGGCGGTAGTTTTGCCATGACGCGCACGACGATCCGGCTTGAAAACGTCACCGTTGCCTATGACGGCCACCCCGCCGTGCATCACGTCTCCGGCGTCTTTGCGCCTGGCAGCCTGACAGCGGTGACGGGGCCGAACGGCGCCGGAAAATCGACCCTGCTCAAGGCACTGACGGGCGAAGACGGGCGAACTCACGCCGGCGCAGGGAAAGGTTGACCGGGGCGGGCTGACGAGCCGCGACCTTGGCTATCTGCCGCAAGCAGTCGAGATCGACCGTGGCTTTCCGCTGAGCGTGGCCGATGCCGTGATGCTGGGGGCCTGGCGGCAGATAGGCGCCTTTGGCGGCGTCACGCGGCAGATGGCCGACAAGGGGCGCATGGCGCCGCCGCCTCGGCCCCGCGCCGCCGATCGTCGAAGCAAGCGGCGCCCCGACCTCTTAAGTCCCCGGCGGTTTCGCGCACCGGATATGCCATCTGATCGGGAGCCTCTGCGAGTCAATGCAGCTCACGATGCATTGAAGCTGGTAGACGACGCCCGCGATCATGTTCCCGGACAGCGCACGCACGGCAGCGTTGGCGGCGCCAGTCTCGGCGCTGGGCATCAGCGTGCCCGCGCTGAGCACGCGGCTTTGCGGATCGGGATCGGCGGCGGCGTTCACCACGGCGCTGCACGTGATGGAGTTCACGTTTGTGATGTAGACGCCGGGCGACATCGCCGGGCCGAAGTCGAAAGTGATGTTCTCGGCTTCGCCGGGATCGATGGGTACGCGGGCAGTGGTCGGCATCAGTTCAGGCCGCGACGCAACCGGCTCTGATCAATTGCGGCGCGTCGTCCGCGCGCACCAGCACCGAACGATCAGGGCCGGAGTGATAATGCCGTCCCTCGCGCGTCGCATAGTGCATGTGCGGATTGGGCGTCATGAGCGGCACCAGCGGCGGTTCCGGTTGCGGCGGCGGTACGGCGGGCGGCTCCTTGGGTGCCCCGCGTCTTTGCAGTCAAGACCCACCCCTTGACGCGCGCCGCCAATCGAAGTACATTTCATAAATCGATGGAATGATAGATTGAGCGCGAAATTCTCTCTTCCCGCCCACAACCATGGCGCGCACCCACCGCGTGTCGCAGCTTCTTTGCCGAAGCGCGATGACCTGACCGCGGCAGCCGCCATGCTGCGCGCGTTGGGAGATCCGGAGCGCTTGCGGATTCTGGTTCGGCTCGGCCGGGGCGAACTCTGCGTATCGGAGCTGGCCGAGCTGGAAGGGGAGAAGCTGACTACCGTGTCGGCGCGCCTGAAGTCGCTCTTTGCGGTACGCCTCGTGGTCCGGCGACGCGATGCCAAGCACATCTTTTACGCGCTTGCGGACGATCATGTGCTGAGCCTGATCCGAAGTGCGGTAGAGCACGCGGCCGAGGGGCGTCGAAGCCAGTTCCCTGTATGAAGTCATGACTAGGAGATCGGATGATGACTACCTGTTCGCAATCCCACCACGCTAACCATGCCCACGCACATCGCACTGGTTGCGGGCACACCCCCGTACGGCACGGCGATCATGTCGATTATCTGCATAATGGGCATCTGCACCATCCGCATGGCGACCATGTGGACGAGCACGTGATCGAGGTGTCGCAGACCAACCCGGATGCCTGCACGCCGGCTCACCGCTGTGCCGGCCATCAAGCCGGGCATGTCCACGGCCCCGGCTGCGGACACGAGGCCGTGCCACATGGCGATCACGTGGACTATCTCGTGGAAGGGCATTTACATCATCCCCATGGCGGCCACTGCGACACGCACGGGCCTTTGTCGAGCGGTTGATCGGCGACGTGGTCCGTATCTGAGACTGAGCGCGCCAACAACTTAGCGCGCTCAGCCGGTTATGAGTTCATCACCTAGGAGGAGGCATCTCTGAAAGTCTGACACGCGGTCTTGCCCTGCGCCCCCGTCGAGATTATCGCAAGGTGATGAACGGCTGTCGCAGGGGATCGGACGATGAGCAAAGTTCAGAATGAGCAAATGTTTTCCGACCCTCGCCCGATAGAGAACCTCCGGCAGCGGTGCGTCTCCTCCGGGGATGGCGTTCCAGATCGCGGCCCTGGAGTTGAAGGACGACGCAATCAAGGGGAAGTCTCCAAGTTCCGCGAGGGTGTGCTGAGGTCTAACGAGGTGAACGATCTCAGAGGTGGCGCGAAGCGGCTCGGAGAGAATGCCTAAGAACCGCGCTGTTTGCGTCTCAGCAGAGCGCCGCGAATGACGCCATCGAGGTCTTGCGGGCGGTAATAGTAGAAGCCGTGATATCCCGGGACCGTCATCACGCGCAGGTGCAGACGGTCCGCGAGCCAGCGCGTGACCTCCTTGTATGCCGGTAAGGTCTCGCTGGCGACGACGAGCGTGAGCGGAATCCGCGATGCCCTGAGGGTCTCGATGGAGGGCATCCAGCCCGCAAAGCCCGGCGCCTCGATCGAGAGGATCGTGTCGGCATTGCCGAGCATGCGCTCGAGAACCTCCGGCGGAATTGCCGTGAAGACGGCGTCGTCGTTCAGATAGCGCATGAGGGCCTTGATCGCCTCGCGCGGGCCGCCGTGCCGCAATCCCTCCTCGAGTATCGCCCGCCGCGGCGCCAAGGCGCTCTGCGGGTCCGGCAGCACTGAGAAGATGCTCGGCTCTTGAACGATCCCGGCGAAGACGAGCCGCGGGTGCCGGCTCATGAGGTCGAGTGCGATCGGCCCTCCGGCGCTCGCCCCGAACACGACGGTCGGCGCGAGATCGAGGCTCTCGATCAGGGCCGCGGCGTCGTCGGCCTGTTCCGCGACCGAGGTTGCGGCCCAACCCGCGGGACGAGGGCTTCGGGAATTGCCGCGCCGATCGTAGACGACGACCGTGTAGGCGTCGGAGAGCCGCTCCGCCGCCCGCGAGAAATTACCGGCATCGCCCGTCGACCCCGCGATGAGCAACATGCCCGGCCCGCTCCCTCGCTTCTCGAAGTAAAGCTGGGCGCCGTTGCACGCCGCGAGGCCCGTGATCGCTTCCTCGGTCATGCGACCCGTTGCCCGCGATCAATTCCCATTGAGAATGTTCTGGAAGTTGTTGTCGCAGCTCCCCGATCCCTTGGGCACTCCCTCCATACCGCAGGTCCTGCCATCCGGACCGACCGCGGGCGCGGACTTTCCGAGTTCGTTCGTGCAGCAGCCGCCGGAGGTGCACACGCCTCCATTGGCGCGTGCGGTCTGTATCCGCGATTGCAGATTCTGATAGGTCGTGCCGACGTCGACGCGCTTCTGGTCGATCGGCAGCCGTGCCTCGTTCAGCTTTTTGCGCGCGGCGTCGACGCAGGTCTTCGCGGCATCGGGATTCTGGTTGCACTTCAGGATGTCTTTTTGAAACTCGCCGGAGGCCTTGTTGTCGGCCTCCTGCAGACGCTCCATCGCGCTCCTGTAGCAGGCGCCGAGCTGCTTGAGAGCGGCCGTTACCCAATCGGAATTCTGCTTGCCGCCCTGCTGCGTCGACTGCGTTCCCGAAGAGGAGTTCTGCGCAAAGAGCGCGCCGCCATCGAGGAGCGCCCAAGCGATCAGGATGACAGCGAGAGTCGCGTTTCGCATGGCCAACCCCCTTCACTCCCTGAGAGACGTCCGCGGCCCGATGCTAGCGCAGCGGAAAGCAGGCTTCCAGGACCCATCCGGTACGACACTGCCGCTGCGCTTGCGGCGGCGCCGAGCGCAAATTAGTCTCGGCATCGCCGAGCGTCGCCTTCGCCCCGGGAGCCTACTCCGTGCGGATCGCCGTCGTGACACCCTATTGCAACGAGAGCAGAGAGACGCTCGAGCGCTGCGCTGCCTCGGTTCGCGCACAATCCGTCCCTGTCGATCAGATCTTCGTTGCCGACGGCGACCCCCAGTATTGGCTCGAGGAGGCGCCCAACGTCGCGCACATAGTCCTGCGCAAGCGCACCGCCGACTACGGCGACACCCCGCGCTCGCTCGGATTGGTGCTGGGGCTCCGCACCGGATACGACGTCCTGCAGTTCCTCGACGCCGATAATTTTCTGGCGCCCGATCACTTCGACGAGACGCTTCGGCACTTCAGCGGCCGGATCCCCAGCGAATATCCCGACCTCGTGCTGGCGAAACGCACGATGGTGCGCCCCGATGGCTCGCCGATTCCGGTGGCGCTGCCCGATGAGGACGCCTTTCAGCACGTCGACACGAGCTGCTTCGTTTTCTACCGCACCGCTTTCCGGGTAGCGATCAAGTGGAGCCTCATCCCGCCGCAGATCGGTTTCATGGACGACCGCGTCTTCTTCGCAGTCCTCTCCCAACGCCACCCCGAGTTGAAGGTGGCCTACAACGAGGCCAAGACTGTGCGCTATACTTGCCTCTGGGAGTCGGTCTATCGCGATGTCGGTGAGACGCCCCCCGCGAACAGCAAGAACCTCGATGCGAATGTCGATGCTGCGCAGCGATGGTGGCGCAGCCTTGACGACCACGCCAAGGACGTAGTCCAGCGCTTGCTCGGGATCCCTATCCTGATGCCTGAGGACGCCGTCATACGCCGTTCGTGAACAGCGAGGAGACGCCGCCCATGACTGAGCGCCAGCCCGAGGATGCCGGTATTGAGAGGCCGCCGGGATTGGAGACTTGCAGGCGCTTGGGGCCGCGGCGCAAGCTCGGCGCCGCCGCGGCGGCGCTCCTTCTGCTGTCGGCTGCGGTCGCCGCGTGCGACAGCAAAGCATCCGCCGACGGCAACGCCGACAGCAATGGCGCCCGCGGCCACGTCAAGGTCGGCATTCCCTTCTAGTCCGCCACTGTAATGTAACTGTCATATTTCCCGCTTCGACTGACGGAGCCGCGTCACCATTGGACGCGCTCGAGTGAATTGGGACGCGCGTACTGTAAAACCGCGCGCACGCATCGATAGGCTCAACCGATCCTTAAGGCCTCGGGCGCTAAAAAGCTCCGTATCCATAGGGGATCCAGCAGGGCATCCGATGCAGGTCGCGGTAAGCAGGCATGACGCGGGTTCGTCCGGTCCGACCAGCGAGCGTCTCGGCGAGATGGCGATCGCGATCGAGCCGGTCGAGCCCGAGGCCCGCTGCGGCATGGTTTACGAGCGCTTCCGGCGCGACCTCGAGCGCCCCCGCTGCTCGCCGATCAGCGCTCGGTCCGGCACATCCTCATCAATCTCCTCAGCAACGCCGTCAAGTTCACGCCTCCGGGCGGATGCGTGACGGTGGCGGGCCGGCTCGACCGCGGTCATCTCGAACTCGCGGTCGTCGACACCGGCATCGGCATGTCGCCCGCGCATGTCGAAATTGCGCTCACGCCCTTCGGCCAGGTCGCGAACGAATACACGCGCAAGCACGACGGCACCGGTCTCGGTCTCTCGCTCGTCAAATCGCTCGCGGAGCTGCATGGCGCAGCACTCGAGATCGAGAGCAGCCTCGGCGCGGGAACGACGATCCGCGTGCGCTTCTCCCCGGCGCGGGTGCTCGACCATAAGTAAGAGAGAAGAGGCCGAGCCTCGTTCTCGGCGCCGGTGCCTCATTGCCTTGCCGCAGTCGGGGGCACGCGTTAGAGTCCTGCGAAAGCATAGGAAATGGGGGGCGGAATCATGCATCGAGCACGGGTGTTCGCAGGCGCGCTTGCATTTCTCGCGCTGTCGTCAGGCGTGGAGGCGCGCGAGGTCTCCTACGGCGTCACCGGCTATTGGAAGACCTACGCTTACATCAAGGACGACGGCAGCTTCGGTCATTGCGGCATGGAGACGGGAAGCCGCAGCGGGAGCGAGACGCTGACGCTCGCGGTGAGCGCTACGGGCTACGTGCTCTCGCTCTGGAATCCGGAATGGAACCTTCCGGTCGGGCAGGCCTACTCGGTCGAGGTCGCCGTCGACAGCTCGCGTTGGACCGGCCGTGCCAAGGTGTTCGACGCGCACGGGATCATCACGAACTTCCCCTGGGATTCCGACTTCGGCCGCCCCTTCGCGCAGGGCTCGCAGATGACGATGCGCTTCTCGAACGGCCGGACGTGGCGCGTGAGCCTCGTTGGGACCAACGCAGCGATGCACCGCGTCGCCGAATGCCTGCGCGACCACCAGGTGAGAGGCAATCCATTCGACTGACCGGAGCCTCGGCCGGACGCCGGACGATCGCCTGAAATCGCCGCAAATCCTCGACGAATCTTGGGGAAACGCGCTTTACCCGAAGTCATCGCTCGTGCGAGCCTCGGCTCTGATCGCGCGAGGAGGCGGCGTCCTTCCGTCGTCGCCTCGCCGCGCGGTTCGTGACTTCACGGGAGTGCGTGCGAGCGATGGCCGCGGCGAAGAAGAGAGCGACCCTGGCGTCCGACCTCCTGGCCGCGAAGCCCGCGGGCTTGGTCGAGGAGCCCGGTTCGCGGCGCCCGCGCCGCAGTACTCCCAAGCGACCGGTGCTGCTCGACGTGAGCGCCGAAGCCCCGGCTGAGGCAAGCCCAGCTCTCGATCGCGACGCCGAGGCGGCAATTCTCCGCTCCGCGCTCGCCAAGGGCGGCGGCCTCTTCTCGCGCAAAGGCGATGCCAGCGCCGCGACATTCAAGCCTTGGTACTGGCGCTACGACGGCGAGAATGCGGTGCCGCCCGCGTCACCGGCAGTCGCATTGCTACCGCCGCCGGCCGCGCCGGCGGCGGAAACGGTGACACCGTTCCATACCCTCCTCGAGCCCCAGGAGCCGGTTTTTCCCTTTGTGGTCCCGCCGGCGCCGGAGGAGCCCGTCGCCGGGATCGTGGAGATATTGCCGCCGGCGCGGCCCGTGCTCGTCGTCGAGGATCCGCAGACGATCGCGTCCTATCGCCAGCGAGCGGCCTTTGCAGAGCAACTCTCGCTGATTATCGAGGGCATCCTCGCCTCGCGCGACTTCGCGGCGCTCGTGGGGCTGCGGTCGAGCTACACACGCGAGGAGCAGCAGGCCCTCGCCGGAGTGGCCGGCCTTCTCCCTGCGCCCAGCGTCGAGATATCCCATACCTCGCTCAGGGCCGAGCTCGCGCAGGCGCGGCTCGAGCCGGAGGCGGAGACGGTGACGCCCGCGAAATCCGGGGCCGACCGCGCGCTGCTCATCGGCGGCGCGCTCATGGTGCTGGTCACGGGCTGTCTCATTTTCGCGGTGTGAGGCCGGGCGCCTCCTCGAGGATCGCGACCGCGCGTGTCCAGCCGGCGGAAGCGCCGCGGATCTTCACGGGAAAGCAACTCACCACGAACCCGTCCGCCGGAAGCGCCTCGAGGTTGTGGAGCTTCTCGAGATGGCAATAGCCGATCTCGCGGCCGGCCTTATGGCCTTCCCAGATGAGACTCGCATCGCCGGTCGCGCGGTATTTCTCCCGCGTGTGCACGAAGGGCGCGTCCCAGCTCCAGGCATCCGTTCCGGTGAGGCGCACGCCGCGCTCGAGAAGGTAGAGCGTCGCCTCTCGCCCCATGCCGCAGCCGGCGGCGACGTAGTCGGGCTTGCCATAGGCTGAGCCCGCGCGCGTGTTCACGAGCACGATATCCAGCGGTGCAAGGCGATGGCCGATCCGCGCGAGTTCCCTCTCGACATCGGCGGCGGTGACGACGTAGCCGTCAGAGAAATGGCGGAAGTCGAGCTTGACGCCAGGCTGCAGGCACCAATCCAGCGGCACCTCGTCGATCGCGATCGCGCGCTCCCCGCGATTCATTGTGGAGTGAAAGTGATAGGGCGCGTCGAGATGCGTCCCGTTATGCGTCATGAGACGGATCCACTCGATCGCCCATCCCTCGCCCTCCGGCAAATCCGTCGCGGAGAGACCCGGAAAGAATTTGACGACGTCGGCGGCCGTGTTCGCGTGCGTGAGGTACTCGATCCGCGGCCCATAGCCGGGCGGGTCCGAGACCACGTCATTCTCGAGATACATGGAGATGTCGACGAGTTTCCGCGCCATGGCCTGCCCCCTTCACCCCGCGTCTTCATCCGCGGCGCGGTGCTGTGAGCGCGGCGCTAAGGCCGCGCCTCCAGCACCAGGTTGAAGGGCGTCTCGGTCGCGCGCCGGAATCGGCCGAAGCCGCCCTTGCTCACGACGTCGCGCAGACGCGCCTCGCCCGCCTGCGCACCGAGGCCGAGCCCCACCTCCTGGCTGAGGGAGGCCGGCGTGCAGATCATCGTCGACGCCGAGTAGTAGAGCCGGCCCACGGGATTGAGGTTCTCGTGCAGGTGATCGTGCGCGAAGGGCTCGACGATCATCCAGGTGCCGTTCGCGTCGAGCGTCTCGCGCACGTGGCGCGCGGCTCCGACGGGATCGCCCATGTCATGCAGGCAATCGAAGAAGGTAACGAGCCCGTACCCGCGCCCGGGATAATCCTTTGCCGCCGCAACCTCGAAGCGACAGCGGGAGGCGACGCCGGCGGCCTCCGCAGCCTCGCGCGCGCGCTCGATCGAGGGCAGGTGATAGTCGAAGCCCAGGAAGCGCGACTTCGGGAAGGCCTGAGCCATCAGGACGGTCGAGGCGCCATGGCCACAGCCGACATCTGCGACCTCCGTCCCGCGCTCGAGCTTCGCCACCACGCCCTCGAGGGCCGGAAGCCACTCCTTGACCAGGTGCTGGTTGTATCCCGCGCGGAAAAAGCGCTCTGTGCCGCGGAAGAGGCAGCTATGATGCTCGTGCCAGCCGACGCCCTTCCCGCTCCGGAACGCCTCCGTGATCTTGGGCTCGTCGCGGATGGTCGCGGCAATGACGTCGTAGCCCCCGGCGAGAAAGACCGGCCCGCCCTCTTCCGCGAACACCGCCGCCTGCTCCGGCGAGAGCGAGTAGCGCCCGCTCGTCGCGTCGTAGTTCGCATATCCCGCGGCGGCCTGCGCAGCGAGCCACTCGCGCACGTAGCGCTCGGCGGTGCCCGTGCGCTTGGCGAGCTCCTCGGAGTTGAGCGGGCCTGCCTTCGCCATCGCCTTGTAGAGGCCGAGGCGGTCGCCGATGAGGACGAGAGCAGCGCCCATCGCCGCTCCCATGTCTCCGAGCATCTTGCCCATGAACTGCTGTAGCTTTTCCGGGTCGATCGCGGTCATGTCTGTTCTCCTTCCATCGGATCGGCGTTGCAGGAGAATTGCAGGTGTGTCCCGGCGGCCGCACGCGTCGGAGGGGTGCCGCCGGCGAGCGCACGAGACTAGCGCAATTCGCGGGCGCTGTGGACTCCCGCGGCCGCCGCGTTATTCTTTGCACAGCCCGCGATGGAGGGCTCCGATGCCGAAGCTCCTATCCTCCGCCGCCGTCGAGCAATTTCGGCGCGACGGATTCTACTTCCCCGTCCGCGTCATGTCGGCGGCAGAGGCGCGCTCCTATCGCGACCGGCTCGAGGCGCACGAGCGCCGCCAGGGCGGCCCTCTGCAGAGCAACATGCGCCACAAGGTGCATCTGTTGTTCCGCTGGGCGAGCGAGCTGGTGCGTCATCCCGCGATTCTCGATGCGGTCGAAGACATAATCGGCCCCGACATCCTCTGCTGGACCACCAATTTCTTCATCAAGGAGGCGAACAATCCCGCCTTCGTTTCCTGGCATCAGGATGCGACCTACTGGGGGCTCGATCCCGACGACGTCGTGACCGCGTGGGTCGCGCTCTCGGACGCGCCGATTGAGAGCGGTGCTATGAAGTTCCTGCCGGGAAGCCATCGCGGACGTCAGCTCGCGCATGTCGACACCTTCCATCCCGACAATCTCTTGAGCCGCGGCCAGGAGATCGCGATCGCGGTCGACGACCGCGACGGCGTGTTCGTGACGCTCAGGGCCGGCGAGATGTCGCTTCACCACGTGAAGCTCGTACATGGCTCCGAGGCCAACCGAACCGCCGACCGACGCATCGGTCTCGCGATCCGTTACATCCCGCCCTATGTGCGCCAGCTCAAGGTCAGGGATTCCGCGATGCTCGTGCGCGGCATCGACCGCTTCGGCCATTACGATCCCGAGCCGGAGCCCGCAACCGATCTCGACGCGGCGGCACTTGCTGCGCACGCCGACGCCGTCGCGCGCCAAGTGAAGGCGCTCTACTCCGGCACCGACAAGCAGAAGTTCCGGAGCTGATCCCGAGACGGCGCTACTTCTTGAGCCGCTTGGCGTCGTAGACCTGGAGATTGCAGAGCGCGAGACGCAACAGCGGCGTCGCGATGCCCCGAGCCGCCCCGCGGCGCACCATGTCGCCGATGACGTGATCGCCCTCGGTCGGTCCGCCCTGCTCCATGTCGCGGCGCATCGATGCCGTGAAGGCCGAACCGCGATCGGTCAGCATCGTGCGCATGCGTTTGGCGGCATCCGCCGCGACCGGGTGGCCCTCGGCTGCGGCCACGGCCTCGCTCTCCGCGAACATCGCGAGCATGGCGCGCTCGCCCTCGGGTGCGGCCATCATCTCCGCGACGGTCGCGTGGGTCACCGTGCTCATCGCCGCCAGCGTCGTGAGAAGCACGAATTTCTCCCACATGTCCTCGAGGATACGCTCGGAGAGGACGGTCTTGAAGTTGCCCTTCTGCAGCTCCTTCGCGAGCGCCTCCGCACGCGCCGAGCGCTTGCCGTCGAGCTCGCCGAAGACGACGGTGGCGAGCGGGCTCACATGCATGACCTCCCCCTGAGGCGTGAGCGTCGCGCCGATCTGGCAACTCCCGCCGAGGATGCGCTCACGGCCGAAGCGTCCGATGAGCGTCTCCAGATGGACGAGGCCGTTCAGGAACGGCAGCACGGCGCTCTCCGGTCCCATCGCCGGTGCAATTGCGGCGATCGCGGGCTCGAGGTCGTAGGCCTTGCAGGTAAGGAGCACGAGATCGAAGGGATCGCGGATCTCCTCCGTCAATACGGTCGCGGGCCTGAGCGCGAGGTCTCCGACCGGGCTCTTCACGACGAGGCCGTGCTCCGCCAGCAGCTTTTGCCGTTGCGGCCGCACGAGAAAGGTCGTATCGACGCCGGCCGCAGCGAGCCGCGCTCCGAAATAGCCACCGATCGCCCCCGCGCCCAGCACCAATATCCGCATGCCCACCTCCCTCAGGTCGAGTTCGCGGCGGCGATCATAGCTGCGCGGGCTCCGACCCGCGATCCCCAGAAATGCGCTACCCCCGCCCCCGGAATTCATGGCATGAGAGGGAATTAGCAGCGCACAGGAGCGGTGAGCGAGCCATGGATGCAGAGCGCGACCTCGCGCCGGAACCGGGCGAGAGCACGGCCGCCGAGCTTTTCCTGCGCGCGCTCCATGCGCACGGGATCGACTACTTCCTCGCCAATCCCGGGACAGACTTCCCGCCGGTGATCGAGGCCTTCGCGCGCGCGCGCAAGTCCGGCGTCCCGGTACCGAGGCCCATGGTGATCCCGCACGAGAACACCGCGGTCTCGATGGCGCATGGCGTCTACATGCTGACGGGACGCCCGCAAGCCGTCATGGTGCATGTGAGCGTCGGCACCGGGAACACACTCAACGCCCTCATCAACGCGAGCCGCGATCACATCCCGTTATTGCTGATAGCGGGGCGCACGCCACTCACCGAAGGCCGGCGCCACGGCTCCCGCGATCGCTACATCCATTGGGCACAGGAGATGTTCGACCAGGGAGCGCTGGTGCGCGAGCTCGTGAAATGGGACCACGAGCTTCGCACACCCGAGCAGGCCGCCGATGCCGTCGCACGCGCGATGGAATTGATGATGGCCTCGCCGCGCGGCCCCGCCTACCTGATGCTGCCGCGCGAAGTTATCGGCGCAGCCGCACGGATCGGCAATGCGCCATTGGCGCGGCGCGCGGTTCCCGCAACCCCGCATCCCGATCCCGCAGGGGTCGAGGCGCTCGCGCGCGCGATCCTCAGAGCCGAGCGACCGCTCGTCATCGCTTCCAACAGCGGCGAGCAGCCCGCAGGGGTCGCGGCCCTCGCGCGGCTCGCTGAGCGCGCGGCCTTGCCGGTGGTCGAGCAGAACCCGCGCTTCCTCTGCTTGCCGTCGAGCCACGCGATGCATCAGGGGTATCAGCCGGGCCCGCTTCTCAAGGAGGCCGATCTCGTGCTCGTCATCGAGGCGGACGTGCCGTGGATCCCCGCGCAAGAAAGCCCTCCCGAGGAATGCCCGGTCGCGCATATCGGACCCGATCCCAGCTTTGCGCGCTATCCCATGCGAAGCTACCGCAGCGATTTTGCGATCGCGGGCGACACCGCGACGATCCTCGGCGCGCTCGAGGCGCAACTTGCGGCGCTCGCCCCCGCGGAGATCGCGCGGATCGCCACGCGCCGCGAGCGGCTCACGCGGCGCCATCGCGAGCTCCGCGAGAAGTGGGCGGCGGAGAGCGCCGCTGCGGAGAAGGCCGAGGCGATCACGCCGCCTTGGCTCGGCCGTTGCCTTCGCGAGGCGATCGGCGAGGATGCGGTCGTCGTCAACGAGTACCCGTTGAAGCTCGAGTACTGCCCCCGCGAGCGGCCCCGCAGCTATTTCGGCCTCAGCCCAGCAGGCGGGCTCGGCTGGGGTTTCGGTGCGGCGCTCGGCGCGAAGCTCGCGGCGCCCGACCGGCTCGTGGTCGCAACCCTCGGCGACGGCGCCTACATGTTCGCGAACCCCACCGCCTGCCATTGGACGTCCGCGAAATACGACCTCCCGATCCTCACGGTAATCTTCAACAACGAGCGCTACGGCGCGGTGCGCCGGGCGACGCTTTCGATGTACGGCGAGGGAGCAGCGGCCGAGGACGACGGCAGGCTTCTCGCGGACCTCTCGCCGAGCCCGGCATTCGAGAAGTTGGTCGAGGCGAGCGGCGGCTACGGCGAACGTGTCGTCCTCCCGGCCGACCTCCCCGCGGCACTCGCGCGCGCGCTCCGAGCCGTGCGCGAGGAGAAGCGCCAGGCTCTGCTCAACGTGATTTGCCGATATTGAACTGCGCGTCGCCGGGGCTTGATAGTGCGCGGCGACAACCCCGTGCCGTCACTGCGATTTCCTCGCTTTCGCGCGGTAAATCCCGCAAATCTCCGGTGCTTAAGGGGACGTTAACGCCGAGTACGGATCATCCCTGCCATGCAGGCCTATCCGCCTACCGTCGTGCGTCCCCGCGATCCCATCAGCAGGATCGAGCTTGCGGAAATTCTAAGGCGCCACGAGCTCTATCACGCCGCTCGCCCGGGCGGCCAACGCGCGCGCCTGTCCTATCGTGACCTCACGGGCTTCGACCTCTCCGGGCTCAATCTCGCGGAAGCCGACTTCACTGCGACCCTTCTCTGCGACGCGAAGCTAGCGGAGACGAATTTCAGCGGCGCGGTGCTCTTCGCCTGCAATCTCGCCCGTGCCGATCTCCGCGGCGCCGTGCTGGTGCGCGCCGACCTCCGCGGAAGCTGCCTGCGCGAGGCGAACCTCACCGGCGCGGACCTCTTCGACGCCGATCTCCGCGATGGCCGGCTCGCGCGCAAGACCCGGACGGGAGAGATCGAGTACGTCGCCGTCGACGCGGAGTCGACGGAGCTCGTCGGCGCTACCATGATCAATGCGAACCTCACGCAAGCGCGGCTCTCGGGCTCGATGGCGGCGCATACGGATTTCACCGACGCGATGATGCGCGAGAGCAAGCTCGTGCGCGCGGATCTCCGCAACGCCACCCTCAATGGCGCCAATCTCGAGGGCGCGGATTTGTCCGGCGCGAATCTCTCCGGCGCGAGCCTGCGCAACGCCATCCTCGTGCGCGCGGTGCTCGCGGATGCCGAGACCGACCATGCGGACATGACGGGCGTCCTCACGCACGGCGAGGCCGGCCGCCCGCTTGCCGCTCTCTCCGTTCCTGTCGACGAGCTGCTGCGCAGGCACGAGCTCTGGGCGAGCAGCGACGGCGCCGCGGGCGAGCCGCTCGACCTCAGCGGGTATGACCTGCGCAAGGTCGGGACGCTGGCACAGCGCAAGCTTACGGCGCTCGCGGGCTTCCGTACGATCTTCTACGGCATGAACCTCGAAGGTGTGGCGCTCCAGGCGGCGCAGCTCGAGGGCGCGGATCTCCGTGGCTGCCGGCTCGCCAATGCCGATCTCCGCGGCGTCAACCTCAAGGGCGCGCGGCTCAACTACGCGGAACTCCGTGGCTGCAATTTGGGTCCGCTGGCGCTCCGGAACGGCCGCTTCCTGAATAGCAATCTCGAACAGGCCGACGCCCGGCATGCGGATTTCCGCGGCGCCGACCTCCAGCGCGCGGTGTTCCGCGGCGCCAATCTGAGTTCTGCGAACCTCACGGGGGCAAAGCTCGACGGCGTCGATTGGCACGAGGCCAACCTGCTCCGGGCGCAAAGGAGCCTCTGAGGAGCGCGCCGCTCGGCCTCGTTTACCGTTTCATGACAGCTCCGGTATCGGCGGACCTCATCGGCCTTGACAGCGGAAGGGCCGGGGTTTAGGCCCACGCCATCATTCGGCATACCAACAACGGAGCAGTCATGCCACCCAAAGGGGGATCGAAAAGCGGGTCCGGGACCAGCGGCGTCGACGTCAGCGCTACGACGCCGGGGGACGCGGCCATGGCCACCGAGACCATGGCGGCGACGCCTGAGCCCGCGGCAGGGCCCCCACGCCCGGCTGTGCCGCCGCCGCAGGACCCGCGCTTTCCGGTCTTTTATCGCTCGCTCACCGCGATCGATGTGGGACGGCACGGCGGCAAGTCGCTGCGCCAGCGCCTTGGGTTCAACTTCGCCCGCGGCAGCCACGCGGTGCTGCTGAACGGCACCGAGTTCGAGGCCGCTGCACGGCACTATCCCATCGTCTTCACTCCCGCGCCGCAGGCGGCGGCCCTGGTCGTGCTGGGGATCCGGCGCGACGAGAACCTCATGATCGACGCCAACGGAGACTGGCGGCCCGGCAACTACATTCCCGCCTATATCCGCCGCTATCCCTTCATCTTCCACGAGAGCGCGGACAAGCAGCAGTACACGCTCTGCATCGACGAGACCTCCGGCGCGCTCGAGGACACCGGCGATCGCCGCCTCTTCGCGGAGGGCAAGCCCACGGAGATCGTGCAAGGCGCGCTCCAGTTCTGTGCGGCTTTCCAGCGCGACTTCAACCATACCCACGATTTCGTGGAGCAGTTGAGCGAGCGCGGGCTGCTGATCCCGAACCAGGCGGAGATCACTCTCAATTCCGGCGAGAAGCTTTCGGTCACGGGCTTTCACGTGATCGACCGCGACCGCTTCGCGGGCCTCCCTGACAGCGCCTTCCTGGAGTGGCGGCGCAAGGGATGGCTCCCCTGGGTCTTCGCGCATTTCATCTCGAACGGCAATTGGAGCGGCCTCGTGGATATCGCGGGGACACTCGGCAAGGCGGCCTGACCCCGCCTCGCCCCCTGAACGGAGACGCCGCCCTCGAGGCGGCGTTTTCGTCTGCGGACGAAGCGCAGCCCTGCGCTGCCCTATTGTCGCTGGTCGGAACCGAAGGCCGGCAATAGGGTCCGGCCGTCGCCAGCCCGTCCAGGATTTCCCGCATGAGCAACGAGCCGCCGCGTCCCCCGAATTACCGGCTGCGCCTGCCCGGCCCCACCTCAGTGCCCGAGCAGGTGCGCCAGGCGATGGCAGAGCCCGTGATCAATCATCGCGGCCCCGAATTCCATGCGATGTTCCACGAGGTGATCGAGCTGGCACGGCCGCTCTTTGGAACCTCCGGCGAGGTGCTGCTCTTCGCGGCCTCCGGAACGGGCGTGATGGAAGCAGCTATCGCCAATATCGTCGCCCCCGGCGAGCGCGTCCTCATCGCCATAAACGGCCAGTTCGGCGAGCGCTTCAAGGCGATCGCGGAGGCCTTCGGTGCCGCGGTCGATACGATCGAGTGCGAATGGGGCACGGCACCGGAGCCGCAGGAGATCGCGCGTCGCCTCGCAGGCGCGGACTATCGCGCCGTCTTCGTCACGCACAATGAGAGCTCGACCGGCGCGGTCGCGGACCTCGCGGCGATCGGCGCCGTGGTCAAGGATAGCAACGCCCTCCTCGTCGTCGACAGCGTGAGCGGGCTTGCGGGGATCGAGCTCCAGCAGGAGAAGTGGCACCTGGACATCGTCGTGACGGCGTCGCAGAAGGCGCTCATGTGCCCACCGGGCATGGGGCTGGCGGGCGTCAGCGCCAAGGCCTGGGCGGTGATCGAGCGCTCGCCCGGCGGCGCGCGCTTCTTTTGGGATTTCCGGAAGGCAAGGACCGCGCTCGAGAAGGACGAATCCGCGTTCACGCCGCCGGTCTCGCTGGTCGCGGGATTACAAGAGGCGCTACGGATGATCCATCGCGAGGGATTGCCGGCGGTCTTCGAGCGCCATCGCAAGCTCGGCGCAGCGCTCCGCGCGGGCGGCACGGCGCTCGGGCTCGAGGTCTTTACGCGCTCGCCGCTGCTCTCGCCCACCGTCACCGTCTTCACGACGCCGCCCACGCTCGAGGCGGGCGCCCTCGTGCGACATCTTTATCAGCACTACAACACCGTGATCGCCGGCGCCCGCAATCGGCTACAGGGCAAAGTGATCCGCATCGGCACCATGGGGCACGTCGAGGCGCCGGACATCCTCGCGGACCTGCACTATCTGGAGCGGGCCCTTGCCGATCTCGGCCGGCCCGTCCGCGCGGGCTCGGGCGTCGCGGCGGCAGCCGCCGTTCTCGGCGGCTGAGCCCCAAACCTTGACAGCGGCGCGGGCTCGGCTATTGTCGCCGCCCTGAATTCGACCCCTTCGGATAGCCCGTCATGGCCAAGACCAGCAGCGTCCTCATCAAGCTCGTGAGCACCGCCGACACCGGCTTCTATTACGTCACGCGCAAGAACCCGCGCACCAAGACCGAGAAGCTCGAGCTCAAGAAATACGACCCCGTCGCGCGCAAGCACGTGGTCTTCAAAGAAAGCAAGATCAAGTAAGGCTCGCCGGCAAGGGCGACATCCGGGCTCCCCTGGCGGGAGCCCTTTTCGTTTGCTCAGACGGCCTTGAGGGCGGGCCGGGGCTTCGCGGCGGCTTCGGGCGCGAGGACGACGCGGTTGCGGCCGAGGCTCTTGGCGGAATAGAGGGCGTCGTCGGCGCGCTTCAGGAGAGCTGCGGAGCTATCGCCGGCGGCAGCGACGGCGACGCCGATGCTGACGCTTACGGGCAGCCCTTCGGGCGCCTCCGCGATCACGATCTTCTCGTCGGCGATCGCACGCCGTAGGCGCTCTGCGACGACGCCGGCAATTTGCGCGTCCGTCTCCGGCATCACCACCACGAACTCCTCGCCGCCGTAGCGCGCGGCTAGATCGAAGGCGCGGATGTTCCGGCCGAGGCGCTGCGCGATCTCGACGAGCACTGCATCGCCGGCGGCATGGCCCTTGCTGTCGTTGATCCCCTTGAAGCGGTCCACATCGATCGCGAGGAGCGCCGGCCCGACCGCTCCCGCCTCGGTGCGCAGCATCAGACCGTCGAGATGCGCCGCGAGGTAGCGCCGGTTGTAGAGGCCGGTCAGGCTGTCCGTAAGCGCCATCGAGAGGCTGCGTTGATAGGTCTCGCGCAGGCGCTCCTGCAGCCGGCGGCGCCGGATCTGCGTGCGCACGCGCGCGATGAGCTCGTTTCGATCGATCGGCCGGATGAGATAGTCGGTGGCGCCGAGATCGAGACCCTTGGAGAGCCGCGGCAGCTCCTCGGCCTCGCCGATGAGCAGGATGGGCGCGGTCCGCGTCGCCTCCTCGGCACGGAGATCGGCAACGAGACGGAGCGTGTCCTCGCGCTCGGAAAGCGCGAGCACGAAGAGCTCGACATCGGCGGTTGCCTGCACGAGCACGTCGGTGCTCTTGGGCGCGTGGACGACGCGATGGCCGGCGAGCGTCTCGAGGATACGCTGCGCGCTGAGCGGCCGGTCCTCGAGCACGACGACCGTGGCGGGCTGCGTCTCCTCGGCGGCCTTCGCCTCGCGGTCGGCGATCGCGGCCAGGCGTCCGTAGGTTTCCTCGCGCAGGCGCCACTCGTCGGTCATGCGCTTCAATCGGACGAGCGAGCGCACCCGCGAGAAGAGCGCGATGTCGCTCACCGGCTTCGTCAAGAAGTCGTCGGCGCCGGCCTCGAGGCCGCGCACGCGCTCGCTCGTGTCGGAGAGCGCGGTGACCATGACCACGGGGATGTCGGCGGTGTCGGGATCGGCCTTGAGCCTGCGGCAGGCCTCGAAGCCGTCCATCTGCGGCATCATCACGTCGAGGAGCACGATGTCCGGCCGCTCGCGCTTCGCAAGCTGAAGCGCCTGGGCGCCGCTGTTGGCGGGAATGACGTGGAAGTATTCGCTCGCGAGCTTGGCCTCGAGGAGCTTGACGTTCACCTCGACGTCGTCGACCACGAGCACGCGAGCGGACATCGTCCTCGCCTCAGGTTAGGAACCGTTCGACCGTCTGGAGAAAATTCGCAACCGAGATGGGCTTCGCGATATAGGCCTCGCAGCCGCCCTCGCGGATCTTTTCCTCGTCGCCCTTCATCGCGAAGGCCGTGACCGCGATGATCGGGATCGCCTTCAGATCATCGTCCTCCTTGATCCACTTTGTCACCTCGAGGCCGGAGACCTCGGGGAGCTGGATGTCCATCAGGATGAGGTCGGGATGATGCTGGCGCGCGAGCTTCAGCGCCTCCATGCCGTCCTTGGTCTGAAGGGTGTCGTAGCCATGCGCTTCCAACAGGTCGTGGAAGAGCTTCATGTTGAGGTCATTGTCCTCGACGATGAGCACGCGCTTCGTCATGCGGCGTCTCGATCCTCCCGCGCTGGTCCGCTCCAAGGCGCGGCCGTGCCGGCTCTGCCCGATCGGTGCATTCTACACCAGAAACCGCCCATTCGATGTGCCCGCGCTGGCGAGCCCGTGCGAAGCGGTTCCACAGTTAGCAAGCATTGGCTTAATATTTCGTAACTCCAACAAAGCGTATACAGCGAGTCGGGACGCCCGAAATGGGCAAAGCATCGAATAAGTATCGAATTGGCGTCGATCTCGGCGGCACGAAGATCGAGGCGGCAGCGCTCGATGAGGCCGGACGGATGCTGGCGCGGCACCGGATCGCGACCCCAGCGGGCGACTATCGGGCGACGGTCTCGGCTGCGCGCGACCTCGTGCTGGCCCTCGAGGCGAAGCTCGGCGCGCGCGGCTCCGTCGGCGTTGGCACACCCGGTGCGATCTCGCCCGCCACGGGTCTCATCAAGAATGCCAACTCGACCTGCCTCAACGGCCGTCCCTTCGACCGCGACTTGAGCGCGGCGCTGGACCGGCCCGTCAAGATAGCAAACGACGCCGACTGCTTCGCGCTCTCCGAGGCGGTGGACGGAGCGGGCGCCGGTGCGCCCACGGTCTTCGGTGTCATCCTCGGCACCGGTGTGGGCGGCGGCGTCGTGGTTCGCGGCAAGCTGCTGGCGGGGCCGAACGCGATCGCCGGCGAATGGGGCCATTCTCCGCTGCCCTGGCCGCGCGACGACGAGCGACCAGGCCCTCCCTGCTTCTGCGGCAAGCTCGGCTGCACCGAGGTCTTCCTCTCCGGGCGCGGGCTTTCGGAGGACCACGAGGCGCACACGGGCGAGCGGCTCGATGCGTCGGAGATCGCCACCCACGCGAGCGCGGGCGCCGAGGCGAGTCTTCAACGCTACGAGGAGCGCCTCGCGCGAGCGCTCGCGGTCGTCATCAACCTTATCGATCCGCATGTGATCGTACTCGGCGGAGGACTCGGCCAAATCGAGCGGCTCTACAGAAACGTTCCCAGGCTCTGGGGGGCCTATGTCTTCTCGGACACCGTGGTCACGAAGCTCCTGCCGCCGCGCTATGGGGATGCGAGCGGTGTGCGCGGAGCTGCCTGGCTCTGGCCCAAGGGGGAACCCGAGTGACCGCGCTTTGCCGCGACTGCGGCACGGTCGTACCGGAAACACCCGCTGACCGCCGCTGCGGTCAGTGCAGCTCGCCGCGCCTCCTGCACCATCCGGAGCTCGGGGAGCTGAGCCTCGCCCATATCGACTGCGATGCCTTCTATGCGACGGTCGAGAAACGCGACAATCCCGCGCTCCTCGACCGTCCCGTGATCGTCGGCGGCGGACGGCGCGGCGTCGTCCTCGCCTGCTGCTACGTCGCTCGTCTCAGCGGCATCCGCTCCGCGATGCCGATGTTCAAGGCGCTGCAGGCCTGCCCGGAAGCGGTCGTGGTGCCGCCGGATATGGCGAAGTACCGGGAGGTGAGCCACCGCGTGCGTGAGCTCATGGAGACGACGACCCCGCTGGTGCAGCCGATCTCGATCGACGAGGCCTTTCTCGATCTCTCCGGTACGGAGCGCGTCCACGGCGGGCCGCCCGCACGCACGCTCGCACTCCTGGCGCGACGCATCGAGAGCGAGATCGGGATCACCGTCTCGATCGGCCTCTCCTACAACAAGTTCCTGGCGAAGCTCGCCTCGGACCTCGACAAGCCCAGGGGCTTCGCGCTCATCGGCCGCGCCGACGCGCTCGACTTTCTCGCGCCGCGCCCGGTCGGCCTGCTCTGGGGCGTGGGCCAGGCGCTGCAGCAGCGTCTTGCGCGCGAGGGCATCCTCACGATCGGCGAGCTGCGGCAGAGGAGCGAGGGCGAGCTCGTCGCGCGCTACGGCTCGATCGGGAGGCGGCTGCATCGCTTCTCGCGCGGCGAGGATGACCGCGCCGTCGTAATCGATACCCCGACGAAGAGCGTCTCGGTCGAGACCACCTTCGATCGCGACCTCACCCGGCCCGAGGCGCTTGCGGCCGAGCTGCGCACCCTCGCGGACGACCTAGCGCGGCGCTTGACCGCCCATGGCCTCGCGGCCGGTGGCGTCGTCCTTAAGCTCAAAACGAGCCAATTCAAGATTGTGACCCGAAGCCGCGCCCTCACGGATCCGACGCAGCGGGCGGAGGTCCTCTACCGCGCGGCGCTGCCGCTCCTCGAGGAAGCGGCGGACGGCACGGCATACCGTCTGATCGGGATCGGAAGCGACCGGCTCGCGGATGCCGCGAAGGCGGACCCGCCGGATCTTTTCGCAGCGGCCTCCGAGCGGAGGCCCTGAGCGCTCAGCAGCTCGGCCGCTGCAGCGCCTCGATCTTCTCGAGCGTCGCGTGGACGATGTAGTCGCTGTAGTCCAGCGACATCTCCGTGGAGACGCCGTTCTCGTAGAGGCGCATGGTCAGCTCGTAATCCGGCCGATCCGCCTGCGGATCGGAGGGGAAGAAGGCGAGATGCATGCGCCAGGACTTGCCCTTGAGCAGCGGGCTGTCGAGCTCCTTCTCCCTGGGACCTCCGGGCAACACGATCGCGGTGATGGGCCCCGCATTGTCGACGGTCGCGCCGTCGAAGACCTCGCGCTGGATGAAGGTCTCGCCCGCGAGCGCACGCTCGATGAGCGCCACCGTGTGGATGGTCGGAAAGAGGACGTTCGCCGCGAGCTTCAGGGTCTTTGCCTCCGGCCGGCTAAAATCCGCCCTGCCGCCCTTCTCCGGTCCGTCGAGCTGCGCGTTGCCGCGGATCTCCTCGTCGAGCTCGCCATTCTTGGTGCGTCGCTCATTGAAGCGGTATCGCAGACCGTCCTTCGACTCCCAGGACACCATGCTGGAGCCGAGCTTCACCTCGTCGGAATCCTCATAGGCGAGGTCGAGGTTGAAGTCCTGCTTCACGGTCCACGCGTCGCACGCCTCGCCCCATTCGTAGAGCATGGTCCCGGTAGCGCCGAGCACGCCGCTCCCGGGCTTGGCACTTTCGAGGGTGAGGGCATAGAGCGCGCGGTGCGGCGCGATCTCGACCGCGGCCGATGGTCCGGCAGCCGTCATCAGGGCCGCCAAAGCGAGCCCCAGGCCGCTCACTGCCGCGGAGACACTCGAGCTCATACGCGCGAATTTGGGGAAAATCGTCGCCATACCGGCGCTCCGATGTGTAATTCGCAACAGCGATACGGTAGTATCCGGTGCTTCGCAAGTGCGATCCCGAATGCCCTCGAAACCCATCCTCCTCGTCACCCGCAAGTTGCCTGAGGCCGTCGAGGCTCGTGCAAGCCGCGATTACAAAGCGCGACTCAATGTCGCTGATGAGCCGCTCGACGGCGACGGCATCGTGCGCGCGGCGGCCGGCGCCGACGCGGTGCTTTGCACCACGACCGACAGGCTCGATGCAGCCACCATCGCGAAGTTGCCGAATTCCGTGCGCATTCTCGCGACCTTCTCGGTGGGATTCGAGCACATCGACCTCCGGGCGGCGCGCGCCCGAGGTATCGCCGTCACGAACACGCCGGACGTGCTCACGGACGCAACCGCCGATATCGCCATGCTGCTCATGCTGGGTGCCGCGCGACGCGCGAGCGAGGGCGAGCGGCTCATCCGCAGCGACGGTTGGACCGGCTGGGCGCCGACGCACATGCTCGGGAGCCATCTCGGCGGCAAGCGGCTCGGTATCCTCGGCATGGGCCGCATCGGCCGCGCCGTGGCGCAGCGCGCTCGCGCCTTCGGCATGGTCGTCCATTACCACAATCGCCAACGGCTCGCGCTCGAGGACGAGCAAGGCGCGATCTTCCACGAGACCCCGGAATCGTTGCTGCCGAGCTCGGACATCCTCTCGATCCACTGTCCATTGACGCCGGAGACGCGGCATTTCGTGGACAAGCGGCGTATCGAGCTGCTGCCGCTCGGCGCGATCGTCGTCAACACCGCGCGCGGCGGCATCGTCAAGGATGCAGACCTCATCGCAGCGCTGCGCTCGGGCCGCGTCCTCGCCGCCGGTCTCGACGTCTTCGACGGCGAGCCTCGGATCGATCCCGCCTACCGTGGCCTCCCCAATACCTTCCTGCTGCCGCATCTCGGCAGCGCTACGCGCGAGACCCGCGAAGCCATGGGCTTTCGCGCCCTCGACAACCTCGACGCCTTCTTCGCGGGCCAGACCCCCCGCGACCGGCTCGCCTAGCGCGCGCTCTCGCCCCGGCATCTTTCAGCTCAAGCTCTATCGGAGACGGCAATTTCTGCCGGGTCTTGATACCAGAATATGAGCGTTTTCAACGCCCTATCCGTTGGCATGGGCTTTGCTCTTCCGTGGCACGATTGAGGCATTGGTGCCTCACGGGAGATCGAGTGATGTCGCTGTCCGCACATTCCATGACCGCACCCGCGCCGGCAAAGCGCCGGTCGAAGAATGTCGTCGAGGTGCTGGGGCCCCGACCGGAAGGGGATCGTGCGCTCCTCACCTGGGCCTTCAACTGCCTCGCCGCGGCGGAGCAGCGGGTCGCGGATTTGCAGTCGCGTCTTGCCTATCTCGAGGGGCTGACGGTGACGGACGAGCTCACGCGGCTCCTCAACCGCCGCGGCTTCCTCGCCGAGCTCGGCCGCGCGCTCGCGAGCGCGCGCGTGGGAGGGTCGCGGGGCGTGCTGATGATCTGCGATCTCGACGGCTTCAAGGACGTGAACGACCGCTTCGGCCATAATGCCGGCAACCGCGTGCTACGGGAGCTCGCAGCCAGCTTGATCCGGCGCGTACGGCGCACAGATGCCGTCGCGCGGCTCGGCGGCGACGAATTCGGATTCCTGCTCATAGGCGCCACGCTCGTGAGCGCGCGGCAGAAGGTGCACGACCTCGAACGCGCGATCGCGACCCTCGGAATTCGTGTGGACAACGTCCCCATCGAGCTCAGCGCAAGCTTCGGCTTCGTCTCCTACGAGGGCAGCGAGTCCGAGGAAGCGCTCCTCCACCGCGCCGACATGGCGATGTACGAGCGCAAGCGCATGCGTCGTGCCGCCGCCGCGAGCTAAGATCCCGGCAGCGCTGCCACGAATTCCCAGGCGGGTGGGCGGTTTTCGGCCGCGAGCTTCGCGCGGAGTCCATCTACCTCCTCGTCACTGAGTGGGCCTGCCATCACGCGATAGGCGGTGCGGCTGTCGAGGCCGACTTCGATGACCGCGGTCTTGATGCCCGGAAACTCGGTCGTCAAGCGCTCGGCATTGGCGCGGCTGTTGAAGCTTCCGAGCACGAGGAAGCGATGCGGGGCAGCATCCGACGATGTCTCGGTGCTAGGCTCCGCAGGCGGCGAGCTCGCAAGCTCGCCCTCGACCACGGGCGCCGGCTCCTCGCGTTGAGCGGGTTCGTTCTTGCACGGGGATTCGAACTTGATGAGACGCCACGTCGCGCAGTCGCGGCCGGTCGTCTCGGAGATGCCGTGATCCGTAACGCTCTTCCCGGTGACGAGATAGCTCACGCCGTCCGCGACGTAAGAGGCGATCATCACTGCCGGCGGGAGCCCGCATCCCGCGAGCAGGATCGGCACTGACAGCAGAAGGTACCCTCGCATTCGTTCGCCCCGTCGGTTCCGCGTACCGGCGACTCGCGATCTTCCGTGGAATCATGAGTCATCGGCGGAATCCGCGCAAGCGAAAGCGCGGATCAGCTCGGCTTGTCCTTCGAAGGCGGCGGCAGCACCACGCGAATGTGGAGCTCCTTGAGGCGCTCCGGCGGCACCGGGGCCGGAGCCTGCATCAACAGATCCTGTGCCTGCTGGTTCATGGGGAAGGCGACGACCTCGCGGATGTTCGGCGTGTCCGCGAGCAGCATCACGATCCGGTCGATGCCGGGCGCGGAGCCGCCATGCGGGGGCGCGCCGAACTTGAAGGCGTTGAGCATGCCGCCGAAGCGCGCCTCGACCTCGGAAGCGGAATAGCCCGCGATCGCAAAGGCCTTGTACATGATGCCCGGAAGATGGTTCCGGATCGCGCCGGAGGAGAGCTCGACGCCGTTGCAGACGATGTCGTACTGGAAGGCCTTGATGGTGAGCGGATCCCTCGTCTCGAGCGCCTCGAGCCCTCCCTGAGGCATCGAGAAGGGATTGTGGCTGAAGACGATCTTGCCAGTCTCCTCGTCGCGCTCGAACATGGGAAAATCGACGATCCAGCAGAAGCGAAACTCGCCTTCCTTAAGGAGGCCGAGCTCCCGTCCGATGCGCGTGCGCGCAGCGCCCGCGAGCTTCGCCGCGGGTTCGGGCTTGTCGCAGACGAAGAAGACGGCATCCCCCTCGCCCACTCCTGCAACCGCACGGAGCCGCTCCAGGCGCGGTGCATCCAGGAACTTCGCGATCGGGCCCTTCGCCGCACCTTCGGAGAAGACGATGTAACCGAGACCCGGCGCGCCCTCGCCCCGCGCCCAGTCGTTGAGCTTGTCGAAGAAGCTGCGGGGACGCGAGGCGGCGCCGGGCGCGGGGATCGCGCGCACCGCCGCACCGTTCTCGAGCGCGCCCGCGAAGACCCCGAAGCCCGAGCCGCGGAACACCTCCGCCGCATCGCTCATGACGATGGGATTGCGGAGATCCGGCTTGTCGGTTCCGTATTTGAGGAGCGCTTCGTCGTAGGGGATGCGCGGGAACGGCGGCTTGGTGACGGAGCGGTCCCGGCCGAACTCCTCGAAGACACCGGCCATCACGGGCTCGATCGCCGCAAAGACGTCCTCTTGCGTGACGAACGACATCTCGAAATCGAGCTGGTAGAACTCGCCGGGCGAGCGGTCGGCGCGGCTCGCCTCGTCGCGGAAGCAGGGCGCGATCTGGAAATAGCGGTCGAAGCCCGCGACCATCAGGAGCTGCTTGAATTGCTGCGGTGCCTGCGGCAACGCGTAGAACTCGCCGGGATGGAGCCGGCTTGGAACGAGGTAGTCGCGCGCACCCTCGGGCGAGCTCGCGGTCAGGATCGGCGTCTGGAACTCCGTGAAGCCCTGCTCGATCATGCGGCGGCGAATCGACGCGATGACGCGCGAGCGCAGCATGATGTTGGCATGCACTGCCTCGCGCCGGAGATCGAGGAAGCGATAGGTGAGCCGCATGTCCTCGGGATAGTCGGCGTCGGTGTTGACCGGCACCGGCAGCGGGTCCGCCTCCGAGAGCGTCCTGCATTCCACGATCTGCAACTCGATCTCGCCGGTTGCGAGCTTGGAATTGACGGTCTCGTCGGAGCGGCGGACGACGGTCCCGGTCATGGTGACGACGCTCTCGAGCTTGAGCGCGTCCACGGTCTTGAAGAGCGGGCCCGAGATGTCGATCACGCACTGCGTGATGCCGTAATGGTCGCGGAGGTCGACGAAGAGGAGCTGGCCGTGGTCGCGTTTGCGGTGGACCCAGCCGGAAATCCGCGCGGTCTTGCCGGCGTCGCCGAGGCGCAGCGCGCCGCAGGTGTGGGTGCGATAGGCGTGCATCGTCGTCCGTGATCGAGAAATGCCGCGAGAAGCGGGAGAACGCACGGATTTCCGAGGCTTGTCAAGCACCCGACGTATCCGGCGACGGGCCTTCCGTGCTCCGCTTTTTGCGTGTATAGCACGACCAGCATGACCTTGATCGTCGACACCGCCGCGCTCGCGCAATTTTGCGGGCGTCAGTCCCAAACCGAATACGTTACCGTCGACACCGAGTTCATGCGGGACCGCACCTATTGGCCGGAGCTCTGCCTCGTGCAGGTCGCGGGGCCGAATGAAGCAGCGGCGATCGATCCGCTCGCGGAGGGTATCGACCTCGGACCTCTCTTCTCGCTCCTCGCCAACGCTTCCGTGCTCAAGGTCTTCCACGCGGCACGGCAGGACATCGAGATCTTTTACAAACTCATGGGGGCGGTACCGGCGCCGCTCTTCGACACGCAAGTGGCGGCGATGGTCTGCGGCTTCGGGGAATCCGCGAGCTACGAGACGCTCGCCAGCAAGCTCGCGGGGGCGCGCATCGACAAATCCGCGCGCTTCACGGATTGGTCGCGCCGGCCGCTCACGGAACGGCAGACCCAATACGCTCTCACGGATGTGATCCCGCTGCGCACCGTCTACGAGAAGCTGAAGACGCGGCTGCAGCGCAACGACCGCGCGGCTTGGCTCGACGACGAGATCAAGCTCCTCACGGACCCCGCGACCTATACGATCGACCCGAGGGAGTCCTGGCGGCGCTTCAAGCTGCGGGGGAGCAGCCGGCGGACCCTCGCGCTCCTCCGCGAGCTCGCGGCCTGGCGCGAGATCGCCGCGCAAACTCGGAACCTCCCGCGGAACCGCGTCCTCCGCGACGAGCAGGTCCTGGAGATCGCAGCACACGCTCCGCAGAACGCGGTCGATCTCGCGCGGACGCGCGGCCTCGGCAAGGGCTTCGTCGAGGGGCGCCTTGGCGGCGAGGTGCTGGCGGTCGTACGCGACGCGCTTGCCATGCCCGAGAACGAGCAGCCGGAACCGCCGCCCCGGCGCGAGCTGCCGCCGGGGCTGGGTCCGCTGGTCGATCTCCTGAAAGTGCTGCTGAAGCTCCGCTGCGAAGAGCATGGCGTCGCGCAGAAGCTGGTGGCGAGTGCCGAGGACCTCGAGGCGATCGCGGCCGACGACGCGGCGGAGATCGATGCGCTCTCGGGCTGGCGGCGCGAGCTTTTCGGAGGCGACGCGCTCGACCTCAAGCACGGTCGGATCGCGCTCACCGCCGCGGGGAAGCAAATCCGCCTGGTGCGCCTCGACGACGCGAGCTGAGGCCGCTAGGCTTCGCTTCTCCATACCACGCGAGATAGAACATGCCCCTTATCCCCGAATTGGTCGCTGCGAAGGGCGAGCTCACGGAGTGGCGGCGCGATTTGCACGCCCATCCCGAGCTCGCCTATGACGAGCGCCGCACCTCCGACATCGTGGCGGAGCGGCTCGCTTCCTTCGGGCTTCAGGTGACGCGCGGCATCGCCAAGACCGGCGTCGTCGGCAGCCTCCGCGTTGGAAACGGGCACCGCGCGATCGGACTGCGCGCCGACATGGATGCGCTGCCCCTTCACGAGAAGAACGACTTCGCGCACCGCTCGCGGCATGAAGGGCGCATGCACGCCTGCGGCCATGACGGGCACACGACGATCCTCCTGGGCGCGGCGCGGCATCTCGCCAAGACCCGGAATTTCGACGGCACCGTCCATTTCATCTTCCAGCCCGCAGAGGAAGGCGGCGGCGGCGGTAGGGTCATGGTGGAGGAAGGGCTCTTCGAGCGCTTCCCGGTCGACGGCGTCTACGGGCTACACAACACGCCGCGCTATCCCACGGGCAAATTCTTCACGCGGCCCGGGCCCGCCATGGCAGCTTCCGCGAGCTTCGATCTGCACGTGCAGGGCCGAGGCGGCCATGCCGCTCGTCCCGAGGGCGTGCTCGATCCCGTGGTCGCGTCGGCGCATGTCGTGACGGCACTCCAGACGGTCGTGAGCCGCGCCGTCAGCCCCTTCGACACCGCAGTCGTCAGCATCACGAAGATCCACGGCGGCGACGCCTACAACATCATCCCCGAGGACGTCACTATCTCCGGAAATTGCAGGGCATATCGCACGGAGGTGATGGACCGCATCGAGGCGACGATCCTCCGCGTCGCGGAGAACGCCGCCGCCGCCCACGGCGCCACCGCGGCGCTCAACTTTCGCCGAGGCTATCCGCCGCTGGTCAATCACGCCCGCGAGACCGAGATCGCCTGCAATGCCGCGGCACTGACTGTCGGCGAGGAGAATGTCGACCGCAACGGCGCCCCGCGCATGGCCTCCGAGGATTTCTCCTACATGCTGGAAGCGCGGCCCGGCGCCTTCATCTTTCTCGGCAATGGCGACGGCGAGGGAAGCTGCGACGTGCACAATCCCCGCTACGATTTCAACGACGAGATCATTCCGGTAGGCGCGAGCTTCTTCACCAACCTCGTGGAGACGGTGCTGGCGAAAGAGCGGGAGTAAGAGGCCCTCCCCCTTCTCTGCAACCAGCTCTCACCGCCGCACGCGCTCGCGCAGGCGTGCTTCGACGCCGAGGGCGCGGGCGAGCGCGCCGAGGCGGCGCTCCACAGCCTCGGCACCTTGCAGCGGGCCGCTCGCGGGAAGGCGGAGCAGGAGCTCGTCGCGCGAGAGGCGCAGCTCCGCGCGACGCAGGAGGCCGGGCACGCCGCCCGAGAGCGTAAAGGCGAGGCGCATGCCGAGGCCAGTGACCCGCGCCGCGCGCAGATTTTCCTCGTCGACGATGCGCGCCATCTTGTCGAAAGAGCCCTCGTCGTTGCCGCCATACCGCGCGCGCAGCGCAGCCGCGAGGAACACGCGTCCGGGATGATCGAGCCCCGTTGCCGGCATGTAGAGTGCCGAGCGGGACGCCTGCTCCGCGCGATAGTCCGGGTGCTCGTCCCAGGCCACATCCGCCAGCAGCGCTGCCGCGCGGCGGAGGCGGCGATAGGGATCGCGGCGCGGATAGATCGGCGAGAGCCAGGTATCGACTTCCTGCGGATTTGCGCCGAAGCGGGGATGCGCGCGCGCCATGGACTCGCAGGCGACGAGCAGCGGGTCCTGTGTGCGCTCCCGATCCGGAAGCAGATCGTATAGATGCCCCTCGCGCAGCCCGAGCGCGGAGAAGACCACGCGCTTCGGCTCCATCGCCGCCATGATGCGCCGGAGCACCTCTGCCGCCACCGGCACGACCTCCAGGCGCTTGCGCGCGACCGTCGCGATCTGCTCGAGCGACCTGCGGGACTGCCGCGCCATCACGTCGAGGAAATCCTCGGCGGTGCGGCGCGAGAGCGTGTAACCCTGCACGACGTGGATGGGATAGCGGTCCTGCTCCATGTGGATGCGCGCGAGCGCACGCCAGGCGCCGCCGACGGCATAAAAGGTCTCGCCGCGGCGGCGGCGGAGCCAGTCCAGGGATTCGACATGGCGGTCGATCTCCGCAGCGAGGCGCTTCTCGTCACCCCAGAATTCCGCGAGCCGGAAAGGACCGAGCGGCAGCGTCGCGCCGTGGCCGGTGCGCCCCGCGCGGAGTGGCGAGAGCTCGACGCTGCCGCCGCCGAGATCGCCCATAACCCCCGCGGCCTCGGGCATGCCCGCGATCACGCCGAGAGCCGAGAGGCGACCCTCCTCCTCGCCCGAGAGGATTCGGACCGGGACGCCGGTGCGGCGCCGCACCTCGAGGGCGAAAGCCTTTCCATCGGAGGCGTCGCGCACGGCCGCGGTCGCGAGCGCGTCGAGCCGCTCGACCCCAATCGCCCGCGCGAGCGAGACGAAGCGCGAGAGATGCGCGAGCGCGGAAGCGACGCCCTCGGGATCGAGTGTCCCGGTCTCGCCGAGGCCCCGCCCCATGCCGCAGAGCACCTTCTCGTTGAGGAGCGGCACGGGCGCGCGGGTGAGCCCGTCGTAGACGACGAGACGAATGGAATTCGATCCGATGTCGATGACCCCGACCGGGCCTCGGCGTCGCGCCGCCCGTGCCGCCATCTCCTACTCCGTCGTCGCGGCCCGCTCGGCGACGGGACGTGTCGCAGATTTCGGTCGCCGCAAGGCGCGGCCGCGGCCGGATAGGCTCGGGTTGGTCATGAAATAGGTGTGCGCGCTGAAGGCGTCGAGGCCCGCGGCCTCGCGGAGATAGGCGCCGGTCGGCTCCAGGCGCCAGCTCTGCGCGACATCCCGGAAGTTGGCGACCATGATCTCGTCGAGCACCTGGCGGTGCACGGTCTCGTTCTCGATCGGCACCAGCGCCTCGACACGCCAGTCGAAGTTGCGGGGCATCCAGTCGGCGGAGCTGATGAAGACCTGGGCCTGCGGCGACGGGAGACGCTGGCCGTTGCCGAAACAGACGATGCGACCGTGCTCGAGGAAGCGGCCGACGATGCTCTTGACGCGGATGTTCTCGGAGAGGCCGGGAACTCCCGGCCGCAAGCAGCAAATGCCGCGCACGACGAGCTCGATCTCCACCCCCGCCGCCGATGCGCGATAGAGCATGTCGATGATCACGGGATCGACGAGCTGGTTCATCTTCGCCCAGATCTGCGCGGGCCGCCCCGCGCGCGCGTGCCCGATCTCGGCCTCGATGAGCTCGAGCAGACGCTTGCGCAGATCGACCGGGGCGAAGGAGACCTTCTCGAGGTCGGTCGGCGTTGCGTACCCCGTCATGTAATTGAAGAGACGCGCGGCATCGCGGCAGAGCGCGGGATCGCAGGTGAAAAACGAGAGGTCGGTATAGACCCGCGCCGTGTCCGGATGATAGTTGCCGGTGCCGAAATGAACGTAGGAGCGGAGCTCGCCACCCTCGCGCCGCACCACCAGCGAGACCTTCGCGTGCGTCTTGAGGTCGAGGAAGCCGTAGACGACCTGCACGCCCGCACGCTCGAGATCGCGCGCCCAGCGGATGTTCGCTTCCTCGTCGAAGCGCGCCTTGAGCTCGACGAGCGCGGTTACGGTCTTGCCGGCCTCCGCCGCCTCGACGAGGGCACGCACGATCGGGCTGTTGTCGCTGGTGCGATAGAGCGTCTGCTTGATCGCGACCACCGCGGGATCGCGGGCGGCCTGGCGCGCGAACTGCACCACCACGTCGAAGCTCTCGTAGGGGTGGTGGACGATGATGTCCTTCTGGCGGATCGCGGCGAAGCAGTCGCCGCCGAAGTCCCGGATGCGCTCGGGGAAGCGCGGGTGATAGGGCTTGAAGAGCAGGTCCGGCCGCTCCGCGATGATGAGCTGGCGCGTGTCGACCAGACCGAGGATGCCGTCGAGCGGCGAGGAATCGTCGGGCGAGACGTCGAGATTCTCCGCGAGGAAGCGCTGGAGGTCCTCGGGCATGCCGGCGTCGACCGCGAGCCAGATCACGTTGCCGCGACGGCGGCGCTTGAGCGCGCTCTCGAACAGGCGCACGAGGTCCTCGGCCTCTTCCTCGATTTCCATTTCGCTGTCCCGCACGATGCGGAACATGCCGTGACCCACCACCGAGAAGCCCGGAAAGAGCCGGTCGAGGAACAGAGTCACCATCTGCTCGAGGGGCAGGAAGCGTACCTTCTCGCCGGGCATGCGGATGAAGCGCCCGATGGCGCTCGGCAGCAGCAGCAGCGCCTCCATGCGCTTGCCGTCGCGCGCCCGCGTGAGCTGCAGCGCGAGCCCGATGCCGCGGTTGGCGACGAAGGGGAAGGGATGCGCGGGGTCGATTGCGAGCGGCGTCAGGACCGGGAAGATCTCCGACATGAAGCGGTCCTCGAGCCAGGCGCGGTCGGCGGACGAGATGTCCTGCGGGCCGATCACGGAGACGCCGGCCTCCGCGAGCTGCTGCCGCAGGCCGCGCCAGATCACCTGCTGGTCGTGCATGAGCTTGCGCGCGCGCTGATTGATCGCCGCGAGCTGCTGCGCGGGCGTGAGGCCGTCCTGGCTCGGCGTCGCCACCTCCGCGAGCACCTGTCCCTTGAGGCCCGCGACGCGCACCATGTAGAACTCGTCGAGGTTGTTGGCGGAGATCGAGAGGAAGCGCAGGCGCTCGAGGAGCGGATGGCGGGGATTGTCTGCCTCGGCGATGACGCGCTCGTTGAAGGCGAGCCAGGAGAGCTCGCGATTGATGAAGCGCGCGTGGGAATTCAGGTCGATGCTCGGCTGGTTCGCCGGAAGCGGCTGGGCCACGTCATCTCTCCGGTGACAGCAATTTCGCCATTTTTCAACGGGTTGGCGACAGTCTATAACGTATCGTCGTCGGTGTCATGGCGCCTTTTCGAAGGCGGCGCGGAGGAGGTCGCATGAGGCATCTCCTGGTGGTCCGCCACGGTCCTGCCGCGGGCAAGGCCGCGGGCGGGAGCGACCGCGACCGCCCGCTCACCCCGGAAGGCCGCCGGGCCGTC
>DATJVP010000012.1:0-11882 GCA_035581425.1 Allostellaceae bacterium | reverse complement strand
GCAGAAGCGGAAGTGGCTTCCGGCGATGGCGAAGGGCGAGGCGATCACGGCGATCGCCATGACCGAGCCCGGCGCCGGCAGCGATCTCCAGGGCATCCGCACCACCGCGCTCCGTGACGGCGAGCAGTATGTCGTCAACGGACAGAAGACCTTCATCACCAACGGGCAGATGGCCGACCTCGTCGTGGTCGTCGCCAAGACCGACCCGCGCGAGGGCGCCAAGGGCATCACGCTCATTCTGGTCGAGGCCGATCGTCCGGGCTTCAAGCGCGGGCGCAATCTCGAAAAGCTCGGCATGAAGGCGCAGGACACCTCGGAGCTCTTTTTTGACGACGTCCGCGTGCCGCTCGACAACGTGCTCGGCGGCGAGGGCCGCGGCTTTGCTTGCCTCATGCAGGAGCTGCCGCAGGAGCGGCTCCTCGTCGGCATCACCGCGGTCGGCGTCATGGAATCGGTGCTGGAGCAGACGATCCGCTACACGCGCGAGCGCAAGGCCTTCGGCCGTGCGATTGCGGACTTTCAGGTGAGCCGCTTCAAGCTGGCGGAGATGAAGACCGAGGTGAAGGTCGCGCGCGTCTTCCTCGATCATTGCCTGGAGCTGCACCTCGAGGGGAAGCTCGACGTCGAGACCGCGGCGATGGCGAAGTGGTGGCTCAGCGACCTCGAGAACCGCATCGTCGACCAATGCCTGCAGCTCCATGGCGGCTACGGCTACATGTGGGAGTTCCCGATCGCCCGCGCCTACGCCGACGCCCGCGTCCACCGCATCTTCGCGGGCACGAACGAGATCATGAAGGAACTGATCGCAAGAGGCCTTTGATCCCTCTCCCGCCGCGCCGGAGAGGGAGGTATGCTCCGGCATGGATTACGAGACCCTCAAGAACTGGCGCTTCGAGGAGGTGGTGCAGCGTTACACCGCGCGCGATTCCATTCTTTACGCTCTGGGGCTCGGGCTCGGCCACGATCCCATGGACCGGCACCAGCTACGCTTCGTCTACGAGAAAGAGCTGCTCGCGCTTCCGACCATGGCGGTGGTGCTGGGATATCCCGGCATGTTCGTGCGCGATCCCCGTCTCAAGATCGATTGGCGGCGGGTCCTGCATGGCGAGCAGGGCGTGATCCTATATCGGCCGCTTCCGGTCGAGGGTGTCGCGATCGGGCGGACGCGGATCACCGGCGTGATCGACAAGGGCGCCGAGCGCGGCGCCCTCCTCTTCACCGAACGCGAGGTGATCGACGGCGCCACCGGCGAGCACCTCGCGACATTGCAATCGACCTCCGTGCTGCGCGGCGATGGTGGATTCGGCGGCCCCACAGGCGCCGCGCCGGAGCCGCACCCAATCCCCGAGCGTTTCCCCGATCTCGTCGAGGACTCGCCGACGCTACCGCAATCGGCGCTCATCTATCGCCTTTCCGGCGACATGAATCCGCTGCACGCCGACCCCGAGATCGCGACGGCCGCAGCCTTTCCGCGCCCGATCCTGCACGGGCTCTGCACCTTCGGGGTGGTGGGGACGGCGCTCCTCAAGCGCTGCTGCGGATTCGATCCCGCGCGTCTCAAGAACATCCGCGCACGCTTCTCCTCGCCGGTCTTCCCCGGCGAGACGCTGCGCACGGAGATGTGGCACGACGGCGCCGTCATCTCCTTCCGCGCCCGCGTCGTCGGGCGCGAAACCGTAGTCCTAAACAACGGCAGGGCCGAGATCGCAGTCTGAGTACGAGCGCACCCGGTCCAAACTTCGTCATTTCATCGATCTCAAAAAAGCCACTGGGCCCGGCTGGCAATCCCTGATGAGCGACGCCAAGGTTTTGTAGCCGGCGAAACCGCCGCACTCACCTGGATTGGGAGACAGAAATGAAAACTCATGCTCGAGTCATGGGCGGAGCGCTCGCATTGGCGAGCGCAGTCGCGATCCTCTCGTTCTCCGGCGCGCTGACGGCGCGGCCTGCCTACGCGATCTGCATGGCCGGCGACCGCGTCGACAGCAGCACCGCGAACGACGCGATGCACCGCTTCGCGGCCGCGGGCTATCCCCGCGTGAGCGATCTGAAGAAGGGCTGCGACAACTACTGGCACGGCGTCACCGAGCGGAACGGTGCCGCGGTCCACGTCGTGCTCTCGCCCTCTGGCGGCGTGGTACAGGAGGGCGACTAAGGCGAATAGGAGTCGCCGGCGGGCGAACATTTTCGCTCGCCGGCGAATTACCAGAGCCACGTGAACGGAGCAAAGGCATGTCCCTCTCGGTACAGCGAATTCGCGAGCATCTGAGTCAGGACTGGCTCCTGCTTGCCGCGCCCGCAGTCGCCGTCGGCGCCTTGGTATGGACGCTCACCCTGAGCAGCACTACCGAGAGCAAGCTCGCGGAGGTCGTGCAGCGCGTCGACGGTCTCGACCTACGCATCGCGCGCATCGCCGCGGCGATGCCGGATCTCCGAGAGCGCGTCGCGTACGAGGCCGTCTTCTCGCCCTTCACCGTCGCGGTATTGACGCTGCCCGCAGAGACGAACGACGCGGGGGGCGTGAGCGAGACGATCTTCGTCGTCGAAGTTTCGACGGGCGCCGTGCAGCAATACCGCCTTCGCTGGAAGCCGGAGAATCCGGGCATGGCGTTTGCAGTCGCGGGCGCGCTACGGACGCTCGATCCGCGCGCGTTCTCGGTCGCGGAAGCGGAGCGCTTGGCCGGGACAATCGGTGAGCCCGCTGCGCGTCTGCCGGCGCTCGATCGCGAGCAGAGCTTCGTTCTCTACCGACCGCTCACGGCGGTTTCCGACGCGCTTCTAAAAATGGGCGCCACCAAGGAGCGCGCATTTTCGAGCTCGCCGGTACTCAATTGGGCGCAATTCGCGCGCGTACTGGAGACCTCGACCTGGCTCGCGCCGCCGAAAGCCGATCCGCACGCGATCGACTAGGGCTGATTGCCCTTTAATTGCCACCGTCGCCGGACAAGCCGCGAGACGCTCTCCTCCGTTGTTACCTCATCGCAGTGCCTCACTCGGCACGCCCCAGGCAAACCAGCAGCGAGGTATTCCGCATGCGCGTTCTTCGCAGGTTTCTCGTCGCGGCTTCGGTGATGTCGCTCGGCGTTGCGGCGATGCCGGCTCCGCAGGCACAGGCGGCGGTCGTGGTCTCTGTCGCAATCGCACCGCCCGCAATTCCGGTCTACAGCCAGCCCGTGATCCCTGGTCCCGGCTATGTCTGGGTCCCTGGGTATTGGGCCTACGGACCTGACGGGTATTACTGGGTTCCCGGAACCTGGGTGCTGCCGCCCGCGGTCGGCCTGCTCTGGACGCCCGGCTATTGGGATTGGGGCGGAAGCGCCTATGCCTGGCACGCCGGATATTGGGGGCCGACGGTCGGATTCTACGGCGGCATCAACTACGGCTTCGGCTACTTCGGTGTCGGCTACGCCGGCGGCTATTGGTCGCACGATCACTTCTACTATAACTCCGCCTACTCCAATCTCGGCGGCGTGCACGTCACGAACGTCTATAACCGGACGGTCGTCAACGTGAACTCGACCGCGAGCTATCACGGCGGCAAAGGTGGAACGACCGCGCGCCCGTCGCAGCAGGAGCTTGCGGCCTCGCATGAGCGCCACGTCGGCGCGACCTCCGCGCAGACGATGCATGTCCGAGCGGCTGCGGCCGATCCGGCCATGCGCGCCTCGGTCAATCAGGGACGGCCGGCCGTTGCGGCCACCGCCACGCCGGGCCGCATCACGGGTTCGCAGACGCATGGCCCAGTGCATCCGTCGCAAGGCACGGCAATGCCGCGTACCACGTCGCCTGCAACGTCCACGGCGCATCCGAAGCCGCAGCGTAGCGGCGCGACGCCTCGCACCGGGACAGCACCCGCGCCGCAGTCGCGTGCGACGCCTTCGACGCACCCGACCTCGCACCGTACCGGCGTGACCCCTCGCACCGGAACGGCGCCCGCGCCGCAGTCACGCGCGACGCCCTCGACGCACCCGACCTCGCAGCGCAGCGGCGTGACCCCTCGTGCCGGGACGGCACCCACGCCGCAGTCGCATGCGACGCCTCCCGCGCATCCGACCTCGCGGCCGGCCGCCTCACGGGTCCCGCAAGGCCAGACGCGCGCGCCGGTGCATCCGCCGACGAATGCGAACGCCCCCCAGGGCCATCCGGCGCCGACGGCCGCGAATTCCGGCGCGGGCGAGCCTCGTGGCGCCGGGACGCAGCCACAACAGCAACAACGATGATCAAAGCTCGATGATCCGGGTTCATTAGGAAGAGGTGATGACCATGTTCAATGCAATGCGAGCTTCAACCTTGATCGTGGCCTTGGCCTTGGCCGGTTGCGGCACGAGTGTGGGTGACCGCACCCTCTCGGGCGCGGGCATCGGCGCCGCCGGAGGCGCAGCGATCGGCGCGATGGTCGGAAACCCGCTCGCGGGGGCCGCGATCGGCGCGGGCGCGGGCGCGGTCACCGGCGCAATCACCACGCCCTCACAGGTCGATCTTGGCGAGCCGGTCTGGCGGCACTGACCCCAGAGAGTGCGGCGGGCGCGGCTTTCCAGGCCTGATGGGGCCGGTGGCCGCGGCCTCGCGCTAACGTTTTTCTAACCTCTACTCGCGCATGCTAAGGGCTGCTGCGGTCCGCGTCGAAGCGCGGCATCTGGAGGCGGACCGGCAGCCTCGCTGACCTATTTTGCGCGAGGGAGCATCAATAATGGTACGCACGTTGCTACGAGCGCTCTCGGGCCGAGGCGCCGCAGACGAGCTCAGGCCCGGCGACAAGTACCGGCGGCAGCAAGGCGCCCATGTCGTGGAATTCGCGACTGTGCAGGATCTGAGACAAGACCTGTTGGGCATTCCGCACGTCCACTTCAAGCTCGTCTTTGAGCGTGCTGCGACAGCGCGCTCCGAGGCGGATTCGCGCATCCTCGCCCTGAGCAGCTTTCTCGATCAATATCGGGAGCGCATCAGCTAGAGCGTCCGCCGCGCGGCGAGCGCGGCTCGCGTGAGGGGATTTTTCGCCCTGCCCGTGATCGGCACGCGGCGGAGGCGCGACGACGCCCGACATCGTCCTCATCGATCCGAAATCTGAGATTTAAAGCGCGCGCGCCTCCGCTCGCGCCCCCTCCGGCAATCCTGGCCCGGGTGGTCCAGCACCGCCGCCGGCCTATATCACTGTTATGCATGAGCAACTGATTGCGGGCGCTTGGGACGCGTCGCCATTCCGGGCAGCGCGGGCATTGTTCCTCGATCTCGACGGAACCGTGCTCGAGATTGCAGAGAGGCCGCAGGACGTGATTGTGCCGTCGAATCTGGTGCCGCTTCTCGCGCGGCTCTCAGATGCGCTCAGCGGCGCGCTCGCGATCCTCAGCGGACGTGCGATCGCCGAGATCGACCGCTTGCTCGCACCGCTTTCTCTTCCGGCGGCGGGTCAGCACGGCGCCGAGCTGCGTCTCTCCCCCGCAGGGCCGATCGAGCGGCAGACCGACGTGACGCAACCCCGCGAATGGCGGGCGGCGCTTGCAGTACTCGTGCAGCAGCATCCCGAACTCCTCGTCGAGCACAAAGGGGCCGGCGTCGCCGTGCATTTCCGCGCGGTGCCGACGGCCGAGCGGGAAGTGCGGCGCGCACTCGCCGGCCTCGCCCCCGAGCAAGCGGGGTTTGCACTCAAAGCCGGGAGGTGCGTGGTAGAGCTCGTGCCCAAGGGATGCGACAAGGGCAGAGCGCTGCGACGGCTCATGGCTGCACCTCTTTTCGCCGGGCGCTTGCCGGTCGCGATCGGCGATGACGCGACCGACGAAGACGCTTTCGCGGCGGCACTCGCGCTCGGCGGCGACGCACTGCGCGTGGGCTCGGGGCCGGCGCCTGCCGCCTTCGCGAATGCGCGGGCAGTCCGAGAGTGGCTCGCCGAGCGGGCCGACGCGCTCGAGGGGTCGGAGCGCTGCGGATGAGCGGGCTCGAGCTCGGCGTCGTCGGCAACTGCGTCATTGCCGCCCTCGTCTCGCGGACTGCGCGCATCGAGTGGTGTTGCCTCCCGCGGCTCGACGGCGACCCCGTCTTCTGCAGCTTGCTGCGCGGCTCCTCCGCCGAGGAGGGGGGATTCTTCGACGTGGCACCCGAAGGCGCGATTCCGGTCAGCCAGCGCTACCGCGCGAACACCGCCGTCCTCGAGACGGTGATCGCGGACCCCGAAGGCGGCGCAGTGCGCGTCATCGATTTCGTTCCGCGCTTCAAGCGTTACGGCCGCATATTCCGACCGGCGATGCTGGTGCGGCGGATCGAGCCCGTCGAGGGAAGAGCGCGCGTCCGATTGCGGCTCCGGCCGCGCTTCGCCTATGGCACGCGTACGCCTGGCCGCAGCTCCGGCAGCAACCACGTCCGCTACTTCCACGAGGACCTGACGCTGCGCCTCACGACCGACGCGCCGCTCTCCTATCTCATGGACGAGGTGCCGTTCATCGTGAGCGCGCCCGTCAACCTGATCCTCGGCCCCGACGAGCCGCCGCTGGAGTCGCCTGCGCGCATGGTCTCGGAGTTCCTGGAGGAGACGGACGAATACTGGATCGAATGGGCGCGCTACCTCTCGGTCCCCTTCGAGTGGCAGGACGCGGTGATCCGTGCAGCGATCACGCTCAAGCTGTGCTCCTTCGAGGAGACCGGTGCCATCGTCGCGGCGCTCACGACCTCGGTACCGGAAGCGGCCGACAGCGGCCGGAACTGGGATTACCGCTATTGCTGGCTGCGCGATGCCTATTTCGTCGTGCACGCACTCAACCGCCTCGGCGCGACGCGGACGATGGAGGACTATCTCGGCTTCGTGACGAATGTCGCCACGGCGGAGCCCGAGCATCGGCTGCGGCCGGTCTATCCGATCGTGCCCGCGTCGGAGATGGTCGAGCGCGAGCTCCGCGGTCTCTCGGGCTTCCGCGACATGGGCCCGGTGCGGGTCGGCAACGCCGCCGCGCTGCAGCGGCAGAACGACGTCTATGGCAGCGTGATCCTCGCGGCGACCCAGATGTTCTTCGACCGCCGTCTGCCTCGGCTCGGCGACCGCGCGCTCTTCCAGGACCTGGAGCGGCTCGGCGAGCACGCGGTCGCGGTCGCCTTCGAGCCCGACGCGAGCGTCTGGGAATACCGCGGCATCCGGAGCATCCACACCTTCTCGAGCGTGATGTGCTGGGCCGCCTGCAACACGCTGGCACGGCTCGCGCGCCACCTCGACCACGCCGACCGCGCGGAGCGCTGGCGCGGAGAGGCACGGCGCATCCGCGAGGGGATCGAGGCGCGCGCCTGGGATCCCCATCAGAACAGCTTCGTCTCCGCCGCCGGCGGCGAGGACGTCGACGCGAGCCTACTCCTCCTCAACGAGGTCGGGTTCCTCTCGGCCGAGGACCCGCGTTTTGCCGGCACGGTCGCCGCCGTCGAGCGGCATTTGCGGCGCGGCAACCTGCTCTTTCGGTACGCCGCGCCCGACGATTTCGGCCCGCCGAAGACGGCGTTCGCAGCCTGCGCCTTCTGGTTCAGCGATGCGCTCGCAGCGATCGGACGCCGTGCGGAGGCGCGCGAGATCTTCGAGGAGATGCTGACGCACTGCAATCACCTGGGGCTACTCTCCGAGGACATCGATCCCGCGACCGGCGCGCTCTGGGGAAATTATCCGCAGACCTACTCGATGGTGGGCCTCGCGATCACGGCCATGCGGCTCTCGCGGAGCTGGGAGGAGGCGCTGTGGGCCGGCTCGTGATCGTCTCCAATCGCGTGACACAACCGGGCGCGCGCGCGGGACGCGCGGGCGGTCTCGAGGTTGCGCTGCGCGACACCTTGCACGGAAGCGGCGGACTCTGGGTCGGCTGGTCCGGCGAGATCGCGAGCGCTACCTCGATCGAGCCCCATCTTCAGCACTCGGGCCCGGTCCAATACGCGACGCTCGATCTCAGCGAGACCGACCACGCGCAGTATTACAACGGCTATTGCAACGGCACGCTTTGGCCGTTGCTGCATTACCGCCTGGGACTTATGGAGTTCCGGCGCGAGAATCTCGAAGCCTATCTCCGGGTCAACGAGGCTTTCGCGGTGGCGCTCTCGGGCCTCCTCCGTGCGGACGACCTGATCTGGGTGCATGACTATCACCTGATTCCCCTCGCCGCGAACCTCAGGAGCCGCGGCGTCGCCAACCGGATCGGCCTCTTCCTGCACACGCCCTTCCCGCCGCCCGAGGTCTTCACGACTCTCCCACGCTACGAGATCCTCGTGAATGCGCTCGCGTGCTATGACCTCGTGGGGCTTCAGACCGAGGGCGATCGCGCCAATCTCGCCCGTACCATCGCGCAGCATCGCCAGCTTGCCATGAATTCGGGGGGCGACATCGACCTCGGCACGCGCCTGCTGCGCGTACGCGCGGTGCCGATCGGCATCGACACCGCGGCGGTGCAACAGATGGCGGCCTCGATGGGCGGCGGACCGGAAGGGCGCCGCCTCCTCGACAGTCTCGGGGGGCGGCAGCTCATTCTCGGCGTCGATCGGCTCGACTACAGCAAGGGGCTGCCGCAACGGTTTGAGGCCTTCGAGCGCCTGCTTGCGGATTTCCCGGAGCACCGCTCGAAAGTGACTTTCATGCAGATCGCGCCGGTCTCGCGCGGCGAGGTCAGGGAATACCGCGAGCTCCGTCGCGAGCTCGACCGGCGCGCCGGCCGCATCAACGGGAAATTCGCCGAGTTCGACTGGATGCCGCTGCGCTATCTCAATCGCAGCTTCGGCCGGCACGTCCTCTCGGGCTTCTATCGCCATGCCCGCGTCGCGCTGGTGACGCCGCTCCGCGACGGAATGAACCTCGTCGCCAAGGAGTGGGTGGCGGCGCAGGACGCAGCCGACCCCGGCGCGCTCGTGCTCTCGCGCTTCGCGGGCGCGGCCTACGAGCTCGCGGACGCGCTGTTGGTCAACCCGCTCGATGCCGACGCGATGGCCGATGCGCTGCACCGCGCGCTCACGATGCCGGCGGAGGAGCGGCGGGAGCGCTGGCAATCGATGTTGCGCAACATCAGTGACAATACCGTCATCGCCTGGCGCGAGACCTTTCTGCACCTCCTCGAGGACGCACCGACCCCAGTGCTCGCTTGAGGCCGATCCCGCCGCTATAAGGAAGTGGGAGGCTCGCCATGGATCTGCAGCTCGAGGGAAAGACCGCTCTCGTCACGGGCGCCAGCATGGGGATCGGCCGCGCGATTGCTCGGCTCCTGGCGCATGAGGGAGTGCGGCTCGCGGTCGTTGCGCGCCGCGAAGCCCTCCTGCATGAGCTCGCGGGCGAGATCGCGCGCGAGCAGGACCCCGCACCCTCGCTCATCGTGCAGGACGTCATGCAGGAGGATGCGGCCGAGCGTATCCGCGACCGTGCCCTTGCGGCGCTCGGCAAGGTGGAAATCCTCGTGAACTGCGCGGGGGGCAGCCGCCCGCTCCCGATCGATGCCGGCGAGGAGCGCTGGCAGGAGGCGATGACGCTCAACTTCACGCGCGTGCGCCAGCTCACCCACGCGATCCTCCCGGGAATGATCGAGCGGCAATGGGGCCGCATCGTCAACATCACCGGAAAATCCGAGCCCGAGCACCTCAACGCCGCCTTCTCCGCCAAGGCCGCCATCCACGCTTGGGCCAAGGGCCTTTCGCGCGACGTCGGAAGGCTCGGCATCACCGTCAACTCGATCGCTCCCGGCCGGATCATGAGCGAGCAAATCCGCCGCAACTATCCGCCGGAGGAACGCGAGCGCTTCTCGCGGACGGAAATTCCCGCGGGCCGCTATGGGGAGCCCGAGGAGCTCGCCGTCATGGCCGTCTTCCTCTGTTCGCCGCTTGCGAGCTATGTGAGTGGCACCGTAATCCCCGTAGACGGCGGCCTCCGGCGGTACCAATTCTGAGCGCGCGCTCAGTCCCGCGGCGATACCCGCGCAGATAGGCCCTCCCCTCGACCCCTCCCTGGTCCGGTGCGTGGCAACAATGCCACGGTGAGTCGTTTTCTCCAGGCTCGCGAGATAGGTGCTGACAGCCTAACCCCCTTGGGTTAATTACTAGGCGAGCGGTGCCTGCGAGTCACACCTATTAGGGGGAAAACTCTAGCTTTCATATAATTCGGCCGGCGAACGGATTCTCTATGGGGGTGGCTGGCGCGGCAACTTGCTTAGGCGCGTCATCGGGGCCGATGGGGGTCCCGCAGCCGATTTCCGCCAACGGAACAACCGAACCCGCAGTCCTGCGAAGCCGGGCTTCGACGGATTGGCTGCCGGGTCGACTTTGAAAAGGGGAAGAGAGCGATGAACCTCAGATCCACAAGTGCGAGGAAACTGGCCGGCGGTGCGCTGCTGGCAACGACATCGGCGATCGCGATCGCCATCGCCTGTAGCGGAAGCGCTGAGGCGGGTTCGTTCAACCAGCCGCTGCCGATCACGAACACCGGAACGACCGACTTCATCGAGTACAGCGGCTTCGGCAGCCCGAGCCCCTCCAACGGTGACATCACCAACACGTCGACGGGCACCATCAACACGACCACGGCCGGGCACACCCGCGCGATTGCAATCAACAATTCCAATCTCGGCGCGCCAAACAATCCGCCGCCCGCCAATCGTCCCGGCGCCGTGACGAACATCGTCAACCAGGGCAACATCATCGCGAACACCACGGGTGTCGCCATCGCCTTCTCGAACTTCTGGGGCACGATTTCCAACTCCGGAACGCTTACGGCCAATTCCGGGAACGGTATCTACCTGAACAATGTGAACGCGTTTCCCGTGATCGCGGGCTTCTCGCCGGGCGTGCTGACCAGTATTACCAACAGCGGCACGATCACCGCGCACGGCAGCGGTGCGGCGTTCGATCCGATCTTCGGAACGACACCCAAGGGCAACGGCATCGTCGTGCAAGGCGGCACCACGGTTGCCGGTAGCATCGGCAACAGCGGCCGTATCAACGCCGACCAGGCAGCCATCCTGGTGACGGGAACCTCGCTAGGTACTGCGACGGGAAGCACGGTGACGGGCAGCGTCGGCAACACCGGAACGATCATGGCCGGCACCGGCATCGCCGTCACGAACCTCGGCGTCGTCAGGGGTGGCATCAGCAACGGCACGACCGCCACGATCACGACGACCGGTCCTGCGATCCTCGTTCAGAATGGCGCCGTCGTCACCGGCGGCATCACCAACGGCGGCACACTCAGCAGCACCGGTGCCGAGATGGCGAACTTCCCCTCCGGCGCGATCGCCGTGGTGGGCGCCACGGTCAATGGCGACATCACCAACAACAAGGCCGTCAACAGCAAATCGAACGGCATCGCCGTCGTGTGCCTCAACACCGGCTTCGGTTGTTTCACGGGATCGACGCTCAACGGCAACATCGTGAACGCCGCGACAGGCACCATCTCCGCCACCGGCCTGGCCGGCAGCGGCTTCAGCGTCGACGGCATCAACGTCAATGCCTCGTCGGTGAACGGCAACGTCTCCAACCTCGGTACGATCACGAGCACACAGGGCAACGGCATCGCCGTCGCCGGGCTCCTCTCGACCGTAACCAAGGGGATCACCAATTCCGGCACGATTACAGCGGGCACTCCGTCGCATGGACTGCAGGGAAGCGGCATTTCCGTCACCGGCACGCTCTCGACGATTTCGGGCTCCATGGGTGCGCCAGCCATCCTCAACAGCGGCACGATCAACGCCGCGGGGAACGGTATCAATCTCGGCACGCTGATCACCACCAATGGCGACATCAAGAACACTGGCACGATCGGCGCGACCACCCCGGCGACCGCCGGCACTGCGAGCACCACCGCGGGCGTCGGCATCAACGTCGGCTTCTTCTCGACGGTGAACGGCGCCGTAACGAACGACACGACCGGAACCATCATCGCCACGACCGGC
>DATJVP010000011.1:0-4348 GCA_035581425.1 Allostellaceae bacterium | reverse complement strand
CGGGAACGCTGCACTCAACGTCAACAACAACCCCGGCTCGATCGCCGCGCTAAATGGCAGCTTTGGCGTGTTCAACGCTTTTTCGCCCTTCGGGCCCGTGCCCGGGTTCGGCGTAGTCGATCCTCCGCCGTCGGGGTCGATTTTTGAGATCGGCTTCGGAGATCCAAGCGGCGTCGAGAATCTATACATACTGACGCCGCAGATCGCTGGGAACCAGAACATCACTCAAGTCGGCCCCAGCACCTTTTGCAGCGCGCCCGGACAGACGATCGACGACGAGCGCACGTGCACCGATCCCAACGGCAACCCGGTGCAAATTGGCGACGCACTTCTTCCCGAGCCGAGCACTTGGGGACTCTTTTGTGTGACCTGACGCCTCGATACCGGCAGTCAAGAGCAAACTCGCACGCAGGATGAGTCTCGGGCGACGTGTCGCTCTCCTCAAGAAATCGAATTGCCTCACTGCCGTAGGATGTAGCCGATCAATCTCGGCGTGACCCCCTCGAAGGTGACGCTCTGGAGCACGATCGGCTGGCCGTGACAGGTATCGAAGTTGCGGATGTCGCCGAGCGGCGTCGCGTTCACGACGTGCACCTCCCGCAGCGTCAGGCTTCCGGGATACCGGCAGGACTCCGCCGCGTAGCCGATGAGTTCCGTGCTCTGCGCGCCCGCCGACTTCGTGATGGTCGAGCGGTAAATCAGCGCCTCGCCCCCGTCCGGAAGGTCGATGTCGCGCGAGCCGCGCGTGCTGTGGAATGTCGAATCCGAGATCGTGATCTTGCGGCAGCGAGCCTTGAACTCATGGCCGATCCGCGCGTCGCGGAAGATCGAGTTGCGCACGGTGGCACTCGCGCAATTGCCGCCGAGATAAATGTTGTGCGTTCGATCGGTCCAGCCATTGTCGTAAAACTCGGAGGCCTCGATGACGACGCTCCCGCCGTCCGTGAGCACTCCATCCTGCGAACCGTGACAGATCACCTTCCGGAGCGTGAAGCTCATATTGGGCTCGTTGCGGATGCAGGCGCCGTTTTCGCCCGACGCCTGTGACACTTCCGCGCCGCTGATTTCGAGGTTCTCGAGGGTGATGTCATCGGCAGCGAGCAGAAGGCAGGCCTTGTCGGCCACGAGCCGCAGGCCTTTGCAGTCGAAATGCGGCCGCCCCGCGATGCCGCGGATCGTGACCTTGCGATGCTGGATCCTCACGCTCTCATGATAGGTGCCGCCGACGACCTCGATCACGTCGCCCTGCCGCGCGGCCGCGAGCGCGGCGCCGAGCGTCTTGTAGGATTGGCCCGGACCCACGCAGACGACGCCGGCGGAGCAGGCGCGCTGTCCCGTGCCCTGCTGCGCGGTCGGGTCGGTAACTACGATATTGCCGGACTTGTCGCGATGAATCTCGCCAACCGGATCGGGCGCTTCCGGAAGGTGCGGCTCGCTCGCTTCCGGAAGATGGGTCTCGCCCGCCTCCGGAAGGTGCGGCTCGCTCGGAGGCGCAGCCTGCGCGAGGAGCGTGGGACGGGGGTCCGCAACCGCTCGGGCTCCGCCCGCAAGCAGCAGCAGCAAGACGGCTCCAGCTAGCCCGAGAAGCCGGATCGCGCCCGCGTCCTTCATCCTCGCTCGCAAATACATTCTCCGTCGGACCGCTCGATTGCCGCGCCGGCGCACACTGCTACCCGCATTAAGCAATGTCCAGTGTCCAGGCCGTCGCGCGCGCTCGCCGCCGCGCCGCCGCAAACCAGTGGCGGCGAGACCTTGGACGGATTGCGTCAATTTTCGAGAAATACCATCCAAATGACCATCAACCTTTATCGCGCGTTAATTAGGATAGAGGAGATTGACGGCCGCGGACGGGCTGGCGCAATGCCGACCGGTGGCTGCCCGATACGCCGTCGAAATGCGCGTACCTTAGCCGAGTCAGGAATGCTCCGAATCTTCCGGCATTACTTTCCGATTCCGACGCTCGTCCTCGCCGTCGTCGAGTTCGCGGCCTTCGCGGCCGCGATCTTCCTCATCACGCAGGCGGGCGGGGCCATGGCGGCGGATAGCGTCGCGCTGCTGGTCCGCTTCTCGCTGGCGTCGGCGCTCGTCATCCTTCTGGTGATGATGGCTGTCGGACTTTTCAATTCCGATACGTTCCTCGACTATCGTCTCGGCCTGGTGCGGACGCTGATGGCGCTCGCCTTCATCGTGCCGCTGACCGCCGTGGGTATCCTCTCGCTCCGCGCACTCTCCGACCTGCCGCGCCAGGCGAGCTGGAGCTGGAACTTCGAGCTGGTGATCGCCTGGCTCATCTGCCTTGGCATCACGCGCGCTGCTTTCCTGCACGTCTCGAGCCTGGAGTTCCTGAAGCGGCGCGTGCTGGTGCTCGGAACCGGAAAACGAGCGCTTCGGGTGAAATCGCTCGCGGAGGAAGGTCGCGGGCCTCACCGATTCGTGCCGGTCGCATTCGTCAATGCCTGCGGTGATCCCGCGCTGGTGAAGTCGCTGAGCCTCTCGCTCGATAAGGACGCCGATCGCACGCTGCTCGCGCGGCGCACGCGCGAGCTCGCGGCCACCGAGATCGTGCTCGCGACCGACGATCGGCGCGGAATGCCGGTGCACCAGCTTCTGGAGTGCAAGCTCGCGGGCATCCGGATCACCGACTACGTATCCTTCTGCGAGCGCGAGACAGGGGCGGTCGACTTGAGCGCGCTGCAGCCGAGCTGGTTCATTTTCGGTGACGGCTTCCATTCGGGCATCGCTTCCGAACTCGTGAAGCGTTCCTTCGACGTGATCGTGAGCGTGGTCTTCCTGACCGTCGTCCTGCCTGTGATCCTGCTAACGATGATCGCGATCAAGCTCGAAAGCCGCGGCCCTGTGCTCTACCGCCAGCCGCGCGTCGGCCTCCTCGGACGGGATTTCGTGCTGCTGAAATTCCGGAGCATGCAAGTCGATGCCGAGCAGAACGGGGCGCCGCAATGGGCGCAGCGAAACGACGCGAGGGTCACGCGCGTGGGCGCGCTCATCCGAAAGGTCCGCATCGACGAGCTGCCGCAGCTTGTGAACGTCATCCGCGGCGAGATGAGCTTCGTCGGCCCCCGGCCCGAGCGACCGTTCTTCGTCAATCAGCTCGCACAGCAACTGCAATTCTACTGCGCCCGCCACTCGGTCCGGCCGGGAATTACCGGATGGGCGCAAGTTAACTATCCCTATGGAGCTTCGGTTGAAGACGCTCGGCAGAAACTCTCCTATGATTTATATTATCTCAAGAATCGCGGTGTGTTCCTGGACCTCGTGATTCTGATACAAACGGTGCGCGTAATCCTTTGGCCAGCGGGAGCGCGTTAGGAAACGAAATGATTGTTGCCGTCGCGTACGGCTTGGGCGCGCTCGCCTTCGCAGGTCTCCTCGTCCTGATGCTGATGGGGCGGCGGGCGAAGGGAGTGGGGCGCAACTTCGTGGCCGCCTGCGCGGTCACGCTGCTGTGGCTCTGTGCCGCGGCGATCAGCAATTGGGGGGTTCTTGGCGCGGTGCAGCCGCTCGAAAGCGCGCGTGCCGCCGCTTGGCTCTATTTCCTGGCATCGGTGCTCGGCACCGCCGCGGACGCCCGCGGCAACCGCACCATCCTGCGCATTGCGCCGCTCGCTCTCGGCGCGATCGCAATCCTCAACGACCTCCGCTTCGCGGGCGCGGAGAGCATTACGGATTTCGACTTCACACAGATCGTCGCGCGCCTGGCGATGGCCATAGCGGGCATGCTGCTCGTCGAGAACCTCTATCGAAATGCCGGCAGCGAGCAACGTTGGCATGTCGTCGCGCTGTGCATCGCGCTCGGGGGCATGTTCGCCTACGACCTCTTTCTTTATTCCGACGCCCTGCTGTTTCACCGCGTGGACATCACGTTGTTGGCCGCGCGCGGCGCGATCATGGCCTTGATCGTTCCGCCGCTGGTGTTGACCTTGGTCCGCAATCAGGATTGGCGGATCGACATTCACGTCTCGCGGCAGTTCGTGTTTCACACCGCGACGCTGCTCACGAGCGGCGCCTTCCTGCTGTCCGCCGCCGCAGTCGCGCTGGTGCTGCGGCGTTTCCCCGGCGACTGGGGCACGCTCTTCCAGGCGGTGTTCCTCACGGGCAGCGTGCTGGTTCTCTTCACGGTGCTCTCCTCCGGGAGCATTCAGTCGAGACTCCGGGGATTGCTGGTACGGAACCTGTTCTCGCATCGCTACGACTATCGCACGGAGTGGATGGCCTTTGTCGACACCGTCTCCGGAACCGACCACGCCGACAGCCTCCAGCTGAGGGTGATTCGAGCGATTGCAAACCTCATGGACAGCCCCGGCGGTGTGCTGTGGCTGCGAAGCGGCAC
>DATJVP010000010.1:0-21358 GCA_035581425.1 Allostellaceae bacterium | reverse complement strand
TCAGGCGCGTATCGTCGAAGAAAAAAACGCAACGGTACCGTTGCGTTTCATTCCTATCAGTGATAGCGTGCTTTTCGTCCGTATTGACGCCTTCTCCAGAGGAGTTCGCGGTCATGAGGTGGAAGCTTGCTGCCGCGGCGGGTTTGCTCGCTGCAGGGATTACGGCAATGCCGCTCACGCCGTCCAATGCCTGGGACGGCCGGTATCATCACTACTATTACGGTCGCGGCTGCTGCTTCTTCCCGTTCGGGCTCGTGGGAGCGGCGGCTGCGACGGCGGCGGCGATCGTCTCGGCGCCGTTCGTGATCGCCTCGGCGCCATTCCGGCAGCCCTATTACGCTGCGCCTTATCCCTATCCGGCACCCTATCCGGCGCCGGGATACTACGCGCCGCCGCCGGGGTATTATCCGCCGCCGGGCTATCAGTATTCGCCGAGCGAGATGCCGAAATGAGACTGGGTGGGCGTGCGAGCGGCAGGGGCTGAGGGAAAAGAGACGGCGAGGGGCGGACGGCGCGGCGGCCGTCCCTCGCGCGCGGAAGCGGAACGGCTCGGCGAGCGTATCCTCGACGCCGCGACCGAGGCGTTCTTACACGAGGGCTACGGCGGCACCTCGATCGAGGCGATCGCCAACCGCGCCCACATTTCCAAGCGCACCTTCTACAGCCGCTTCGAGAACAAGGCCGCGCTCTTCGGCGCCGTCGTCCATCGCGTGGTCGAGCGGCTGCGCCCGCCCGATCCCGCGGGCATGTTCGAGGGCGGCTCGCTCGAGGAAATACTGAAGCGTCTCGCGCGCTACATCCTGCGCGCGGCGCTGACGCCGCAGGCGCTGGCACTCCATCGCGTGATCCTCGCGGAAGGCACGCGCTTTCCCGAGCTCGCGGCCGTGGTAGCGGAGCAGGGCGGCGGCCGCGAGGCGGTCCAGCGCATCGCGGCCCTCCTGGAACGCGAGCGCACCCTCGGCCGCGTCGGCAGTATCGACACCGTCTTCGCCGCCACCCAATTCCTGCAAATGGTCGTCGGTGCCCCACAGCGCCGCGCGCTCGGCATGGGGCCCGTCCTCACGGAGACAGAGCTCGATCGCTGGGCCGACGGCACCGTGCGCCTCTTCCTCAAGGGCTGCCGCGGCTGACCTGCATACCGCAGCGGGGAGCGGTTCGAATCGGCAGCGAAGTCGCATTACATACTTCGCGCCTCACCCCACCCGGTACATGTGATAGCGCCCCTCGCGTACGCCCGGCGGGAGTGGGAGGGTGAGCCAGCCGGGGAGGTCGAGCGGGGGCTCGCTTACGACGACAGCGCTCGCGCGGAGGAGGGGCACGAGGAGCGGCGCCAGCTCCGCGGCGAGGCCGCGGTTCGCCTCGGCGTCGCCCGTTCCCATGTCGAGATGCGCGAGAGCTGCGGTGTGCGGGAATTTGTCCCACATCGCCGGCAGCGTCTCGCGGCCGTCGCCGAGAATCAGGAACCCCCTGGGGGGCACGCAATCCGGATGCGCCGCCACCTCGCGCTCGAAGACGTAGATCTCGCGCGCGGGCAGCAGCTCGCGGAGATGATCGTAGGTGCGGCCGTTGCCGAGGCCGAGCTCCAGGACCGGTCCCGGCACGTCCTTCACCAGCTCGGCCGCACGGTCGAGGCAGGCGCGCTGCGCCATCATGCGCCGGATGAAGCTGTCGAGGCGGCTCACGCGCTCTGGCTGCGCAGACGCTCGAGCTCCGCGTGCTCGGTGCGGAGCTGCCTGTTCGTGGCCTCGAGACGGGACGCCATCACCCGCAGCATCGAGACGGCCATGGCCGGGAATTCCTTGATGAGGCGGAGGAACAGGTCCTTCGAGATCCGGAGCGTCACCAGCCGCGATTGCGCGACGATCGTCGCGGTGCGCGGGACGTCGCCGAGGATGCCCATCTCGCCGAAGAACTCGTTGGCGCCAAGCACCGCCACCGTCACCGGCCCGCCCGGCCCCTCCACCACCACCTCGGCCTTGCCCTCGACGATGATGTAGGCGGCATTGGCGGCGTCGCCCTGATGGAAGAGTGTCGTCCCCGCATCGAAGGCGACGCGCTCGCTGGTGAAGGCAATGAGCTTCAGCTTCGCGGGCTCTATCTGCCCGAAAAGCGGAATCCGCCGCAGCATGTCGACTTCCTCGTGGATGCTCATGGGATGCTCCTCCCGCCCATGGGTGTGCCTATTCCGACGCGATCAGCTTGCCGAGCTCTTTGTCCGGACGGTCGAGATCGGTGACGGCGCCTTGCTCGACGAGCCTGCCGTCACGCATCACGAACGCCTCCTTGAACTGGCGCGCGAGGACCGCGCGATGCAGCGACCAGATGAGGCCGCGACCCTCGAGCTCCTGCTTGATCCCCTGAATGAGCTTCGCCTGGGCGGGCCCGTCGATCGCCGAGGTCGCCTCGTCGACGATCATCACGTCCGGCCGCTTGAGGAGCGCGCGCGCGATCACGAGCTTCTGGCGCTGAGCCTGCGAGAGGCGCGAGCCGCCGGGGCCGACGTTGAAATCGAGCCCGGCCTCGATCACGGTCGCGCGCAGGTCGAGCGCGTCGATCACCTCCGCGATCACCGCCGCGAGCCGCGTCTCCGCATTGGCCTCGCCATAGGCGAGACGGCCGAAGAGGAGATTGTCCTGGATCGTCGCGACGGAGTTGTAGCGGTCCTCCGCCAGGAACTCGATGCTGCCGGCGAGCACGGGCGGGAGGCTCGCGGCAAAGACCTTGCGCGCCTCGACGATCCGCGCCTGCAGCGCCTCGTCGATGAGGCCGAGGCGATGGCGCGCGACCACGAGCCGGAAGGGCAGGGCAAGGAGCCGCGCGCGGTCCTCGCGCGCGAGGGTCGGCGCACCCGCCTTGCCGAGGCGCCCGAGGAGCGTCTGGTAGACCGGCAGCTCCTCAGCGGAGATGAAGCTGAATTGCTCGACGAACTCCTCGCTGGCACCGCCGTCGGCGAAGATCTCGACCATGGTCCGCGCGACCTGGATGCCGCCTTCGACGAGCTGCTCCGTCAATCCCACCTGGTTCAGCACCGCCAACACGTAGGTGTTCGTGGAAAGCTCCGCGGTGTCGAAAGCGGGGCCGATCGGCATGCCGAAGAGCAGATTCTCCGCGAGAGTGGCGTTGGTGTTGTAGCGATCGGCGTCGAAGGGCTCGACGAGATGGGCGAGCCCCTCGGCGGCGAGGCGCTCGCGGAACGCTTTCCGCCCCTGGAGCAGCGCGGCAGCGGCGTCCGCCCGCTTCTTCGGATCGAGCCTGCCGCGCAGGCCCAGGAGATAGACGTCCTGGTCGAGATCGACCCGGTGCAGCACCTCGACGACGCGCTCCGTCAGCTTCTGGCGATCCTTGACGCCCGCGGCTTCGTAGTCGATCCAATCGGCCTCGATGTCGTAGGCGATGTTGCCGGCGAGCCGCGCCTCGCGAAGCTGGATGGCGCGGGTCTTGGCGCGCAGCGGCTCGTATTGAGGATCGCGCAGGGGACGCTGCTTGATCGCCGCAAGCAGGTTCTCGCCGAGACTTTGGGTGAAGAGATAGGGTGTCGCGCCCGCATAGCCGATCCGGCGTCCCACGACGGCGATCGGCAGGGTGGAGAGGTCGCTGCCATTGATGCCGATGCGCCCCGCCGTTGGCATGAGAAGCCGCGCCAGCAGCAGTGCGAGCTCGTGCTTGCCGGAGCCGCCCGCGCCCACGATCGCCACGGAGCGATCGAGCGGGATGGTCGCACTCACGCCGTCGACGACGCGAGCATGATCCTCCTCGACGAGGGTTACGCCGGAAAGCGCGAACTCCCCCTTGATATGGGGGATAACCGGCGGCTCCTCGAGCATGAGCTTCTCGTCGAGCATGTGCTCCGGCCGGAACTGCTCGACCACCTGCTCGTACTTGATCTTCGTGTCCTGGAAGTTCTGGTAGTAGTCGAGGAGCTCCTTCCAGGGGCCGGCGAGGTCCTTGTAGGCCGAGAGCACGGCGACGAGAGCGCCGGCGCTGAGCTGTCCGCGGATCACGAGATAACCGCCGATCGAGAAGAAGAAGAAGGGGGTGAGCGCGTTCAGCGTGTTGTTCAGGAACTTCACGAAGAATTTGCGCTGGTAGATCTCGTAGCGGATCTCGTAGATGACACCGAGGAGCGACGCGAAGCTCGTGAGCTGGTAGCGCGCGCTGTCGTTGGCGTGGATCTCGGCGACGCCATAGGTCGTCTCGCTGACGCGGTCGGCGACGCGGCGCACGGTTCTGACGCGCGCCTTGCCGAGCTGGTTCACCTTGCGCTGCAGCTTCGGGATCACGTAGCCCTGGATCGGATAGAGCGAGATCGCCGCGAGGCCCAGCACCGGGTCCTGAATGAAGAGGAAGAGTACGATCGTCAGCAGCGTGCCGCCCTGGAACGCCGGCAGCGCGAAGAAATCGCCGATGAAGCCGCCGAGCGGCTCGACCTCCGAGGTGATCATGGGAATGATCTCGCCCGGCGACACCTTCTTGAAGTGGCCGATCGGAAAGCGCAGCAGGCGCACATAGAGCTCGTAGCGCAGGCGGCGCAGCATGCGCTCGCCCATCCGGCCCTTATAGACGTTGATGACGTATTTGAAGGCGCCGTTGATGAGAACCAGAAGCAGGTAGAGGCCGCAGAGCACCCAGAGGTAGTTCAAATGATTGAGATGGAAGGTAGCGACGCCGATGTCGAAATCGTGCGGTTGCCATTTTGTAATGATGTTGATGATAGTCTTCGGCAGGTCTAGCGAGTAATAGAGGAACGGCTGCGAGATCAGGATCAGAAAGAGAACGCCGACCTGCTGCCGCCAACTGTAGAGCCAAATGAACCCACGCAGCGAATGGGGAATGCCGCCGGACCTCGGCGGCGGCGTCTGGGCAGCGGCGGCCGTTGCCTCGTCCGTCCGGGGGGTACGCAATCGCGCGGTGAACGATAGCTCTTTCATAAAATCGAGTTTCTAGCGGGCTCCGGCTGTGCCATATAGGGGCCCGGCGCCAGGGGGGCTAAGATGACAGAGCGGCATCGGCGCGTCCTCATATATAGCCACGATACCTTCGGCCTCGGCCACCTCAGGCGTTGCCGGGCGATCGCCCATGCGCTCGTGGAGGAGGACAAGGACCTGTCCGTTCTTATTCTATCGGGCTCCCCCATTATTGGCAGCTTCGATTTTCGCGCCCGCGTGGATTTCGTGCGCGTTCCCGGCGTGATCAAGCTCAGAAACGGCGAGTACACCTCGCTCAATCTGCATATCAAGATCGAGGAGACGCTGGAGATGCGCGCCTCGATCATGCGCCACACGGCGGAGATCTTCGATCCCGATCTCTTCATCGTCGACAAGGAACCCCTGGGCCTGAGGGGCGAAGTCGTCCCGACGCTCGACCTCCTGCGCAAGCGCGGCGCGCCGCTCGTGCTGGGCTTGCGCGACGTGATGGACGAGCCCGCGCAGCTCGGGGACGAGTGGACGCGCAAGAAGGTCGTGCCGGCGCTGCGCCGATACTACGACGACATCTGGGTCTATGGCCTCCCGCAGATCTGCGATCCGCTCGAGGGGATCGAGGTGCCGGAAAGCGTGCGACGGCGCATGACCTATACCGGCTATCTCGAGCGGAGCACCGCCGCGCCGAGCGTGCGTTTGGGCGATCTCGGCGAGGAGCCGTTCCTGCTGGTGACGCCCGGCGGCGGCGGCGATGGCGACGGCCTCGTCGATTGGGTGCTCCAGGCCTATGAGCAAGATCCGCTGCTGCCGCATCGCGCCCTTGTCGTGCTGGGCCCCTTCATGCAGCCGGAGCTGCAGGCGGAGTTCATGACGCGCGGCACGGCGCTATTCCCCAAGGTCCAGGTCATCACCTTCGACGCTCGGCTCGAGAGCCTGATGGCGCGCGCGCTCGGCGTCGTCGCCATGGGCGGCTACAACACCTTTTGCGAGATCCTCTCCTTCGACAAGCGCGCGCTCATCGTGCCGCGCACACAGCCGCGTCTCGAGCAGTACATCCGTGCCGCGCGCGCGCAGGAGCTCGGCCTCGTGCGGATGCTGATCGACGATCAGGCCCGCGATCCCCGAGTCATGGCGACGGCGCTCCGCCAGCTCCCACAGCAGAGCCCGCCCTCGCAGGTCGTTGTGCCGGGCCTTCTCGACGGCCTCGAGAGCGTCAACCGCCTCGCGCGCAAATGGCTCACGCGGCCGCGCCGGCAGAACCGGACCCCCGTTGCCGCTCTCCTCGGGCGCTGATCCCCGACCGGCGGTCGCCGTCCTTCTCAAAGGCTATCCGCGCCTTTCCGAGACCTTCATCGCGCAGGAAATCCGGGCGCTCGAGCGGCTGGGTCTCGACATCCGCATCGTCTCGCTCCGGCATCCAACCGACCGTAAGCGCCATCCCGTGCATGCGGAGATCGCGGCTCCCGTGCGCTATCTCCCGGAATATCTCTGGCGCGAGCCGCTCCGTGTCCTGCGGGGTTGGCGGCAGAGCCGGCGCCTTTCCGGCTACCGCGCAGCGCGCACGGCCTTTCTGCGCGATCTCCGCCGCGATCCCACTCCCAACCGCATTCGCCGTTTCGGGCAAGCGCTGGTGCTCGCGGCCGAACTCCCGGAGGACATCGGCCGTCTCCACGCGCATTTCATTCATACGCCGGCATCGGTCGCGCGCTACACCGCGCTGCTCCGCGGCCTCCCCTGGAGCGTCTCCGCGCATGCAAAGGACATCTGGACGACGCCTGCCTGGGAGCTTCGGGAGAAGCTCGCCTCCTGCGCCTGGGCGGTCGCCTGCACCGAGGCCGGGACGGCGGCGCTTGCCGCGCTCGCGCCGCCGGGCCGCGTGAGGCTCGTTCATCACGGCATCGACGCCGCGCGCTTTCCGCCCTTCGCACGCGAGCCGGCCCGTCGCACGGGCGAGGACCCCGGCGATCCCATCCGCCTCCTCTCGGTCGGGCGCGCGGTCGCGAAGAAGGGCTACGACGACCTGCTCTCGGCGCTCGCGCTGCTTCCGAAGGAGCTTCATTGGCGCCTCCGGCACATCGGCGGCGGCCCGTTATTGCCCTCGCTCCAGCAGCAGGCGCGCCGCCTCGGCATCGCCGAGCGCGTGGATTTTCAAGGCGCCCAGGCCCAGGAAGCGGTACTGCAAGCCTATCGCGACGCCGACCTCTTCGTGCTCGCAAGCCGCATCGCCGCCGACGGCGACCGCGACGGCCTTCCGAACGTCCTCGTGGAAGCGCTGAGCCAGCGCCTTTCCGCGATAGCGACCGCGCTGCCCGGCATCACCGAGCTCATCGAGGACGGCGTCACCGGAACGACCGTGGCGTCGGCCGATCCCCTGACGCTTGCCGCCGCCCTCGCACGCCTCATGCGCGACCCCGCCCTCCGCGACCGTCTCGGCACCGCCGGCGAAACCCGCGCGCGCACACAATTCACCCTCGAGCGCGGCATCGCGGTGCTGGCGGAACGTTTCGGAATTGAGACGCATGCGGTGGAGGATCGACCGCGGCTTGACGCACTCGACTCCGTTGATAGTGTGTCCGACTGATCTGCGTGGACATTCAGACTCTCATGGCCCGAGCCACTGCTACGTTCTCGATTTCCTTGCCGCCGCGGATGGCAAAGCAGGTCGAGCGCGCGCGCAAGAGCAAGCATCGAACCCGCTCGGAATTCGTTCGCGAGGCGCTGCGCTGGTATCTCAAGGATGCGGCGCATCGGGAAAAACTCAAGTCGCTTCCCGAGGAAGAACCAACCGCGGACGAATTGGCGGCCATGACGGACGGCGCCGCCGATTTCAAGGCCGGCCGTCACCAAACCCTCGCGCGAGTACGGCATGAACTTTTGGGTCCACGTCGGCGACCGCGCAAAAAAAGGCCTTAGGGGGATTCCGGCCGCAGATTTGCGGCGCATCATGGCCGCCCTGGAAAGCATGCGCACCGAGCCGCTCGCAGGCGACGTGACAAAGCTCAAGGGCGCCGACGGTTTTCGCCGCCGTTTCGGCAGCTATCGCATCCTCTTCATGATCGACTTCGAGCGGCGCCAAGTCAGCGTCACCGGCATTCTCCGCCGCACCTCCGCGACGTATTGACCGCGGCTCTATCGCAGCGGATACCTCCGGGATCATGCGCATCGCTTTCTACGCACCGCTGAAGCCGCCGGATCATCCGGTTCCGTCGGGAGATCGGCGGATGGCGCGGCTTCTACTCCAGGCGCTCGAGCATGCGGGACACGAGACGATGCTCGCGGCGCGCTTGCGAAGTTGGGACGGCCGAGGCGACCCGCAGCGGCAGGAACGGGTCCGCGCGCTCGGACACCGGATCGCCCTGCGCTTCGTCGCGCGGGCGCGGCGCGAGCCTGAGCGCCGGCCCGATCTCTGGCTCACCTACCACCTCTACTACAAGGCGCCGGACTGGATCGGGCCGGAGGTGGCGGAGGCGCTGGGGATTCCCTACGCGGTCGCCGAGGCATCGCTCGCGCAGAAGCGGCGCGGCGGCGCCTGGGACCTCGGCCATCGCGCGACTGCGGCGGCGCTCGCGCGCGCCGATCGCGTCATCGGCCTCAACAGCGCCGACCGCGAAGGCGTGCTCCCGGCGCTCGCGTCCCCGGAGCGCTGGCTCGCGCTCAGGCCCTTCCTCGACAGCGCACCCTTCCTCCGCGCCGTCGCCGCGCGCGAGACAACTCGGAGCGCGCTTGCGCGAAAGTGCGGGCTCGATCCCGCGCGCCCCTGGCTTGTCGCTGTCGCGATGATGCGAACGGACGTGAAGCTTCGCTCCTATCGTCTCCTCGGAAGCGCGCTCGCGCGTGCGGCGGATCGCCCCTATCACCTGCTGATCGCGGGCGACGGACCCGCGCGCGCCGAGGTCGAGCAGGCGCTGGCGCCGCTCGGCGATCGCGTGCGCTTCCTGGGCGCGCTCGCGGAGGAGCAGGTGCCGGAACTGCTCGCGGCCTCCGATCTCTATCTCTGGCCCGCGCTCGGCGAGGCCTATGGGCTCGCGATCCTGGAGGCGCAGGCGGCCGGCCTGCCGGTGCTCGCGGGGCAGGCGGGCGGTGTCGGCGACATCGTCGCGGAGGGCGTGACGGGCGTTCTCACGCCCGAAGGCGATCTCGATGCCTTCGCGATCGCCGCGCGCGAACTCATCGAGGACCCCGCGCGCCGTCGCGCCTTTGGCGCCGCGGCACTCCGCAAGGTCGCAGCCGAGCACGATCTCGCGGCAGCCGCGCGCTGCCTCGATGGCGCCTTCCGCGCGGTGGTGCGCTCGTGACCTCCCTCGCGCTGCTGCGTCACGGTCCCACGCGCTGGAGCCGCGAGCATCGGCTGCAAGGACGCGCCGATCTCGGCCTCGATGAAGCAGGACGTGCGGCGCTCGGCCTCTGGCGCCTGCCGCCGGAGATGACGGCGCGCCGCTGGCTCGTAAGCCCGCTCGCGCGAGCGCGCGAGACCGCGGCGCTCTTGGGCCTCACCGTCGAGATCGAGCCACGCCTCATCGAGATGGATTGGGGCGCCTGGGAAGGACGGCAGGCCCAGGAGCTGCGCGCGAGCGAGCCGGGCTTTGCAGCCGATGAGGCGCGCGGGCTCGACCTCTCGCCGCCCGGGGGCGAGAGTCCGCGTACCGTGCAAGTGCGGCTGCTGCCGCTCCTCGCGGAACTGGCCGCCAAACCCGTGCCCGTTGGGGCTGTCACCCACAAAGGCGTGATCCGCGCGGTGCTTGCGCTGGCGACCGGTTGGGACATGCGTGGAAAGGCGCCGGCGCGGCTGCGCTGGGACGCGGTCCATCTCTTCGAGCTCGGCCCCGCGGGCCGCCCGCGGATCGAGCGGCTCAATCTCTCCCTGGTGGCTCCATGAACCCGCGCGTGCTCTTTCACGTCCAACATCTGCTGGGGATCGGTCATGCGAAGCGAGGCGCGATGCTGGCGCGGGCGATGGGGCGCGAAGGGGTCGCGGTGACCGTCCTTTCCGGCGGCGAGCCCGTGGCGGTCGATTGGGGCGGGGCGGAGATCGTGCAGCTTCCCTGGGCGCGCGCGCTCGACACCGGATTCAAGAGCATCGTCGACGAGGCCGGGCGACCGCTGGATCAGGCGTTCCATGCGCGGCGGCGCGAGCAAGTGCTGGAGACGCTGGCGCGCGTGGCACCGCAGGTGCTGCTGGTGGAGAGTTACCCCTTCGGCCGCCGCGCCTTTCGGATCGAGCTCGATGCGCTCATCGCGGCGGCGCGCCAGCGTGGCATTCCCGTCCTGGTCTCGATCCGCGACATCCTCGTGGCCAAGCGCAATCCCCAGCGCATCGCGGAGATCGTTGCGCGCGTCTCGCGCGATATCGACGGCGTGCTCGTGCATGGCGATCCGAGCCTCGTGCCGCTCGAGGCGAGCTTCCCCGCCACCGGGGAAATTGCGGCAAAGGTGATCTACACCGGCTATGTCGCGGAGCCGCCGGGCGAGGCCCTGGGCGACGCCGGCGAGGGCGAGGTGATCGTCTCCGCGGGCGGCGGCGCCGTGGGTGCGCCGCTGCTGCGCGCGGCGCTCCAAGCGCGCCCCCTGAGCACTGCCGCGACCCGGAACTGGCGCCTCATCGCCGGCCCCAATCTCCCGGAAGTCGATTATGCGGCGCTGCAGCGGATGGCGGGCGTGGGTATCGCGGTGGAGCGCTTCCGGTCGGATTTCCCCGGACTCTTGCGCCGCTGCCATCTGTCCTTAAGCCAAGCCGGCTACAACACGATCCTCGATCTGCTGCAGGCGCGCGCCCGCGCCGTCGTGGTGCCCTTTGCCGAGGGCAGCGAAACCGAGCAGGCGCTCAGAGCGCGGATCCTGGCGGAGCGGGGGCTCGTGCAATGCGTGGATGCGCGGGAACTCGAGGGACCCGATGCCGGAAGGATATTGGCGGCGGCGATGGAGCGCGCCCTCGCCGCGCCGCGGCCCGAGATCGGCGCCCTCGCCCTCGACGGCGGCCGGCGAACCGCCCACGAGATCGCGCGGTTTGCAGGGCAGAGGGGCCCCCATTAGTGGGAAGTACCGGCCCGTTAACGACTCTCCCGAAGGCGGTCCCGTCCGGCCTCTTGGGACTCGCACAAAGCCCTGGCTATACTGCGCCGATGACCCACCCGCTGCCGTCGTTGTCGAGTGAATCCGATTGGAGCGATCTCGAGGCCGAGCTCGACCGCTGGAGCGGGGCCGGACGGCAAGCGACATTCTGGTGGCGCGACGACGATGCCGTGGCGTCAACCCCAGCGCTCGATCGCCTGCTGACATTGGCCGACGGCGCGCCACTGGCGCTCGCGGTCATCCCCGGAAACGCCGAGCCGAGCCTCGCCGCGGCGCTCGCGGAACATCCCGCCATGCGGGTCGTCCAGCATGGCTGGCGGCATCTCAACCACGGCATCGCCGCCAAGAGCGAGCTCGGACCCGAGCGTCCGCTCGAGACGCGCCTCGACGAGCTCGCCGCGGGTCGCGACCGGCTCGAGGCGATGTTCGGCGCCCGCGTGCTGCCGATGCTCGTGCCGCCCTGGAACCGGATCGGCGAGGACCTCGTGGCGATGCTGCCCGCGCTCGGGTTCCGCGCGCTCTCGACCTGCAAGCCCCGCCGCGCTGCGCTCGCTGCGCCGAGGCTCACGGCGATCAACACGCACGTCGATCTCGTGGACTGGAGCGGGAGCCGCGGCTTCATCGGCGAGAGCGTCGCACTCGCTCTCGCCGTCGATCATCTCTGCGCTCGACGCCTCGGGCTTGCCGATGCAGCAGAGCCCACGGGCCTCCTGACGCACCACCTCGTCCAGGACGCCCCCACCGACGCATTCCTGCGCCAGCTTCTCGCGCTCCTGCGCGCGCATCGCGGCGCTCGCGTGCTCGACCTCGCCGAACTGGTGCCGTCGTCATGATGTCGCTCCGCGCATCCGCCGGATACGCCGAGCTCTCCCTCGAGGGGAGAGGGGCGCCGACATGAGCGAGCATCGCTATCCCACCGACGCGCTGATCGGCGACTACCTGCGGGCGGGGGCGGGGATGGCGCTTACGGGGCTGCCGCTCCTGCTGACGCCGCTCAATCCTTACGTCGTAGCCGTGCTCGCGGGATTGACCGCGCTCTTCGGCGTCTTCGGCCTGCTGACGGCGCTCCGCCACCTTCGCCGCGTCGAGCTCGGCGATGACGGGATCGCGCTCGTCGGCCCCTTCCCCGCGCGGCTCGCCTGGGCGGCGCTCGAGAACGTGAGCCTGCGCTATTTCGCGACCCGCCGCGACGGCGCCAAGGGCTGGATGGAACTGCGCCTCGCGGGCGAGGGCAGGCGCGTGATGCTCGACAGCCGCATCGAGGGCTTCGACCGCATCGCGCGGCAAGCGGCAGTCGCCGCGGAACGACGGCACCTTTCGCTCAATCCCACCACCACAACCAATTTCGCGGCGCTCGGCATTCGCATGGCGCCCGGGGCCGGAGAATAGGAATGACCGACCTCCTCACCGTGCGCGATCTGCACGTCGAGTTCCACGTGCCCGAAGGCGTCGTGCACGCCGTGCGCGGCGCCTCCTTCCGCGTGCGTCCCGCGACCACCATGGCGATCGTCGGCGAGTCCGGCTCCGGCAAGACCGTGGTGAGCCAGGCGATCATGCGCATCCTGCCGCGCCCCGCGCAGATCACGAAAGGCGAGATCCTCTTCGTCGATCCCCGCGCCCCCGGGCGCGCCGAGGACATCGCGACCTTGCACACGGACTGTAAGGAGATGCGGCGCCTGCGCGGCGGCCGCATCTCCATCATCTTCCAGGAGCCGATGACCTCGCTCTCGCCGCTGCACACGGTCGGGAACCAGGTGACCGAGGCGCTCGAGCTTCACCGCGAGGTCTCGAGCCAGGAAGCCGAGGAGCTCACGAAAGACATGCTGCGCCTCGTGGGGTTCCCCGATCCCGCGAAGGCGCTCAAGACCTATCCCTTCGAGCTTTCCGGCGGCCTGCGCCAGCGCGCGATGATCGCGATGGCGCTGGTCTGCCGCCCCGCGCTCCTCATCGCCGACGAGCCCACGACCGCGCTCGACGTCACGATCCAGGCGCAGATCCTGAAGCTCATTCACGACCTCCAGAAAGAGCTCAACATGGCCGTGCTGCTGATCACGCACGACCTCGGCGTCGTCGCGAACGTCGCGGAGGAGGTCGTGGTGATGTACCGCGGCGCCGTCGTGGAGAGCGGCACCATCGAGGACATCTTCCGCAAGCCCGAGCATCCCTATCTCAAGGCGCTGCTCCGCGCGGTGCCGCGCTTCGACATGAAGCCCGGCGAGCGCCTGATACCGATCCGCGAGATCCCCCACGCCGATGCCCGCTACCTGATGGCGGAGCGCAAGCGCTCGGAGGCCGTCGGCCCGCTGGTCGAGATCGAGCACATCAGCAAGAGCTTCCAGATCCGCAAGCGCTCCTTCTTCGGCAAGCAGACCGCGGGCGCCTTCCGCGCCGTCGACGACGTAAGCCTCACGATCGAGCGCGGCGAGTGCCTGGGGCTTGTGGGCGAGAGCGGCTGCGGCAAGACCACGCTCAGCAAGATGCTGCTGGGGGCGCTCACGCCCAACGGCGGCGCCGTCACCTTCAACGAGGACACCGGCCCGATCGACGTGCTGGCGCTCCGCGGCGAGCAGAAGACTGCCTTCCGCCGCAAGGTTCAGTTCGTCTTCCAGGACCCCTTCGGCTCACTCAATCCCCGCATGACCATCTACGACATCATCAGCGAGCCCCTGGTGATCCACGGCATCGGCGACGCCGATAGCCGGCGCGAGATGGTGAAGGAGCTGGTGACGCTCGTGGGTCTCGACGTGCGCCACCTCAAGCGCTATCCGCACAGCTTTTCCGGCGGCCAGCGCCAGCGCATCGGCATCGCGCGCGCCTTGGCGCTTCGGCCGGAGCTTCTGATCTGCGACGAGCCCGTCTCCGCGCTCGACGTCTCGATCCAGGCGCAGATCCTCAACCTTCTGCGCGATCTCAAGGCGCAGCTCGGCCTCACCTATCTCTTCATCTCGCACAACCTCGCCGTGGTCGATTACATCGCCGACCGCATCGCCGTGATGTGCAAGGGACGCATCGTCGAGCTTGCGCCGCGCGAGGCGCTCTTCCGCGATCCCCTCCATCCCTATACGCGAGCGCTCCTCGCCGCGGTGCCCGCGCCCGACCTCGACCATCGCCTGGATTTCAAGGGGCTGATGGAGGAGAAGGCGTCGGATCCAGCGGCATGGCCGATGCCGTTCCGGCTCGACGCCGAGCACCGGCCCGAGCTCGTCGCCGTGGGTGGCGGCCACTATGTCCAATCCGCAGCCGAAATCAGGGAGGCCGCGCAATGAAGCCGACCTTGCTCAGCCGTTTTCTCGCGCCCCTCGCGCTCGCTTTCCTGGTCGCGGGCCCAGCGCTCGCGGATGCGCCCGCGCCGCAGGAGACGCCCTCGCTCGCAGCCGCCGTCAAAGCCGGGAAGCTGCCGCCTGTAGCCGATCGCCTGCCTCAGGCGCCGCTCGTCATCACCCCGACCGAGATCGGCAAGCAAGGCGGCGCAATGACGATGCTGATGGGCACCAACAAGGACACCAAGATGATGGTGGTGTTCGGCTATGCGCGGCTCGTCGTCTACACGCCGGACTACACGCTCGTACCGGACATCCTGCAGTCCTACGAGGTCGAGGACGGGCGCGTCTTCACCTTCCACCTCCGCCCCGGCCACAAATGGTCGGACGGCGAGCCCTTCACCGCCGAGGACTTCCGCTACTGGTTCGAGGACATGGCGGGGAACAAAGAGCTCTTCCGCAGCGGGCTTCCGGACGCGATGCTCGCGGAGGGCAAGGGCCCGAAGTTCGAGGTGATCGATCCAGAGACCGTGCGCTACACCTGGGCCAAGCGCAATCCGCTCTTCCTGCCGGCGCTTGCGGGACCGGAGCCGCTCTACATCTATGCGCCCGCGCACTACATGAAGAAGTTCCACGTCAAATACGGCGACGCCAAATTCATCGAGGACCAGGTGAAGGCGCAGCGCGTGCGCAACTGGGCGGCGCTGCACACGCGGCTCTTCCATCCCTATCAGGACGACAATCCGGACCTGCCCTCGCTCGATCCGTGGGTTCCGCGGACCAAGCCGCCGGCGGAGCGCTTCGTCTTCGAGCGTAATCCCTATTTCCACCGCATCGATCCCGAGGGGCATCAGCTTCCCTATATCGACAGCGTCGCGCTCGTGATCGCGGACGCCAAGATCATTCCCGCCAAGACCGGCGCGGGGGAGAGCGATCTCCAGGCGCGTTACCTCCGCTTCGACAACTACACCTTCCTCAAGGAGGCCGAGGAGCGGCAGAACTACGCGGTGCGGCTCTGGAAGACGGCGCCGGGCGCGCAGCTCGCACTCTATCCGAACCTCAACGTGAACGATCCCGTCTGGCAGAAGCTCATGCGCGATGTGCGCTTCCGCCGCGCGCTCTCGCTTGCGATCGACCGGCACGAGATCAACCAGGCGATCTATTACGGCCTCGCGCTCGAGGGACAGAACACGGCGCTCCCGGGCTCGCCGCTCTACGATCCCGCCGACCGCAACGCCTGGAGCCAGTTCGACATCAAGGCCGCCAACAAGCTCCTGGACGAGATCGGGCTCACCGCTCGCGATAGCGACGGCATCAGGCTCCTGCCCGACGGGCGCCTGCTCCAGATCGTGATCGAGAATGCCGGCGAATCGACGGAGCAGTCGGACGTGCTGGAACTCATTCGCGATACCTGGGCCGAGGCGGGCATCAAGCTCTTCTCCAAGCCCTCGCAGCGCGAGATCTGGCGCCGCCGCGTCTATGCCGGCGATACCATGATGTCGATCGACAAGGGCGTCGAGAACGGGCTCGTGCGGCCGGGCCTGGCGCCCATGGAATTCGCGCCGACGACGCAGGGCCAGGTGGAATGGCCGAAATGGGGCCAATACCTCGAGACCAAGGGCAAGGCCGGCGAGAAGATCGACGTGCCCGAGGCCGAGGAGCTCGCGACGCTCTATCAGAAATGGTTCGCGGCCGGCGACGACGCGACCCGTACCGCGATCTGGAAAAAAATGCTGCAGATCAACGCCGATCAGGTCTTCACGATCGGCATCATCGCGGGCGTACTGCAACCGGTCGTCGTGACCAACCGGCTCCGCAACGTCCCCGCCGAGGGCATTTACAACTGGGACCCCGGCGCATTCTTCGGCGTCTACCACATGGACACTTTCTGGTTCGCGCCCGAAGGCTCGAAGCAAGCGTCGATCCAGCAGTGATTTAGGTCAGAACAAAAACGGGGAACCCTCTCCCACAAGGGGAGAGGTGCTAGACAGGGCGAAACAGGGGAGCGTGCGAGGGAAATGTTTCAGTACATCATCAGGCGGATCTTGATCATGATCCCCACGCTGATCGTCATCAGCGCGGTGATTTTTGCGATCATCAAGCTGCCGCCGGGGGATTTTTTCACGGCCTACGTCGAGACGCTGCGCGCCTCGGGCGAGCAGGCGGATTTGCAGAAGATCGCCTTCCTGCGCGAGCAGTACCATTTCGACGACCCCGCGTGGATGCAATACGGCTACTGGGTGAGCGGGCTCGCCCAGGGCGATCTCGGCTTCTCCTTCGAGTATGAGCGCCCGGTCTCGCAGGTCGTGGGCGACCGGCTTCTGCTGACCTTCATCGTCTCGGTTGCGACGATCATCTTCACCTGGGTTGTCTCTTTTCCGATCGGCGTCTACTCCGCGACACACCAATATAGCTGGTCCGACTATTCCCTAACTTTCCTGGGCTTCCTCGGGCTTGCGACGCCGAACTTCCTGCTCGCGCTGGTGCTGCTCTATTTGGCCAATGTCTATTTCGGCCTCTCGATCGGCGGCCTCATGGAGCCGCGCTATCTCGACCAGCCCTGGAGCTGGGCGAAGGCGATGTCGGTGCTCTCGCATCTCTGGATACCCGTGCTCGTGATCGGCGCCTCCGGCACGGCCGGCATGATCCGGCGCCTCCGCGCCAATCTCCTGGACGAGCTCCAGAAGCAATACGTCGTGACAGCGCGGGCAAAGGGACTGCCGCCCTTCCGCGCCCTCGTCAAATACCCGCTGCGCATGTCCCTCAATCCCTTCATCGCCGACATCGGCGCGCTGCTGCCGCACGTCATTTCGGGCGCCGCCGTCGTCTCCGTGGTGCTGTCGCTGCCGACGACGGGGCCGATGCTGCTTTCGGCGCTCCGCAGCCAGGACATGTATCTCGCGGGCTCCTTCCTCTTTTTCATGGCCTTCCTGACGGTGATCGGCGTCTTCCTCTCGGACCTCGCACTCGCCTGGCTCGATCCGCGGATACGGCTCGACGGGGGGGTCACCCGATGAGCGCCGACAGCCCTCGCGCCGCTGCCGAGCGGCTCCCGCATTACGTCTCGCACGAGCCCTTCGACCCCTACGCCTTCGAGGCGATGTCGCCGGAGCAGGAGCGCTACTACCTCGCCTCGCAATGGCGGATGATGTGGTGGAAGCTTCGCCGCCACCGCCTCGCGGTGATCTCTGGCGCGATTCTCATCGTGCTCTACGCCTCGATCCTCGTGAGCGAGTTCCTGGCACCCTATGGGCTCAACAGCCGGCACAACGATTTCATCTACGTGCCGCCGCAGGGCATCCACCTCTTTCACGACGGAAACTTCGTCGGCCCTTACACCTACGGCTACGACTACAAGCTCGACATGAAGACGCTCAAGCGCGTCTACACCGTCAATCCCAACAAGGTGCAGCCGCTGCGCTTCTTCTGCCACGGCGACGAGTATTGGTTCTGGGGCCTTGTCCAAGGCGATCTGCACCTCGTCTGCCCCGCGCAGGACGGGACCTTCTTCTTCCTCGGCACCGACCGGCTCGGGCGCGACATGCTCTCGCGCGTGATCTATGGCGCGCGCATCTCGCTCACCATCGGGATCGTCGGCATCTCCATCAGCTTCCTGATCGGCCTCACCCTCGGCGGACTCGCGGGCTATTACGGCGGCTGGATCGACAGCCTGGTGCAGCGCCTGATCGAGATCATCCGCTCGTTTCCGGAGCTGCCGCTCTGGATGGCGCTCTCGGCGATCCTGCCGGTCACTTGGAGCCCGCTCTGGGTCTATTTTGGGATCACCATCATCCTCGGGATGATCGACTGGACGGGCCTCGGCCGCGCCGTGCGCTCGAAATTGCTTGCGCTCCGCGAAGAGGATTTCGCGACCGCCGCCATGCTCATGGGGGCGTCGCCGCGACGGATCATCGTGCGCCATTTGCTGCCGAGCTTCATGAGTCACCTGATCGCTTCGGCGACGCTCTCGATCCCGTCGATGATCCTCGGCGAGACCGCGCTCTCCTTCCTCGGCCTCGGCCTTCGCCCGCCGATCACGAGCTGGGGCGTGCTTCTGAACGAGGCGCAGAACATCAACGTGGTCGCGCTCTACCCGTGGCTGATGATCCCCGTCATCCCCGTCATCATCGTCGTCCTCGCCTTCAACTTCCTCGGCGACGGACTACGAGACGCGGCCGATCCCTATCGGTAGGAGGGTTGCAGGCCGCACACATGCCCTGCGTCCTTCGACGCGCTCCGCTTGCTCAGGATGTCCTGAGCAAGCGACCGAAGGGAGCGCGGCGGAGATCAGCAGCCGCCGGGCATGCCGCATTCCTGGGGGCATGTGCATCCCCCGGGCGCGGAGGGCGGCGGCGATGCGGTATAGCCCCAGATGGTTGTCACCGCATCGAAGAGGCCGTCTCCCCTGAAGATCGGCAGGTAAAGGTTCGGCTGGACATCTTGAACTGCCGGAGGGATCAGCGGCCCAGTGGCGACGGCCGGACCGGGAGGGGACGGCATTGGCTTTGGCAGCTTGTTCTTGTCTGCCATTGCGGGCATTGCCATCAGCGCACTCAAAGCGACGAGACCCAAAATCCCAAGGAAACCAACTCGTTTCATGTTCTCCCCCTGTCTTGGCTCGGAGTACCGAGCGCCCTCGGCCTCTAGCCCCCCTAGAGACCATATGGGTATATGCATAGCAGGCTAGAACATGGACGGCAACATCCGGTCAGGCGAGTACGGCGAGGTCGACCGGCTCGCTCAAGCCTGCAACCGCGCAGCTTGGCCGGATCGCGCGCCGCGGCTCGAGGCGGCAGCCTTGCGCCATTGCGCGGCGCCAGGTCTCGGCGGTGGTGAGGGCGCGGGTGCCGGCCTCCTTGTTATGCTTCTCTAGCTTCGCCGCGAGGTTCACGGTGTCGCCGATCACCGTGTATTCGAGCCGCGTCTCGTCGCCGACGGCGCCGAAGACGATGCGACCGCAGGCCAGCCCGGCATTGACGGCGAGCGCCGCGGCGCCCTTCGCCCTGCGCTCGGCGGCCCAGCGCTCTGCTTCCGCCATCACGGCGTCGACGGCTTCGACCGCGTCGGCGGCGTAGCGCTCCGAGCGCAAGGCCGCGCCGAAGGTCGCGAGCACGCCGTCGCCGAGAAACTTGTCGATGGCGCCGCCGTGCTTCTGGATCAGCGGCACTAGCCGCGCGTGGTAGTCGCCGAGGATCTTCATCAGCTCGGAAGGCGCGATCTCAGCCCCGAGCTTGCTGAAGCCTCTGATATCGAGAAAGAGGACTGCGGCATCGCGCGCCTCGCCCTCGCCCGCGGCGAGCGGCGCTTCGGAGGCGCGAATGCGCTCTGCGACCTCGGGATCGAAGAAGCGCGCGAGGTCGCGCGCGGCGGCGCCGTCGGCGGCGGCACGCACGAGGAGACGCTGCGCCCGCCAGATCGCGAAGGCGAGCACTCCCGTCACCACGAGGATCGCGAGGATCTTCTCGACCTCGGCGCCGATCAAGATCCGGTTTCCGGTCATGTAGCCCACGAAATCCCGCATCACCAGGCGTGAGGGATCGTCGTCGATCGCGAGCACGGTGAGGGCCGCCCAACCCACCGCCGCGGTAATGCCCGCGATCAGGACATAGCGCACCTCGAAGCGGAGCGCGCGCAGCGCGATGAAGATGAAGGCCGCGAAGAGGGTCGGGACCTTCAGGTAGAAGGCCGCGGGCTGCGCGTATTGCAGGTGATAGCCCCAGATCAGGAGCATCAGCAGCGCGAGGTCGAGGACGACGCTGAGCGAGAGGAGCACCGAACCGAGCCGGCGGAGATAGGCCAATATGAGCCGGCAGCCCGTCACGGCAGCATAAGCGCCGAGCACCCAGGGAAGCGGCTCCGGATGCGGCGTCGAGAGCATGCTCGCCATGGGCGCCGCGCCGTAGACCGTGGCGAATCCGCCGACGATCGCGAGCTGGATCCACGCGGTCAGGATTTCTGCTTGCTGCTGCTGCTCGGCGATGGCGCGGCGCGTGCGCTCGGGAAGTCCGTCCTCGAAGCGCGCCACGGCGCCCCGCCCCTCAGATCCGGAGCACCATTCCCTCGCGCGCGACCACGCTGCCCGGCATCACCTTGTGGGCGTCGGCCGCGACCTTGTCCATGAAGGCGTCGTCGTGGCCGGGATCGTGGTGGAAGATCGCGAGGGTCTTGGCGCGCGCGGCCTTGGCGAGCTTCACCGCCTGCTGCCAGGTCGAGTGACCCCAGTGGACGTGCGAGGGATATTCGTCGTCGGTGTAGGTGCAGTCGTAGATCATGAGCTCGACGCCGTCCGCGAGCATCAGCACGTTCTTGTCGAGCTCATGCGGCTTGTGCTCGGTGTCCGTCAGATATGCGACCGCCTTCCCCGCGCATTCGAAGCGATAACCGGTGGCGCCATTGGGATGATTGAGCGGCGCGGTCCGGAGCGTCACGTCCGACATCGGCGTCAAGGTCGTGCCGACCGGAAAATCCTGGTAGTCGATCTGCGCCTGCAGGATGTCCAGCGGGACCGGGAAAAGCGGCGCCTGCATCATCTCCGAAAGCACGCCTTTCAAAGTGTGCTCCGGCAGCAAGTGACCCGCCCAGAAGCGCAGCCGGCTCTCCGGCTGGAATGCCGGCCGGAAGAAGGGCAGGCCGCAGACATGGTCCATGTGGGTGTGGCTGAAGAAGAGGTCGGCATCGACCGGCCCGTCCTTCGCGAGCAACGATTCCCCGAGCGCGCGCAGGCCCGTCCCGGCGTCGAAGATGAAGACGCGGCCGGCGTGGCTGACTTCAACGCAGGAGGTGTTGCCGCCATAGCGAACGGTGTCTGGGCCCGGGCAGGCGATGCTGCCACGCACGCCCCAGAAGCGGACGGTGATATCCGAATCCCTGGTTTCCGCCATACTCCCGCTGACCCTAGTTCCGCGCTTCAAATTGGTAGACGGCGGGTGGGCCGGGGTCGAGGGAAAAAGTAGCGGAATAAATGGTTAAGGAACCAATCGATACCCGCCCGGCTCCGTGACCAGGATTTCCGCATGGGCGGGGTCGCGCTCGATCTTCTGCCGGAGCCGGTAAACATGGGTCTCGAGGGTATGGGTCGTGACCCCCGCGTTATAGCCCCAGACCTCGTTC
>DATJVP010000009.1:0-2234 GCA_035581425.1 Allostellaceae bacterium | reverse complement strand
GAGACCTTCCGCATCGCGCACAAGCGCGTCGAGCTCGTCAACTCCGAGGGCGAGATCGACGGCGTGGCGATCCTCTTTTGAAGATCTTCCGCGACTACACGCAAGCCGATCTCGACCGGCAGTACGAGCAGCGCAGCTTCGCTCCCAACGCCGACGAGATCATCAAGCGCTACGGCACGGCGAGCGATGCGGTGAGGGCGAAGCACGGCGAGCCCGAGACGCTGGCGTACGGGCCGAGCGAGGCCGAGGCGCTCGACATCTACGGCGGGCGCCGGGACAAGGTCGTGGCCTTCGTGCACGGCGGCGCCTGGGCGCGAATGGGCAGGCGCCCCAGTGCCTTTGCCGCAGAGATGTTTCTGAACGCCGGCGCGACGTATGCCGCGCTCGGTTTCGGGCTGCTGCCTTCGATCACGATGACTGAGATGGTGTCGCAGGTGTGCCGCGCGCTCGAGCTCCTGCGTAGAGAACTTAAGCCGAAGAGATTCGTGCTGATCGGGCATTCCTCGGGCGCGCATCTGTCCGCGTGCGCGCTGACGACACTTTCGTTCCTCGACGCCGGCCTGCTCGTCTCGGGCGTGTACGACCTCGAGCCGGTGAGGCTGTCCTCGCGGAACAGCTATGTAAGGATCGACGAGCAGCTGGAGCACGAATACTCGCCGATCCGGCACGTCAAGCGAATCGGCTGCCCGGTGACGGTAGCGTGCGGCGAGAAGGAGGGACCCGAGTTCTTCCGCCAGTCGAAGGAGTTCGCGGAAAAACTGTCGACGCCGTTGCTCGTCGGCAAGGGCCTGAACCACTTCGAGATGGTCGAGACGCTCGCCGACCGGCGCTCGGCGCTCGCGCGACGCGCGCTCGAAGCGGCGGCCTAGACAAGTTCCTTGAAGCCCTGCGGATTGCCAATCCGCCAAGTCTCGCCACCCTTGGACTATTGGTCCGTAGGTTGCCCGCGTAGACTCCTGCGGCTCGGCATTCTCCGCTGACTGCCCGCTTTCGACCGAAAGCGGGCGCGTCGTCGCGAGCGACGTCAAGCCGATGAGGAGACCGCGTGACCATGAGAACTTTCAAGACCATCACTGCCTGCATCCTCGTCCTCGCCACGAACGTGGCGAGCGCCGCCCCCCATCGAGGGCAAAACGACGACGGGGCCTTGGTGGCGGGGATTGTGGTGGCACTCTTGGTAGGGTTGGCGGCGCTCTGGTTCTACGTGTGGGCGCTGGTGGACGCGGCGCGCAACAGCCGGTGGGTCTGGTTCGTGATGATGCTCTTCGTTGGGCCGCTGTGCGTGCTCTACGTGTTGTTCGGGCGCACTGGCACAACGAAGAGATTGCCCGAACAGGATCGCCGAGAACCCTTTTGAGAGGGAGGGGTCGGGCAACGCCACACTCTCAGTTCTAATAGCACGGCCCGTTGGCCTTCATTCTGGCGGGCATGGCTTCGCCTTGGAAGGCTTGGCGAGGAACGAGCTTATTTGTCTGGCTATTCCCTTGTTTTCCTCGATCCGGCCGTAGTTGTCGACGAAGTTCGTGAGCAGAGCGCGGCCGTCGAGCCGTTCCTGCTCGAGACGCCGGCACTCACGCGCGGCCGCCTCGCGCGCTTCCTGCTCGGCAAGCTGGCGGGCACGGGCTTCTGCCTCCAGCTTCTCCTGACGCTCGCGCTCTGCCGCGGCCGCGGCCGCGGCCTCGGCCTCCAGCCGGCGGCGCTCGGCGGCGAGCCGCTCCTCCTCCGCAAGCCGCGCCTTCCGGGCGGCTTCTTCCGCCGCAAGCGCTGCTGCGCGCTCACGCTCGAGGCGCTCGCGCTCGGCGCGCTCCTCGGCTTCCTTCTGGGCCCTGGCCTGCCGCTCTTCTTCCGCGATCCTGGCGCGGTACTCGGCCTCGGTCTCCTCACGGCACAGCAGGTTGCCGCCGTCGTTGTTGATGACTCTGGTGCAGACCTGCACGCTTACCTTGCGCGACGGATCCATCGCCGGCGGGGGGGCTTCGCGCTGCTCCAGGCTACTGCAGCCCGCGGCGAGCATGAGGAGGAGGACGGCTACGTTCCTGTTCATGGCTCTCCCTTCAGCTGCGGTAGGCGTCGCCATGCCAGGGCGCGCCATCGGCCTAGGCCGCTTTTTTCCCGGATCCGTCCGAGCTCGCCGGCTCGTCCTTCGCCTCGTGGCTGGGCGGCCGGGTCGCGATGCGGCCCGCCGTCCACTCCGCGCGGTCGGCGACGGCGAGCCGGTACGCCTGGTCGCGGCC
>DATJVP010000008.1:0-28134 GCA_035581425.1 Allostellaceae bacterium | reverse complement strand
GAGCGTCCGCGACTGCGAGCGGCATTTCGAGACAGGGGGCCCTGCGCTGCGGGCGATGCCGAGCCTCGTGACGCCGCGCCTCGTCGCTTCCGGGATCATGAGCGGCGAGCTGGCAGCGCTTGCCGATCTCGGCCTCGCGAGCCATCTCGTGGAGTTGACGGCCGCGCTGGCCCTGCTGCTGCGCGAGCCGCAGGCGCTGCGGCGCTGGCTCGGCGGCGCCGATGTCTTTCGGAGGCCCTGAGCGATGACCGCCGACTACATCGCCTTTCATGCGGAACAGCGGCCGGACGCGCCGGCCTTCCTCAGCAACGGGAATGCCGTGAGCTACGCCGTGGTCGCGAGCAATATCCGCTCCTTTACCCGGCGCTTGCGCGAGTTCGAGATTCCCGCCGGCGGCACGGTCGTGGTCGGTTGCGAGAACGTCTACATCCACCTGGTAATCCTTTTTGCCTGCGAGCGGCTGGGTCTTGCGACCGCCTCGCTCATCGCGAACGAGCGCGAAGTGGCACTGCCGCTGCTCGAAGGCGCCGATCTCGTGCTCTCGGAAACGCCGCTGCCGGAGCGCGCGCGGCCACGCCGGAGCGAGATCCTGAACCAGGCCTGGATCGATGGCGCGCAGGGTCTTTCCGCCGTGGAGACGGAACCGCTGCCGGTGCCGCCGGCGGAGAGCGCGCTTCGCATCCTCCGCACCTCCGGCACCACCGGAGCGCCGAAGCGGCTGCATCTCACGCGGCGCATGTTCGACGCCTGGACGAGCCGCTGGATCTGGTGCTACGGGCTCGGCATCGGCACGCGCACGCTGACGGTGATGCCGTTCTCGATCGGCGGCGCCTATGCGCAAATTTGCGCCACGTTGCGCGCGGGCGGCACGGTCGTGCGCGAGGGCCGCATGGAAGTGGCGGAGGCGTTGCGCACGCACAAGATCGATCTCGTGGTCATGCTACCGACCCATCTGCGCGAGGTGCTCGCCAAGATGGCCGTGGGCTTCGAGCGCATGCCCGGCCTCGTGATCGCGACCTTCGGCGGCGCGATCTCCGCGAGCCTTCGCGCCGAGGCGGTGGCGCGGCTCTGCGGCGCGCTTTCGGACATGTACGGCTGCAACGAGGTCGGATTCATCGGAACGAACGGTCTCCACCGCGCCGCCGACAATCTCGATATCTGGCCGGGCGTCGCGATCGAAGCGGTGGACGAGGAGGGCCGAAGCCTCCCCTGGGGCCAGCCGGGCCGCCTGCGCGTGCGCACGGAATCGATGTTTTCGGGGTATCTCGACGATCCCAGGACGACGCAGCGGATGCTCCGCGACGGCTGGTTCTATCCCGGCGACATCGGCGTGCTGCACGGCCCGCGCCGGCTCGAGCTCTTGGGACGCGCCGACGACCTCCTCAACTTCGAGGGGCGGAAGGTGCTCCCCGAGGCGCTCGAGGAGCACCTGCGCCGCGCGAGCGGCATCGCGGAGCTCGCGATCGGCAGCGTCCTCGGGCGCGACGGCGCGGCCGAGCTCTGCATCGCGCTCGTCGGAACCGGCCCTCTCGACACGCAAACGATGTCGCGCCTCGAAGCGAGCGTCGGCGGCGCAGGATTTCGAAAATTTGCCCTCGTGTGGCTGCCGCGCCTCCCGCGCAATCACGCGGGAAAGCTACAGCGCAATGTCCTCAAGACGGAGATCGACGCCGCGCGGCGAAACCGTCCGTCGGGATGAGCGGACACTGCCGTGTTGCCGAGCACGCTGCACGCCGATGCGGCGGCGCGCGCGCGACCGGCTGCGTGTTTCGCGAGAACCAATCAAGAATCTGGCCCCCTAAGTGTTAATCGCGGCGGCTTGCATGCCACCTTCCCCATGCACTCGGAGGGTGGTAAGGTTTTTGCAATAGAGAACATCGCGGAAGTCATGTGACCGCCGCGAGGTGCCCCGCAAAGGCTATTTGGGAGGTCCAATCATGAGGCGATTTAAGTATCTGAGCGGCGGAGTCAAGGCTGCCGCGTTCGCAGCGGTCGCTGCCCTCGTCGGCGTAGCCGGCTTCGGGCATGCGCAAGCTGCGGATAAGACGGTCAAGGTGGGCATCACGCTGCCGCTCACCGGCGCCGATGCCGAGGACGCGACCAAGATCAAAAACGGCGCGTTGATGGCGATCGAAGAGGCGAATGCTAGTGGCCTCATTCCCGGCTACAAGATCGAGGTCGTGATCTACGACAGCGGCACGGCGACAGCGGGCCAGTACGACCCGGCGCAGGCCGCGACCAACACCAAGAAGCTCGTCGCCGATCCCTCGGTCGTTGCGAACGTTGGCCCGCAGATGAGCGGCGAGGGCAAGGCGATGACGCCGATCCTGAGCGAGGCGAACCTCGCCACGATCACGCCGAGCTCGACCAACCCCGACATCACCAACCCCGCGATGGCCGCGCAGTTCCGGCCGAAGGGCAAGGCGATCTACTTCCGCACCGTCACGACCGACGCCTTCCAAGGCCCGAACATGGCCAACTACGTGAAGGACAAGGTCGGCATCAAGACGGTCTACGTGCTCGACGACAGCGGCGCCTATGGCGTCGGCATCGCCGACAGCTTCCAGAAGCAGGCCGCGAAGATCGGGATCAAGGTGCTGGGCCGCGATCAGCTCAATCCGAAGGACGCGGACTACACGACGATCCTGACGAAGATCAAGGCGCTCAACCCCGACATGCTCTACTACGGCGGCGTGGCGCAGGCGGGCGTGAAGCTGGCGAAGCAGGCCTATGACATCATCCCGAACGTCAAGAAGGCGGGCGGCGATGGCGTCAAGGGCGCGAGCTTCCTCAAGGGCGTGGGCTTCCCGGCGGTCGAGGGCTGGTACGCCACCGACGCCTCGCCCGAGCTCTTGACGGACCCCAAGGTCCAGGAGTTCGTGAAGCGCTTCACGGCGAAGTACGGCGTAGGCCCCGACAATTACTCCGTCACGGCCTATGACGGCGCGCTCGTGATCGTCGACGCGATCAAGCGCGTGGTCGCTTCGGGCAAAGAGGTCAATCGCGACAACGTCCGCGATGCGATCCAGTCGACTAAGCTGCAGACGCTCCAGGGCGAGGTCTCGTTCGACAACAACGGCGACATCGTGACCAAGATCGTCAGCGTCTACCAGTACAAGCGCGATCCGAGCAAGCCGGTCGACGACGAAGCCGGCAACACGGTCTATCTGGGCGTTGCGCCAGAGAGCCCGCAGTCCTAAGGAACGCTGAGTTGTTCGAGTACGAGCCGGAGGAGTCCAGATAGATGACTGTCTATTTGGGCTTCCTCCGGCGCTATTCGCTGGCGATCGTCGTCGCGATCGCCGCGATCCTCCTGGTGGGTTTCGGCTTTCTGCCCGATGATTTCTGGCAGATCCTGCCGCAGCAGATCATCAACGGAGTGAGCCTGGGCGCCATGTATGCGCTCCTCGCGCTCGGCTTCACGATGGTCTACGGCATCATCGAGCTCATCAATTTCGCCCATTTCAACGTCTTCATGCTGGGCTCCTTCATCGCGCTCTGGGTATTCCAGGCGATGGGGATGGAAAGCCAAAACGTCATCCTCTATGGGCTGCCGCTCATCGGCGCGCTCGTCCTGGCGCTCCTGGTGACGATGGTCCTGACCGGCGCCCTCGGCATGGCGATCGAGCGGGTGGCATTGCGGCCGCTGCGCGGCATATCCGGGACCGCGCCGATGATCACGACCATCGGCCTTTCCTACATCATCTACAACCTCGTGCTGCTCAATGTTGGCGCCGATACCAAGAACTACGCCAATCCGCTGCCTCCGGCGAAATGGGAGATCCCGCCGGCGCTGCTCTTCGGCGACCAGGCGGAGATCCGCCTGCGCGAGGTCTTGCTTTGGGTCGTCTCGCTCATCCTGATGGCAGGCCTGCACTATTTCGTGCGCAGGACGAAGCTTGGAAAGGCGATGCAGGCGACGGCGCAGGACCAGGAAGCCGCACGCATGATGGGCGTCGACGTCGACCGGGTCGTGCAGACCGCCTTCTTCCTGGGCTCGGCGCTCGCGGGCGCGGCCGGCATGGTCTTCGGCCTCTATTACAACTACACGAGCTTCATCATCGGCTACTCCGCAGGCCTGAAGGCCTTCACGGCCGCCGTCCTCGGCGGCATCGGGAACATCCCCGGCGCGATGGTCGGCGGCATCCTGATCGGCCTCATCCAGTCGATCGGCGGCAGCATCATCGACGTGCGCTGGACCGACGTCATCATCTTCTCGATCCTGGTGATCGTGCTGGTTTTCCGCCCGGTCGGGCTGATGGGGCGCGCGGCGCCCACCAAATCCTGAGCGGCGGCGCACATGGCAAACGCACCGATCGAACGTTCCCGCGGCCTCATTCCGGCACTCTGGGATCGGATTCTCAGCGAGGAGTGGCGCCGTAGCGTCCTCTTCGCAGTCCTGGTCTTCGCGATCGTCTTCCCGATCCTCGACAAGAACGAGGGCGACATCGACGCCGCAGCGAACGCCATGGCCTTCGCCATTCTGGCGCTCGGCCTCAACATCGTCGTGGGCTTCGCAGGTCTCCTCGATCTCGGCTACGCCGCCTTTTTCGCGATCGGCGCTTACACCTACGGCATCTTCTCGTCCTACCAGGTGCAGCCGGTATGGCATGAATGGTGGGGGCCCTTCGAGGTCCTGGGGCTCGTCTCGCACTTCCATGTCGACGGCGTCGAGCCCGACCACGTGCACTTCCAGGTCTCGTTCTGGCTGATGCTGCCGATCTCGGCGGTCGTGGCGGCCCTGTTCGGCGTGCTCTTCGGGGCGCCGACGCTCCGCCTCAAGGGCGACTATCTCGCGATCGTGACGCTTGGCTTCGGCGAGATCGTGCCCATCGTCGCGCGCAACACGCCGACCCTCACCAACGGGGCCGCGGGCCTCAACGGTGCGCTGCCGCCCTATCTGCCTTGGTACGGGAATTTCGGCGTGCTCTCGACGCCGTTCTACTACCTCGGCCTCGCGCTCATCGTATTGCTCATATTCGTGAGCACGCGCCTCAAGGCCTCGCGCATCGGGCGTGCCTGGATGGCGATCCGCGAGGACGAGATCGCGGCCGAGGCGATGGGCGTCAACCGCACCAACCTCAAGCTGCTCGCCTTCGCGGTGGGCGCGGGCTTCGCGGGCATGACCGGCACCTTCTACGTCGCGAAGCTCCAGACCGCGACGCCGGAAATGTTCCAGTTCCCGGTCTCGGTCATGCTGCTGGTCATGATCGTGCTCGGCGGCATGGGCAGCGTCGCCGGCGTCGTCGTGGGCGCGCTCCTCCTGCAGCTCCTGCAATCCTGGTTCCTGCAGGACCTCGAGCAGTGGGTGCACAGATTCGGCGATCTCACGGGCATCGGCTTCCTCCAGACCATCAACATCGTCCAGTCGATCGAGCTCATCTTCGGCATCATCCTCGTGGTGATGATGCTCTACCGACGACAAGGCTTGATCCCCGAACGGCGCGCCGTCACTGCGCTGACGCATGCGCAGCAGACGGCCGTGCCGTCCCGCGGCGGCATCAAGGGCGAGATGGCTCCGCTCCATCACAAGCCCGTCGATCCCTCGAAGCCGCTCCTCGAGATCAAGGGCCTCGCCAAGGCCTTCGGCGGCATCCAGGCCGTGCGCAGCCTCGACCTCACGGTGATGCCCGGACAGATCGTCGCGGTGATCGGGCCGAACGGCTCCGGCAAGACCACCTTCTTCAACCTCGTCACCGGTCTCACCGAGGCGGATGCGGGCTCGGTCAAGCTCGCGGGCGAGGAGGTGATCGGCCTTGGGGCGCATGAGATCGTCGACCGCGGCATCGCCCGGACCTTCCAGAACCTGCGCCTCTTCGCGAACATGACGCTCCTCGAGAACGCACTCGTGGGGACGCACACGCGCACCTCGACCGGCGCCCTCGGCGCGGTGTTCCGGCCGCCGAGCGTTCGGCGCGAGGAGGAGCAAGCGCGGAGGCACGCGCTCGAGATCCTCAGCATATTCGGCAACCGCCTGCTGCCGCGCGTGATGCACTTGGCGCGCACGCTCTCCTACGCCAACCGGCGGCGGCTCGAGATCGCGCGCGCGCTCGTCACGGAGCCGATGGTCCTACTCCTCGACGAGCCCACGGCGGGCATGAACCCGACGGAGACGCTCGAGCTCACCGACCAGATCCGGGGCCTGCGCGAGCGCGGGGTCACGATTGTCTTGATCGAGCACAAGCTCAACGTCGTCAACGAGATCGCCGACAAAGTGATCGTGCTGGACCACGGCGAGAAGATCGCCGAGGGCACCCCGGCGCAAGTCCACAGCAACAAGGAAGTCCTGCGTGCCTATCTCGGACGGACAGCAGCAGCCCCAGCGGCGGCCGCTTCTTGAATTCAAGGACGTCGACACCTATTACGGCGAGCTCCACGTCCTCAAGGGCGTGAACTACGTGGTAGGCGAGGGCGAGATCGTGTGCCTGCTCGGCGGCAATGCCTCCGGCAAGTCCACGACCATGAAGACGATCTTCGGCATCGTCCGTCCGCAACGCGGCACCGTCACCTACGATGGCAAGGAGATCAGCAACCTGCCCACGGCCGAGCGGGTGCGCCGCGGCATCGCCCCGGTGCCCGAGGCGCGCCGCCTCTTTCCGCGCATGACCGTGCGCGAGAACCTCGAGATGGGCGCCTATACGCGCGACGACAAGGCCGAGATCGAATCCGATATGGATCGGATCTTCGAGCTCTTCCCGCGCGTCAAGGAGCGCCTCATGCAGTTCGCGGGCACGCTCTCCGGCGGCGAGCAGCAGATGGTGGCGATGGCGCGCGCTCTCATGGCACGGCCGCGGCTCCTCTGCATGGACGAGCCCTCGATGGGCCTCTCGCCCGCCTATGTCGAGCAGGTCTTCGACATCATCCAGGCGATCAACCGCAACGGCACCAGCATCTTCATGGTCGAGCAGAACGCCAACATGGCGCTCTCGATCGCGAACCACGGCTACGTCCTGCAGACCGGCGCCGTCGTCCTGGAGGGCTCCGCCAAGAGCCTCCGCGACAACGAGATGGTGCAGCAGGCCTATCTCGGCGAGATGAAGACGAGCTGACGGCTTAGCGCCCCCACCACCCTCCCATCGCGGTGCGGCAGGGAGCGAGGGTCGCGCAATTGCGCATCTCGATCCCAGGCGCCACAATGCCCCCTCACCCCGGGGAGACCCCTCCATGCCCGATACCCGCGTCAACTTCGACCTCGCGACCGCGCTTGCCGATGCCGAGCGCCGCTTCGCTGCGGCCAACCCCAAGAGCGAGAAGCGCGTCAAGGACGCGGCCGGCGCCATGCCCGGCGGAAATACCCGGACGGTGCTGCACTACAGCCCCTTCCCCGCGGCTTTCGCGAAGGGCGAGGGACAACGCCTCACGGATATCGACGGCCACGTCTACACCGATTTCCTCGGGGAATATTCCGCGGGCCTCTACGGCCACTCGCACCCGAAGATCATGGCGGCGGCGCAGCACGCGCTAAAGGACGGGATCGCGCTCGGTGGGCCCAATGCCTATGAGGCCGAGCTCGCCGCCCTCGTCAAGGCGCGCTTCCCCTCGATCGACCTCATCCGCTTCACCAATTCCGGCACGGAATCGAACCTGATGGCGCTGGTGACGGCGCGCGCGATCACGGGGCGGAGCCACATCCTCGTCTTCGAGAGCGGGTATCACGGCGGCGTCCTGAGCTTCCGCGGCGGCACCAATCCGATCAACGTGCCCATGCCCTTCGTGATCGGCACCTACAACGATATCGACGGCACGCTGGCGCTGATCGAGAAGCACAAGAACGAGCTCGCCGCGATCATCCTCGAGCCCATGATGGGCGCCTCGGGCGCGATCGCCGCGAGCCGCGAGTTCCTGCAGGCGCTCCGCGATGCGACGGCCAAGCACGGCATCGTCCTCATCTTCGACGAGGTCATGACCTCGCGCCTCTCGCCGGGCGGCCTCCAGGAGGCGCACGGCATCCGTCCGGACATGACGACGTTCGGGAAGTATCTCGGCGGCGGCTTCAGCTTCGGCGCCTTCGGGGGCGCGCGGCGGCTCATGGAGCGCTACGATCCCACGCGCAAGGACAGCATCGCCCACGCCGGCACCTTCAACAACAACGTCATGAGCATGGCCGCGGGCGTCGTCGGCCTCCGCGAGATCTACACGCCGGAGGCTGCACGCACGCTCAGCGCGACCGGCGAGAGCTTGAAGGCTCGGCTCAACGCGGTCTTCAAGGAGAAGGGCGTGGCGATGCAGTCGACCGGCGTCGGCTCGCTCCTCAGCATCCACTTCCAGACGACGCCCATCCGCACGCCCAAGGACGTCGTCGCCTGCGAGGAGAAGCGCGCGCTCCTGCATCTGGAGCTGATGGCGCGCGGCTTCTACAGCGCGCGCCGCAGCTACCTCACGCTCTCGATCGTACTCGAGAAGGCCGACTACGACGGCTTCGTCGCCGCCGTGGGCGCAATCGCGGACGAGTACAAATCCGTGCTGAAGGAATAGCTGACAGGGCGCTATCGATCGGGTCGCCCAACCCTCACGTCGGTGTCTTCAACCGCAATAGAGCCTCGTAGACCGAGCGGTCGATCTCGATGCCCTCACGCATGAGGCGCTCGCGGGTGCGGAAGGCGCGCTCCGAGGGGATCCGGATCTCGGCCGTACCCTCGGCGCGCGGCACGGATTTGACGCGGGCGAGGAGGGCGCTCACCTCGGCCTTGAATCGATCGAGCGAACTCAGGAGGTCGGGCTTGAAGACGATGAAGAGGTAGCCGTTGTCCCTCTCGACGTCGTCGGCCGCGCCCGCGAGCAATCCCAGCGCCTGGATCATCAGCGCGAGACCGAAGCCCTTGTAGCCGCCGAAGGGCAGCAGCGCGCCCGCCCGCGCGGCCGAGGGATCGCGGGTGGGGGCGCCGTCGGGTCCGAGTGCCACGCCATCGGGTAGCAGCTCGCCGATACGCTCGCGATGCATCACTTCCGACATCATGAAGGCGGAGGTGCCCATGTCGAGGACGACTGCGCCATCGTCGCTCGGGAGTCCGATCGCGATGGGATTGGTGCCGAGCGCGGGCCCTGCGCCGCCGAAGGGCGCCACCATGCGCGTGCTGCTCGCGGTGTGAATCGCCACGAGACCCGCGCGCGCGATCTTCTCGACGTAATAGGCGCTCCGCCCGCTCTGCCAGCTATCGGCGAGCCCAACGAGCGCGATCCCCGCGGATTTCGCCTTGGCGATCGCGAGCTCCGTCGCGCGGTAGAGCGCGATCATTCCCGATTGGTTGCCGCCATCGAGCTGGAGCGAGACCGGCGTCTCCCGAAGCACCGAGACCGGACGACGCGGCATGCCGAAACGCGGCGAAGCCGGGAGGTTCAGAATCTTCGAGAGGCCCGAATACTCATAGCCGCAGAGGGCGGCGTCGAGCACGTGGTCGGCGATGATCCACGCTTCCTCCGCGTCATAGCCGATCCCGCGGAGCGCCGCCTCCGCGAGCTCGCGCGCGGCCGCCGCACTCAGATGAACGCGCTCACCCGTCATGATTTCCTCCTCGGGAACCGCGGCAACGCCAGGAGAATGAGGCTCGCCGCGGCGAAGCCCGCCCAGATCCACCAGGGCGCTGCCATGAGGTTCCGCCCCACCACCACCATTGCGATGACGATCGGAAGGATGCCAAGCGCCGTCGTCCAAAGGAAGGTCCACCAGGTGACGCCCAGCACTCCCGCAGCATAATTCACGAGGTTGAAGGAGATGACCGGCATGAGCCGCACGGCGAGGAGCGGCCTTGCCGTCACCGGCAGCCTCTCGATCCGCGCCCAGTGCCGCTCGGGCACCACCCAGCGCAGGAACGGCCGGCCAAGGCTGCGCGCCAGCGCGAAAGACAGGACCGCCCCGAGCATCGCGCCCGCCCAGGTGACGACAACGCCCCAAAAGGACCCGAAAAGAATACCGTTCGCGATTGCGATGAACTCTGCGGGAAGCGGCAGGAAGGAATGCAGCACCATCAGCACGATGGAGCCGAGCCAGCTCCAGGGCTGCCATTGTGCGACGAAGCGCTCGACCTCGTCTGCCGTGAGCGCTTGCAGGTTTGCGCCACCGATACCGAGCGCGCTCCAGACGAGGGCGAGCCCCACCACGATCGCGAGTGCCGCCAGCACTGCAATCGCCGCCGCCCTGCGGCGGTCGCGGCCGGGGATATCCGCTTTCTCCGTCACGCCTGCTAGACTAGCAGCGAGCGCAAATCCCAGGGAGGAATCCGCCGCCATGACCGCCTTCAAGAATCCCGCGCGCGAGCGCCTCCAGAAGGGCGAGCTTGCCCTCGGCTGCGGCGTCCGCCTCGCGCGCACCGTCGACATCGCCCGGATGATGGCGACGGCGGGCTTCGACTGGCTCTTCGTCGACATGGAGCACGGCTCGATCGGCCTCGACACCGCGGCGCAGATGGCCGTGGCGGCGCTCGATGCGGGAATCGCGCCGATCCCGCGCGTTCCCGCCGGCGCCTTCTCGCTCGCGACCCGCCTCCTCGACAGCGGCGCGGCGGGGATCGTGATGCCGCATGTCGATACGCCGGATGAGGCGCGGGGGATCGTCGACCGCCTCAAATACCCGCCGCAGGGGCATCGCTCCGTTGCGGGCAGCATGGCGCAATTCGGCTTTGCAGCGGTGCCGCTCGGCGAGGCGACCGCGATCGTCAACGCCGAGACGCTCCTCGTGGTGATGATCGAGACCCCGCGCGCCGTCGAGAATGCCGAAGCGATCGCCGCCGTCCCCGGGATCGACGTGCTCTTGATCGGCACCAACGATCTCTCGATGGAGCACGGCATCCCCGGCGGCCTCGGCGATGCCAAGATCGCCGCCGCCTATGAGCGCGTGATCGGCGCCTGCAAGAAGCACGGGAAATGGGCGGGGATGGGCGGCGTCTACACCGAGGACCTCATGCGCAAATACATTGCCATGGGCGCGCGCTTCATCCTCGGCGGCAACGACTTCTCCTTCGTCCTCGCCGCAGCCGGCCAGCGGACGAAATTCCTGCGAGGGATCGCCGGCTGAGGGAGGTCAGCTCGGGCAGATGTACCCGCTGCCGCCGGGGGCCTTGAAGCAGCCGACAGACTCGGGCAGCACGTGCTTGGGAATCCATAGCACGACGTCCGGAAAGAAGATGCAGAAGGCGATGGTCGCGAAGAACACGACGTAGAGCGGCAGCGAGCGCACCAGGGCGGTAGAGAATTTGACGTCCACGAACTTCGCGGCCATCAGGAGCGCTATGCCGTAGGGCGGCGTGATGAGGCCGAAGGCGAGCGTCACGATGATGACGACGCCCATGTGCACGGGGTTGATATTGCCGATTTCCGTGAGCCTGTTGATGATCGGCATGAATATGATGATCGCGGGGATGGCGTCGACGAAGTCGCCGATGATCACGAATGCCGCGACCAGCAGGAACATGATGGTCATGGGGTCAGTGCCGGCCCGGACGCTGATCCAATCGGAAACGAGATCGGGTCCGCGCAGATAGGCAAGCATCCAGCCGAAGGCCGAGGCCGCCGCGACCGTGATGAGCGGAATCGAGTAGAGGAGTCCTGCTTTGGCGAAATCGAGCGGAAGCTCGCTGAAGTGGCGCCAGTTGAGCGCGGGGATCGCCACCACGAGGATATAGACGACGGCAATGAGTCCCGCCTCCGTCGGCGTGAACCAGCCCGAGAGAATGCCGCCCATGATGATCACGGGGATCACCAGGGGGATCGAGGCGCGCCAGGCGGCGCCGGCGAACTCGAAGAAGGTCGCGCGCTTCTTCAGGAACCCGATAGGCCCGAAGAAGTGGCTGTAGATCATGAGGCCGATGCCGACCAGAACCCCCGGCACAACGCCGCCGAGGAAGAGGCCGCCGATCGAAACGTTGCCGGTGGCGCCGTAGACGACGGCCATGATGCTAGGCGGGATCAGGTTCGCCATCGTGGAGGCTGAAGCGATGAGCGCCGCGATGAATCCGGGGTCATAGCCCTCCCGCTTCATGGAGACCGCGAGCGTGCGCGAGAGCACGGCCACGTCGGCCGAGGAGGAGCCGGAGATTCCCGAGAAGAACATGCTGAAGAGCGTCACCACCTGCGCGAGTCCGCCGCGGACGTGGCCGATCATCGCCTGCGAGAGCTCGATCATCCGTCCGACGACGTTGGCGGAGGTCATGAGCTCCCCGACCAGCAGGAAGAACGGCACCGCAAGAAGCGCCTCCGTATCGATGCCGTTGAAGAGCTGGCCGATGATCGAAGGGAGGCTGATCGGCGTCAGCAGCGTCGCCACCAGCACCCCTGCGGTGAGGCTGAAGGCGACGGGAACCCCGAGATAGCCGAGGCCGAGGAAGAGCAGCCCCATGATGATGAGGATCCAGCCGTTGCTCATTCGCGCGCGCCGCTCATTCGAAATTCGTCTCCTCGCGCGCGGGTCCCGTTCCTTCGAAGCCATTGCGCCAGCCGTTGACGAGCTGCTCGATGACGAAGAGCGCGATCAGCACCCCCGAGATCGGTATCGCCGCATAGAGCGAGGCGATCGGCGTCATCGAAGGCATGCGGAAGCTGCCGAAACCCTGCAGGAAATTGATGTAGCCGTAATAGGTCATGCAATAGGCGACGGCGAGCACAACCAGGCGGTCGAAGGTCTCGATGGCCAGGCGAGGCCGCCCGGTCATGCTCTCGGTGATCGCGGAGAGGTAGAGATGGTCATTGCGCCGCGTCGCCGCGGCCGCCCCGATGAAGGTTCCGTAGACGAAGAACGTGCTCGTGACCTCCTGCAGCCAGAGCCATGGCGAGTGGAAGACGCGCGTGAGCACGTCGAGGAAGACCGAGGTACTGAAGCCTGCGAGGCAGATCCCGCAGAGAACCATTGTGATTGCCTCGATCGGATCGAGCAGGCGCCACTTGAGGTGGCGCTGCGTCTCCAGGACGAGGCGGCTCGGTTTTCTCATGGGGACCGCGCGCCGCGCCCCTCCCTCGACGGGAGGAGAGGGGCGCGAGGATGTGGCACTCAAGCGTCTCGGTCCGGCTCGGCTACTTCACCGCGCGTACGAGCTTCAGCAGTTCCACGGCATGAGGCCCGAGCTGCGCCGCGATCTGGTCTTGGATGGGCTCCGCGATCTTGATGAAGCCGCTCTTGTCGACGTTCTTCACAAATTTCACGCCCATCTTCTCGAGCTTTGCCATGGAGTCGTGCTCAAGCATCAGCGCGTGCGTCGGCTCGAGACGATTCACCTCATCCGCCGCCGTCTGCACCCACTTCTTCTCCTCGTCGCTGAAGCTGTTCCAGGCCTTGTCGCTGACCCAGATGCAGTTGGCGTTCGCCTCGTGCTCGGACATCGACATGATCGGCGCCACCTCGTAGTGCTTGTTCGAGAGGTAGACGTTGACGCCGTTCTCGGCGACGTCGACCACGCCCGTCTGCAGCGAGGTATAGACCTCGCCGAAGGGCATGTGCACGACCTGCGCGCCGTATGCGGTGAAGAGCGTGTCTTCCGTCGGCGTCGCCTGCACACGGATTTTGAGGCCCTTGAGATCGGCGATGCTATGGATTTCGCGCTTACTGTAGAAGTCGCGCAGGCCCAAGGTGATGAGGGTCAGCACCTGCGCGCCTTGCACCTTGTCCTTCACCATCCTGCGGAAGGCCTCGATCACCTTGGGATCGCTGATCGCGTTCTTCAGGTGCTCCTCGCCTCTGAATATGAAGTGGATGGAGAAGACGCCGGCCTCCGGCACCACCGTCGCCGCGTTCGCGGTCGCGGAGATGATGAAATCGATGTCGCCAGTGCGGATCTTTTGGAGCATCTGCGGCTCTTGGCCGAGCTGCGCGCCCGGGAACTGATCGATGATCATCGTCCCCTTGCTCAGCTCCTTGAGTTTCTCCGCAAAGACGTCGCCGGTATAGCCGTAGGCGGTAGTGTGCGGCTGGTCGTAGCCGAAGGTGAAATGGCGCTCGGCCGCGCCCGCGCTTCCGGCGGCGAGCGCCGCGGCGGCGAAGACAAAGGCCCAGAGTCTCTTGGCAATCATCGTTTCCTCCCCTGGTGGATCGCATCCCCGCCGGACTGGCGGGCGCGAAATTTTATTATTCTCAATTAAACTCTATGGGAGGGTTTCGAGGGCGGCAAGGGCCATACGCTGCGGAGGCCGGCCCTATCCCCGGTATCCCCGCCGGCCCGCATCGCGGAGCCAGAGGCGGACCAGGAGCCGCTTCTCCTCGGGCCGCTCGCCGTCGACGAAGGCGGTACGCATATGGCCGATGCTGCGGTTGTTGACGTATTGGATTTGGCCCGGACGAAGCTGCATACCCACGGCGAGTCCGGGCCGATGCATTACCTCCTGCATCGCCTCGAGAGCCGCCTCGCCCTCTGCATCGAGCCGCTCGCCGCGAAGCTCGTAGCCGCCGCGGATTTCCAGTATGGCGAGCCGCGCGCTGAGCCGCGTTCCATCGAAATCGAAGACCGGCGCCGCGTGCGTCTCGGGCTCGCCCGGGAAGAATTCGCGATGGCGGTCATACCAGAAGGGCTTGTATAGCCTCGGCAGCAAGGAGCCGTGCTTGCGCAGCAGCAGGTTATGCGCGGCATAGAAGTTGAGGACCCGACTCTCGCCGCCCTCCTTCGCCTGGCTCACGCAGAGGAGCCCCACGCATTCCGGCGGCGTCTCGTTGTACGAATTGTCGTTGTGGTAGACGAGCTCGACGTTGGTGACGGTGGGCCTGATGCCCGACCCGGGCTTCAGCGCGGCGCCGGTGTCGCGCACGAGATAGACCATGGTTCCGTCGAGCTTCTGCGCGACCGGCCGGGCCAGCAGCGAGGAGAGCAGCCAATAGAGCGCCGTCGCCTCGTCCTGCGTCATCCGCTCGACCGGTAGCCGGTCCAGCACCGTAAAACCGATCCCGCTCGCGAGCCGCTCCTTCACCTCTCCCATGAGGGCGCGGCAGGCCACCAACTCGAATTCCTCGGGCCGGCGCAGATAGAGCGGAAGCGGCTCCGCCCGGATTGTCGCCAGCGCCTGCTCGAGTTCATCGAGGCACTCCCGCGGGACCGCAAGCGTCCAGGCCTCCGGCGCGAGCTCCGCGCCCGTCCAGGCGCGATGGTCTCTGACGATCTCGGTGAGCATGGGGTCAGACCTTCTCGAAATCGATCCGCTCCGTAACGGGCAGGCCCAGCAGGAAGCGGCGGAGACAATCAAGGCCCAGCTCCATCGCGCCGAGCCGCACCCAGTCGCGCCCGCCGAGAATGCGCGAGCGCCGGACCGCCGTCTCGCTTTCGGTCGCGATCCCGATGCAGATGGTGGCGCCGAAGTCGATGCGATCGGCGCCCTCGTCGAGCTCGACGAGCACCGCGAGCGCGTGGCTCGCATGCGAGCTCTCGCGTAGCGCCTTCGCCACCGCCTCGGCGCTCTCCTTGCCGATCTCGGATGGCGCCGGAGCAAGGCCCGCGGCGGCGGCGAGTTCCCGGAGATCGCGCGCGGCGATACCGCGGCGGACGAGCGTTTCGGCGCCGGGGAAGGGAAGCAGTCGCGCCGCGATCTGCCCGCCGGTGAAGGTCTCCGCGACCGCGAGCGTCGCCCGCTGCTTCTGGAGCGCCTCGAGAATCACGCCTTCGAGTGTGCGGTCGTCCTCCGCGAGGATGAAGTTGCCGAGTCGCTTTCTCACTTCCGTCTCGACCGGCGCGAGCTTGCGACGGACTTCCTCCATGTCGACGCCGCGCACCGCGAGCTTCGTCTCGAGCTGCGGGTAATGTGCGCGGAAGCCGAGCTTGACGCTGCCGTCGGGCACGAGGTCCGTTACGCCCTGGAGCATTGCATCGACGTGGGATTCGCCGAGTCCGTAGGAGTGGAAGCGCTTCAGGAAGATGGCGGCGGGATTGCCGCTGCGCGCGAGAAGGCGCGGCACGATCTGCTCCTCGAGCATGCGCCGGAGCTCCCGCGGCACGCCCGGCGTGAAGAAGAAGCGGGCCTTGCCGATGTCGAGCGCGAAGCCGCAGGCGGTGCCGACGGGGTTGTCGAGAATCTCCGCGCCCTCCGGCAGCATCGCCTGCTTGCGGTTGTTGGGCGGCATGATCCGGCTGCGGCGCGTGAAGAACTCCTGCATGCGCTGGAGCCAGTCCTCGTTGAGGATGAGCTCGACGCCCGCAGCCTTGGCCGCGATCTCCTGCGAGAGGTCGTCGACGGTGGGCCCGAGCCCGCCATTGACGATCACCGCATCGGATCGCGCTGCCGCGAGCTGGAAGGCCTCCAGCAGCGTCTCGCGGTCGTCCCCCACCGTCGTCCCCCAGCGCACGGCGAGCCCCACTTCCTCCAGCTTCTGCGTCATGTAGCTGAAGTTCGTGTTGACCGTCTTCCCCGTGAGTACCTCGTCCCCGGTGCAGATGATCTCGATGCGCATGCGCCTTCCCGTCCCTGTGCTTCCGACACTATTAACCACCGAGACACCCGGGCACCAAGTTTTCTTTCCCGCGGCCCTCATCCCGAGCGCTGTCGAGGGATGCCGCCAAACAGGCCTTGGTGCCTTGGTGGCTTGGTGGTTCAATTCGCGAATGGACCCGGCTGCCGAGGCGCTCCGCGAGTGGCATGAGTTCTTCGTTTATGTCGGCACCATCGCAGGGACGCTGGTGGGGGCGATGTTCGTCGTGGTCTCGATCGGCGTCGGATTCCTGACCCGCGAGCGATCCGGTGAAATCCGCGAGTTCGTAACGCCGACGGTGGTCCATCTCGCGACGGTGATCCTGGTCTCGGCGGTGCCGCTCGTTCCCGCGCTCGATGGCTGGGAGCGTGCGGGTGCCCTCGCCGTCGGCGCCGTCTTCGGCCTCGCCTATTCCGCAAGCGTGGGGCTGCGGGTGCGCCGGCGCGGGCTCGGCGTCATCGATCTTCTCTGGTACGGCGCCACCCCTCTCCTCGGCTATAGCGCGCTCTGGCTCGCCGCGGTGTTGGCGGCGGCGGATGCCGTGGCGGGGCCCAAAGTGCTGGCGCTCGCGGTTGCAATTCTGCTGGTGGCGAGCCTGCGGAACGCCTGGGACCTCATCCTTTTCATCGTGACCCGCCCCCGCTGACTCAGGCCCCCGTCCCTGCTAGGATCGGTCCCTCACTTCGGAGGACTGACGCCCATGGCGAAGCTTCGGCACATCGCGCTCGCAGCCGACGATCCCACCAAGACCGCGGAATTCTACAAGGAAGTCTTCGGCTTCAAGGAGGTCGGCAAGATCGGCGGACCCGAGTCCACGACCGGACTTGCCTGGGGCTATTACTTGAGCGACGGCACGCTGAACCTCGCGATCCTCAAATTCATGAATGTCGACCAGCTCGGCAAGGGTCTCGACTACCGCGGCGTCCATCATTTCGGCGTCCTCGTCGAGGACCTCGAGGAGACGACGCGGAAGCTCGAGAAGGTTGGCTCGCCCTGCGTCCTCAAGCCCGAGCCCAACACGGCCAATTCCTATTTCGAGATCAAGTACCGCGGTCCCGACGGCGTGGTCTTCGACATCACCGACCATCCCTGGGTCGGCGCCGCCCCCATCGGCGTCGGCGAGGTCGAAATCAAAGAGCGTAAAAAGGCCCGCGAACCCGAGCCCGCGAAGTAGTCGTCAGAGGCCTAGATCCGTCAGGCCGGGGTGGTCGTCGGGGCGGCGGCCGAGCGGCCAGCGGTATTTGCGCTCTGTCTCCTCGATCGGGAGATCGTTGATGCTGGCGATGCGCCGGCGCATCAAGCCGTGCTCGTCGAACTCCCAGTTCTCGTTGCCGTAGCTGCGGAACCAGTGGCCGCTATCGTCGCGCCATTCGTAGGCAAAGCGCACGGCGATGCGGTTCTCCCGCCAGGTCCAGACTTCCTTGATGAGGCGATACTCTAGCTCGCGGCTCCATTTTCGCGTGAGGAAGGCCTCGATCGCATCGCGGCCCTGAAAAATCTCCGCGCGGTTTCGCCAGCGGCTGTCGACGGTATAGGCGAGCGCGACACGGGCGGGCTCGCGCGTGTTCCAGGCATCCTCGGCGAGACGCACCTTCTGAGCGGCGGTCTCGGCAGTGAATGGCGGAAGCGGGGGACGGTCCATGGGCTCACTCCTCGCGGGCTAACCGCGGCATCGATTCAAGCCCGCGCCTTCTTTCCCTGCGGCGTCTTGAAGCGCGGCATCACCTCGGCCGCGAAGAGCTCGAGCGATGCGAGCGCCTTCTCGACACCATACCACGGCGGGTAATGCAGCATGATCGAGGTGACGCCGGCCATGGCCTCGAGGCGCTCGATTTTCTTCGCAATCGTCGCGGGCGAGCCGTGCAGGATGATGTCCTCGCAGAGGCTCTCGTAGCTCTGCTCCTTCCCCGTGGGGTTGGCGACGGTGCCGAGGTAGCCGGAGGTGTGGCCGCTCGCGAAATGCCCGAGATGGCGAATGATGCCGGCCTCGCTCTCCGTGCGCGCCTTGGCATCGCTCTCGGAGACGTAGACCCAGCGCGCGACGTCGACGTGGCCGCGCGCGGGATTGGCGCAAAGCGGCTGCGGCGTTGCCTCGAGCGCCTGCCGATAGCGCTTTGCCTGGCGCGCGAGGCCCTCGAAGGGCGTCCAGGAGGAGAGCATCAAGCCCATGCCATTATGCCCCGCGGTGACGATCGAGCGCTCGGTGGCACCCGCGAGGAAGAGCGGGGGATGCGGCTCTTGGAGGGGGTGCGGGTAGATCTCGTACTCGCCGCTGACCTCGAAATGGAAATGCTTGCCGCGATGGTGGACGCGCTTCGTCCGGAAAAGCTCCAGCAGCAGCGGCAACGCTTCCTCTTGGATGTCGCGCCGTGCCTCGAAATCGATGCCGAAGCCCTCGAACTCGTAGCGCCGGTAGCCCGAGCCGAGGCCGAGCGCGAAGCGGCCATTGCTGAGGATGTCGACGAAAGCCGCGTTCTCCGCGACGCGGAGCGGATTGGCGAGCGGCAGCGTCACGACGGCCGTGCCGATCTTGATCCGCTTCGTAAGCGCCGCGAGATAGGCGGCATAGACGAAGACATCCGGCATGATGCCGTACTGGTTGCTGAAATGGTGCTCGGCGATCCAGGCGTAGTCGAAGCCGAGCTCCTCCGCGCGCAGGATCTCGTGCGTCACGCGCGCGTGCACGTCGCGGTGCGGATGAGGCTCGCGGTCGGTGTTGGGATGCGAGGTGAAGAGGATGCCGAACTCCATGCGCCTGCTCCTCTCTCCTAGTCGAGCGGCACCGCCGCGGTCATCGTGGGGCCGATCTCGTCGTGAAGGACGAGGTCGGCATAGCTGTCCTGCTCCGTGGGCTCGCGGTTGACGATAATGAGGCGCGCGCCGTTCTGCTTCGCGAGCAGCGGAAATCCCGCGGCGGGATAGACCACGAGCGAGGAGCCCAGCACCAGGAAGAGATCGCAGGCGAGCGTCTCTTCCTCCGCTCGCCGCATCGGCTCGCGCGGCATCGCCTGACCGAAGGAGATCGTCGCGGTCTTCACGAGCCCGCTGCACTCGCGGCAAACCGGCACCTCGTCGCGCCCGAGATAGCTCTGCTTCAGCACCTCGAGCTCGTGGCGAAGCCCGCAATCCAGACAGGTGGCGTAGCTCGCGTTGCCGTGGAGCTCGACCACCTGCGCCGCCGGCACGCCCGATTGCTGGTGCAGGTTGTCGACGTTCTGGGTGATGACGGCGGTCACCTTGCCGCGCGCGACGAGCCGAGCCACCGCATGATGGCCGGCATTGGGCGCCTTGCCGACCCAGCCCGCGCTTCCGTTGAAGACGCGGTCCCAGGCCTCCCGGCGCTTCGCGGGATCGCTCACGAACTCGTCATAATAGATGGGCTTCATCCGGCTCCAGACGCCACCGGGGCTGCGGAAATCGGGAATTCCCGATTCCGTGGATATCCCGGCGCCCGTGAAGACGACGACGCGCCGCGCGGCGGCGAGATAGGCGGAGAGCTCCTCGCGAGGGGACATGCAGGGATCATAAGACGGGGAGGGGAGCGCGAGGCAAGCGCCGCGATGCCCGCCCAGGTGATTTCGTCGCTCAATTCGGGCTAGACTGGAGGCATGCCCGTACCGCCTGCGGCATCGACGAGCGGGCGCGCCCGCGCCGCGCTGCGGCGGTGGGCGGTTGCCGTTGCGGCTATGGCCATGCTCGCGGCGGGCCCGGCGCTCGGACAGGAAAAGGTCTCGCTGCAGCTCAAATGGCTGCACCAGTTCCAGTTCGCGGGCTACTACCAGGCGGTCGAGCAGGGCTTCTACCGGAGCGCCGGCCTCGACGTAGAGATCCGCGAGGGCGGGCCGGGGATCGATGCCCCCGCGGCGGTCGCCTCTCTCAAGGCCGATTTCGGGGTCTGCACCACCAATGCCTTGCTGCCGCGGCCCGGCCAGGATCGGCTCGTCTCGCTCGCGGTGATCTTCCAGCATTCGCCCGCCATCATCCTTGCGCCGGCGCGGACGCACATCAGCACGCTCGCGGAGCTTCAGGGGCACCCCTTCATGGACGCTCCCGGCAGCGACGACATCGCTGCGATGCTGAAGAGCCAGGGCGTCGACTACGCGCGCCTTCCACGCATCGATCACGACGGGGATCCTCGCGACCTCATATCGGGCGACGCCGACGCTATGGTCGCCTACAGCACGAACGAGCCCTTCGTCCTCGACCGGCTCGGCGTGCCCTACCGGAGCTTCTCGCCGAGGGCATTCGGATTCGACTTCTACGGCGACGTCATCTGCACCTCGGCGCGCCAGGAGGCCGAGCATCGCGACCGCACGCGCGCCTTCGTTGCGGCGAGCCTAAGGGGCTGGGCCTGGGCGCTCGCGCACAAGGAGCAGACCGTCGACCTCATCCTCTCGAAGTATTCCGGCTGGAAGAGCCGCGAGGCGCTCCTTTATGAGGCCTCGCGCAGCGAATCCCTGATCGAGGCCGACCTCATCCCGCTGGGAGCCCAGACCGTCGCGCGCTGGGAAGGCATCGCCGCAACCTACCGCGACCTCGGTATGCTCGACGGCGAGGAGCTGCCGAAGGATTTCGTCTATGGCGCCTCGGGGATCGAGCGTTGGGCGCGGCTCCGGCCGGTGCTGCTGGCGGCAGCGGTGCTCGCGCTCATGTGCGTCCCCGCCTGGCTCCTTTACCGGAGGCTCGAGCGCCGCCTCGCGCGTTCCATGCGCAAGCCCAAGCTCAGTCTCATCATGGCCGCGCTCTTCGTGGGCCTCTCGCTCCCGGTCCTCGCCTTCATCCTCTACTTCAACTATGAGCGCAACAGCGAGGCGATCATCGAGACGCTCCGCGGGGAGGTCGCGAAGACGCGACTCCAGAACATCGAGGCCCTGGAGGGCATGATCCAGAGCGTCGCGGCGACCCTCCGCCTCATCTCGGAGGTGGCGGCCTCCGATCCCGACTTCTTCCGCCGGGAAAGCAGCGGCGGCGCGCTCTATCAGGCACTCAATTCCGGTCCCGAGATCGATGCCGCCTATGTCGGCTACGAGGACGGCTTCTACCGCGTCGTGACGCGGATCAGCGACCAGCGTCGGCGCAACGACATGACGATCCCCGCCGCGGCAAACTGGCACTCGAGCTGGATCGACCCCTTCTCGGCCCGGGACAAGCGCCTGCGCCACCGCACCTATTACGACACCTGGGAGCACAAGATCAGTACCGAGGGTGTCCCGACCGACCTCGATCCCCGGAGCTTGCCGGGCTATGCGCAGGCCAAGGAATCGAACGCGCTCGCGATCAGCGGTCCCGCGATCAATCCCGACACGGGCTATCCCGTCGTCTCCGTGCGGTATCCGATCGTGCGCGACGGCCTCTTCATCGGCTGCGCTTCCGTCAACATCACCTTCGATGTGCTCGCGCGCTATCTCTCGACGCACCGCGCGAGCCCCAACAGCAAGAGCATCCTCGCCGAGCCCAATACGGGCGAGATCATCGCGGGCTCGGAGAGGGGCATGAGCGTCAGCGCCGTCGACGGCCGCCTCGAGGTCGCGCGGCTCGACACCGTCGACGATCCCGAGGTGCGCCAGGCCTACCTGATCCACGTCCAGAGCGGCCGCGCCGAGTTCATCTTCCGCTCGCTCGTCAACGGGCGCGAGCTCGCGGCGTCCTTCACACCCTTTCCCAACAGTTTCGGCCGCCCGCGCGAGGCCGTGGTGGTGACCCCCACCGACGATTTCGTTGGCTTCCTCAAAGAGACGAACCGCAAGATCGTCGGGGTGATCCTCGGGCTGACCGCTCTCGAGCTGATCCTGATCTTCTTCCTCTCGCGCCGCTTGTCGCGGCCGATCGAGAGCATCTCGAGCGCGCTCAAGAGCGTCGAGAGCCTCTCCTTCGAGGAGACCTCGGTGCGGCCCTCCGCGGTCCGCGAGATCGACCAGCTCCGGCATGCGATCGGGCTCCTGCGCAGCTCGCTCCGCTCGGTTGCCGCCTTCGTGCCCCTGGATCTCGTGCGCGAGCTCGTCAAGTCCGGGATCCCGCTCGCGCTCGGCGTCGAGCCGCGCCGCCTCACCGTCTTCTTCTCCGATCTCGAGAATTTCTCCGCGCAGGCCGAGCGCAGCAAGGCGAGCGAGCTGCTGACGCAGATGTCGCTTTATTTCGAGCTTTTCTCGCGCGCGATCGCCGAGGAGCACGGCACCGTCGACAAGTTCATCGGCGACGGCATCATGGCCTTCTGGGGCGCACCGATGCCGCTCGCGGACCACGCGATCCGCGCTTGCCGCGGCGCTCTTCGCGCGACGCGGCGGATGGAGGCCGCGAATGCGGATTGGAAGGCGGGAGGGCGACCCACCTTCCGCACCCGGATCGGCATGCACAGCGCGGAGGTGCTCGTCGGAAACGTCGGTTCGCCCGAGCGATTCAGCTATACGGCGATGGGCGACGGCGTCAACGTGGCCTCGCGGCTCGAGGGCATGAACAAGCTCTTCGGCACCGCGATCTGCGTCAGCGACAGCATCGCCGAGGCGCTCGGGCCGCAAATCGTCGCGCGGCCCCTGCGGCGCGTGCGCGTCAAGGGCCGCGAGCAGGCCTTCATGATCTACGAGCTCCTGGGGATCGCCGGAAGCGACGATCCCGAGGTCGGGCCGCGCCGTCGCGACGAGCGCCTGTCGGAGCTCACGGTCGCTGCCTCCGCGCGCTTCGAGGCGGGCGATCTGGAGCGTGCGGCCGAGGCCTATCGCACGGTGTTGCGGGAGTTCCCGGAAGACCCGCTCGCGACAGCGATGCTCAGGGAGTGCGAGGCGGGCGCCCGCGCCGCCGCGGGCTGAGCGGACAGGTTACTGCTTCACGCCCGCCTTGGCCTTCGCGCGCTCCGCTGCCATCTCCATAACGAGCTGGTAGGCGATGTAGTATTTGAAGATGTTGCCGACGTAAGTGACGGTCTCCATGCCGACCTTCTCGGCGACGACGACCTCGACGTTGTTGAACCAGAGGTTGGGGTCGAAGCCGCGCTGCTCCGCGACCTTCCGCAGACGGAGGATGCGGTTGGGCCCCGCGTTATAGGCGGCGAAGGAGAAAAGGAGCTGGTTCAAGTCATTCATTCCGAAATTGCGGAAATACTCGTCGCGCATCAGCGTCAGGAACTTGACGCCGGCGTTGATGTTGGAATCGAGCTGCTTGATATCGCCGACCTTCATCTCCTTGCCCGTCGAGGGCATCACCTGCATGACGCCGACTGCGCCGACGCGGCTCTTGACGGTCTGATCGAGGCCTGATTCCTGATAGCCCTGCGCCATCATCAGGAGATAGTCGGCGTTATATTGGTCGCTGTATTTCTTGAAGATGGCGACCGTCGATTCGAACTTCGCGAGCTCGGCGCTGGTCGTGGAGTCCTTCACGAGCCTCGTGCTCTTGAGGTATTTGCGGATGATCTCGCCGCGCGCGGCATCGCTCTGGCCGTGGCGGGCGATGAAATCGTTGATCACCTTGGCGAGCTGCGGGCTTCCCTTGCGGAACGCCCAGGCGAAATCGCCCCCGGTATTCACGGCGAGGTCGGCCCTGACCTTTATCTTCGGGAGGGCCTTCGCCCAGACCTCCGCGATGGGCTTGTCGACGACCACGAACTTCACGAGGCCGCCGTTCACCATCTCCATGAGGTCCTCGTCCTCGAGGCTCTCGGGCGCGGGCTTGAGTTCGATCGGCTTCTTGCCGGCCGCGGTGAGCTTTGCGTTCAAGCCCTCGAGATGCTCCCAATAGGAGCTCGATTTGCGCACGAAGACCTGTTGTCCCGAGAGATCTTCGATGCTCGCGATCTCCGGCGATTCCGGGCCGGTGACGACGACCTCGTCGATTTTGCCGAGGATGGAGTTGCTGAAATCGACCTGCTTCTGCCGCTCCGGCGTGACCGTAATACCGGCGGCCGCGATGTCGCCGTGGCCCGCAATGAGCTCGGGAAGGAGCTTCTCGCGCGTCACGGGGATGAAGACGATCTGCAGCTTGCGCTTCTTGAGCTTGAGTTGCTTCTTCAGATCCTGATCCAAGACGGTAAAGGCCTCGTAGGTGAGACCGCGCTGCCGACCCTTGTCGATGAAGTAATAGGTCTTGCTGAAGACCACGAGCACGCGGATGTAGCCGCGTTTCACCATCGCGTCGAAATCGTCGGTGAAGGTGAGATTGCGTATCTTGTCGACATAGTCGGTCGAGCCGGCCGCGGGCTTCTTGCCCTGTGCCAGGACTGCCGAGGGTATCGCGGCAATGCCGGCGATCAGCAGCAATGCCGCGGCCAAGCATCCGAGCGGAGTCATGCGGGTGACGGCGTGCGATCTCGCAGCCATGGTTCCCCCATCAGGCATAGGATTTAGGCGCGATCCAATGTGCTGGCGGAGCCGGAACTCCTGCTCGTCAGGTTACCGGCGTTTGCTATGGGTGACAACGCGGGGTGGCGCGCCCTACGAGCGTAGGACCCGCCCTGCGGCGGCGCCGGTCAGCTTTCCTTGCGCCCAAGTGATGGCACCGTTGACGATGGTGGTCTCGACGCCCTGCGGGACGCTCACCATGCGCTTCCCCCCGCCGGGGAGATCGTGCCGTCGCTCCGGCCGGCTCGGCGATCCCACACGCGCGGGATCGAAGATCGCGACGTCTGCGTGGTTGCCGACTGCGAGGCGGCCCCGGCGCTTGACGCCGAAGAGGTCCGCGGGCTCGGAGGTCAAGCGCTGTACCGCGCGCTCGAGCGCCATGATCTCGCGCTCGCGCACCCAGGTCCCCAGCAGGAAGGTCGGATAGCCGCAATCGCAGAGCATGTCGAGGTGCGCGCCGCCGTCGCCGAGCGCGATCAGCACGCCGGGATCGTTCAGGATCTCCGTCATGCGGTCGATCCGAGAGTTGTAGGACTGCATTGCGAAGCCGATCCGGAGATCGTCCTCGAGCGTGAGGTCGAGCAAGGTATCGACGCCGTCCTTGCCGCGCTCGCGCGCGATCTCCGCGACGGTGCGGCCCTCGAGCGACTTCATCGCGGGACTTTGCACTTCGTGCACGGCGACGCGGTCCCAATTCCCGAAACCCATCGGGCGCTTCAGGTCCTCGCGGAAGGCATTGCGGAAGGCGGGATCGCCATAGACCACGGCCTGCGCCTCCTTGGAGGTGTCGAGGAAGGCCCGCTTCCAGCTCGGGAATGCCCCAAACGAGAACGGATTGCGCATGTCGATCTCGCGCGTCAAAGGCAGCGGCGAGGTCTGCGGCTTGGCCCCGCGCGCGATCAGATGCCGCGCCTTGCGCAAGGTCGTGCGCACGGCCTCGGGGATATCGTCGCGGTCGAAGAGCGCGATGAAGGTGACGGGACGCGCGCTCTCGTCGAGGAGGAACTCCAGGAGGTCGAGCTGTTCATCGTCGAGCACGCCGATCTGCCGCGTGAGCGCGATCTCGATCGTGCCCTTGCCGCGGCTCCGGAGCACCTCGGAATAGGCGCCGAGCTCGGCACGGTCGGCATTGCGGCAGGCGAGCGGGCGCCCCCCATAGCCGAGATGCTGATTGAGGATGGTCGAGGAGAAGCCGAAAGCGCCGGCATCGACGGCCTCGGCGATGAGGGCTTGGATGCGGTCCCGCTCCTCGGGATTGGCTGCGCGCTCCATCGAGTCCTCGCCCATGACCCAATGCCGGAACGGCGTCAGCGGTGCCAGGAACCCGAGATTGAGCGAGGGTTTCCGCGCCTCAGCCGCGTCGAGGAATTCTGGAAAACTCTCCCAGTCCCAGGTGATGCCGCGATCGAGCACCTCGAAGGGAATCCCCTCGACATTGACGAGATCGCGCATGGCGATCTCGCGCGTCTCGGGCTTGCAGGGCGCAATCCCCACCCCGCAATTTCCCATGATCACGGAGGTAACGCCATGCCAGCTCGAGGGGGTCACCGCACCATCCCAGCAGATCTGCGCATCGTAATGCGTGTGCGGATCGATGAACCCCGGCGCGACCACGAGATCCGACGCATCGAGGGTCTTCGCCGCTCCGTCGGAAATCTTCCCAATTTCCGCGATCACTCCATCCTTGATCGCGACATCCGCACGCCGCCGCGGCGCACCCGTACCGTCGATGACGAGACCGTTCTTGATCAGGATGTCGTGGGGCATTGATAAGGCTCCCTTGCAATTCCTACAGTGCGTCCTTCGAGACGCGCCCTTCGGTCGCTCCTCAGGATGAGGACCATTGCGCGTGCAATCCTCGATTTTCCTCATCCTGAGGAGGCCGCGATAGCGGCCGTCTCGAAGGACGCACGGGCGGCGCTCCGGCGATGCCCCTCACCGCCGCCGCGTCTTCACGAGCTCGTCGAGGGCGTCGGCCCAGGCTTCTTTGGTCTTGCGGATGTCGTCGGCGTCGTGGGCGAGGGAGATGTAGTATTTGGACTCGCCCTTCAAGATGCCGCGCTGGAGCAGGAGGCGGTTGAAGGTGCGGAGCATCTCGGGGTCGCCGCGGAGGACGCCGCGGTAGTCGTGGATGCCAGTGCTGCCGAAGACTACGTCGAAAAGCGGCGGCTCGCCCATCACCTGCGCCACGATGCCCTTGCGCCTCAAGAGCTCGTCGAGCGCCGCCATGAGTTCGCGGCCCGTCGCGAAGATCTTCTCGTAAGCGCCGGGGCGGCGGAGGATCTCGAGCGTCGCGAGACCTGCGGCCGCTGCCACGGGATTGCCCGAGAGCGTGCCGATCTGCACGAGGAAGCGATCCTCGGGCACGGCCGCCTTGTCGAAATGCGCCATGATGTCCGCGCGGCCCGCGATCGCCGCGAGCGGGAAGCCGCCGCCGATCACCTTGCCGAGGCTGCAGAGATCGGGGGTCACGCCGTAATACTCCTGCGCCCCGCCATAGGCGAGGCGGAAGCCGGTCACGACCTCGTCGAAGATCAGGGGAATGCCGGCATCCGCCGTGAGCTTGCGCAGCGCCTGGAGGAAGCCTGGCGCCGGCGGGATGATGCGCTGGAAGGGCTCGACGATCACGCCGCCGATCTCCTCGCCCCGCTCGCGGATCAGGCTCGCGACGGTCTCGACGTCGTTGAAGGGCGCGATCAGCACCTCGTCGCGGACGCTCTGGGGGATGCCCGGCGAATCCGGTACCGGCAGCGGGAAATTGCCGGGGCGCTTCGGCGCGAGGCTCATGAGCGAATAGTCGCTCATGCCGTGATAGCCGCCCTCGAATTTGATGATCTTGTCGCGCTTGCGAAAGGCGCGCGCCGCGCGCATCGCATAGAGGTCGGCCTCGGTGCCGCTGGAGACGAAGCGCACCTGCTCGGCGCAGGGGACGGCGCGCACGATCTCCTCCGCGAGTTGGATGCCGTGCCGGTTATTCGCGAAGAAGGTGGTGCCGTGCGCGACCTGCTCGCTCGCAGCCTTCGTCACCTCCGGATGCGCATGCCCCACCAGCATGGGGCCGGAGCCCAGAAGATAGTCGATGTATTCGTTGCCGCTCTCGTCCCAGACATGACCGGCCTTGCCCTCGCGGATCACGAAGTCGCTGCTGACGTTCCCGAAGGTTCCGCCGGGCAGCACGCGCTTCGCCGTCGCAATGATGCCCGCCTCGAGATCGCCGTGGGTCCGACCGTCCATGAGAGCCTCCGTCTGGGGAACGCGGGGATTAAAGCACCAAGGCCGGAATAGGCCAAGGAAGGTAACCCCCGCCTCCGCGCATACCTCCCGTGATCCGTCGCTTACAGTCGCGGGACAACGCACCCTGCGTCCTTCGACGCGCTCCCTTCGGTCGCGTGCTCAGGATGAGGGAGATGGGTGACTGCATTCAGAAAATTC
>DATJVP010000007.1:0-51529 GCA_035581425.1 Allostellaceae bacterium | reverse complement strand
TTGTCCGCCTCGGAATAGACGGCGACGGTCTTCAGCCCCATCCGCCGCGCGGTGCGCGCGACCCGGCAGGCGATCTCTCCGCGATTGGCGATGAGGAGCTTCGAGAACATGCGCGCCGCAGTCTGTCACAGCGCCCGCCGGCGCGAAATCTCCCTCTCCGATCGCAGGCGGGGGGATAAGCGTAAGCCCGCACAGTTCCGCTTTTCGACCACATCCGCAAGGCCGGCCGAAGCGAGCCTCGGCATCACCTCCGATAAATCGGATGCCCGGAAAAGTCTGTTCGGCCAACCGCTTTTCCCCCGTCGCACCGCTCAGTAACACTGGATGTTCGTCTCCACGAGCTGACACGTCGCCGTGCGCCCGCCGGGGACCTCGATCTGGACCGGCGACGGCACCTGCTCGCTGAGGCAAAGGCGATAGGCCGAATCGCCTTGCACGGAGTTGCCGAACCCGGTTGGAAATCCGCCCGGCGTCACCATCGCCTGCCCTTGCTGACGAACCCCTTCGCAGCGCGCCCGGTTCGCCTGTCCCGAGCGCGCGAGCGGATCGAGCTTTGCAATGCAGGCACCGTAAGCCTGCGACCCCGAGGGAAGGCCGTAACCCCCACAGACCGCAACCGCTTCCGGTGCGGGTCCGGCCGGGGGCGTGGCCGTGCAAGCGAGAAGCGTCGCCGCAACCACGATCGAGAACGCGCGCCCGTATCGCATGAGCAAATCCTACGCCGCTCTCCTCCGGATGAGGAGAGGCATTGAGAGATCGACCAATAAGGCCGAAATCCTCGCCGCTCCCTAGCCGCCGCTCGCGCGTACCCTTAGAATTTCGCCCTCTGCTCCGGATTGGAGGTGGCCGATCATGTCCTCGCTCGCTCGCTTGCGCGCTGCCGTGGTGCTCGCGTCGACGGCTTGGCTCGCTGCTCCCGCTCACGCCGACGACATGGTCGCGACCTTCGCGGGGATCGCGTTCGTCGACAATTCCGTGACCTCGCAGGGCTCGCGCTCGCGGCTGCCTGAGGGCACCAAGATCTATCCGCCAGGCGCGGAGATCACGGGCACGACCGGCTGCCCCACGACGCGCTATCGCACCGACGGCCTCATCGTCGCGGTCTTCGACTATCAGGGCCGGCCGACCGCCGGCAGCCTCACGGTGACGCGCCATCCCGCCACCGGCGGGAGCTTCGAGAATGCTCCCTACTATCTCGACATCAACCCCGGCCGCGGTTTGCAATTCCTCGGCCCGATCTTCGATAACGGCAAATACGATCTGAAGCTCACCTGGGGCCTCGGCGGCAGGACCAACCCGGAGACCACCAGCTCCTTCACCCTCGCACGGAATTGTCCGCAGCCGAAGTAGTCCGAACCTCCCTTTGCGTTCAGCGATAGTGGATCGTGATTGCGAGGATTTCGTCACCGAAGTGGCGATCAACGAAGCCCAGGAACGCCGAGAGCATCTGCCAATCCTGGTCCGCGGCTATTCCGTGCACCTCCGCGGTCACGACCTCAGAGAGCCCCCGCTGCAAATTGACCCATCCTCTATGCGCCTTGTGCCGCCATTTCGCGGCGTCGCGGCGCTTGACGCCCGCGCGGAAGAATGTTCCGCGCCCCGCGCCCCTAATCGCCGCTTCCTTCCGCACGAGCTCGCCATAAAGCCGGATGTCCTCGCGTGGCACGATCTGTAAGACTTTCATGACGGTCTCCCTCGCAGATGCAGCTTTGAACGCGGATCGAGGAACGATTCGGGAGCGACGCCATCGGCTCGAAAAACCCGCCTCATGAAGGACGTCCCACCGCGTTCGTCATCCCTTGAGCATGACCATGAGGAACTTGGATCGCTCACCTCTTCCACCCCGGCTTTCGCTTCTCGAAGAACGCCGCCAAGCCCTCCCTCGCCTCCTCCGACGCCCGCGCCTCCGCGATTGCGTGCACGGTAAGGTCAATCAGCGCACCGCCGATCGGGCGGTCTGCGACTTCGGCGATGAGGCGCTTGCTGCGGGCTTGCGCGCTGGGGCCAGCTTCCAGGAGCGACGCGAGGATGGTCTCGACGGCGCCGTCGAGACCTGCCGACGGGACTACTTCGTGGACGAGTCCGATGCGAAGGGCTTCGCGGGCGGAGAAGCGCTCGGCGGTCTGGAAATAGCGCCTCGCGGTGCGGGCGCCCATGGCGGCGACGAGATAGGGGCTGATTGTCGCGGGGACGAGGCCGAGCCGCGCTTCGGAGACGCAAAAGACAGTCGCCTCCTCTGCAATCGCGATGTCCGCGCCCGCGACGAGGCCGAGGCCGCCTGCGAAGACCGAGCCGTGGACGCGCGCGACGGTCGGCTTGGGGAGATCGTTCCAGGTGCTCATGAGACGCGCGAGCTCGCGCGCGTCGGCTAGGTTCTCCTCATGGCCGTAGCCGGCCATGCGACGCATCCAGTTGAGGTCGCCGCCGGCGGAGAAACTTTTGCCCTCGCCGCGGAGGAGCACGACACGCACCTTGGGGTCCGCGGCGAGCGCGTCGAAGGTCTCGATGAGGCGGCGAATGAGCGCGTCGTCGAAGGCGTTGTGCAGCTCCGGGCGGTTCAGCGAGACGGTCGCGATGCCGCGAGGATCGGTGGAGAGGAGGACGGTGGGATCTGGCATGAGTGGCTCGGTTTCAGTTTCTCCCCCTCCCGCCTGGGAAGAGGGTTGGGGTGAGGGGGCGAGCCCCGCCCTGACGATTTCTTTTCCGGCCTGCCGGCCGGGGCATATGCGTCGGCGTCACATCCTGAAAACACCGAAGCGTGTCTTGGGGATCGGGGCGTTGAGGGAGGCGGAGATCGAGAGGCCCAGCACGCGGCGCGTTTCGGCGGGATCGAGAATGCCGTCGTCCCAGAGCCGCGCACTCGCGTAATAGGGATGGCCCTGCTCCTCGTATTGCGCGCGGATCGGAGCCTTGAATTTTGCCTCCTCGGCCTCGGTCCATTTCTGTCCGCGGGCCTCGAGATTGTCGCGGCGCACCGTCGCCAGCACGTTCGCGGCCTGCTCGCCCCCCATGACGGAAATCCTGGCGCCCGGCCACATGTAGAGAAACCGCGGCCCGTAGGCCCGGCCGCACATGCCGTAATTGCCGGCGCCGAAACTCCCGCCGATGATCACCGTGAATTTCGGCACGTCGGCGCAGGCGACCGCCGTCACCATCTTGGCGCCGTCCTTGGCGATGCCGCCGGCCTCGTATTTTTTGCCGACCATGAAGCCCGCGATGTTCTGTAGGAAGATCAGGGGAACGCCGCGCTGGCAGCAGAGCTCGATGAAATGGGCGCCCTTGAGCGCACTCTCGGAGAAGAGAATGCCGTTGTTGGCGACGATCCCCACGGGATAGCCCCAGAGACGCGCGAAGCCCGTCACCAGCGTCTCGCCGTAGAGCCGCTTGAACTCCTCGAACTCGCTGCCATCGACGAGCCGCGCGATCACCTCGCGGACGTCGTAGGGCTTCTTCAAGTCGAGCGGGACAATGCCGTAGATTTCCTGGGGATCGTAGAGCGGGTCCTCGGGCACGGTCGCGTCGAGGCCGACGCGCTTCACGCGATTCAAATTCCCGACAATCGCGCGCGCGATGCCGAGCGCGTGCGCGTCGTCGAGCGCCATGTGATCGACGACGCCGGAAACGCGCGCGTGCACATCGGCACCGCCGAGCTCCTCCGCCGTCACGACCTCGCCGATCGCGGCCTTCACGAGGGGCGGTCCCGCGAGAAAGATCGTGCCCTGGCCCTTGACGATGATGCTCTCGTCGGACATCGCGGGAACATAGGCGCCGCCCGCGGTACAAGAGCCCATGACGACCGCGATCTGCGGTATGCCCTCGGCGGACATCGTGGCTTGGTTGTAGAAGATGCGGCCGAAATGCTCGCGGTCCGGAAAGACGTCGTCCTGGTTCGGGAGGTTGGCGCCGCCGGAATCGACTAGGTAGATGCAGGGGAGATTGTTCTCGCGCGCGATCTCCTGCGCGCGCAGATGCTTCTTGACGGTGACAGGGAAGTAGGTCCCGCCTTTCACGGTCGCATCGTTCGCGATCACCACGCATTCGCGGCCCTCGACCGGGCCGATCCCCGTGATGATGCCGCCGGCGGGGACCTCCTCCGGATACATCTTGTGCCCCGCGAGCTGCGAGAACTCGAGGAAGGGCGCGCCGGGATCGAGCAGCGTGCGCACGCGGTCGCGCGGGAGCAGCTTGCCGCGGGAGAGGTGCCGCTTCCTCGCCTCCTCGCCGCCGCCGCTGCGGATATGCTCCGCTACCCGCGCGAGGTCGTCGACGAGCGCGCGCATCGCCGCGGCGTTGGCTCGGAAGGTCTCGGAGCGGGGGTCGATGTTGGATTTGAGAACTGGCATGAAGGCTCGCTTGCGGCGGGCGTCCCTCCCATCTTCGATGGCAGAGGGGGGTTGGGGCGAGGGTCTCCGGACAGTCTCGCACGCCCGCTTGACCCCGCAAGGAAAAAGCGGGGAAATGCCGGGCATGTTCACGCTCCAAGAGCTCGAGGCGGCGGCCGACCTCGTCCACACCGTCATGCCGCCCACGCCGGCCTATCGTTGGCCCCTGCTGTGCGACCGCGTGGGGGCCGAGGTCTGGGTCAAGCACGAGAACCACACGCCGCTCGGCGCTTTCAAGATCCGCGGCGGCCTCATCTATATGGCGGCGCTGAAGCGCGAGCATCCGCACTGCGCGGGGGTCGTCGCGGCGACGCGCGGCAACCACGGCCAGAGCGTGACCTTCGGCGCCTGCCGCGTCGGCCTATCCGCGACCATCGTCGTCCCCCATGGCAACAGCGTCGAGAAGAATGCGGCGATGCGCGCGCTCGGCGCAACGCTCATCGAGCACGGCCACGACTTCCAGGCCGCGCTCGAATACGCCAACGACTTTGCGCAGGAGCGCGCGCTTCATGCCATGCCCTCCTTCGACCGGCGGCTGGTGCTGGGCGTCGCGACCTACGGGCTCGAGCTCTTCCGCGCGGTCCCGGACATCGACACCGTCTATGTCCCGATCGGTCTCGGCTCCGGCATCTGCGGCACCATGGCGGCGCGCGACGCCTTGGGCTTGAAGACCAAAGTCGTCGGCGTCGTCGCGGAAGGCGCTGCCGCCTATGCCCTCTCCTTCGCGGCGAAGAAGCCGGTATCCACGAACACCGCCGAGACCATGGCCGATGGCGTCGCCTGCCGCGTCCCCAGCGAGGAGGCCCTCGCCCTCATCCTGAAGGGCGCGGAGCGCGTGATCACTGTCAGCGAGAGCGAGATCAAGACCGCGATGCGCGCGCTCTTCATGGACACGCACAACCTCGCCGAAGGCGCGGGCGCGGTGGCGCTGGCCGCTCTCCTCAAGGAAAAGACAGCGATGGCCAACCGGCGCGTCGCCGTCATCCAATCCGGCGGCAACATCGACCGCGACATGTATCTGCGCGCGATCGCGTAATCGGATCGCGCGCTGCCGGAATGACCGCCTCCCTCGCCAGCGCCTTCGAGCATTTTCGGGCCGAGCGTCTCGCCGAGGCGGAGACCGAGGCGAAAGCTGCTCTCGCCGCCGAGCGCCACGCGCATGCAGGGTGGCATCTGCTTGCGGTGATCGCGCATCGCACGGGCGAGCTCGAAGCGGCGGAGATGGCACTCCGGAAGGCGCTTGCTCTCGCGCCGGAGAGCGCGGTCTATCACGCCGATCTCGGCGCCGTCCTCGCCGCGCGACGGCAACCCGAGAAGGCCGTGCGCGAATTCAAGGCCGCGATCGGAGCCGATCCCGGCTATCTCCCCGGTTATTTCCGCCTGGCCGAGCTGGAGGCCGAGCGTGACCGCGATTGGGACGCCGAGACCGCGCTCCGCCAGGCGGTGGCTGCACGCCCCGACGCAACCGACACCCATTTTCGCCTCGGAGTTTACTTGCAGGAGCGCGTCCGCCCAGCCCAGGCCGCGCGCGCCTTCGCGCAGGCCTTCAGCCTCGATCCCCGCAATGCCGAGGCCGCGAACCGGCTCGCGAACTCGCTCGACCTGCTTGGCCGTTCCGGCGAGGCCGTGCCGGCGCTCGAGGCGGTGCTGCGGGCACATCCGGAGGATCAGGTCTCGCTCGTCAACCTCGCGACGGTCCTGATCAAGGCGGGAAGGTTCGACGAGGCGGAGCCGCTGGTGCGGCACGCGAGAGCGGCCTATCCCGCGCTTGCTGTCGCCCAAGACCTCGAAACGGCGCTGCGGCAAAGACGCGAGGCCGCGCTTTCCGATGCCGGCCCAACAATCTGACGCGGCGCAGCGCTTTGCGCTGGGGACGCGGCTTGCGCAGGAGGGCCGGCATGCCGAGGCGGAGAGCGTCCTCGCCGCGCTCGCCGCGGTCTATCCCCGGATCGCGGAGGCGCATTGGAACCTCGCGCTCATGCGCGAGCGGCTCGGCTCCCTTACAGCGGCGGCAGAGGCCTATCGCGCTTATCTGGCGCTCCGCCCCGAGGATCCCGCTGGCCTCATCAATCTCGCGGTGGTGCTGCGCCGCTCGGGCGGCGATCTCCGTGAGGCGGAGCAGCTCCTCCGCCGTGCCGCCGCGTTCTCGCCGGAGAGCGCAGAGGCGCAGGCGGAACTGGGGCTCACGCTCTTTCGCGCCGGTCGCACCGCCGAGGCTGAGCCGATATTCCAACGCGCCCTCGCGCTAGATCCCCGGCATTACGACGGCCTCAACAATCTGGGCCTGGTGCTCGATCGGCTCGGGCGGCGCGACGAGGCCGAGGAGATGCTCCGCCGCGCGATAGCCTCGGCGCCGGAACGCGGCGAGGCCGTGACCAATCTCGCCGCGCTCCTCCGCGTCGCCAAGCGGCCGGCGGATGCGGAGGCGGTGCTGCGCGCGGCGCTGCCGGCTCTGGAGCTCTATCCCGGCGTGCTCCGCGAACTCGGCATGGCCGCCGAGGAGCAGCAGCGCTACGAGGAAGCGATCGAGCTTTACGAGCGCGCGATCGCGCTCGATCCCGACGACGGCGACGCCCGCGAATGCCTGGGCTCGATGCTGCTCTCGCTCGCGCGCTACAAGGAGGCGCAAGCGGCTTACGAGGCCGCGATCGAGCGAAAGCCCGAGAAGCCCGGCCCGCATTTCAGCCTTGGCTGCATTCTGCTACTGCAGCAGGAATTCGCGCGCGGCTGGCGCGAATACGAGCGGCGCCTGGATATCGAGGGCATGGCGGCGATGCTCGCGCAGGTGCCGGGGCCGCGCTGGACGGGCGAGCCGCTTGCGGGGCGGCGGATCCTGCTGCGGGGCGAGCAAGGCGCAGGCGATACCCTCATCTTCGCACGCTACGTCCCGGAGGTGGCGGCCCTCGGCGCGGAGGTCGTGCTCGAGGTGCAGGCGCCCCTGAAGCGCCTGATGTCGAGGCTCGCGGGCGTGAAGGAAATCGTGACGCAGGCGGAGCCGGTGCCGCCGCACGATCTCCAGGCCATGCTCGGAAGCCTGCCGCTGCTGCTGGGGCGCGACGCTCCCTCCGGCGCGCCCTATCTCTCCGCCGACCCCGAGCGCGCAGCCTATTGGCGCCAACGTCTGGGACCGCGACAAAAGCCGCGCGTGGGCCTCGTCTGGGCGGGCAATCCCAAGCAGGCGAGCGATCCCCAGCGCTCGATCGGTCTCGCGCCCCTTGTGCCGCTCCTCGACATCGAGGGTGTCGAATTTCTCTCCCTGCAGGTCGGACCACGCTCCGCTGATATAACCGCGCTCGGGCTCGGCAAGCGCCTCCGCGACATCTCCGGCGAGCTCACGGATTATGCGGAGACCGCAGCGGCGCTCGCGGAGATCGATCTCCTCATCAGCAGCGACACCTCGGCGCCGCATCTCGCGGGCGCGCTGGGACGTCCCTGCTGGGTCTTGCTGGGATATTCCGCGGATTGGCGTTGGCAGCAGCGACGGAGCGATAGCCCCTGGTTCTCGAGCCTTCGCCTCTTCCGCCAGCCGCGCCTCGGCGATTGGGCGAGCGTGGTGCGGGAGGTCGGCGCGGCACTTGCGGCGAAGCCACAATAAGACCGCCGGGCTTACCGGAACTCGATCATCGCACCAAAGGCATGCTCGGCGGCGACATGGAGGCGCTCGCCGCTGCGGATGAAGACGACGCCGTTCCGCTTGAGCAAGGCCTCCGCCGCGGCGAGGTCCGCGACTTCGATGGAATAGCCCGCGAAATAGGGCTTGCGCAGGACATCGCGGAGCCGCACTCCAGGGAAGCGCTGCGCGAGGCGCGTCGCGTCGAGCATCGTGAGCTTGCCGCTTTCGAGGGTCACCTCGAGCGCACCCTCGCCCCGCTTGATCGCCGCAGGTTCCACGAGTTTTCCGAAATATTCGGAATAGCCCGCGGGATCGCTCGCCAGCATCGTCACCTCTACGACTGCGCGCGCGCCGTTTGCGTGCCGCTGGTACTCGGGCTTCCAGAAATGCTGCGGCGCGTGCTGCTGGCAGACGAAGAAAGCGGCGTCGGGCATCCGCGGCTCCGTCACGAAGGCGAGCGAGAAGCCCACGGTCACCTCGCTGCCGTCAGGGAGTTTGGCCTTGCGCTCGAAATCGAAGGGCTCATAGGTCTGGAGCCCGCGCTCCAGGAACTCGCGCCGGTCGCCGCGCGCGTCCGCGCTCTGGAAGACCAGCATCGACATGCCCTCGCGCTTTGCGAGGAAGGCGCGGTTGAATTCCGCAAAGCTGAAATGGCCGGGCGCCGGCGGGCGGATCGCCGCGGGATCGCCGATGGCCAGTAGCTCCAGGAAATTCCCTTGGAGCTGCACCAGGCTGTTCGCGGTGCCGAAAGGATGCCGCGCCGGCGGGGTCAAGGTGAATCCCAGCCGCGTATAGGCCGCGCGAGCGGCCTCGAGGTCGCGGACGTCGAGCACGAGATGATCGATCGAGCGCTTCACGAGCGGGAAATCTCCCGAGCAATGACGAGGCGCTGAATGTCGCTGGTGCCCTCGTAGATCTGTGTCACGCGGACGTCCCGATAGATGCGCTCGACAGGGAAATCCTGGAGATAGCCGTAGCCGCCGAAGGTCTGGATCGCCGCAAAGCACACGCGCTCCGCCATCTCCGAGGCGAAGAGCTTCGCCATGGAGCTCTCCTTGATGCAGGGTTGCCCGGCGTCTCGCAGGCCCGCCGCATACAGCACCATCTGCCGCGCAACCTCGATCTGCATCGCCATGTCCGCGAGGCGGAAGGCGACGGCCTGATGGTTGATGATCTCGGTGCCGAAGGTCTTGCGCTCCTTGGCATAGGCGAGTGCCGCCTCATAGGCGGAGCGCGCCATGCCGATCGACTGTGCGGCGATACCGATGCGTCCGCCCTCGAGATTGGAGAGTGCGATCCGGTACCCTTCGCCCTCCTCGCCGAGCAGCAGGTCCGGCGTGAGTTCCAAATCCTCGAGGACGATTTGCGCGGCCTCGCAGGCGCGTTGCCCCAGCTTCTTCTCGATCTTCGCGACCTTGTAGCCGGCGGTGTCCGTGGGCACGATGAAGGCGCTGATGCCGCGCTTGCCGGCCTCGGGGTCGGTCACCGCGAAGACCAATGCCAGACCCGCATGCGCGCCGTAACTGATGAACTGCTTCGTGCCATTGAGGACGTAGCGGTTACCGCGCTTTTGCGCGCGGGTGCGGATCGCGCCGGCGTCGGAGCCCGCCTCGGGCTCGGTCAGGCAGAAGGCCGTCAGCATCTCGCCCCGCGCCATCGGCTTGAGGAAACGCTCCTTCTGCTCCGCGCTCCCGAAACGCAGCAGGGGGATGCAGCCCGTGGAGTTGTGGACCGCCATGATGGTGGAACAGGAGCCATCCCCGGCCGCCACCTCCTCCATCGCGAGCACCAGCGACACAACATCGGCGCCGACGCCGTCGTAGCGCTCCGGAACGAGCATGCCGAGGAAGCCCAACTTCGCCATCTCCTCGACCTCCGCCGACGGAAACGCGGCGGTCCGGTCGCGCTCGGCGGCGCCGGGCTCCAAGCGCTCGCGCGCGAAATTGCGCGCGGTGTCGCGGATGAGTGTCTGCTCGGACGTGAGGATCATCGGCTCTACCAGGGAATTTCTTCGCCGAGGTGATTAAAGAATCGACCGCTGTCGGCAGGCGCTAGCTTCGCGATGACGCCGCGCATGCCTTTGACGCTCGCCTCGGGCGAGACGGGCGCGCCCTCCCCGCCCATCTCCGTCCGTACCCAACCGGGATGCAGGACCACCGCGATCACCTCGCGATTGCTGGCGGCGATGCCCTTCCAGGCGGAATTGAGCGCCGCCTTGGAGCTGCGATAGGCGATGGCGCCGCCGGGGTTTTCCGCGATCGAGCCCATGCGGCTCGTGATCGCGACGAGGCGCTTCCCCTCGCTCCGCCGCACTTGCTCCAGGAACGCGCCCGCGAGCGCCACCGGCGCGATGGTGTTGACGCGGAAGGTCTCGAGCCAGGCCGCCTCATCGACGTGCTGCGGCGTCATGGAGCGCGCGAGATAGACGCCAGCGCTCGCGATCAGCACGTCGATGCTCTCGCGAGCGAGCTCGCGGCTGAGCGCGGCGACCCCCTTCAAGTCCGTCACGTCCAGGCGATGCGCCTCGATCTTGCCGGAGAGACGGCCGAGCTCGCCGGCTTTCGCGGTATCGCGAATCGTCGCGATGACGCGCCAGCCCTCTGCCGCATATTGCCGCGCGAATTCGAGGCCGATGCCGCGGCCGGCGCCGGTGATGAGGACAGTCGGCATCTCAGTGTCTCCGCCGCGCCGTTACTTCGATCTCGATCTTCATGCGGGGATCGACGAGGTCGCAGACGAGCGCAGTCGCCGCTGGCCGCACGTCTTTGAACGCCTCGCCGAGCACGGGCGTGACCTTCGGCCAATCTGCTGCGTTCGGCACGTAATAATGAACGCGCACGACATCCGCGAGCGTGACGCCGGCCTCGGTGAGCGCGGCCTCGATGTTCGCGAGCGCTTGCCGCGTCTGCGCCACCGCGTCCTCCTCGATGGTCATGGCCTTGTAGTCGAAGCCGGTGGTGCCGGAGACGAAGATCCATCTGCCGTCGACGACGGCGCGGCTGTATCCGACCTCGCGCTCGAATGTCGATCCCGACGATATGAGACGCCGCGGCATGTGCCCTCCTGGAAATCACCGCTCGATACTAGGCCCCGCCGCGCCCGCGGGGTCAATGCGCCTGCCCGGGCGCGCGGTGCACGAGGCGTATGAACGTCACGGGAGCACGCCAGGTCTGTGCGGATCGACCCAGGGGAACAATCGTCATGCCTCTTTGGAGTCTCATCCAAGCTCCGAACATGTCTACAAGGGTATCATAATCTAGCTCCAATGTTGCAATTTACGCCCTAATAGATAGTATTGATCCGAGATCACAATATGCACCCACGAAAGGTGAGCGAGTGAGCCACGAGGAAGCTGAGGTCAATCTACCGCCCAAGGCGCTCTTTCTACTCCAGTCGTTCGGTGCCCTTGCGGAATCCGCGGACGATCCCGATGCGCGCGTCCAATGGGCCGGAGATGTGCGCGATTTCATCTACGAGACCGCGGCAAGCGATTCCACGACCGCGCGCACCCTCTTGGACGTGCTCGGCAAGCTCAACGAGATCGTCGATGATCCCGACCTGCGCACCGTCTGGGGCGAGGCGACCATGAACTACGTGGCGTTGGTCGCCCCCAATGACGCCGCCGTTGCGCGCGAAATGCTCGACCAATTCGCCGCGGCCCGCGACGAGCACGACGATCCCGGCATGCGCGAGGGCTGGGCGAAGTGCGCCATCAATTTCCTCAACGGCGTCGCCGCAAACGACCCGGACCTCGCCTACGAAATCCTCGGCGCGGTGGACACTTTGCAGAAGGCGCATGATGAGGAAATCCTCCGCGCGATCTGGGCGATGTGCGCGGTGAACGTCGTCTACTACACCGGCGCGGCCGATCCCGAGCGCGCGCGCCCCCTCATCGACGCGCTCGACGCCCTGCAGAAGGCGCATGACGAGCCGGTTCTCCGGGAGCAGTTCGCGAGATGCGTCGGCATCTTCCTCGAGCAGAACGCGGCGGCAGATCCGCCAGCGGCGCGCACGCTCCTCGATGCGCTCTCAAAGCTCTGCGACGCCCAGGACGACCCCGCCCTCTGGGAGCACTGGAGAAAAATCGTCGGGAACTTCATCATCGACACGGCGGAGGCCGATCCCCGGGGCGTGCGCGCCGTCCTCGCGGAATTCTCGAAGCTCCGCGATGCCCATGAGGAGGATTCGGACCTCCGCGAGGCATGGGCGAGATGCGCCCTGATGTTCGCGTCGATCGCCATCGAGAGCCACCCCACGATCGTCCACCCCGTACTCAAGGAGCTCGACGCACTGCGCGAGCGCTTCAATGAGCCTCGTCTGGGCCAAGACGACGAGGAGGAAGAGGAAGAGGAAGAGGATACGGAATAGGGTCCAACCGGCGACGCCTATGGCCTTGTTAAGGCCGCGGCGAGGTCGCATCATCCGAGCGGGATGAGCGACGACCCCTCGGCCTGGCCCGATATTCCGCTCGCGAGCTGGAGCGCCACGTGCGAGACGCTGCACCGCTGGAGCCAGATCGTCGGCAAGACGCGGCTCGCGCTGACGCCGCTGGTGAACCACTGGTGGAACGTCACGCTCTACGTGACCCCGCGAGGGCTCGCTACCTCGGCCATTCCCTGCGCCAGCGGCAGCCGCTGCTTCGAGATCGTCTTCGATTTCCTCGCGCATCGCCTCACCATCGAGACGAGCGATGACAGGAGCGAGACGCTCGCCTTGGCACCGATCTCGGTCAAGGACTTCTACGCGGAATTCAAGGAGCGGCTGCGCCGCCTCGGAATCGAGGTACGCATCTGGACCATGCCCAGCGAGATCGAGAATGCGGTGCCCTTCGACCGGGACACCGCCCACGCGGACTATGATCCCGTATATGTGCAGCGGTTCTTTCAAGCCATGCTGCAGAGCGACCGTGTGTTGAAGCAATTTCGCGCGCGCTTTCTCGGCAAGGCCAGTCCCGTGCATTTCTTCTGGGGGAGCTTCGATCTCGCGGTGACGCGCTTCTCCGGCCGACGCGCGCCGCCGCCCAAGGGGAGTACTCCCAACGTCGCGAACCGGGTCATGGCGGAGGCCTATTCGCACGAGGTCAGCAGCTGCGGCTTCTGGCCCGGAAACGGCGGATACGGGCGAGCTGCCTACTACGTCTATGCCTATCCGGAGCCGGCGGAGTACGGGAAGACAAAGCTACGCACCGCCGATGCCTTCTACGACGAGGGGCTTGGCCAATTCATCCTGCCCTACGACACCGTCCGCCGCGCGGCCGATCCCGATGCACTGCTGCTGGGATTTCTCCAGGAGACCTATGCGGCCGCCGCCGATCTCGCGCGCTGGGACCGCGCTGCGCTGGAGCGGCCGGCTTAGAAGGTTCTCAGCGGACGATGCAGCTCGTCTGCACGACCTTGTAGCTCGAGAAGTAACCCATCGTATGCATGGTGATGCGCAGGAACTTCCATTCCGTGAAGCCGGGCTTGAGCCGGTCCACGACCTCGAGAGTGCATTGGTTTCCCGGGAGCAGCGTCACCGTCATGGTCCGCGTGCTCTGGGGATCGTTCTGCTTGCGCACGAGCGTGCCGTTCGCGGCCACCTTCCAGGCGACGTAGGATTGCTCGTCATCGGTGCTCCCGAGCACCTGCACCGTCTGGTTACTGTCGCGCGCGCCATGCGTGCTCCGGTCGCGCTGCTCGGAGATCTTGTCGTAGCCGGACAGCGTAATCTGCAACGTGTGATGCACCGCGATCCCGGGGTGCACCGTAGGGCGGACCATGTCCATGACGGAATCGTAGGTTAGGTCGATCTCAGTAGTCTTTTCGGACGCACTCGCGCCCGACTGCAATCCCGCAAGGATCGCCGCGACCGCGAGCGCCGCCCGCGCCAACTTCATGTCGCATTCCCTTCGGCAACGCCCATCCCTCGCAAAAACTAGGACGCGGGCACGCGTGTGTCATTGGCTCGATGGGGGCAGGCGCGGCGCCGGCTAGCCCCAGGTGTCCATGTAGCCCTTGCGCCGCGCGAAGACCACGGTCTTCGGCAGCACCTTGCGCGCGGCCTCCGGCTGAGCCGTCGGCGTGGGCGCGGGACGGCCGAAGAGATAGCCCTGACCGAATCCGACGCCGAGCTGGGCGAGACGCTGCGCCTGGGCGTCGGTCTCGATCATCTCCGCGATGGTCGCAATTCCGATCTCTCCGCAAAGCCCGACCATCGCCTTGAGGATCGCGTGGTCGCGTAGGGTCTCCAGCATGCGGTTCACGTAGGCGCCGTCGATCTTGACGAAATCGACGGTGAGTGCCTGCAGGTAAGGAAATGATGCGGCACCCGCGCCGAAATCGTCGAGGCAAACTTTGTGGCCGGCCTTCCGAAATTCCTGGACGACGCGCTCGGCCCGCGACAGGTCCTTGATCTCCGTGGTTTCCGTGATCTCGAAAAGAAGACGGCTCCGGTCCGAGCGCGGCTTCAGCATCGTCTCGAGCGCCGCGACGAAGGCGTCGCTCGAGAGCGAGCGGCCGGAGACATTGACGGCGAGCCTCAGCTCCGCGCTCTCGCGCCACTCCTCAAGGACAGCCAGGGCGCGCTGGCAGACCGAGAGGTCCAGTTCCTCGATCATGCCGACGCTTTCGGCGAATTTCACCAGCTCCGCCGGCGAGCGCTCCTGCTCGAAGCGCGTGAGCACCTCGTAGTGATGGAGCTGCCGATCCGCGAGCGCCACCACAGGCTGGAATACGATGCTGAGGTGATCGTCGTCCATGGAGCGTCGCACCTGCGACATGCGGCCGGCGGTGGCAACGACCATCTCCTGGAAACCGTCGGCAAGCGAGCGGATCGTGGCGCCGCCGCCTGCTGCGAGGCAGCCGAGAGTGTAGGCGAGCGCCTTCTCGGCGTCCGCCGGGGTAAGCCCCGCGGCGCCCAGCGAGACCGCCTGCCCCTTCACCGAGAGGGTGCCGTCGCACGCGCGCGATATCCGCTCGATCCCGCGCTCAATCTCCGCGGTTTTCGTCCCTTCCTGCAGCACAGCGAAGCGGTCAGATGCGATGCGTCCGGCACCCTCGGTCGCATTCGCGGCGAGGAAGCTGCCGATCTCGCCGAGGAGGTCCGCGGCCGCACCATCTCCCGCCTTGCCGCGAAGAGCGTCGATCCCCGCGACGTCGATGACGGTGAGCGTGAGCTTGCTGCCCGCCCCGTCCTTGAGCGCGGCGGTGGCGGCCTTCTCGAAAGCGGCTCCGGTGAGGAGGCCGGTGTCCTCGTCGCGCTGCGCGATGTCCTCGGCGGGCATTTCGGCGACGTAGCTCACGGTGAAATAGCAGCTGCCCGGCCGCTCCGGTAGGCAGCATCCCCGGAGCACGACATTCACGGAAGCGCCGCCGCGATCGAAATCCGCGCGCACCGGCTCCAGGCGCTGTGCGCGCCGCACCCGCCGCAACAGGCTCCTCGCGAAGCTGCGATGCGACGGCGCAAAGAGCTCGCTGAAGCCGCTCCCCACGAGCTCGCGGGCGTCGCGTCCCGTGATCGCGCGCGCGGCACCGGCGACGTAAGCGATGCGTTGCTCGCCATCGGTCTCGATGAGGAGATCGGCCGCCGACAAGGCGAAGGCGGCGAACCGGTCCCGGTCGGCTCGATAGTTGCCGAGGGAGCCGGTACCGGTCTTTTTCTTCGCTTTCTGTCGCATGGGCCAGCGACGATAGCGGGCCAATTCTTAGTATCTACTTACCTTAACGCATCCCCCGTCCCGACTTCCCCCTGGACGGGTAGGTCGGTACTCGGCCTTCCGTAAGAAAACCTTCACGTCATTGCAGTCGCCGGAGTGCAATAAACGAGACTGAGGGGGATTCCGCGGCATTGCGCCGCCGATTTGATGCCGGGAGGTTCAGCATGAGCACGCCCGAAGATCGCAGCAGCGGGGGCGACTGGCTAGAGGCCGAGCTTCAGGATTCGATCGACGAGGATTTCGAGCTCGAGATCTCGGAGCCCGCGCTCTCGGATGAGCTCCGGAAGATCTACCGCAAGGCGCACCCCGCGACCATCGCCCGCGCCGACTATTTCCGCGCTCTCCTGAGGCTCCAGGCCGAGCTCATCAAGCTCCAGGACTGGGTCTCCCATAAGAAGGAGAAGCTCGTGGTGATCTTCGAGGGCCGCGACAGCGCCGGGAAGGGAGGCGTCATCAAGCGCATCACCCAGCGGCTCAACCCCCGCATTTGCCGCGCGGTGGCGCTGCCTGCGCCGACGGAGCGCGAGAGGTCGCAGTGGTACTTTCAGCGCTACGTCCCGCACCTCCCTGCGGGCGGCGAGATCGTGCTCTTCGACCGCTCCTGGTACAACCGCTCCGGCGTCGAGCGCGTCATGGGCTTCGCGACCGAAGACCAGGTCTCGCAGTTCTTCCACGACGTTCCCGAGTTCGAGCGGATGCTCGTCCACTCGGGCATTCGGCTCATCAAATACTGGTTCTCGATCACCGACGAGGAGCGGCAGCTCCGCTTCCTGATGCGCATCCACGACCCCCTGAAGCAATGGAAGCTCTCGCCGATGGATCTCCAGTCGCGCGTGCGTTGGGAGACCTATACGAAAGCGAAGGAGGACACCTTCGCACGCACGAACATCCCGGAAGCGCCCTGGTACATCGTCGAGGCCAACGACAAGAAGCGCGCACGCCTCAACTGCATCGATCACCTGCTCTCGAAGGTGCCCTACGAGGAGGTGCCGCACGAGGCCATCGCGCTCCCCCACCGCGTCTTCGATCCCGAATACGAGCGCAAGGTCCTGCCGACCGAGCTTTACGTGCCCTCGAAGTACTGAGCATTGGACCGTGCTATCCTCGCTGCGGAAACCGCCGCAGCGAGGCCGCCATGGATGTGAAAGCCGCCGTCTTTCGCCGGGTGCACGAGCCCTTGACCGTCGAGACCGTGACGCTCGACGCCCCCCGCGCGCGCGAGGTCCTCGTGCGCACCGTTGCGACGGGCGTCTGCCACAGCGATCTCCACGTCGTCGACGGTGTCGGGCGCTTCCCTCTCGACCGTCCCATGGTGCTGGGCCACGAGGGCGCGGGGGTCGTCGAGGCCGTGGGTCCGGAGGTGACGGCGGTGCGACCCGGCGATCACGTCGTCGCCTGCCTCTCCGGCTTTTGCGGAAACTGCGTCCAGTGCCTTTCGGGCCACCCGAACCTCTGTACCGGCGGGATCGTCGCCCGCGGGGATGCGGACAAGCCCCGCCTCTCGCAGCGGGGCGAGCCCTTCCGGCAGTTCCTGGGCATCTCGAGCTACGCCGAGCGGATGCTGTTGCACGAGAATTCCGTGGTAAGGATCGATCCGGAGCTGCCGCTCGACCGTGCGGCGCTGGTGGGCTGCGGCGTGTTGACGGGAGTGGGCGCGGCGCTCCGGAGCTCCGGGCTCCAGGCGGGGCAGACCGTTGCGGTCTTCGGCTGCGGCGGGGTCGGCCTCTCGATCATCCAGGGTGCGCGCATCGGCGGTGCCCGCGAGATCATCGGCGTCGACGTCTTTCCGGGAAAGCTCGAGATGGCGCGACGGGTCGGCGCGACGAAGACCGTGAACTCCGCGGAGGATGACCCCGTAAAACGCATTCGCGCGCTCACCGGCGGTGCCGGCGTCGATCACGCATTCGAGGCCGTCGGCACGGAGAAGCTCGTGCGGCAGGCGATCGAAAGTCTCGCCATCCGCGGCACCGCCACCATCGTGGGCGTGTTGCCGCCGGACGCGACGATCTCCTTTCCCTGGATGGCGATCCGCCCGGAATGCCGGGTGCAGACCTCGCGCATGGGCTCGAACCGCTTCCGTACCGACATTCCGCTCTATCTCGACTTCTACCGGCAGGGCCGGCTGCTCCTCGACGAGATGGTGACGCGCCGCGGCCGGATCGAGGACATCAACGAGGCCTTCCGCGCCATGAAGGCCGGCGAGGTCGCGCGTACCGTGCTCACCTTCGATTGAGGGTTGCGCTCAGCCGACGGGCACGTCGCCGATGATCGTGCAGCGCCGGATGACGCGGGGCTCGCGCGCCGTGTCGTAGCTCTCGGCCCTGTGCATCAGGCACCGGTTGTCCCAGACCATGAGGTCGTGGGGACGCCAGCGATGCGTGTGGATGCGCGCCGCAGCCACGATGCGCTCGTTCAGATCCTCGATGAAGGCGCGCGCCTCTTCATAATCCATTCCCTCGATCGTCTCTGCGTGATCCCCGAGGAAGACGCATTTGCGGCCGGTCTCGGGATGGACGCGGATCACGGGATGAGCGACCGGCGGCACCGCGGCGCGCTGTGCCTCCGTCATCGGATCCTCGCCGTGCCGGCGGTTGCGTGAGAAGTCGAGATTGTGGATCGCGCGCAGCCCCGCGAGACGCGCGCGCTCCGCAGGCTCGAGCGCCTCGTAGGCGGAATACATGTCGGCGAAGCACGTGCCGCCGCCGCTCGCGGGAATCTGCTCCGCGTAGAGCATGGTCGCCTGGCCGGTCCGCAGACGCCAGGAGCCGTCCGTGTGCCAGACCATCGTGCCGCGGTCGGGATGCTTGCCGCTGGGACGGCCTTCGGCGTCGAGATTGGTGAGGGTGTAGAGCTCGGGGTATTGATCGGCGTGATACTGGTTCAGCACATGGACCTGCACCTCGCCGAAGCGCCGGGCGAAGGCGACCTGGGCGCCGGGCGAAAGCGCCTGTTCGCGGAAGAGCAGGAGCTGGTGGGCGAGAAAGGCCGAATAGAGGTCGGCGAAGATCGCGTCGTCGATATCCGAGACCTGCAGGCCCAAAACCTCGGCGCCGAGCCCGCCCTCGAGCGGACGCAGGTGAAACGCGGCGGTCTGCTCACGAACGCTTTGCACGGGTGCTCCTCCCGGAAGTGGCCACCCGGAAAGCGTATCTGAGGCCACGCCAGCGGGTCAAATCCATCCCTTTTTGGAGCGGGCGCGGTGCTCTATCACTATTCGGATGACGCTCGGCCGACACGCGCGCCTGGGATTCCTCGCCGCAACATTGCTCGTGCCCGTTCTGCCGCCGGTGCAACCGTTGCTCGCAGCCGAGATGAGTTGCCGCACCGTTGCGGCTTGCATGGCGGATCGGCCGAGCTTGCTTCGACCGGCCACCTGGTTCGGAGGCGTGTGCCCGCGCAGCAAGGCGGATCTCGGACGAATTCCATGCGCCCGCGCCGTCGGACGGACCGAGACGCCGGTGGGGCAAAGCTGGACCGAGGTCGGCAGCGGGTTCGTCTTCCTCCATCCGCGCGAACTCGTGACCAGCGCGCACGGCATCAAAAGCGACTTCCGGATTCGCGTGCGCTTCCGGCTCGTCACCGGCGAGTTCAGCGCCTACGGCACCGTCGTCCGGCGCGGCAACTACTATGTCAACGGCAATGCCGGCCGCATCCGGGACGTGAGCGGCGATTGGGCGATCTTGGTCCTGGACCGCCTGGTTCCGGGCATTCGCCCGCTTCAGGCCTATTCCGGCCGCGTCGATCAAATCCAGGGACTTTCCGGCCGGCTCTCCCTCGTGGGCTACGACCTCCGCGACGAGCTGCCCCACGCTTGTGAGGCGTGCTCGATTGCGAGTATCGACCAGTTCGGCTTGGTGCATCACGACTGCGGCGCGAGCAAAGGCACTTCCGGCGGTCCCTTGATGATTTCCGTCGCGCGAGGCGCCTGCGAGGTCGTGGCGATGCAGGTGGGCGAGGACCCGCGAGCCCATGACGGCGATGCCTTCGACGCGAGCAAGGCCAACATAGCCGTGAGCGACGAGCTCTTCCTGGGCGACGCGGTGCGCGCGAAGGAACTCCTCGAGCGAGGCCTCGGCGCCGTCCAGATCAAGCGGACGCTCGCCCCCTGACACGCCCCGCCGCAAAGCAATCGCAGATCAGGGGATCATCCCGCACTCGAACATCTTGTTGACGATAGGCGGCGCCACCTTGTCGAAGAAGGCTTGGCGCATTTGCGGATCGTCGCGCAGCAACTGAACGACGCGCTGCTCCGCCGCCGGCTTCGGCTTGTTCTTCGCCGAGGCCTTCTCCTGCCAGAGCTGCTCGCAGGAGGAGTTCTGGTATTTCTGGATGACCTTCTCCGCAAGCCGGTCCATGAGCGGATATTGCTGCGCCATCGCGGGCCCCATGAGGACCGCAGCGAGACCCGCCACGGCGAGCCACAGGTATTTCCTCATTCCAATCCCTCCTTCTGCTTTGGTTCCATTCGAGTAAGAGTTCAGGGCTCCCAACCCGGCGGTGCGAAGACGCGGCAAAATCGCTCGCGCCAATTGCGCGCGCGAAAGACGTCGCGGGCGAGCTCCCACAACTCGCCATAAGCGATGATGAAGGGATTGGTCGCGCTGCTGCGCTTGTGGACGAGACCGAAGACGACGGGAACCTCCGGCCGCTCGGGTTCATAGGTCCCGAAGATCCGGTCCCAGATCAGGAACACTCCGCCGAAATTCTTGTCGATGTACTCGGGATTGCTCGCGTGGTGCACGCGATGGGCCGAGGGCGTATTGATCACCCATTCGAGCCAGCCGATCCGCGGCACCAATTCCGTGTGGATGAAGAACTGAAAGGCGAGGCTCGCAGAAAGGGTGCCGAAAACCCAGGCCGGCGGGAAGCCGATCCAGATCAGCGGCAGGTAGAAGAGGAAGATGCCGGAGAGAATGGGCGTCCAGGCGAGACGCACCGCCGCGATCAGTACCATGCGCTCGACCGTGTGATGGACGCTGTGCGAGGCCCACATCAGGCGGATGCGGTGGCTGAGCCGGTGCTGCCAGTAGAAGGAGAAATCCGCGAGCACGAAGAGCGCCACCAGCGCCGGCCAATGCTCGAAGGACACGTCGATCGTGGTGAGGCGGAACTCGTATACGCCCGCGGCGATGACGCCGAGGATGATGCCGTTCGTCGCCGCCTGCGCCAGCGCGTGGCCGACCGCGATCGCGAGGGAGACGAGACTGCCGCCCCAGGGATAGCGGCCCCCGCGTAGCAGGATCGCGAGCATTTCCGCGACGACCGCGAGCAGAATGACCGGCAGCACGGCGGGAAGAACCCGATTGGGCGCGAATTGAAAGAGTCGCGCGAGCTGCGCGAAACTGAGGTCGATCTCCATGCCCCGCCCGCCGCCTCCACCCCGAGAGCGCCCGCTCGCCGCGCCACATCACCCTTAGTGGTGGCGTTGTCTCGGCGGCACCGTGGAGAGAAATGTGATCGCGTCGATGAATGGCAACTGGCGAAGGGGAGAAACGGGGAACCACGACGAAACGGAGTCTTGCGAGCAGGACCGCATGGCCCGCTCCGCGGCTGCGCGCGCGGCCTCGGCGTACGGCGACGCTAGTAGGGCCTGCCATCCTTGTGCAAGAAGGCGAATTTCCCGTCAGGTCCCATGCGTCCGTGCATATCGATCTCGGGATAGCTCACCTCATCGCCGGCAGCGCGGTCGCCGACGACCAGCAGGAGCACGTCCCGCTGCGAGCGATTGACGAACCTATGCGCGTTTCCCGTGCCGGCCGGAAAGCCCGCGCACATGCCCGCACGGAGCAACTCGGTCCCCGCCCCGGTCTCGAGTTCGACTTCGCCCTCGAGCACGTAGATGAACTCGTCCTGCCGCGTGTGCGCGTGGCGGTGCGAGGATTGTCCGCCGGGGACGATGCGCGTGAGGTTCACACCGAAATTGCGAAGCCCCGCGTGATCGCCGAGGCGCCGGTTCCAACGCCGCTGGTTCTCCGCGCGGAAGGGTTCGGGATAGCTCGTCGCGTTGCTCTCGGGGAGCGTCAGGGGATCGAAGCCGCTCGGGCTCGGCATGGCATTCACTCCTTGGTGTCTTGATCGACCAGCATGGCGAGACTGGTACACTGCCGCAATCGCGCTATCGCACCGCGACGATGACCTCGATTTCCACGGGAATGCCCGCGGGGAGCGAGCTCATGCCGACGCTGGAGCATGCATGCCGTCCGCGCTCACCGAAGACCTCCAGGAAGAGGTCGGAGCAGCCCGCGACCACCTCCGCATGCGCCTCGAAATCGGGCGCGGCGTTCACCATGCCGAGAAGCTTCACGATCTCGACGATGCGATCGAGATCGCCGTCGAGCGCCTCCTTCATCGCGGCGATCAGCACGAGCCCGAGCTGGCGCGCGTGGCGATAGCCTTCCTCTACCGTCATGCCCGCACCGAGCTTCCCTTTCGCCAGCGTGCCGTCGGGGTATTGCGGATCGTTGCCGGAGAGATAGAGGAGATCGCCCGCGCGCTTCGCGAGAACATAAGTGCCCGTGGGCGGCGCAGCAGGGACGAGTGCCATCTTCAACTCTGCAAGACGCCGCTCGACCCGCATGAGGTGGCCCTTTCTTCACTCGGTGACGCAACGGTGAAATTATCTACTCCCCCGGTCGCGGGGGCCAAGGCAGAAACGATTCCCTCGCGAGCGGGCATCGGCGCGGCCTATGATGGGCGATGCGCTCTTGCATGGGGAGAACGCGATGAGAGTGCCGATCTGGCTCTCGCTGTTGGCCGCGCTCTTCCTGCTGTTCCTGCTGCCGCTACTCTTCGCTCATGTGATGGCGTCGGGGCTGGCGAAGCTCCACCTCGATCCCGCGAGCGCTATCCTTCTCGTCATCGGCATCATCGTTGGAGGCATGGTCAACATTCCCGTGCGACGCATCGCGCGGAACGACGCGGTCGAAACGCATCCCTTCGCCGCCTTCGGCATGTTTGGGCCATCCTCGGCGTTCACCCGCTCCCGCCGCGAGACGATTATCGCGGTCAACCTCGGTGGCTGCGTCATACCGACGATACTCGCGGTCTACGAAATCGCGTGGATCGCGGAGGCGAAGCCGGGGTTGATGTGGGCGGTCGCCGTCGCCTCCCTCGTGAACATCGCCGTTTGCTACGCGCTGGCGCGGCCGGTTGCCGGGCTTGGCATTGCAATGCCGGGGCTCGTGCCCGCGCTCGTCGCGGTGCTCGCGGCGTTGCTGCTGGCGTCGGATGAGGCTCCCGCGGTCGCCTATATCGCGGGGGTCGCGGGCCCGCTCATCGGAGCGGACCTGCTGCATCTCCGCGACATCGAGCGGATCTCCGTGGGTATCCTCAGCATCGGCGGCGCCGGGACCTTCGACGGCATCGTGCTCTCCGGGATCGTCGCGGCCTACCTCGCCTGAGCGGAGGGGGTCGCTCACCCGGAAGGGGAGATTCCGTATTGGATTTGGCGGGGCACTAGGGTCTTTACCCGATGCCCGGCCCGCCGATTTTGCGCCATTTATTCCTCGGCCCGCGATCCGCGGGATCGGAATTGAGCTCTCTACCCAACGCCAACGAGAGGAGCGTGCTGCCATGATTCGGATATGTCGAAGGATGCTCGGGATTGCCGGCCTGTTGTTGGGAGCGCTCGCGCTCGCTGCGCCCGCGGGTGCGGACGGCGGCATCAGGGCCGGCACCCTGACCTGCAACGTCAGCAGCGGTTGGGGTTTTGTCATCGGCTCCTCACGCGAACTCCGCTGCACCTTCTCGCCCACCAGCGGCGGCGCCGAGCACTACAGCGGCCAAGTCTCGAAATTCGGCGTCGACATCGGCTTCGTCTCGAGCGCGGTGATCGTCTGGGCAGTGGTCGCGCCCACGGGAACGATCGCGAAAGGCTCGCTCGCCGGCGATTACGGCGGCGCGACGGCGAGCGCCACGATCGCGGTTGGCCTCGGCGCCAACGTGCTCGTCGGCGGCTCTAACAACTCGATCGCGCTGCAGCCGCTGAGCATCGAGGGCAACACCGGTCTCAACGTCGCGGCCGGCATCGCTGCGATCACTCTGCAATACCAGCCCTAGGACCGATCCACTCGCGGAAACCGCGCCGAAGCTCTTGCTCCGGCGCGGCTTTCGTCGCGGGGGGCTTGCTTGGCGATCGCGTCAATTTTACGAGAATTATCTCAAAATTCGCGGCGATAGATCGCGAATTCCCGTGAGCACAGGGGTAGGCTTAACCTTCCTACATCGGATCGACTCGTAGGATCAAAGCACTTTTGTCTGCGAGAGAGGGGTCTATGGCCTCGCCACGCTCCCGAAACGAAGCTCCGCGCAGCCGCGCATCGGCGAGGCCCGCGGCGTGAGCGAATCTGTCGTCTCCCTTCCCACGCGGCCGCTCGCCACTCACGAGCGCCGCAAGCATCTCCGCAAGAAATCTCTATTGACGGCGGTCCTGGTCGCGCAAGCCGGCTCCTTCGATTGCCGCGTCTACGATCTCTCCTCCGGCGGCGCACGGGTCGAGAGCTCCGCGCGCGTCTCACCGGGAGAGCCGGTGGTGCTGATCGTCGGCTCCAATCGCGCGAGCGGTGGGACCGTCGTCTGGTGCACGGACGGCTGCTTCGGCATGCGCTTCTCGAATCAGCGCGCTGAGGCAGTGGCGGATGCTGCCGCGCCGGCCGCGCCCGAGGAGCGCCATGGCAGGGCATCCGCGCCGTCCATGCGCTTCGTCGAGTTCAAGCGCTACCAGGGCGGGGTCGTATACGTGAATCCCGCCCAGGTCCTATACGTCTCGGCGCAAGGCGACGGCAACTATTGCGAGCTTCATTTCGTGAGGGACGCGCACGTCATCGTGAGCGGCGACTGCAAGCGGGTCTGCAGCCAGCTCACGGGCTGACCGGAGCTCAGCCGCACGCCTATCCCGACTTCGCGAACTCCGCGAGCGCCGCCAGCGCCTCGTCGATATCTGCTGGCGTGTGATCCGCACAGATCTGGAAACGGATCTCCTCGTCGCCCCGCGGCACCACCGGAAAATTGAGGCCGGTCGCGAGAATGCCCTTCTGGCGAAGGTGGCGCACCAGCGCGGCCGTCCGCGGAGACTCCCGCACCAAGAGCGGCACGATCGGATGCTCTCCCGGAAGCGTCTCGAAACCCAGCTGCGCAAGACCCTCCCTGAAGCGGCTCGCCATCGCGCGAAGATGGGCGAGCAGCGCCCGCCCCGCTGGAGCGTCGACGAGCGTCACCGCTTGTGCCGCCGCCGTTGCCTCGCCGGGCGCGATCGGATTGGAATAAACGTAGAAGGGCGAGACCTCCCGGAAATACTCGATCGCGGCGGCGCTCGCTACGACGTAGCCGCCGTTGACGCCGAAGGCCTTGCCGAGCGTCGCCACCAGCAGGTCGGCCGCCCCGCCCGCGACCTCCTCGGTTCCTCGGCCGGTCGATCCGAACGCTCCGACACCGTGGGAGTCGTCGACCACGAGGATCGCGTTCTCCGGGAATGCTGCGTCGTGCTTCCGCACGACCGCCTCGATCTCGCGCAGCGGCGCGTGGTCCCCGCGCATGCTGAAAATACCGTCGGTCACGACGATCGCGCGCTTGCAGATGCCGGCGACGCTCGCGAGCTTGGCTTCGAGCTCGGCAAGATCGAGATGGCGATAGACGTGCCGCTCGCGCGGCCGCGCCAGCCGTATCGCATTGATGATGCAATTGTGGTTGAGCTCGTCGCTGATGACGGCGGTATCCGCGGTGATGAGCGGCGGGAGCACACCCATTACCGTGGCGTAGGCCGAGCTGAAAACCATCCCGGCCTCGCGCCCGTGGAAGGCCGCGAGCTTCCGCTCGAGCTCTAGGTGCGGCGCCCAGGTGCCGCTGATGAAGCGGACAGCGCCCGGCCCGGTGCCGAGCCGGCGCACGCCCTCGTGCTCGGCAGCGACGATCTCCGCGCGGAGCGACAGGCCGAGATAGTTGTTGGCGTTCATCCGCAGGAACGGCGTCGCCCCCTCGCCCTCGACGAGGAAGCGCGGCCCGCGTCCGCCCGTCGCCGGAACGACGCCGGCGATGACAGTCTCGCGCCCTTTCCTGCGCCCCTCGCTCCCGAGCCGCTGCAGCTCCGCCGTGAGCAGCCGTTCCATCCGGTCGTGCGGCATCCTTCGCCTCCTCAGCGCGCGGGCTTGAGGCGCGCGCGCAGCTTCTCCAGCATATCTCGCGTCATCGCGGCGATGTCGAATTCGGGCTTCCAGCCCCATTCCGCCCGCGCGGCCCCGTCGTCGACCGAGCGCGGCCAGGAATCCGCGATCGCCTGGCGCGTGGGATCGACCTCGTAGTCGATGACGAAATCCGGCACGTGCTTGCGGATCTCCGCAGCAAGGCGCTCCGGCGTGAAATTCATGGCGCTGATGTTGAAGGAATTCCGGTGCTTGAGCCGCGTGGAATCCGCCGCCATCACCTCCGCGATCGCACGGATCGCGTCGGGCATGTACATCATGTCGAGCGAAGTGTCCGCGCGGAGGAAGCAGGTGTAATGCCGGTAGCGGATCGCCTGGTAGAAGATCTCGACTGCGTAGTCCGTGGTGCCGCCACCCGGCGGCGCCGTATGGGAGATGAGGCCCGGGAGCCTGATTCCCCGGACATCGACGCCGAAACGCTGCGCGTAGTAGTCGCAAAGCAACTCGCCCGAGACCTTGCTCACGCCGTACATGGTCGTCGGTCGCTGTGCCGTGTCCTGGGGCGTCCGGTCGCGCGGCGTCGTCGGGCCGAAAGCGCCAATCGAGCTCGGGAAGAACACCGCACAGCGGTTCTGCCGCGCCGCCTCGAGCACGTTATAGAGCCCGCCCATGTTGAGGTTCCAGGCCGTCTGCGGCCTTTCCTCCGCCACCGCCGAGAGCATTGCCGCGAGATGGTAGATCGTGCGCACGCCAAAGCGCCGGATCGCCTCGAATATCTGCTCGGGACGCGTGCAATCCAGGAGCTCGAAGGCTCCGGCGGCAGGCGAGGCAGGCATGCGGATGTCGCTCGCGATCACGCGCTCCTCACCCCAGCGCCGGCGCAGCGCCGGAACCAGCTCGGAGCCGATCTGCCCTCCCGCCCCCGTCACCAAGATCGCATCCATCTGCGCTCTCCCATCGGCGCGTCGCGGAGCCCCAGAGTAATCCAAGTTCGTGCGAGCGGCGACTCGCTGGGGTGAGATTGAGAGTCTTGGCGACGCTTTCGCGCGCACGGCGCTTTGATCGCGCGAGCCAAAGCGATATGATCGCGCGTGGTGAATGTGCAAGGTGCGCCGGTGGGAAAAATCGCGGCCGTCGCCAATCTGAAAGGCGGCACGGGCAAGAGCACAATCGCCGTCAATCTCGCATGCGAGCTCGCGACGGGCGGGGCGGCCGTCGCGCTGGTAGACGCCGACGAGCAAGGCACTGCCAGCTATTGGGTCGAGCATGGGGACTATCCGATCGTGCTCAAGCCCGCGACGCCCGGCGCCGATCCCAGATCTTGGGCGAGGGAGATCGCGGGCTTCTCCTCCGAAATAGTGGTGATCGACGCTCCGCCGCAGATCGGCGTCACCACGCGGGCGATCATCGACATCGCCGACGTCATCCTGATCCCCGCGCTCGCCTCCACCGCCGACATCATGGCGACGGGCAAGGCGCTGGCGCTGGTCCGCGCAGCGCGCGAGCAGCGCGGCGACAAGGGGCCGAAGGTTCTCCTCGTCCCTAGTCGCGTCGACCGGCGGACGGCCTCGGGCAAAGAGATCGAGGCGGTGCTGCACGAGTTCGGCGAGCCCGTGGGGCCGATCGTGCGGCAGCGCACCGCCTTCGTCGATTGCTTCACCGCCGGGCGCTGGATCGGCGCCTACGCCCGGAACAGCGACGCGCACACGGATATCCAAGTGCTCGCCGCCGTCGTCCGGAGGATGCTCCGCAATGGCAAAGCGGCCTAGCCTCTTGGGATCGGGCCGCGCCTCGCTGGTCGCCGCGACCGGCGGGAAGCCGGCTGCGGCCAAAGCGGACCCGCCGGCCGATTCAGCGGGGAGAGCGCGTCGTCCGCGGCCCGAAAAGCCCCTCGCGGAAAGCATACCGACCGTGATCGCCGCTGCGGCCAAAGCGGCACCGAGCCCAGAGCCACCTCTCGACCGCCATGCGGCGCTCTTCGCGGAACTCCTGAGCTTCTGCGGCGAGCGGCTGCGCCGTACCGTAGGTTTGGCCGAGACACTCGGCCGTTGCCGCACGCCCATCGAGGCGGCCGCCGCACAATCGGCATTCGCCCTCGCGACGGTCGCGCATTACGCCGCCGAATCCTACAAGCTCACCCGAATGACGAGCACCGCCTGGGGCGAATTCTGGCGATACCTGCCGTTCCCCCGCTCCCACGGCGAACGTCGGGGATAACGTTAGGCCTTGCCGCCGAGCGGCATGCCCAGACTGCACGGCGTGCGACGACATGCCTCGCTCGGTCTCGGCGTGTGAGGCGTCCTATGCCGTCTCCTCGAAGAGCTCGCGCCCGATGAGCATGCGCCGGATTTCGGAAGTGCCGGCACCGATCTCGTAGAGTTTGGCGTCGCGCAGCAGGCGGCCCGTCGGGTACTCGTTGATGTAGCCGTTGCCGCCCAGGCACTGGATCGCCTCGAGCGCCATCCAGGTCGCTTTTTCGCCGGCGTAAAGAATCGCGCCCGCAGCATCCTTGCGCGTCGTCTGGCCACGATCGCAGGCGCGCGCAACGGCGTAGACATAGGCCTTGCAGGCGTTGAGCGTCGTGTACATGTCCGCGAGCTTCCCCTGCATGAGCTGGAACTCGCCGATCGGCTGGCCGAATTGCTTGCGTTCGTGGACGTAGGGGACGACGACATCGAGGCAGGCCTGCATCAGCCCGAGCGGTCCGGCCGCCAGCACCGCGCGCTCGTAGTCGAGACCGCTCATGAGGACGCGCACGCCCTCGTTCAGCTTGCCGAGCACATTCTCTGCGGGCACCTCGCAATCCTCGAAGACGAGCTCCGAGGTGGGCGAGCCGCGCATGCCGAGCTTGTCGAGCTTCTGCGCCGCGCGGAAGCCCTTCATGCCCTTCTCGATGATGAAGGCGGTGATGCCGCGAGGGCCCGCATTGGGATCGGTCTTCGCATAGACCACGAGCGCATCGGCATAAGGACCGTTGGTGATCCACATCTTGGTGCCGTTGAGGACGTAGCGGTCGCCTTTCTTCTCGGCGCGGAGCCGCATCGCCACGACGTCGGAGCCGGCACCGGGCTCGCTCATCGCGAGCGCGCCCACATGCTCGCCGGAAACGAGCTTCGGCAGGTATTTCCGCTTCTGCGCCTCGTTGCCGTTGCGGCGGATTTGATTGACGCAGAGGTTCGAGTGCGCGCCGTAGGAAAGCCCCACGGCCGCCGAGCCCCGGCTCACCTCTTCCATCGCGACGCAATGCGCGAGGTAGCCCATGCCGGTACCCCCCCATTCCTCCTCGACGGTGATGCCGTGGAGCCCGAGCTCGCCCATCTGCGGCCAGAGCTGGCGCGGGAAGGTGTCGCTGCGGTCGATCTCCGCCGCGATCGGCGCGATCTTCTCCTCGGAAAATCCGCGCACACTCTCGCGCAGGAGGTCGACCTCGGCGCCGAGATCGAAATCGAGACTGGGGTAGCGGTTGCTGGCCATGGCGCCTCCGGGAGAATGCCGAGCCAGTCTAGAGCGTGCCTTTACCATGAGGAAACGCTTCCTTCCGTAGGCTTCGAGCGATGGGGATGCCGAGGGCAGAAGGTTCCTAGAACGAGGCATGGCGGGCATTTCGGAGCCCGCCGGTTCCCCCGATCACCCCCGTATCAGGAGAGTAGACCACCATGTTTCGCCGATCCTTAGCCGCCCTCGCGCTTGCGGCATCGCTCGCCGGCGGCACAGCGCTCACGCTCGCCGTCGCGCCTGCCGACGCCCAGAGCCAACAGCCTCAGCAGCAGCAGCAGAAAGCTCCCCGCCACAATTTCTCCATGAGCCGCCACATTGAAGGCCGGATCGCCTATGTGAAGGCCGAGCTCAAGATCACGGACGCTCAAGCGCCGCTCTGGAGCAAGGTCGCGGACACGATGCGCTCCAACGCCAAAGCGATGGACGACATCTTCGCGAGCATGCGGCGCGACCCGAATGCACCCGCCCCCACCGCGATCGACCGGCTCGAGATGCGCAGCCGGCTCGCGGCGGCACGCGCTCAGGGCGATCAGCAGCTCCTCGCGGCCTTCAAGCCGCTCTACGACAACTTGACGCCCGACCAGAAGAAGGCTGCCGACGATCTCCTTGGCCCGCACGGCCACCGTCACGGCCATAGCCGCGGCTAACCTCTAGGCCCTTCCCCGCCGCCGCGCGGTTGCGTGGCGGCGGACGCTTTGAGATAGTTGGCTGAGGCAGCGCTTCGGGGGGCGCTGCGGAGGGGGAGAGGGGCGATGACCGATACCACGACAGCAGCGCCCGCCGCGGCTCAGCCCGCGGCGGCGCCGGCCTATCACTACGCGCCTTTCGCGCGCCGCGGCGCGGCCTTCGTTCTGGACTGGGCGATCGTCACGGGCGTGCTCTTCGCCGTCGTCTACGGTGTCGGCGTCGCCTTCGTTCTCCATCGTGCGGATCATACGAAAGCGATCGACGCCTATACCGACGTCGCAAGCTTTTTGGTACAGCCGCTCTGGGTGCTGCTGATCTGGCTCTATTGCGCCGTGCTCGAGGGCGGGCCGCATGAGGAGACGCTCGGCCAGCTGGCCTTCGGCATGAAGGTCATCGACTATGCCGGCAAGCCCATCGGCTACTTCCGCGCGAGCGTGCGCATTCTCCTGAAGATCCTCTTTTGTCTTCCGCTCCTCATCACCGACGATCTCGGAGGCCTCTCCAATTTCCCCCTGGGCGCGACGCTCCTCCTGGCCTCGTTGCCCTTCATCTTCGATTGCGCCTTCGCCCTCGTCACCCCGCGCAAGCAGGCACTTCACGACCTCATCGTGCGCTGCATCGTCGTCAAGAAGCACGCCTGAGGCTTCGTCAGCCCTTGATCTGAGCGTCGTTGACCGCGATCGCGGTCATGTTGAGGAGGCCGCGCACGGTGACCGAGGGCGTCACGACATGCGCCGCCTTGGCAACGCCGAGGAGGAGCGGTCCCACGGGCTGGCCATCCGCGAGCACGGCCAAGGCGTTGAAGGCGATGTTGGCGGCATCGAGCGTCGGTAGGATCAGCAGATTGGCCGAGCCCTTGAGACGCGAGTTCGGGAAGATGCGCGCGCGGATGTCCTCGGAGATCGCGGCGTCCGCGTGCATCTCGCCTTCGACCTCGAGCTCGGGCGCGCGCTCCCGTATCAGCACCAGCGCCTCGCGCATCTTGCGGGCGGAGGGAGCGTCGGCGCTGCCGAAATTGGAGTGCGAGAGCAGCGCCACCTTGGGCTCGACGCGGAAGCGGCGCACGGCCTCGGCAGCGCGCAACGTCATCGCCGCGATCTGCCCGGCATCGGGATCATCGACGACATAGGTGTCGCAGAGGAAGAAGATGCCCTTGGGCAGGATCAGCACGCTAAGCGCCGCGGCCTCACGCGCGCCCTCCTCGAGGCCCATGATGTCCACGATGTTGGCGACGTGGCGATGGTACTGCCCGATGCTGCCGCAGAGGAGAGCGTCGGCCTCACCGCGGCGGACCATCAGCGCCCCGATGACCGTCGGGCTCGAGCGCACGATCCGGCGCGCGAAGTCCGGCGAAATGCCCTTGCGCTCCATGAGGCCGTGATAGAGGCGCCAATAGGCGTTGAAGCGGGGATCGTTCTCGGGATCGCAGAGCTCAACCTGCTCGTCGAGCTTGAGGCGCAGCTTGAGCTGCTCGATCCGCCGCTCGACCACCGTGCGCCGCCCGATGAGAATCGGACGCGCGAGCGCGTCATCGACCGCCTGCTCGACCGCGCGCAGCACGCGCTCGTCCTCGCCCTCGGCATAGACCACGCGCTTGGGATCGTGCCGCGCGCGCTCGAAGACCGGCCGCATCGCGAGGCCGGAGCGGAAGACGTAGTGCGAGAGCCGCTCGCGGTAGGCATCGAAATCGGCGATGGGCCGCGTCGCGACGCCGCTCTCCATCGCGGCCTTCGCGACCGCCGGGGCGAGCTCCAGGATGAGGCGGGGATCGAAGGGCTTCGGAATGAAATAGTCGGGCCCGAAGCTGAGGGAGGTTTCGCCATAGGCCGCCGCCACCACGTCGGATGGCGGGGCGAGCGTGAGATCTGCAAGCGCGCGGACGCAGGCGAGCTTCATCGCCTCGTTGATCGCGGTGGCACCCACGTCGAGCGCACCGCGGAAGATGAAGGGGAAGCAGAGGACGTTGTTGACTTGATTGGGATAGTCCGTGCGCCCCGTCGCGATCAGCGCATCCGGCCGCGCCTGCCGCGCGAGCTCCGGCAGGATCTCGGGGACGGGATTGGCAAGCGCTAGGATCAGCGGCTTCTCCGCCATGCGCGCGACCATCTCCGGCGTCAGCACGCCCGGCGCCGAAAGGCCCAAGAAGACGTCGGCGCCGCCGATCGCATCCGCAAGCGTCCGCGCGTCGGTGTCCTTGACGTAGCGGTCTTTGCGCGGGTCCATCTCCTCCTTGCGGCCCTTATAGGCGACGCCATAGCGGTCGGTGACGATGACGTTCTGGACCTTGAGCCCCATGCTAACCAGGAGGTCGAGGCAGGCGATCGCCGCCGCCCCGGCGCCGGAGGTCACGAGCTTCACGCGGTCCAGCGACTTCCCCACGAGGCGGAGGCCGTTGAGGATCGCCGCCCCCACGATGATGGCGGTGCCGTGCTGGTCGTCGTGGAAGACCGGGATCTTCATGCGCGCGCGGAGCTTCGCCTCGATCTCGAAGCATTCCGGCGCCTTGATGTCCTCGAGATTGATTCCGCCGAAAGTGGGCTCGAGCGCGGCGATCACCTCCACGAGCTTGTCGGGATCGCGCTCGGCGATCTCTATGTCGAAGACGTCGATGCCCGCGAATTTCTTGAAGAGGACGCCCTTCCCCTCCATCACGGGCTTGGCCGCAAGCGGGCCGATGGCGCCGAGCCCCAGCACTGCCGTCCCGTTGGTGACGACGCCCACGAGATTGCCCCGAGCGGTGAGGCTGGAAACCTCCGCAGGATCGGCGACGATGGCGTTGCAGGCCTCGGCGACCCCCGGCGAATAGGCGAGTGCCAGATCGCGCTGGTTCGCCACGGGTTTGGTCGCGACGATCGCGATCTTTCCGGGAACAGGCAAGCGGTGATATTCGAGCGCGGCCTCACGCAAATCCTGCGTCATCGGCGGCCCCCCTTGCGCGAGCGCTGCGCAGCGAGGCTCCGGTCGCGCCGCCGGGACGAATGAATCATCCCGCGAGGCTAGGGTCTCGCCTTACTGCCGTCAATCGAGATGCCCGGCGCATCGAGAGAAGGCCGAGTAAGAGCCCCGCCGTTGTCGCGACGACACCGCCGAGCGAGAGAAGATTTGCCCAACGCTGCCAGCGCGGCATCTCAAAGGGGAATGGTCGATAGCTCGCAAAATCCGATTCCGCCGCGCGCTCGTCGTCGCCGAAAGTGGTACCGGGCGCGCAGCCTCCATAGACGTAGCAGGCGGGATTGCGCAGATGGCGCTCACTCGCGCCGCCGAGCGCGAGCGGCCCCGGCGTCATCCCCCCCGGGAAGGTCTCGAGCCCATAGCCGAAGACGGGCTCGTAGCAGGGGAAGCTCGATCCGCCGGAGGTCAGCGCATCGTTGGGGCCGGATGCGGCTCCGCCGATCCGCTCGATCTCCGGTGGCACGCCCGTCGCCGCGAGTGCGCGCTCCGCCGCAACGATCCCCGCGGCATCGTAGGGCCGGAGGTAGACGTAGGAGCGCTGCGCCAGCAGCAGCGGCAATGCCGTCACGAGAATGCCGCCGACCGCCAGTGCGCTCCGCCGCGCGGACTCCGTCACGACATAGTCGAGCGCGAGGCCCGCTCCGAGCGTCAGCGGCAGCACGTAAATGAAGAACCAGCGCACGAGGATGATGTTGTCGCCGATATAAGGCAGCGACTTCAGGAAGGCCGCATGCTCGGGCCCGCCGAAATTGAGGAACACGGGAATCGCCAGCAAAAGCGCAAGCGCGGCGAGCTTTGCGATGGTGACGAGCGAGGGCGCTGCGCCATCCCGGCGATATCGAAGCCAGGTGGCGAGCGCGGCGAGGAGAGGCACGAGACCGACGCCGTAGTCGAGCTCGAAGCTGCCTACGACCCAGGCGCGCTTCGGAAGCAAGTCCGGCAGAAAAAAGCCCAGGAAGAGCGTGTGCGCGAGCTGCAGGGGATCGTCGAAGAGTGCGATCTCCTGCACGCGCGGAAAATGCCAGACGAAGGCTGCAGCGGGCGCGAGCTTCACCGCCGCTATTGCGCCAGCAAGGAGGCCCGCCGTCGCGCCGAGTGGCCAAAACGAGAGCACCGGCTGCCGCAAGAGCGCGTGCAGGAGCCAGACGGCGACGCAGACGAGCCCCACGGGGACCACGATATTGAGGGCACCCGCGAAGACGAAATAGGCGAGCATCAGCCCCGCTAGGGCGACCGGCGCCGCCGCACGCGAGAGCCGTCCGTCGAGGGGCGTCAACAGCGCGTAGCAGAGTAGCGGCACCAGCCCGAAGGCGTGATAGGTCGCGTGCCCGACGGCCATGCGATGCAGAAGGAAGCCATTGCAGAGGAAGACGACCGCGCTCAGGGCCGCCGCCGGCACCGAGCTCTCGAAGCGGCGGCGCATCAGCGCGTAGGTCCCGATCGCGCCCGCGCCGGCGAAGACGACGGTCGTGAGCGCAAAGCTCGCGACCGGTCCTGCGATCAGCGAGAGCGCCTGCGGCAGCGATAGGTAGATCGATTGCGGATTTCCGACGAAGGGCAGCCCGCCACAGAAGGCGGGTGAGAACCACGGCAGCGCGAAGACGCCGTTCTCTGCGATCCAGTATTTCCCCGCGAGCAGCACCGGCATGAAATAGGCGTAGTCGTCGCCGAGCCCGGCAGTACCGGGAAAAGCGCGGAACACCTCGGCCGCGTAGATCGCGCCGGCGCCGAGCACGGCGAAGGCAAGAACACGCTTCATGCCGCGCGGCTCCAGACCGCGACCACGGTCTTGCCGAGCCGCTGGCCCAAGAGCGCGTCGAGGACGCGCGAGAGCGGCACGAGAACGCGGTCCCAGAATGCGATCTGTCGCGGCGTAGGCTCGGCCGAGCGCAGCAGCATTCGATTCGCAACCGAGGCCAGGAGGCCCGCGGAATCCAGCATGAGCCGCGCGCGGAGACGACAGCCCGGCGGTGACAGCGCGGCGAGGCTTCGCGCGCTGTAGCGGCGATGGTGCCCGACCGCGGCGTCGAAGGGGCTGAAAAGGAATGGATGCGCCGGCGCGAGGACGACGAGGCGGCCGCCCGGCGCGAGCAACGTCGCCGCGCGGGCGAGCTCGGCACCGTCATCGGCGATGTGCTCGAGGACGTCGAGATAGAGGATCGTGTCGAAGGGTCCGCGATCACCGACACCGCCTAGCGTTCCCACCACGACCTTGCAATCACCGGGAAGCTCGCCCGCGGCCACGCGCTCCTCGATCCGGCGGGCGAGTGCGGGATCGGGCTCGAGGCTCGTCCATTCGCGGACTTGACCGCCGTGGAGATAAGGCACGTTGCTGCCGATCCCCGCGCCCACCTCAAGCACGCGCCCGCCGACGAAGGGCGCCAGCGCGCCGGCGAAATAGGCCTTCCAGCGCCGCGCGGAAGCGAAGAGCTCAAGCTCCGTTCCGACATAGGACGCTCTCATGGCAGAGCGCGGGCTGGCACGACCTCGAGCTTGGCGGGCGCATAGAGCCGCGTGCGACGCTCCCCGAGATAGGCGCGGCTGTCGACGAGCGGCACCATCGGGCGGCTGCTGCGCAGCGTCAGCATCATGAGGCTCGTCGCGATCATCAGCACCGTCGTCTGCATCAAGATGATCGCGAGGTCGCCGACGATCATCGAGGCCCAGCCGGGTATCGCGAGGTCGGTCGCAAAGCGGATTGCGGCCACGACGGCGATCCCCGCGACCGAGAGCGCCGCAACCGCGCCCGCGGTGACGAGGACGCGCACGAAGATCAGGTCGCTATAGACCGACATGGCGCTGAGCCCGTGCATGATGAGCGCGATCGGGTTCATGCTGGAATTGCCGGCGTAGCGGTGGCCGCGCTCGGTCGGCACCGCGACATAGGGGACGCGCGAGCGTAGGATCGCGGCGGCGACGTTGTTCCAGAGATCGGCCGTGTGCACGAGACGGCGCGCGGCCGCCATCGGGATCAATGCGAAATTCCCGAAGCTGATCGCGCGGCCCGTGAGCAGTCGGAAGAGACCCTTGTAGAGCGCGTAGCAGGCCCGGAAGGCGAGCCCCTCCGAGCGCCGGGCGCGCTTGGCGAAGACGATGCGGGCGGGGTTCTCGCGGCTCGCCTCGAGGAGACGCTCGATGTCGGAAGGACGATCCTCGCCGTCGCAGTCCATGACGAGAACGCTCTCGGCCTCATCGAGCTCGACCGCGGCGCAGAGGCCGATGGCGATCGCGCGCTGATGGCCGAGATTGGTCGCGAGCGGCAGCACCTCGACACTCGCGACTGCACCGCCCGGGCGCAGCACGAGCGCACCTTCGTCGAAAGGCTCGATCGATCCGTCGTCGAGGGCGATCACGTCGAAGCTCGTGCCGCTGCCGGCAAAACGCTCGGAGAGCTCCGCGACCAGGGCCGCAAAGCACTCCCAGTCGTTGAACACCGGGGTCACCACTGCAATGCGCGCGGCCATCCTCGCCCCTCGCCTCGGTCCCAAAGGCAGGACTACCTCCGTTATTGGTGCCGGCTGGTTAAGGAGGCGTAAATGCGCGGGGCCGAAGCAGCTTCCTCCCCTAATTGCGGCGGCTGCGATATAAACCGGGGGCGATGGCGCACGACGTCTTCATCAGCTACTCGCATCAGGACAAGCCCACCGCGGACGCCGTCTGCGCGGCGCTCGAGGGGGCGCGCATCCGCTGCTGGACGGCGCCGCGCGACATACTCCCGGGCATGGATTGGGGCGAGGCGATCGTCGATGCGATCGCGGGCGCACGCGCGATGATCCTAGTCTTCTCCGCACAGGCCAACACCTCGCCGCAGGTGAAGCGCGAGGTCGAGCGCGCGGTCCATCACGGGATACCGCTGATCCCGCTCCGCATCGAGAACGTCGCCCCCACGCGCTCGCTCGAATACTACATGAGCACGCCGCACTGGCTCGACGCCTACACGCCGCCGCTGGACCAGCATCTCAAATATCTCGTGGAGGTGATGCGGCAGATCCTGAGGCTCCCACGGGGGCCGATCGTGCCGCGCGCGCTTCCGCCCCCGACGCCGAGCCGGGGCGCACCGGCGGTGCATCCGCAACCGCACGCCGCGGATGGGGCAGAAGAGGAGCCGCCGCAGGGTTCCGCCCACGGCCCGCGCGACCAATCCTTCCTGACGCTCGCCGGACACGGCGGCTGGGTCTATTCCGTCGCCTTCTCGCCGGACGGCCGTACTCTCGCCTCCGGCAGCATGGACGGCACGGTCAGGCTCTGGGCCGTCGAGACCGGGCGCGAGCAGCGCGCGCTCGGGGGGCACACGGGTATCGTCTTCTCCGTCGCTTTCTCGCCCGAGGGCGGCACGCTCGCTTCCGGCAGCGCCGACACGACGATCCGGCTCTGGAACCTCGCGAGCGCGGCCGAGGTGCGCCTCCTGACCGCGCACAAGTTCTGGGTCGCCGTCGTCGCCTTCTCACCCGACGGAGGCACCCTCGCCTCCGGCAGCGCGGACCGCACGATCAAGCTTTGGGACGCCGCGAGCGGCGAAGAGCGCCACACGCTTCGGAGCGCAGGCGGTGCGATTCACGCGCTCGCCTTCTCACCCGACGGGCGTTCCCTCGCCTCGCTCGCGGCAGACAATTCGATCGCGCTCTGGGACGTGGCGGCCGCGCGCCAGCGGCGCCACCTCACCGCGCATGGCGGCTCCGGCAATTCCATCGCCTTCTCGCCCGATGGCTCGCGGCTCGCCTCGGGGAGCGCGGAGAACGCGATCACGCTTTGGGAGGTCGCCGGCGCGCGTGAGCCCCTCAGCTTCGGCGTCCAAGCGGAGACCGTCGCCGCGGTCGCCTTCTCCCCCGACGGCCGCGCTCTCGCCTCCGGCAGCACCGACGGCACGATCACGCTCTGGGACGTGGCCGAGGGCCGTGCCTTGCGCCGCCTCCGCGGCCACACCAGCACCGTCGCGTGCGTCACCTTCTCACCCGACGGCGCCACGCTCGCCTCGGCAAGCCGCGACCACACGATCAAGCTCTGGGACATCGCGGCCTCGCTGAAACGCGGGGTGCCTGCGGCCCACGAACGCAGCAAGCGCTCAAGCGCAGCCGGGAAAATCCGGCGCGCGAGCGAGGCGCCCCAGGGAAAGAAGCTGCGAAGGTGAGGACAAAAGCGGGCGCTGTGCGGCCGCGATCGCTCAACCGAACACTACGACGATAGAAAAGTGGTGCGGCCGAGAAGACTCGAACTTCCAAGGGGTTTCCCCCGCTAGCACCTCAAGCTAGTGCGTCTACCAATTCCGCCACGGCCGCAGGATGGGAGGGCGTGCTTACCAAATCCTTGGAATCCTGGCAAGCGAGGGAGTAGGTAGGCTGGCTCCGGGTGGCGGTCCCCTCACCCCCGGCCTCTCCACAAGGGCAGGGGGAGAAATCGGAAAGCTACGATGGCGGAGCAGGCGGTCGAGCGGCGGGAAGCGGAGATGCCAGAGCTGGAGTGGCGGCTCTCGGCGGCACCCGTGCCTTACGAGGCGGCGGTCGCGGAGATGGAGGAGCGGGTTGCAGGGATCCGCGCAGGCACGGCGCCGGAACTCGTCTGGCTCCTCGAGCATCCCGCGCTCTACACTGCCGGCACCAGCGCGCACGCGAGCGATCTCGTCGAGCCCGGTCTTCTCCCTGTCCATCGCAGCGGGCGTGGGGGGCAATACACCTATCATGGGCCTGGCCAGCGCGTGGCCTATGTGCTGCTCGATCTGCGCCGGCGCGGCACCGATGTCCGCTGCTTCGTCGATGCGCTAGAGGGCTGGATGATCGCGACGCTCGCACGCTTCGGCGTCAAAGGCGAGCGTCGGCCCGGGCGCGTCGGCGTCTGGATCGACGAGGGAGACGGCCGCGAAAGCAAGATCGCCGCGATCGGCGTCCGCGTGCGGCAGTGGGTGACCTATCACGGCGTCGCGCTCAATGTTGCACCCGATCTCGCGCACTATCGCGGCATCGTCGCCTGCGGCATCCGCGAGCACGGCGTCACCTCGCTCTCGGCGCTCGGCATCAAGGCCTCGATGCCGGAAGTCGACCGAGCGCTCCGCGAGACCTTCGAGTCGGCCTTTGCCGCTGCGCGCTGTGGCATATAAGGGATTGCGGCAAAACCAAGGAATTTAGCGCATCCGGGGATCGGGCCGCGGCGTCGATCATAAAAATGTTAGTGTCGGACCGGTGAAACTCCTCCGCAGCCGACGCCTTCCAAGGGGTCATGAACATGCGCATCCTTCGATATCTCCCTCTCGTCGTTCCGCTTCTCCTGGCTACGCCCGTCGTGACCGCGCCGCCCGCTTCGGCAGCGGTGGTGGTCTCGGTGGCGATCGCGCCGCCGGTGCTGCCGGTCTACGCGCAGCCGCCCATCCCCGGCCCCGGCTACATCTGGACGCCCGGCTATTGGGCCTACGGGCCTCCGGGCTACTACTGGGTGCCCGGCACTTGGATCCTGCCGCCCGCGATCGGGCTCCTCTGGACGCCCGGCTATTGGGGCTTCGCCAATGGGCTCTACGTCTGGAACGCCGGCTACTGGGGCCCCCATGTGGGCTTCTATGGTGGCGTCAACTATGGCTTCGGCTACTTCGGCACGGGCTTCGCCGGCGGCTACTGGAATGCCGGCCACTTCTACTACAACCGCGCTTACTCGAATTTCGGCAACGTGCACGTCACCAATGTCTACAATCGCACGGTCATCAACGAGAACGTCTCGCATGTGAGCTATAACGGCGGCCCCGGCGGCATTAACCGTGGGGCGAGCCCGGAAGAGCGCTCAGCCGAGCGCGATCGCCACTTCGATGCGACCCACGCGCAGGCGCAGCACCAGAACGCGGCCTCGAACGATCCGCGCTTCCGCCAGTCCGTCAATCACGGCAATCCCAGCCTCGCTGCGACTTCGCAGCCCGGGCACTTCGGGAACAACGGCGGCAAGGGCGCCGGCACAGGCACAGGCAAAGGCAAAGGGGCCGGGACGGGCACGGGCAAGAGCGGACCGAAGACCGTCTCCAATAACCACGCCCCGAAATCGGGGCCTCCGCCCCATGGCACGCCGCACCCCGCCGGGACGGGACCGCATCCCCAGAACCATCCGAACCAGCATTCCGGCCAGCAAGGCAAGGGTGCCGGCGAGGAAGGTAAGACCCACTAACCCCTGAGAGAACGGCCCCCTCTCCCCGATGGAGGAGAGGGGGTCTTTTTATTCTAACGAATTCTTTACTAAAATAAGCTTCTCTAGATCATGCCGATAAATCAATTGCGTAAAATCCTCGGCGTTACTTCTGTCAAGCAAGTGAAACGGTCCGTACTCTAAGGCGGAAAGCATCGCGTCTAAGGAGAGCGCCTATGCACGTTATCGCGGTCGCATCCCAGAAGGGTGGATCGGGGAAGACCACGCTCGCTGGCCATCTGGCCGTAGCGGCCGACCGCGCCGGAGCGGGCCCCGTGGCACTCGTCGACACCGATCCGCAGGGGAGTCTCGCGGAGTGGTGGAACGCTCGCGTGGCGGAGACGCCGCTCTTTGCGCGCACCGCCGCCGAGCGGCTCGCCGAGGACATCGCGCGCATGCAAGAGCTCGGCATCAAGCTCCTCGTCATCGACACGCCGCCCGCGATCGAGGCCACCATCTCCGAGGTGGTTCGCGCCTCCGATCTTGTGGTGGTGCCCGCGCGCCCGAGCCCGCACGATCTCCGCGCGGCGGGCGCGACCGTCGAACTCATCGAGCGGCTCGGCAAGCGCCTCGTCTTCGTCATCAACGGCGCGACGCCGCGCGCGCGCATCACCTCGGAAGCGGTGATGGCGCTCTCGCAGCACGGCACTCTCGCACCCGTCGTCATCCATCAGCGCACCGCCTTCGCCGCCAGCATGATCGACGGGCGCACGGTGATGGAGATCCCCGACGAGGCGCGCGCCAGTGCGGAGGTCACGACCCTCTGGGAGTATCTGAGCCGGCGTCTCGCAGGCGAGCATCGCACTCTGCTCGCGAGCGACGCCGTCGGCGTGGGCGAGCCCTCGCACGTAGAGGCCAACGCACCATGAGCTCCGGCGAGGCGGCGGTTCTGACGGGGCGGCTCCTCTTTCGCAAGGGCGGCGCCTCCGCCGCGGGATTCTCGCCGCCGACCCGAATCGGAGACGGCTCCGGCGTCATCGAGTTCGCGGAGAAGCGCAAGACGCCCTCCGAGCCGGCGCCCACGCTCCGGCTCTCCTTCAAGATCGACCGCGCGCGGCATCAATCGCTCCGCATCGCCGCGGCGAAGCTTGGCCTCACCAACAGCGCGCTCATCACGGAGGCGCTCGACCACTATCTCCGCTCGGCGCTGCCGAGCGCGGTCCTCCAGTCCTGCGCCTGCATCGCTGAAGCCTTCGGTAGCACCGTCGACGTTCCTCCCGCAGAGAGCAGGTGAGCGATATGAGCGTCCTCGAAACCGAGCCCGCCAGCGTCGGGCCGAAGCCACCGCCCGCGAGCCTCTCGACCATCTCGGTCAAGGGCAAGGCCGCCGGGTCGCGCAAGACCGGCGATCTCACGCGGCTCTTCGAGCTTGCGCACAAGGCGAGCGACCTCGGACAGCCGGGCGGCGAGATCGAGGTGCTGGGCGTGCCGGCCGACGACGTGCTCGCCGCGCCCGCCGTCGCTGAGGCCGAGCCGCCGGCGCCTGCGGCCCTCGAGCTCGCTTCGACCGTTTCCGCCGAGCCGGATGCACCGCTGACATTCTCGCTCCTGGCCACCCCGGAGCCCGAGAGCGTCCCGCCCGTTGCCGCGGAGGCGCTCGATCTCCCTCCGCCGCCGGTCCCAAGTGCGATCGCGCCCGGCGCCGAGATCCTTCCGCCCGCGGACAATGCGGCCGCCCCTGCCCCGCTTCCGCAGGAGACACGGGCTGCCTCCGAGAGAGAGCCCCTGCCGCGCTGGTTCCTCGAGGCTATTACGCCGACCACGTCGGCAGCGGTCGAGGCGCCCACGCCGGAGCCCGTCGAGATGGCCGCGCCTGCGCCGGAGGCGAGCCCGGAGCCCGCGCCAACCGTAGCGCCGCTGCCGCAGTTCTCGGCCCTTGTCGACTACTGGCGCTTCCTGCGCGGAAGCCACGAATTCCCGGCCGCCTCTCAAGTCGAGCGCAGCCTGGTCTCCGAGCGCTGGCCGAGCAGCATCCTCCTCGCCTTCGCGTCCATGCCCGGCGGACGCGGCGAGCCCGAGCTTGCGCAGGTGACGCGCCTCGGGCGGGCCTGCGCCGACGCAGAGAGCGCCGTCGATTACAGCCCCTATGCGACGCGCTGGATGCTCGAACTCGGACGCGCGGCGCTCCGCGCCGCGGAGCCCGTCGAGGAGATCGCTCGGCTTTCGACCGCCAGCGGCAGCCGCGGCTTCCGCCTCGTCGCCCTCCCCCTCGGCCCCGTCGACGCAGACCCCGACAGCGTGCTTTGTGAGCTCGCTCCCACCGCCAACGCCCCCCGCTTCGGCAAACGGCGCGTCTGGCTAGAGGACTAGCTCCTCCACTTTCGGTTGAGTGGTGCCGCCCGATCCGCTAAGAGACGGGCGGCCCGATGGATACCGTCGTCTTCCAATCCGCTCGCCGCGACGCGACGCCGCGCTGGATCGAGCGTTCGATGGCCTCGGTCCGGAGCTGGGCCGAGGCGAAGGGCTACGACTATCGCTTCGAGGGCGGCAGGCTCTTCGAGGCTCTCCCGGACTGGTATCGCGAGAAATCCGCAGGCGTCATGGGACCGATGGCGGATCTCGGCAGGCTCCTTCTCGCGCGCGACTTTCTCGCCCGCGGCTACAAGCGCGCGATTTGGTTCGACGACGACGTCATGATCTTCGCTCCGGATCGGCTGGAGCTTCCGCGCGAGCGCGACTTCTATCTCTGCCGCGAGGTCTGGCTGGAGTTCACGGGCCCCACCGTCGAGGTCAGCGAGCGCGTCACGAACTGCGTTTGCGTCTTCGACGCGGGATCGAGCTTCCTCGACTTCTACATCGACGCCTGCAAGCAGCTCGTGCGCGAGGCGGGGCTGCCACTAAGCCCGCTCACTGTCGGAACCCAGTTCTTGACGCATCTCGATCGCATCCTGCGGCTCCCGCGGATCGGGAGCGTCGGACTCTTCGGCGCCTATCTCGTGCGTGACGTCGCACGCGGCGGCGGGTTCTTCCTGAATGCCTTCAAGCAGAGCTTCCGTGCGCCGATCTATGCCGCCAATCTCTGCGCCTCCTTCCGCAACAAAACGCTGCCACTCCCGAACAACCAGCCGCCGTTCCTGCTGGACGACGCCGTCTTCGACCAGGCCCTGGACGCGCTCGCTGCGTCGGGCGAGCGCTTCATGAGCTAGCGGCGGCGGCGATGCTGGCGCGGAAACGGCGGTTCCCCTAGACTCCCGCGCCATGAAAAAGCTCCTTCTGAGCCTCCTCGTCGCGGCTGCGGCCGGGCTCGGTCCCGCCAGCGCGCAGACCCCGCCCGCGAGCCGGGAGGCGATCGCCACCTCCTTCGCGCCCATCGTGAAGAAGGCGGCGCCCGCGGTGGTCAACGTCTTTTCCCGCCGCATCGTGCAGACGAACGACAGCCCCTTCGCCAACGACCCATTTTTCCGCCGCTTCTTCGGTGAGAACTCGCCCTTCGGCGTGCCGCAGCAGCGCATCCAGAACTCGCTGGGCTCCGGCGTCATCGTCGATGCCGATGGGCTCATCGTCACCAATCATCACGTGATCCGCGAAGGCCAGGAGATCACGGTGGTGCTCGCCGATCGCCGCGAGTACGAGGCGAAGGTGATCCGCTCCGACGAGCGCACGGATTTGGCCGTGCTCAAGATCGACCCCCAGGGCGAGAAGCTTCCGGTCCTGCCGCTTGGCGACAGCGACGACCTCCAGGTGGGTGACCTCGTGCTCGCGATCGGCAATCCCTTCGGCGTGGGCCAGACCGTCACCATGGGGATCGTCTCGGGCCTCGCGCGCACAGCGGTGGGGATCAGCGATTTCGGCTCCTTCATCCAGACCGACGCCGCGATCAATCCCGGCAATTCCGGCGGCCCCCTCGTCGATCTCAATGGCAAGCTCGTGGGCATCAACACCGCGATCTTCTCCAGGAGCGGCGGCTCCATCGGCATCGGCTTCGCGATCCCGACCTCGATGGTCAGCACCGTGCTCGAGGGAGCCAAGACCGGCGGCCCCATCGTACGCGCCTGGCTCGGCGCCACCGGCCAGCCCGTCACCTCCGACATCGCGCAGGCAGCAGGGCTCGGACATCCCATGGGCGTCCTCGTCAAGGAGGTCGTGCCCGACGGTCCCGCCGCCAAGGCCGGCATCCATCTCGGCGACGTCATCGTGGCGATCGGGGGGCACGAGGTCGATGATCCCGAGGACATGCGCTTCCGTGTCGCGACACTCCCGGTCGGGAAATCCTCGGAGATCACGATCTGGCGCGCAGGCCAGCAGCACGAGGTGGCGGTGACGCCGACCGCGCCGCCGGAGGATCCGGTGCGCGACACGCTGGTGCTGGAGGGCCGGCACCCGCTCGCGGGCAGCACGGTCGCCAACCTCAATCCCGCGCTCGCAGACGAGCTCGGCATGGACACGAGCGCGCGCGGTGTCGTGGTGACGGACGTGCAGGACAACAGCATCGCCCAGCGCCTGATCGGTCTCCAAAAGGGCGATGTACTGTTGTCGCTGAACCGGCGGCAGATTCCGACGGTGGCGACGCTCCGTCAGGTCGTAGCCGAGACGCGCGCGCCTTGGACGCTTGCCGTGCGCCGCGGCGGTCAAGTGCTGACGGTCACCGTCAGAGGCTGATGAGTCTCTTCGAGGACCAAGCGCCTCGACCCCTCGCCGACCGGCTTCGCCCGCGCCGCCTATCCGAGGTCGTGGGCCAGGATCACCTGCTCGGACCCGAGGGCCCCATCGGACGCATGGTGGCCCAGCATCGGCTCGCCTCGATGATCCTCTGGGGCCCGCCCGGTTGCGGCAAGACAACGATCGCGCGCCTCCTCGCGGATGCGACCTCCATGCACTTCGAGCCGCTCTCGGCAGTGTTCTCGGGCGTGGCCGACCTTCGCAAAGTGTTCGAGGCCGCGAAGAAGCGGCGCGTCGGCGGCCAAGGCACGCTCCTCTTCATCGACGAGATCCACCGCTTCAATCGCGCGCAGCAGGACGGGTTCCTCCCCTATGTCGAGGACGGCACGGTGACGCTCATCGGCGCCACCACGGAGAATCCCTCCTTCGAGATCAACGGCGCGCTGCTCTCGCGCTGCCAGGTCTTTGTGCTGCGCCGGCTCGACGATACCGCGCTCGAGACCTTGCTCGCGCGGGCGGAGGAAGCGATCGGCCATCCGCTCCCGCTCGATGCGAGCGGGCGCGAGGCGCTCCGCGCGATCGCCGATGGCGACGGGCGCTACGTCATCAATCTCGCGGAGGAGCTCGCGGCCCTGCCGTCACAGGCGACACTCGATGCCGCCGGCGTCGTCGCCGCCGTGCAGCGCCGTGCGCCGCTCTACGACAAGGCGCAGGAGGGACACTACAACCTCATCAGCGCGCTTCACAAGGCCGTGCGCGCCTCGGACGTCGATGCCGCACTCTATTGGCTCGCGCGCATGCTCGCGGGCGGCGAGCATCCGATCTACGTCGCGCGACGCATGGTGCGGATGGCGGTGGAGGACATCGGGCTCGCCGATCCCCAGGCGCTGCCGCAAGCGATCGCGGCCTGGGAGGCCTATGACCGTCTCGGCTCACCCGAGGGCGAGCTCGCGCTCGCGCAGACCGTGATCTATCTCGCGACCGCGCCCAAATCGAATGCGGCCTATGTCGCATTCGGCGCGGCAAAGCGGCTCGCGGAGGAGACGGGCTCGCTGACGCCGCCCAAGCACAGCCTCAACGCGCCGACGCGGCTCATGAAGGAACTCGGCTACAGCGAGGGCTATCAATACGACCACGACATGCCCGACGCCTTCTCCGGCCAGAGCCACTTTCCCGACGAGCTCCCGCGGCGCGTCCTCTACGACCCCGTCGACCGCGGCTTCGAGCGCGAGATCAAGAAGCGGCTCGATTATTGGGAGAAGCTCAGGAGGAAGCGGAAGACGGAAGGGCCCCAGGGCTAGAAAGCGAAAGGGCGGAGCCGAGGCTCCGCCCTTTGCATTCGAGCGCGAACGAGGGGCTCACGACCCTTCGTAGCGCGTTTCCTGCGGGCATGCCGACGCTGAAGCGGCCGCCATGCCGACGCCTACCAAAGCCAGGAGAACCAGAGCGATCAAGCCACGCATCCTCGCCTCCATGAATACCGCCGGATCGGAACCCGGCATCCCAAGCCTACTCCAATCCGCCGGCCGGCGTACAGCGCTGCGGCGCACAATCGCGTGAGCGGTCTGTGGGCAATTCGAGGTCATGGCCACTGGACGCTCGGCCACTCAACCGCAGGGTGGTCACGGCGTGACTAGGCCGTCAACACCTCAAGCACATGGCCGCTGGGGTCGCGGAAGTAGAAGCCGCGGCCGCCTCGCCGCCGGTTGATCTTCATATCCTCGAGCGAGAACGGGCCGCTGCCATAGGGGACCTTGTCTTCCTGGATGCGCGCGAAGATCGCGTCGAACTCGGCCTCGCCGATCTTGAAGGCGTAATGATGCGACTCGAAGTCCGCCGCCGTCTCGAAATCGAGCGTGAGCGTGTCGTTCACTTGCACCTCCGCGAAATGCGAGGAAGGGCCGCGATAGCCGAGTCCGAAGATTCGCGCGAAGAACCGCGCCGAGATCTCTTTGTCCCGGGCAGGCACAATGGTGTGGTCGAGGTCGATGGGCATGCGGCTATGAGGTAGGTAGGGAGGCCTATATCCAGAGGCAAGGCCCCCATGGGGCACCTTCATCAAGAGCCGGGTTCCTCGAAGTCGCGGAGGATTTGCTGCGCCAAGGAGGCGCCGAAGTCGTCCGCGATTTTCGCGGGCTCGAGCGCGCGCGCGGCTCGTCTCGGCCGCAGGGACTTCGGATGATGATCGTCGGCATCACCACCGCGCCTTACCGGGTAAAGTTGGCGCAGGTGGAGAATTCCGGCTCTCGCCGCTAGGATGCGCGACCCATGCGTGCCCAAGAAGCATCGAAATGACCGGCGTCCGCACCTTGTCCGTCGCCAAGGAGGACGGAGACATTCGTCTGGACCGGTGGTTCAAGCGGCATTTCCCGGAACTGACGCATGGGCGGCTCGAGAAGCTCCTGCGCACGGGGCAGGTGCGGCTCGACGGGAAGCGCGCGCAGGCGAGCGACCGGGTACAGGCAGGGCAGGCCGTCCGCGTGCCGCCGCTGGGGACGGCGCCGGAGCGAGGGCCAGCGACGGCGCCAGCTTTCGTGCCGACGGAGGAGGACTCGAAGCTCCTGCAGAGGGCCGTGCTCTACCGCGACGACGATCTCATCGCGCTCGACAAGCCCGCGGGCCTCGCGGTGCAGGGAGGGACCGGCACGGAGCGTCATCTCGATGCGCTCCTCGACGCGCTCCGCTTCGGCAGCGCCGAGCGGCCGCGGCTCGTCCATCGTCTCGACCGCGACACCAGCGGAGTGCTGCTGCTCGCGCGGACGCGGCGGGCGGCGGCGGAGCTCACCGCGGCCTTTCGCGCGAAGACCACCGCCAAAATTTATTGGGCCGTCACGGTGGGCGTACCGAAACCGCGCGAGGGCAAGGTCGACCTTCCGCTCGCGAAGCTGCCGGGAAGGCTCGGAGAGCGCGTGGTGCCGGACGAGGAGGAAGGCAAGCCTGCGGTGACACGCTATCGCGTGGTGAGCCATGCAGGCGCCAAACTCGCCTGGGTCGCGCTGATGCCGGTCACGGGACGCACGCATCAGCTTCGCGCGCATTGCGCGGCGCTCGGAACGCCCATCCTCGGCGACGGAAAATACGGCGGCGCCGCCTCGCGCCCCGAGGGCGTGCCGGAGCCGCGGAAGCTCCATCTCCATGCGCGGAGCCTCAGGCTTCCGCGACCCAACGGCAGCGTGCTCGAGGTGACGGCGCCGCTCCCGCCGCACATGAAGGCGACCTTCCGGTTCCTGGGCTTCGAGGAGTCGGAGGGACGCGGCGTCTTCGAGGACGAGTGAGCGGGTGAAGCGCTTCTACACGCACGCGACCGTGACGGAAGGCGAGCAGGGCTTCGGCGTGGCGCTCGACGGCAGGCCCGTACGCACGCCCGCGAAATTCGTGCTGACGGTGCCGACGCGGGCGCTTGCGGAGGCGATCGCTGCGGAGTGGCAGGCGCAGGGCGAGCGCGTCGATCCCCGCTCGCTCCCCTTGACGCGCCTTGCGAGCATCGCGCGCGATCTCGTGCAGCCGCGCCGCTCGGCGGTGGTGGCGGAAGTCGCGAAATACGCGGGCACCGACCTCGTCTGCTATCGCGCGGAGGAGCCGGCGGAGCTGCGGGCGCGGCAGCACGCGGTTTGGCAGCCGGTCATCGACTGGGCGGCCGAGCGCTTCGAGGCGCCCCTCGACGTCACTTCCGGGGTGTTGCCGGTACCGCAGCCGGCGGCGACGCTCGCGGCATTCGCGTCGGCGGTCGAGGCCTACGACACGCACCGTCTCGCGGCGCTCCATCTTGCGACGGCGGCGCTGGGCTCGCTGGCGCTGGCGCTGGCGCTCATCGAGGGCCGCCTCGACGCCGAGGCCGCCTTCGCCGCGGCCCAGCTCGACGAAAGCTTCCAGATCGAACGCTGGGGCGAGGATCCCGAGCAGACGAAGCGCCGCACGGCGATCAAGGAAGACGTCGCGCTCGCTCACCGCTTCGTGGCTTTGCTGGCGGCCGTGAAAACCTGAGAATTCGACTCACCAAGGCGCCCTGGCGTCTCGGCGGTTCAAAAGAATTCTTTCAGCCGCAATGCTTCCGCCGAATGGGATAGCTCCTCCTGCAGCTCGGCCTCGTCCGGATGCGCCTCGGCCAGGGTGCCGAGCTCCGCATGCGCTGCTCGCGCGCCGGAGACATCTTTGGCTTGCAGGCGATTGAAGGTGTGGTGTGCGAGCGCACGCGCGAGCATCTCACGGAGCTCCGGCTGCTGCGGATGCGCGGCGACGAGGGAGGCGAGATCGTCGATCACCGCCCGCGCCTCGGCGGCGGCCGGCGGCTCGATATGGCCCGAGACGAGACGAAAAGCGGCCCAGCCCTGCCAGAAACGAAGCCGCGGCACCTCCGGGTGCGCGGCGGCAAGCGCCGCCAGCTCGACATAAATGGCGCGAGCCCCGACGGTGTCGTCTTTGAAACCGCGCTCGACGATGCGGTCGAAGGCGGCGCGCGCTTGGGCCTCGAGATCGGTAGCGGAAGGTGCGGACATTCCTGCGCGCATTATAGGGGGGATATCGCGGGGACCGCCAGCCTCCGCACTGGCGCGGCGGCGGCATTGATGCTATCTCGGCCCGAGAGCATGCCGAACGCGGGGGGCAGGCGATCATGTCTGACGTAGTGCGCCAGCTCGAGGAAAAGCGCCGGCGGGCGGCGCTGGGCGGCGGCGAGCGTCGCATCGAGGCGCAGCACGCCAAGGGCAAGCTCACCGCCCGCGAGCGCATCGACCTCCTGCTCGACCCCGGTTCCTTCGAGGAATGGGGCATGTACGTCGAGCACCGCAGCCACGATTTCGGCATGGCCGAGCAGAAGATCCCCGGCGACGGCGTCGTCACGGGCTTCGGTACCGTCAACGGGCGGCTCGTCTTCGTCTTCAGCCAGGACTTCACGGTCTTCGGCGGCAGCCTCAGCGAGGCGCATGCGGAGAAGATCTGCAAGATCATGGACGAGGCCATGAAGGTGGGCGCACCCGTCATCGGCCTCAACGACAGCGGCGGCGCGCGCATCCAGGACGGCGTCGCCTCGCTCGCAGGCTACGCCGAGGTGTTCCAACGGAACGTGCTTGCCTCGGGTGTTATACCGCAGGTCTCGCTCATCATGGGGCCCTGCGCCGGCGGCGCGGTCTATTCGCCGGCGATGACGGACTTCATCTTCATGGTGAAGGACAGCTCCTACATGTTCGTGACCGGCCCCGACGTCGTGAAGACGGTGACGCACGAGACGGTGACGCAGGAGGAGCTCGGCGGCGCGGTCACGCACACGACGCGCTCGGGGGTCGCCGACCTCGCCTTCGAGAACGACGTCGAGGCCTTGATTGAGCTTCGGCGCTTTCTCGGCTTCCTCCCCGCGAGCAACCGCGAGAAGCCGCCGGTACGGCCCACCGCCGATCCCGCCGATCGCCAGGAGCCCTCGCTCGACACGCTGGTCCCGGCCAATCCCAACAAGCCCTACGACATGCGCGAGCTCGTCGAGAAGGTCGCGGACGAGGGCGAGTTCTTCGAGCTGCAGTCGAGTTACGCCAAGAACATCCTCGTGGGCTTCGTCCGTCTGGAAGGCCATCCCGTGGGGATCGTCGCGAACCAGCCTATGGTGCTCGCGGGCTGCCTCGACATCGACAGCTCGCGGAAGGCTGCGCGCTTCGTGCGTTTTTGCGACTGCTTCAACATCCCGATCGTCACATTCGTCGATGTGCCGGGTTTCCTCCCGGGCACTGCGCAGGAGTTCGGCGGCATCATCAAGCACGGCGCAAAGCTGCTCTACGCCTTCTCCGAGGCGACGGTGCCGAAGGTGACGCTCATCACGCGCAAGGCCTATGGCGGCGCCTACGACGTCATGAGCTCGAAGCATCTGCGCGGCGACGTCAACTACGCCTGGCCCTCTGCGGAGATCGCGGTGATGGGGCCCAAGGGAGCGGTCGAGATCATCTTCCGCGCGGATGCCGGCGATCCCGCGAAGCTCGAGGCGCGCACCGAGGAGTACCGCGAGAAGTTTGCCAATCCCTTCGTCGCGAGCGCGCGCGGCTTCATCGACGACGTGATCATGCCCCGCGGCACCCGCCGCCGCCTCTGCCGCGCCCTGGCCATGCTCCGCGACAAGCGCCTGGAGAACCCGTGGAAGAAACACGACAACATCCCGCTATGAGAAGCAGGCTGCAAGCCGGTCGTGCGTCCTTCGAGACGGCCGCTGACGCGGCCTCCTCAGGATGAGGAAGAGTGATGATGGCATCGGGAATGGTCCTCATCCTGAGGAGGTCGCGAAGCGACCGTCTCGAAGGACGCACAGTCGCTGCCCCCGCCAATAAGAAGAGACCGGCGTGATGGGGGCTCAACTTTACATTCTTCGTTGCAGCGATGGGTCCTACTACGTCGGAACCACTCGCGGGGATATGGAAACCAGGCTTTCACAGCACAATAGCGGCCAATTCGGCGGCTACACCGCGCCCCGGCGGCCGGTCACGCTAGTCTTCCAGCAAGCATTCGACCGCATCGCCGATGCGATTTCTGCGGAGCGACAGGTTAAATCGTGGCGCCGGGAAAAGAAGGAAGCTCTCATAAGAGGTGACTACGCTGCGTTGCCCGACCTCGCCAAGCGCTATGGAAACCTCCGGAACAGACCGCGGGAAGAATGATGTTCAACAAGATCCTGATCGCCAATCGCGGGGAGATTGCGTGCCGTGTTATCCGGACGGCGCGGCGGATGGGGATCAAGACGGTTGCGGTGTATTCGGAGGCGGATGCGGATGCGCTGCACGTGCGCATGGCCGATGAGGCGGTTGCGATCGGTGGGGCGCGGTCGACGGAGAGCTACCTT
>DATJVP010000006.1:0-17418 GCA_035581425.1 Allostellaceae bacterium | reverse complement strand
GACGGATCGCCGGTCCGGGCCGAGAACCAGCCGGAAATGGGAGAACTCTTGGCCCCGGTCCGGCTGCCCACGACGATCTCGCCACCGTACATCCCTCCGTGGCGCCGCCGGTGGATTCGAGGCGTCCTCCTGGTGATCGTCTTGATCGCCGCTGGATTTGGCGGAATGTACCTGTGGCGACAATCCTGGCCGCATCTGCCGCCGAGTATCGTCTACGGAAATGGCCGTCTCGAATCAGACGAGATCGACATCGATACGAAATTCGCGGGCCGCATCGCCAAGCTCCTCGTGGATGAAGGAGATATGGTGACAGCGGGCCAAATCGTCGCGCTGATGGATACGCGCGATCTCGAAGCATCGTTGAAGAAGGCCGAAGCGTTCGTACTTCAGTCGGAACAGGCGCGCGACGAAGCCAAGGCCACCGTCGAGCAGCAAAAGAGCCAAGTCCTTCTGGCGCAGCAGGAGGTCGATCGCGCGCGCTACCTCGTGTCGAAAGGCAGCATGCCCAGGGAGACCCTCGACCAGCGTCAGCAGCAGTACGACGGGGCCGTCGCCGCGCTGAACGCGGCTACCGCCAGGGTCCGCGTTACCGAGCACGCCCTCGAGGCAGCGACGCACGACGTTGAGCTCTACAAGATCGAGATCGCCGATAACGCTCTCGTGGCCCCGCGCGACGGCCGAATTCAATACCGGGTAGCGAATGTCGGAGAGGTCCTAGGCGCCGGCGGCCGGATCTTCACGATGCTCGATATCTCCTATGTCTACATGGATATCTACCTCCCGACAGTGGAGGCAGGTCACGTCAAGATCGGTTCCGACGCCCGCATCGTGCTCGACGCCTACCCGACCTACCCGATCCCGGCCAAGGTGGTGTTTATCGCGACCCAAGCACAGTTCACGCCGAAGACGGTGGAGACTAGGGAGGAACGCGACAAGCTGATGTTCCGGATCCGGGTGCGGGTGGATCCGGACCTCCTGCGGGCGCACGCGGAGTCCGTCCGAAGCGGCCTTCCCGGGGTGGGATACATTCAGACGGATGCGTCGGTGCCTTGGCCGCCGCAATTGGAGCGGAAGGCGCCCTGAATGATCGGCGGCGCCGCGTCGGTTGCACGTCTCGACGCAGTGACCCATCGCTACGGATCCAAAGTCGCGCTCGACGCGGTCACGGTCGAGCTCCCAGCGGGCGCGATGCTGGGGATCATCGGCCCCGACGGTGTCGGCAAATCCTCACTGCTGAGCATCATCGCCGGCGCGCGAAAGATCCAGGAAGGAAAGGTACGAGTCCTCGGTGATGACATTGCCGAGGAGGCACATCGCGCGGCAGTTTGCTCCCGCATCGCATATATGCCTCAGGGACTGGGCAAGAACCTCTATCCCGATCTCAGCGTTCGCGAGAACATCGAGTTCTTCAGTCGTCTCTTCGGACAGTCCCATGCCGAAAGAGAATGGCGCATCGCAGAAGTCTTCGATGCAACCGGACTGGCGCCATTCTCCGGCCGCGCGGCGAAGAAGCTGTCGGGCGGCATGCGGCAAAAGCTCGGCCTTTGCTGCTCCCTGATCCATGACCCCGACCTTCTGATCCTCGATGAGCCCACAACCGGCGTCGATCCCCTTTCGCGCCGGCAGTTCTGGGAGCTGATCGACCGCATCAGAGCTCGCCGCCGCGACATGAGCGTCATCGTCGCGACCGCCTACATGGAAGAGGCCGAGCGGTTCGATTGGCTGGTGGCCATGGATGCGGGACGGATCTTGGCGACGGGCCCGCCAACAGTGCTCAAGGCCAGCACAGGAGCACTGTCTCTGGAGGATGCTTTCGTCGCTTTGTTGCCAGAGCGGCGTCGGGCCGGCCACAAGCGTCTGCGCATCCCGCCGCGCACTTCGGATGGAAATCCCGTCATCGCCGCGCGTGAACTCACCCGCCGCTTCGGCGATTTCACCGCCGTGGATAGGGTGAGCTTCACCATCTATCGCGGTGAGATCTTCGGCTTCGTCGGCTCGAACGGTTCAGGCAAGACCACGACGATGAAGATGCTGACTGGACTTTTGCCTGCAAGCGCCGGCGAGGCGCTTCTCTTCGGCCGTCCGGTCGACGCTCACGACATCCAATCGCGCAATCGCGTCGGCTACATGTCGCAATCCTTCTCACTCTATGCGGAGCTTACGGTACTTCAGAACCTCGACCTGCACGCGAGGCTATTTCATCTCCCACGACAGAAGGCAAAGACGCGCATCGACTTGCTCGTCGAGCGCTTCGGTCTCGCCGACTACCTCCACCAACGCACCGCGGATCTCCCGCTCGGCATCCGCCAGCGCCTGTCGCTCGCGGTCGCCGTCGTTCACGAGCCGGAGGTGCTCATCCTCGACGAGCCGACCTCTGGGGTCGATCCCCTGGCGCGTGACGAGTTCTGGGAATTACTCATCGACCTCTCGCGCAATCAAGGCGTAACCATCTTCGTCTCCACTCATTTCATGAATGAGGCGGAGCGCTGCGATCGATTGTCGTTGATGGACTCAGGGTGCGTGCTGGCGACAGATACGCCTAATGGCCTCGTCAAGGCTCGCGGCGCTACGACACTCGAGGAGACGTTCATCAGCTATCTTGAGGAAGCGACTGGGTCGCGCAAAGTGGAGAGCGCTCGATCGGTCGACTCCGATTCCCTGTCGAGTTCCCCTGTCCGACCGGTGCGACGCCCGCGCTTTAGTCCGCGACGTTTATGGGCGTACACGATCCGTGAGGCACTGGAGCTGTTGCGCGATCCAATCCGCATGGGCTTCGCACTATTCGGCACCGCCTTTCTCATGCTGGTGTTCGGGTTCGGGGTCTCGACCGATGTGAACAATCTCTCATTCGCCGTCCTCGACCAAGACCAGTCGCCCGAAAGCCGCGCCTATCTCGAGGAATTGAGAGGCTCTACTTACTTCGTCGAGAAGCGCTCCATTGCTGACTACACCGATCTCGAGAAGCGGCTCGAAAACGGCGACATCAATGCGGCGATCCAAATCCCCCCGGGATTCGGCCGTGATATCAAACGCGGGCGGCCCGTATGGGTCAGCGCATGGGTGGACGGCGCGATGCCTTTCCGTGCTCAGACGATCCGCGGCTACATCGAGGGTATGCATCAACTCTATCTCGACGATCCCGCCGTGAAGACGACCTTGCCCTCGCTTCCGCCGCCCGCCGACATAGAGGTGAGGTTCAAATACAATCAAAGCTTCAACAGCATCTACGCGATGGTCCCCTCGACCATATCCCTGATGCTTGCGCTTTTTCCCGCGATCTTGATGGCGCTCGCGATCGTGCGCGAAAAGGAGCTCGGCTCGATCACCAATCTTTACGTGACTCCAGTCACTCGGATTGAGTTTCTGCTCGGCAAACAGCTGCCGTATATCGGCGTGGCGCTCATCAATTTCGCGCTGCTGTTCTCGATGGCGGTGTTCGTTTTCAAAGTGCCGTTCAAGGGAAGCTTCCCAACTCTGCTCATCGGAGTGCTGATCTACGTCACCACCACCACTGCATACGGCATGCTGATCTCGGCGTTCACGAGGACCCAGATCGCGGCGCTCTTCGGCACCGCCATCCTGACGGTTCTCCCGGCGACGCAGTTCTCCGGCATGATGGTTCCCGTTTCCTCTCTCGTAGGGGCGGCACGGATCATGGGACGCGTCTTCCCGATGACGTATTTCGTTCCCATTAGCGTTGGGACTTTTACTAAGGGCCTCGGATTCCAGGATCTCGCTAGCAATCTTCTGGCGCTCGCCCTCTTCGTTCCAGTCCTCACGATGATGAGCCTTCTTCTTTTGCGTAAGCAGGAGCGCTGAAGGAGCTGGAATTGATGCGCAAGATTGGAAACATCTTCTGGCTCGGCACGAAGGAGCTGCGCAGCTTCTTCCGCGACTACATCCTTCTTGGTCTCGTGATCTACACGTTTTCGCTGGCCGTGATCATTCAGGCGCAGAGCAACGCTCAGGAACTGCACAACGGATCTATCGCGATCGTCGACGAGGACCGATCGGAACTTTCACGACGCATTGCGCACGCGTTCCTGCCACCCTACTTCCAACAGCCCCAGCTCATCGCCGAGCAAGACATCGTTCCCTCGATGAACGAGGGGCGTTTCACCTTCGTCGTCGACATTCCTCCGAATTTTCAGCGCGACGTCATCGGCGGCCGTCAGCCGGGAATTCAAGTGAACGTGGACGCGACCGCGATGGTTCAGGCGGGCCTGGGCTCCGGCCAGATACAGCAGATCATCACGACCGAGATTAGGGATTTTCTCTCTCATTCCGAAGGCGCGCCACGATCGCCCATCAACCTCGTGGTCCGCATCGCGTTCAATCCGAATGTCACGACCGCGTGGTTCACGAGCGTCATGGGAATCATCAACGGCGTCACGATGCTGGCGATCATATTGGCGGGAGCCGCGGTCGTTCGAGAACGGGAACATGGCACGATGGACCACCTGCTGGTCATGCCCCTGACACCCTTCGAGATCGCGATGTCGAAGGTGTGGGCCAACGGGCTGGTGATCACCGTCGCAGTCGGCGTCTCACTCTATGTGGTAGTACGATCGGTTTTAGGAGTCCCGATTGCCGGCTCGGTTCCACTCTTCGTGATCGGCACCATGATCTATCTGTTCTTTGCGACGGCGATCGGCATTTTCCTGGGCACCGTAGCGCGTTCAATGCCGCAACTAGGGCTGCTCTACATGCTCGTCTTCTTGCCCATGAACCTGCTCTCCGGGAGCAACACGCCCCTCGAGAGCATGCCACCCTGGTTGGCAACCGTAATGCAGGCCTCGCCCTCCACACATTTTGTCTCGTTCGCGCAAGCGATCCTCTATCGCGGCGCCGGTTTCGACGTGGTTTGGTCGGAGTTTGCGATCGTTGCGGTCGTGGGGGCCCTTTTCCTCGGAATCGCCCTGATGCGCTTCAGAAGCGTAGCGACCTAGTCGGATTGCGCATCATCCAGGCGCCACCTTTGCGTCGCATTCGCGAGCCTTGGTGACGGAGGTTGACGCAGATCAATCCATCGGGTTGTGAATTCAACTATGTGGGATGTGCATCACTGAGCAGGAGATGGCGATGACCATGCGACAAGTGTCGGAGGTGGTGCGACACCGGGATCCGCTGATTCTCTCAGAGGACACCACGGTGAAGCACGCCTGCAGCTGCATGCGTGAAGCTCGCGTGGGCGCTGTACTTGTCATCGACAAGAACGCCAATCTCGTCGGTATCTTCACGGGCCGCGATGCGGTGACACGCATCGCCGCTGAGGGCAAGGACGCTGCGACTACCAGGCTCGGGGACGTCATGACGCGAGACCCCTACACCATGGCGCCGGACAAGACGACGATCGATGCTCTCCGCCTTATGTGGGAGCGCGGGTTCCGTCATGTGCCCGTGGTCGACAATGGAAGGTTGTTGGGTGTTGTGTCGCGCGGGGATTTTCGTGGGCTCGAGCAGGATCGCCTTGACGAGGAGATGCTGCTCTGGGAACGCATGTAGGCAAGCTCGGCTTGGTGGACATGCATCAGAGTTCTTGTGGCCAGCATCCGAGAAGCGACCCAGTTACGTCAGCCCGGCTCGCGCCTCATAAGTACGCTCTGCAGTGCTTCGAATAGGAGGCGCAGACGCCATCTCGCGGCGCCGATAAAGACTTCGCGTCGTTCGCCCGCGCCCAATGAGGCTTGCTGCTTGCGGCGGGACGAGCGAGGTATTTTTCAGCCCGCGGAGACGCGAGGATCTCGAGGCCAACCGCCAGCCCCCTAGCAGCGCATCAGGAATGCTGTTATCTCACGGCAGCTTGGACGGGTGGCCGAGTGGTTTAAGGCACCGGTCTTGAAAACCGGCACAGGGGCAACTCTGTCGTGGGTTCGAATCCCACCCCGTCCGCCAATCCGTTGTCCGCTGTCAGTCGCAATCATCCGGGAAGCCACATGGAAAGCTTGTCGGCCAATGCTTCAAGCTGCGTGCCCATTGGCTGCCGTACCCATGCCGAAGGTCGTGCATGCGCACACCTTCGGCTGCGGTCGCCGGAGTTCTTTCCCTCAATTTGTCGGCGGTTCGCTCAGTTTCTCGATCTGCCTATCAATGTCCTTCACGACCTGATCGATCGTGAAACTGGAGGGAGTTTGACTCGGCGGGTAGTCCTTGAAGCTTTGCAGGAAGGCCGCAGCCTTGAGGTTCATCCAGCCCATCAGATAGGCGTTCTTGACCCGCCAGTCGTCGTACTGATCCGAGACGATGTCGGCTCGCTCGTAGGGGTCCATTCTTAGATTGAAGAGCTTGGGAATACGATAGGAGACCAGCGGCTCGTACCAGACTGGGAAGCCGCCCGGCTTTTTCTGCTCCTCGAACACGGCTTTCCAGTCGCCGTGTCGGAAGGCGACCAACGCTCCGTCGTCATCAAAATAGGCGAAGTCGGTGCGCGGATCGGTCTTTTCCTTGCCGGTCAGATAGTCGAGCTGGTTGTAGCCGTCGAGGCGGACTTTGTAGGTTGGTCCCCCAGCCTCTGGCGTCCAACCTTGCAGCAGCCGGTCCTTGATGGTCGTATCTCGGCGGATCGTCCCTGTCGGTCGCCTTGCACCGCAGCACTCCGCGCGGCGAGTTGGCGCTCGTGTAGGCGATATCTTCCTTGGGCCAGTAAGGCCGTTCGGGTTCTTCCTCGGCATTCAGGTGATAGAGGTTCCCGAAAAACTCGTCGAAGCCATGTACGGTCGGCAGAAATTCGTTACGGTCGCCGAGATGATTTTTACCGAACTGACCAGTGGCATATCCAAGGGGTTTCAGCGCCTGAGCAATGGTGATGTCGCGCGCCTGAAGTCCGATGAGCGCGCCGGGAATTCCTACCTTGGACAAGCCAGTGCGCTTAGGCGTCTGCCCGGTAATGAACGACGAGCGGCCAGCGGTGCAGCTATTTTCCGCGTAGTAGTCCGTGAACATCATTCCTTCCTTGGCGATGCCGTCGATGTTCGGCGTCTTGTAGCCGACCACGCCAAAGGCATAGGCGCTGATGTTGGTCTGGCCGATATCGTCACCCATTATGACGAGGAAGTTCGGTTTCTTTCCACCCGCTGTCGATTGCGGCTGTTGCGCCTGCGCGGTCTGGGTCGGCAGGCCCGTGCCGATCGCTGACAATCCGGCAATGGCCACGCCGCCGAACAGGATGTTGCGCCGGCTAGCTCGCTATCCGATACAGCAGTGTTGTTCGCTCCGACTGACTGCGGTGATGTCGGCGACTTCGTATTCGGGCAGCATTCGGTCATGGCATGCTCCCTTCCATGAGGATGCAACGGAACCTGTGATACGGCTCGTCGAGGTATCGACCTGGTGCGGATGGCGCGCGGCCAGCGAGCCCGTCAGACGCGGCCTGATCTATCTAATTCGCTTCGGGCCGTCGTCGAGAGGGCCCAGGAGAACGCGTACCAGAGCGTCACGCTCTTCAAGAATATGCGATTGGGATGCACCAAAAGCAGAGCCACGCACGCAATCAACGTCGCTGGCGCACTCCGCACGAGCCACTCCCTGACGGCTAGAGCAAAGAAAACTAGGCCGAGTTCATTGCTGATACACCTTGGGAAACCTTCTTCCCGCCGCGACCGTCCGCAATTAGCGCCTTCGCCTTTGCCAGACGGTTCTGGGGCATTCTGGCCGGCAATGTGAACGTGCGGTCGGCCATGCGCAGAACGAGTGCCGGGCGCACCTTGTAGTCGCGCTCATTGCGGCTCTTGTATCAATCGCCGTCACGACGGCCACAGTGTGGGGTACGATCGAGACCATCGACTGGCTCGATCCGAAGACTCAAGGTCTGTAGGTTAAAACCCGCGCGAGGGATCCGAAAGCCGGATGCCGCACTGCCTCCGCCGTCTCGCCGGCGCTTGGGCGGTGTCGCGCACGAAGACCTGCATGATAGCTGCGCGAACGGACCCTCGCGCAGATAGCCGATGCCTGAGCGCTCGACTGCCGAGACGTGAACGAATACGTCCTTCGAACCGTCACCCCCGCGCCGCCCGCGAAGCGCTCCGGGCTCTTATTTGTGCTTAGGGACGAGGGCGACGTGGAAGGCCTCCGGCACGGTCATTTGCGGTTTCGACTCGCATTGCTGCATGACCTTGTGGAGGTTGTCCGAGATTTTGGTGACGTCGATGACTTTGAGGCCGTATTTGGCCGCGAGATAACCGTAATAGAACATCGCCGCCGATGCGCGGTCGTCCTCCGCCGCGTTAAGAAGGTCGGCGCAGCGCACGCGCGTCACGTCCCATTTTCCGGGCGCGACCTGGGCGCCCGAAGACGACGCGGACGCGGCAATCGCCGGCTGCACGGCAGAGGTTGCGACGCAGAGGATGGCGAGTACGGCGACGGTAAGCTTGCTCGTCATGGCCTATCTCCTTCCCGAAATCGGATTTCCTGTCGGAGTTCGAGCGCGCGTCAGTAGCATTGTCCGGACGACCGGGCGGAGCCATTCCGGGCGGCCCTGCCTACACCGCCGACTGCGGCTCCGATCGCGGCACCTTTGCCAGCGTCTCCGGCGGCGGCCCCAATTATCGCGCCCCCGGCCGCACCCCGAGCTGCACCGCGAACTGCGCTCGGACACTGTGGCGGAGGCGGTGGCGGGGGTGGTGCAGGCTGCGCCGCTGGTGGCGGAGGTTGAGTGGGCGGCGGCGTCTGGGCGTATTGGGGTCCGGCAAGCGCCGGGCCAACCAGGAGTATGGACGCGGCAAAAACAGAAAGGGCGAAGCGCTGCATTCTGCGGCTCCTTCTGGTTTGACGACCACAGTAACATCAGTCGACGCCACGTGTCACCCGCAGGCGCCGGAGGGCCTCTTCCTGCAGGGTCAAAAATGGGGCCGTGCCCAGCCTTGGATCGGATATCCCACGAAACCCCCGCTCGGCGATGGCTCGAGGCGCCACGTCTGACGCAGCTTGTCGCGAAACCGGGGCAGCCAAAGGTTCTCGTCGGCCTGACGAAAGAGATCCTCGCCGACGAGGTTCGACAGCCACCGGATGAGCCGCGCTCGATGCGGCCGCGACTTCGCAAGGGCGCTCGCGCGTATCTCGATCGGATCCGGTGCGCGCTCGCGATAGGCGGCAACCGCGGCCTCGACGGCCTCGGCGCGCGGCTCGACGACAGTGACGTGGCGGGGATCGTACATCGCCTCGCGGCCGCCCACAGCCGGCGTCGTCACCAGCGGCAAGCCGCAAAGGAAATATTCCATCGACGCGTTGTGCGGACCTTCCAGCGCCGAGAGCGCCAGCCCGCACCTTGATCGGTTGAGGATAGCGCGTATGCCGTCGCCATCGAGGCTTCGGAAGCCCTCGGGCTCGGAGTAGTTCGCATAGGCCAGGCCTCGATAGCGGCTAACGAGATCGCGGATGATCTGGCCGCGCCCCGTCTCGTCGTAGGTGATCAGCGCGAGGTCGCGCACGCCGTAGGCAAGCTCGTGCCGCTTGAAGGCGCCGGTCTGCGCGTTGTGTACGGCGTCGTAGATTTTGGCGATGCCGCTCTCGGGATAGAAGACGTGCTCGTCGACGAATGCCGTATTGTGCGCGCAGATCGCGTCGATGCCGAGGTTCGCGATATACTGCGCGTCGGTCTCGGTGGTCGTCATCGATATGAATTTTGCGTTGGGGTGCGCTCGACGAAGCCACCGATGCACCTGTACCATCTCCGCTGCAATCTGCGGGAGGAACCAGCTAGAGCGCACCAGGATGTGACAGGTCCGTCCCTTGGCATGTTGAAGCGCCAGGCCGATGCCGGCTTGCAGCGTTATGCCCGCGGAAATCACGTATACGGGCGGACGCTCGGAAAGCACGAAAAAGAAGGTTATGCCGATCGATCGATAGGGGACCGGCGACGATCCCGGCGGCGTCATGGTCACGCCCGGCGGCCAAAGACAGTGTGTCTGAGAGAGGCCATCGGGTGCGATTTTGCCACGCCCGCATTGCCGCGGGCAATCGCTCGCCGGCCCGGGGCCTACCCTATCAGAAGCGGCGCGACCTGGATGAGATTGCTTCCCGCGGCGACCGCGGAGATGAGAACCATGAGAGCAAGCGACCAGCGCGGGATCGAGTGAACCGCAAGCGCGGCGAAGCCCAGGAGCACGACCTTCGCGAAGGCGAGCCCGAAGATGCCGAGCGAGGAGAAGCACCAGGCCATCGCCGGGTTCGCCTCGGCGAAACTCGAATGCGCGAGCGCGTAGCCCGTGGTGATGTAGTCCGCGAGCTGGAAGAGCGTGAGAAACCCTATGAGCGTAGCGGACGCGCCCGATAGTGCGGCCGGGCGAGCGGCGGCGGCTGCAGACATATCCGTGCCCTAGGCGGCGGCCGTGGAAGCGCGCTCGGGCGCCTCGCTGGGACTCTCCTCGGACGCCGCCTGCGGCTCCTTGGGATCATCCCGGCACTCGGCCTCCGCACTCTCTGCGGCGCGAGAGACCACGCGCATGAGCTCGATCGAGAATGACGATTGCTGGGCGATGAGCGTCATGAAGAGCTTGCCGTCGAGCTCAACCAGCTCGCAATCCGCAGTACCCTTGATCCGGCGTCGCTCGCGGCGACGAGTACCGGAGTTGGGTTTGGCCTCGGACTCTTCGCCTGGCGCCTTTCGCCGCAGGAGGCAGACGATGTCGCCGTCCTGCAACTCCAGGTCATGCTGGCGCGGCTCCGGGCGCGACTTGCGCGAGCGCTTGGCCGGGCTGGGCTCACTCGTGGGCTCGACGGCTTGCGCAAGCTCGACCTTGCGGAGCAGCGCTGCAGCGTCGCCTTCGGCCTCGGTCTCCGGGAGGGGCGCCTCCGTCGCTCCCGCGAGCGAAATGGGTGTGGGAGATGCCGCCCCGTGTTGCGCCAGGAACTTCACCCCGAAGCCCCCCTCGCCCCGCCAGGCAACGAGGCCGACAAATGTTCCGATGGGCTTGACGATGAGCGTGACGGCCTGCTCCTCGAGGACCGCAACATCCGAGGAGACCCGCGCGCCGCCGCGCGAGAGATCGAGCACGTGGCACTCGGTCGAGCCGGATTCCGTGACGAGCGTCGCGGGCAGCAGCGACTTCTTACGAATGCCCTGTCGAAGCTCACGCACCTTCGGCCTATCGCTTCTCACGGCTTCGATTTGCTCGATCATGACGGCGATCCCGCTTCCCAAAAACCCTTTTCCAGGCGGCCAGCCATGATCACCGCCGCAACGGTGAAAAGATAGCGAGTTTGTCGCTGATTTTATTGAAATCGACGCATGTATCGGGCACATCTCCGTCGTCCGCCGCTGCCGCCGGACACATCGAAAGCACCGGTTCGCCCGTGATTCTGACGCCAATTCCATCGGACCGTCTGGCCGGGGTCCTCAACCGTCTCGGAGCGGAGCTCGAGGACGTCCTTGCGAACGCGGTGCTTGCGGGGATTGCGGCGACCCCTGCCGATCGCGCGCAGGACGCCCTCGCGGAACGGCATCGCCTCGAAGCGCTCGCACTCGCCGCGGAGTTCGGGATCGAGACCGTCGAGAGCTCGCCGGGGAGTGCGTTCAATTGGGATGGACGACGGCTTCGGGCCGACACTGAGGCCTATGTTCTCCTGCACGAGATCGCGCACTACCAGCTCGCGGCGCCCGAGCGCCGAGCCGCAATCGATTTCGGCTTGGGCCCGGGTCCCGATACCAGCGACCGCGAGGCGGCCGAGCGCGCGGCGACGCTGCCGATGCTCGAGCGCGATCGCGAGGAAGCGATGGTCTCGCTGCTGGGTATTCTCTGGGAGGTCGAGCGCGGCCACCCCGCGCTCGCCTCCTTCCTCGACCAGAACTGGCTCGCCGGCGAAGGCGACGAGGCCGATGCGCGGCACTTCGTGGCCGTGCTCGAGCGCCTTCGTGCCGGCGGCTTTGTCGATGGGGCGGGCCGACCGACGCGCCGACTGCGCAGCGAGCCCGATGCCCTTTCGGCCTAGTGAGACTCGCGCGCGACAGGGGCGCCACTCTTCCCCACGAGGAAGTCGAGATCGGCGCCCTGGTCGGCCTGAAGCACGTGATCGATGTAGAGCCGGGCGTAGCCGCGATCGTAATCGCTCGCGGGCGGTTTCCATGCCCTGTGGCGACGCTTCAGCTCAGTCTGCGATACGTCGAGATGGAGCCGACGTTTGTCGACGTCGAGCTCGATCCAGTCGTTGTTCTTGACGAGCGCCAGCGTGCCGCCCACCGCCGCCTCTGGCGAGACGTGGAGGACGACGGTGCCGTAAGCGGTGCCGCTCATGCGCGCGTCGGAGATGCGGACCATGTCCGTGATCCCTTTCTTCAGCACTTTCTTGGGAAGCGGCATGTTCCCGACCTCGGGGAAGCCCGGATAGCCCTTGGGGCCCGCGCCCTTCAGCACCATGACGCAGCTTTCGTCGACGTCGATCCCGTCGATGCGCTCGTGGAAATCCTCGATGTTCTCGAAGACGACCGCTCGTCCCCGGTGCTTCATCAGCTCGGGCGTCGCTGCCGAGGGCTTGATCACCGCGCCGTTGGGACAGAGGTTGCCGCGGAGCACCGCAATCCCCGCGCTCTCCTTGACCGGCTGGGCCACGGTCGCGATCACCTCGCGGTCGTAGCAGGGCGCGTCCTTGACGTTCTCGCCGATGGTCTTGCCGTTTGCGGTGAGCGCGTCGCCGTGGATGAGGTCGCCGAGCTCGCGGATCACGGCCGGCAACCCGCCGGCGTAGAAAAGATCCTCCATGAGGAACCGACCAGAGGGCATAAGGTCCACGAGGAGCGGCACCTCGTGACCGAGGCGGTCGAAATCCCTGAGCTCGAGCCGCGTCCCGATGCGCCCTGCGAGCGCCAGCAGATGCACGACCGCGTTGGTCGAGCCGCCGATTGCCGCGTTGACGCGGATCGCGTTCTCGAAGGCCTTGCGCGTGAGGATCCGCGACATCCGTAGATTCTCCCGCACCATCTCGACGATGCGGCGCCCGGCCATGTGCGCGAGCACGTAGCGCCGGGAGTCGACGGCGGGGATCGCGGCGTTGCCGGGCAGGCCCATGCCCAAGGCCTCGACCATGCTTGCCATGGTGGAGGCTGTCCCCATGGTCATGCAGTGGCCGGAGGAGCGCGACATGCAGGCCTCGGCATCCATGAAATCCGCGAGCGACATCTTGCCAGCGCGCACGTCCTCGCTCATGGACCAGACGTTGGTGCCGGAGCCGATGTCCTCGCCGCGGAATTTGCCGTTGAGCATCGGGCCGCCGGAGACGCCGATCGTCGGGAGGTCGCAGCTCGCGGCACCCATAAGGAGCGCGGGCGTCGTCTTGTCGCAGCCCATCAGCAGCACCACGCCGTCGATCGGATTGGCGCGGATCGATTCCTCGACGTCCATGCTGACGAGGTTGCGGAACAGCATGGTGGTCGGACGCATCAGCGTCTCGCCGAGGCTCATCACCGGAAATTCCAGCGGGAAGCCGCCCATCTCGTAGACGCCGCGTTTCACGTATTCCGCGATCCGACGGAAATGCGCGTTGCAGGGTGTCAGTTCCGACCAGGTGTTGCAGATGCCGATCACGGGTCTGCCGTCGAAGAGGTGATGCGGCAGTCCCTGGTTCTTCATCCAGGAGCGATGGCCGAAGCCGTCGCGATCCGGCTTGCCGAACCAGTGGGTGCTCCGGAGCTTCTTGCCTCTGCGGCCGTCGTCGGGCATTGCCTCTCCTCTCGTCTGTCGGCGGGGCCGGTGCGATTGACTCCGGCCCTCGCGCTCGTTTCCAATGCCGGCATCTTAGCGGTGCAGTGCGGCAGCCAAAAGCCGCTCATTTGTCGGAGGCAAGGGGAATGAACCGGATCGACTTGAGCGGCCGCGTTGCCGCTATCACCGGCGGCGCGCGCGGTATCGGCCTCGCGATCGCTGCGCGCTTCCGGCAATCCGGAGCCAAGGTGGCGCTCTGGGACCTCGACGGCGCCGATGCGGCGGCAGCTCGGCTCGAAGGCGCGATCGGCCTTGCCGTCGACGTAACCGATGCCGATGGCGTCGCCGCCGCGCTTGCCGCGACGGAGCAGAAGCTCGGGCCCCTCGACATTCTCGTCGCGAGCGCGGGGATTACCGGCCCCAACGTCACCGTCGCGGATTACCCCGTCGATGCCTGGCGCAAGGTCATCGACGTCGATCTCACGGGCGTCTTCCTCTGCAATCGCGCGGTGGTGCCGGGCATGGTTGCGCGGAGCTACGGCCGGATCGTCAACATCGCTTCGATCGCGGGAAAGGAAGGCAACCCCAACGCCGCCGCCTACTCCGCGGCGAAGGCCGCGGTGATGGCGCTCACGAAATCCTTGGGCAAGGAACTCGCGGCGACCAACGTTCGTGTCAATTGCATCACGCCCGCCGCGATCAAGACAGATATCTTCGCACAGATGACGGAACAGCACATCCAGTTCATGCTCTCAAAGATCCCCATGGGCCGCTTCGGCACGGTCGAGGAGGCGGCAGCGATGGCGGCGTGGCTCGCATCCGAGGAGTGCTCCTTCAGCACTGGCGCGGTCTTCGATCTCTCTGGCGGAAGGGCGACATATTGAGCGGGGATCGCCGGCGCTATTTCGCATACGGCGCCAACATCATCCGCAGCGAGATGGCCGAGCGCTGCCCCGCCGCGCGCGAGCTCGGCGTTGTCACGCTTGGGGGCTGGCGCTTCGCGATCGGCGCCGCCGGCTACGGCACGATCCTCCGCGATCCCAGCGCATCCGTCCTGGGCGTCCTCTGGTCGCTGACGCCGGCTTGCGAGGCGGCGCTCGACGAGTTTGAAGCAGTCGTCGGTCGCGACCTCTACCGCAAGGAAACGCTGGAGATCGCCGGCGAGCCCACCATGGTCTACGTCGCGAGCGATCCGCGCCCAGGGCACCCGCAACCGGGTTATCTGGAATCCATCATCGTCGCTGCCGAGGAACTCGGCTTTCCCGCTGATTACGTCGAGAACTCCCTGCGGTCGTGGCTCCGACACGCGCCTACGGTGTGACGTCCGCGAGGCCTATCCCGAGGCCGATGCTGGATTTCAGAGAGAGTTCCGGGCGATTGCGCGCCGACGCGTCAATCATCGCTCCGCTCGTGCGTGCTGTCCGGTGCATGACGTCTTGCCTCTACGGAGAATTGAGCGCCGCCGCTTTTCGTGCGAGGGATTCGATGCGGCTCCAGTCACGCGCGGCGATTGCCGCGGCGGGAGCCATCCATGCGCCGCCGACCATCGGCACGTTCGGGAGCCGGAGATAGTCCGGTGCCGCCTCCTGCGTGATCCCACCGGTCGGGCAGAAGGCGATTCCCGGAAAGACCGGCGCGAAGGCCGCGAGCGTCGCCGGTCCGCCCATCGCCGAGGCCGGAAAGAACTTCAGCAGCGAGAACCCGAGCTCACGGGCGGCCATCACCTCCGTTGCGGTAGCGACGCCGGGAATGAAAGGCAGATCGACGGCGAGCCCCGCGGATGCGACTTCCGGCGAGCAGCCGGGGCTCACCAGGAACCTGGCGCCGGCCTCGACGGCTTGGCTTACGTGCGCCGCGCGCAGCAATGTGCCCGCGCCTGCGATCGCATCGGGCACCTCGCGGGCTATCGCGGCGATCGCCTGCGCGGCGTCCTTGGTGCGGAACGTCACCTCCATCACACGCAAGCCGCCGTGCAACAAGGCGCGCGCGAGCGGCACCGCATCCTCGGCATCCTCGATGGTGAGCACGGGAATGACGGCGGTGCGCTCGAAGATGTCCAGCATGAGGTTTCCCCACCGTCGGCCTAGACGCTAGAGTAATGGATCGGCAGACCGCGACAAGAGGCGAGCCATGATCCGCGTCGCCGCGATCGGCGAGTGCATGCTGGAGCTGGTCCGGCGCGACGACGCGAGCTTCACGCTCGGCTTCGGCGGCGACACCCTCAACACCGCCATTTACCTCGCGCGCGCGGCTTCGGCGCGACCGGACCTCTCGGTCGACTACGTGACGGCGCTCGGCAACGATCCCATGAGCGAGGAGATGCTCTCTGCCTGGCGCGCCGAAGGCGTCGGCACCGGCTGTGTTGCCCGACTCGCGGGCCGGCTTCCGGGGCTTTATCTCATCCGCACCGACGCCGAGGGTGAGCGGCGCTTCTTCTATTGGCGCCGAGAGGCCGCGGTCCGCTCGCTCTTCATGAGCGGAGAGACGGAGGCCCTCCTCGCGTCGCTCGGCGACTATGATCTCCTCTACTTTTCTGGGATTACGCTCGCGGTGCTCACACCCGAGGCGCGACTGGATATGCTCCATGCCCTCGAGGCGGCGCGGCAAAAGGGCCGCCGGATCGCATTCGACAGCAACTACCGCCCTGCCCTTTGGCCCGATGCCGCGGCAGCACGCGAAGTCATGGCCGCATTCCTGCCGGTGACGTCAATCGCCTTGCCGACCTTCGACGACGAGCGCGCGCTGCACGGCGATGCCGATCCCGCCGCGACCGCCGCACGCTACGCAGGCGCGGGCGTCCAAGAAGTCGTCGTGAAGCGCGGGGCCGAGGGCTGCCTCGTCCTCGCGGACGGAAATCGCCACTCGGTCCCGGCGGCGGTGCGTCGCACGCCGGTCGACACTACGGCTGCGGGCGATGCGTTCAATGCAGGCTATCTCGCCGCGCGGCTCGCGCGCGCTCCGCCGGAACGCGCGGCCCGTGCAGGCGCGGCGCTTGCCGGCGCCGTGATCGGCCATCGCGGGGCCATCATCCCGCGCGATGCCACTCCGTCGCTTCGGGAGTTCCTAGAATGAAACCACGCCTTGCAGTGCTCGGGACCGGCCTCATGGGCGGCCCGATGGCGAGAAACCTGCTCAAGTCGGGATTTCCCCTCGCCGCCTGGAACCGGACTCGGTCGAAGGCCGAGGCTCTCGCTCCCGCAGGCGCGGAGATCGCCCCGAGCGCCGCCGCCGCCGTCGCTGCCGCGGAGATCGCGATCGTCATGCTTGAGAGCGGCGCCGTCGTCGACGAGGTCCTGTTCGAGAGCGGCAAGGTCGCGGAAACGCTGAAGGCTGGTGCGCTCCTCATCGACATGAGCTCGATCGAGCCACGCCAGGCTCGCAGCCATGCGGAGCGGCTGCGCGAGCGCGGCATTGGTTATCTCGACGCGCCCGTGAGCGGCGGCACGGCGGGCGCGGAAGCGGGGACGCTCGCAATCATGGCTGGGGGCAGCGCCGCGGATTTCGGGCGAGCTCGTCCTGTCTTCGAGGCGATGGGCCGGCCGACCCTGGTCGGACCCGCGGGCTCCGGACAACTGGCGAAGCTCTGCAACCAGGCGATCGTCGCGATCGCCGTCGGTGCGGTCTCGGAAGCGCTGCTGCTGGCGGCGGCGGGCGGCGCCGATCCCGCGGTGGTGCGGCAGGCGCTGATGGGCGGCTCCGCCGACAGCCCGATCCTGCGCAACCAGGGCCAGCGCCTCCTCGAGCGAAATTTCGTTCCCGGCGGCGCCGCGCGCATGGTGCAGAAGGA
>DATJVP010000005.1:0-5079 GCA_035581425.1 Allostellaceae bacterium | reverse complement strand
TCACGGCTTGAAGCTGCGTCCGATGGTGCTGCCGGACCGCTTCCTCGAGCACGACGCGCCGGCCAAGCAGTACGAGCAGGCGCAGCTCACCTCCCCCCACATCGTCCGCACCGCCATGGCGGCCCTCGGGCGCGAGGCGGGGGAGAAATTGGTCAGAGCATGATCGAGCGCCGGTCGTTCCTCCGCTTGCTATCGGCGGGGGCGGCTGCGGCCGTCCTCGCGCCGTTGCTCGCCCGCGCCGCCGAGGCGCCAGCGGTCGATACCGTCAATACCTTCTACGCCACGCTCATCGAGGTGATGAAGCAGGCGAAGACGCTGGGCTTTCAAGGACGCTACGAGAAGCTCGATCCCGCGATGCACCGCGCGTTCAACCTGCCGCTGATGGCACGCCTTGCGATCGGGCCGGACTGGCAGAAGCTGAGCTCTGCGGAGCAGTCGTCGCTCACCACGGCCTTCGGCGATTTCAGCGTCTCCACCTACGCCAACCGCTTCGACGGCTATTCCGGGCAGCGCTTCGAAGTGAGCCCGGACACGACGTCGAGCGCCGGCGGAGTGATCGTCAGTACCAAGCTCATCGAGAACGACGGAAACATCATCGAGCTCAACTACCTTCTGCGCGACGGCGAAGGTGGCTGGCAGATCATCGACGTGTTCCTGAAGGGCACCGTGAGCGAGCTCGCGACGAGGCGCGCGGAGTTCTCGACCGTTCTGCGCAACGAGGGAGCGGACGCACTCCTCAAACTGATCCAGAAGCGCACGGCCGATCTCAAGAAGCCGGCGTGACTGCCTCAGGGCTTCTTGGAGCCGGGATCGCTGTAGAGGTCGTCGTCGTCGTCGATGGGCGCGGGCTCGCCATGCCGAAGCTCGGACGCGCGATGTTGGCGCCAAAGGCTGCGAAGCTGCGCATAGAAGTCGAGGGCGTTCCGCTGGATCTCGTCGAAGCTCTCGATGTTGCGCGAGCGCTCGTCGACGCCAGTCGCGATCCAACGGTAGAGGCCGGCGGCCCTCGCGCCGTTGTTGGCGGCGACGTATTTGAAGGGATCGATGTAGCTGTCGACGAGGAGGCCTATCGCGTCGCGGGGATTCGAAGGTCCGAAGATCGGCAGCACGAGATAGGGGCCATCGGGCACGCCCCAGCTATAAAGCGTTTGCCCGAAATCCCCGGTCTGCTTCTCGAGGCCGATTTTGGTCGCCTGATCCCAGAGGCCGCCGATGCCGAATGTCGTGTTGAAGAGGAAGCGCGCGAAGGTCGTGTGCGCCCGATCGAACTCGCCCTGCAGCGTGTCGTTAAAGAAAATCACGGGCTCGCCGAGGTTGTCGAGGAAGTTGCGCACGCGGTCGCGCGGATATTGAGGCACGACGGTGCGGTAGGTCTTCGCGGCCGGCTTGATGAGGATACGATCGACGAACAGGTTGAAGTCGAGAATCTCGCGGTTCATCGGCTCCAGCGGATCGTTGACCTTCTCCCATTCCGCACGGGCGACGGGATCGGTGGGCGGCGTTGCGCAGGCGCCGAGCGTCAAGATCAAGGGCAGGAAGAGCCACAACTTCAGGCCCGGGACGCGGCGGGACATGTTCTTCACCCTTATACCCTCACGCTCCAAGCCGATACAGGGAGTGCCGCATGGTTGACAATGTGGGGGACGAATGCAACAGGCTTTTCAAGGCTTAGGAGGCTCCCACCCGCGGCCGCCGACTTCCCTCGCGACCCCTGGTAACCATAGCATGCCACCTGAGATATTAAAATTTCTTACCGGCCTTCTGGAAGCCTGTGTGCTCGCGGGTTGCACCTATTACGTCCTCGCAACCCTGAGCCTCATTCGCTTCCTGCGCCGGCCGGCGATTGAGTCGTCGGCCCCGCCCGCGGCGAGCATTCTGCGGCCGCTCTGCGGCGAGGATCCCGGCCTTTACGAGAACCTGCTTTCTGCTGCCGATCAGGCTCATCCGCAGTTCGAGATCGTTTGTGGAGTGCAGGACCCGCGGGATCCCGCGATCCCCGCGGTCGAGCGGCTGCAGCGCGAGCGACCCCAGGTCCCGATCGCGCTCGCGGTCGACGAGCGTCCGCACGGCGTCAATCTCAAAGTCGGCAATCTCCTGAACATGCTGCCGCTGGCACGCCACGACCTTCTGGTGATGGTCGACAGCGACATGCGGCTTTCCGCGGATTTCCTCGCCTCCGTGACGGGCGAGTTTGCGGACCCGTCGGTCGGCCTCGTGACCTCGCTCTACCGCGGTTGCCCCGCTGATCGCAGCCTCTGGTCCCGGCTTGCCGCCGCGCACATCAACTATGGCTTTCTGCCGCAGGCGGTGCTCGGCGAGCGCGTGCGGCCAGGCGAAGGATGTTTCGGCGCCAGCATCGCGATCCCCCGAAGGACGCTTGCCGAGATCGGCGGCCTCGAGGCCTTCGCAGACACGCTTGGCGAGGACAATGCGCTCGGCGCCGGGGTTCGCCGTCTCGGGAAGCGCGTTGTGCTCTCGCACCTCCTCATCGACGATTGGCTCTCCGAGCGGTCGCTCGGCGTGCTCTGGCGGCACGAGCTGCGCTGGGCGCTGACGATTCGCGGAGTCGCGCCGTGGGGCTATTTCGGTACGGTCGTGGCCCACCCCTTGCCCTTCGCGCTTCTTGCACTACCGGCGGGTGGATTCGGGGTGATACCGCTCGCCGGGCTTGCCGTTGCATTGTTGGCGCGCTTTGCTATGGTGCGCGCCGTCGATCGCGCCCTGAGGCTGCCGCCGCTGCCGGCATGGCTCCTCCCGGTGCGGGACCTGCTGTCGTTCGGAGTGTTCGTCGTCAGTTTCAGCACCCGGACCGTGGCCTGGCGCAACCGACGCTTCCGCGTCGACCGCCGCGGCCAACTCACCCTTGATGGAGACCGTCCGGCATGATGAAGACGCTCTTCTTGCACCCCCCTTCCTTCGAAGGCTTCGACGGTGGAGCAGGGTCGCGCTATCAGGCGCGGCGCGAGATCCGCTCCTTCTGGTATCCGACTTGGCTCGCGCAGCCCGCGGCGCTCGTTCCCGGCAGCAAGCTCATCGACGCGCCGGCCGCCGGCATCCCGCTGCAGCAGGTGCTTCCGCTCGCCAAGGACTACGATCTCGTGGTTATGCACACCTCGACGCCGTCCTTCGCAGCGGACGCAAAAATGGCGGCGGCGCTCAAGGACGTGAACCCCAATATCAAGGTTGGGTTCGTCGGCGCCAAGGTCGCGGTACAACCCAAAGAGAGCCTGGAGCAGGCGCCCGCGATCGATTTCGTGGGGCGCAACGAGTTCGACTTCACGATCAAGGAAGTGGCTGAAGGCCGCTCACTCAAGGAGATCGACGGGCTTAGCTGGCGGAACGGCGAGGGCGTGCTCCAGCACAATCCCGAGCGCGCCGTCCTCGAGAACATGGACGAGCTGCCCTTCGTGAGCGAGGTCTACAAACGCGACCTCAGGATCGAGGACTATTTCATCGGCTATCTGAAGCACCCATACGTCTCGTTTTATACGGGGCGCGGCTGCAAGTCCCGTTGCACCTTCTGCCTCTGGCCCCAGACCGTCGGGGGTCACCGTTACCGCGTGCGCAGCGTCGGCCACGTCGTCGATGAGGTGAAGTTCATCACCGCGAATTTTCCGCAGGTGAAGGAAGTCTTCTTCGACGACGACACCTTCACCGACAACGCGCCTCGCGCGGAGGCAGTGGCGCGCGAGCTCGGCAAGCTCGGCGTCACCTGGTCCTGCAATGCCAAGGCGAATGTGCCGCGCGAGACGCTCAAGGTCCTCCGCGACAACGGGCTCCGGCTGCTGCTGGTGGGTTACGAGACCGGCAATCAGCAGATCCTCTTCAATATCAAAAAGGGCATGCGCGTCGATGTCGCGCGCCGCTTCACCAGGGATTGCCACGAGCTCGGGATCACCATCCACGGCACCTTCATCCTGGGGCTGCCCGGCGAGACCAAGGAGACGATCGAGGAGACCATCAAGTTCGCGACGGAGATCAATCCGCACACGATCCAGGTCTCGCTCGCGGCCCCCTATCCCGGCACCTTCCTCTTCAATCAGGCCGTCGAAAATGGCTGGCTCGACGCGGAGCATGCGGAGCTCGTGGACGAGCACGGCATCCAGATCGCGCCGCTCCACTATCCGCATCTTTCGCACCAGGAGATCTTCGATTCCGTGGAGACCTTCTATCGCCGCTTCTATTTCCGCGCGGGCAAGATCGCCTCGATCGTTGGCGAGATGGTGCGCAGCCCCGAAATGATGGTGCGCAGACTGCGCGAGGGCGTGGAGTTTTTCCGCTTCCTGCGCGAGCGCGAACTCGCCCAGTAGGACGAGGGCTCCGCTGACCGATACCGAGCTGAGAGTCGCCGCCGGCAGCCGAGCGCGACGGCGGGGATGGCGCATGCCGTCTATGCGGCTCCTGGCGCTCGCGCTCGGTCTCCTCGGCCTTGGCGCGGCGAGCGGGCTCGTGATCTACGAGGGAGCGGGAGAGGTCCTCGCGACCTTCGCGAGCGTGGGCTTGGGCCTTCCTGCGATTGCGCTCTTCCATCTGGCGCCGATGACGGCGAACGCGCGCGCCTGGCGCGCGCTGCTGCCGGGCGAGCGCCGGCCACCGCTCGGCTTCTTCTTGTGGACGGTCTGGGTGCGCGAGGCCGTCAATGCAATGCTCCCGGTCTTCCGCGTGGGCGGTGAGATCGTCGGCGTGCGGCTCATGATGATGCGCGGCGTCCGCACACGCCCGGCAGTGGCGACCCTCGTCGTGGACATGACGATGTCGCTGCTCTCGCAATTTCTCTTCACCGTGTTCGGGCTCTTCCTGCTCTTCCTGCGCTACGAGGATGCGACGCTCTGCACGGACATTGTCCTCGGCCTCGCATTCGCGATCCCCGTCCTCGCGGGCTTCGCGATCGCGCAGCGCCTCGGCTTGTTCGAGCTATTCGCGCCGCTCCTCCGCCCATTCTTCAGCGCCAGCTTCGAGCGCATGGTCGGCGGCTCCAGGGCGCTCGACCGTGCGGTCCGGATCATCTATCGCAGGCCGCGGCGCGCGCTCTCCTGCCTTCTCTGGCAATTCGCAGGCTGGGTCGTGAGCAGCGGCGAG
>DATJVP010000004.1:0-2827 GCA_035581425.1 Allostellaceae bacterium | reverse complement strand
TTCACCACCCAGATGGTGACGAGGATCGGCAGCCACACCAGGACGCCCGCGACCAGATAGCGCCGCAGGGCCCACTTTCTCGGAGCGCCTTCCGCCTTCCGGGCGCTGCCTTCCGTCGGTGGCATCGCTCTCCTCCCCGCGCGGCGCGCTAACGCCTCGGCCGCCGCGCGCTCTTGCGCCGTATCCTCTTGGTCGAGCCCCGTGCTGCCCCGGCGGACTTCGTCTCGGCCGGCTTGGCAGTGGCCGCCTTGGGCTCGGCCTTGGTGTCCTTGGTTTCGGTCTTGCCGTCCTTTGGCTCAGGCTTGCTGTCGGCGCTCGCCTCCTCTTTATCCGCGCCGAGGAGGTTGCGCTTCTCCTCCTTGTCGGACTTGAAGTCGGTCTCGTACCAGCCGCCGCCCTTGAGGCGAAACACCGGCGCCGACACCAGCTTCTTGAGTTTCCGCTTGCCGCACGACGGGCACTTGGTGAGCGGGGGGTCGGCGATCTTCTGCATCACCTCGGTGTAGAACTTACAGGCCTGACACTCGTACTCGTAGAAGGGCATGGTTAGGTTGTCGGAACGGCAAGGATTGATTGACGGAGATTATAACGGACGTACGCACGCGTCCTGCGCACTTGGGGCCGCGCCTCAGGCACGTGCCGCTCTGCGCTCCTCGACTTTGCCGAACGTCAGCTGCCCGTCCCGGGCGCCGATGCGGATGCGGTCCCCGGGCTGGAACTCGCCCTCGAGGATGCGCTGCGCGAGGGGGTTCTCGATCTGCTGCTGGATGGCGCGCTTCAGGGGCCGCGCGCCGTAGACCGGGTCGAAGCCGGCCTCACCGAGCAGGTCCCGCGCCGCGTCATCGAGTGACAGGTCCATGTTGCGCTCGATGAGCCGCTTGCGCAGGTACGCGAGCTGGATGTCGACGATCGCGCGGATCTGCTTCGTGCCGAGCGGATGGAACACCACGATGTCGTCGATGCGGTTGATGAACTCCGGGCGGAAGCTCTGCTGCACGACCTCCATGACCGCGCTCTTCATCCTGGCGTAGTTCTTCTCGCCGGCGAATTCCTGGATCTGCTGCGAGCCGAGGTTGGACGTCATGATGATGACCGTGTTGCGAAAATCCACGGTGCGCCCCTGCCCGTCCGTCAAGCGCCCGTCGTCGAGCACCTGCAGCAGCACGTTGAACACGTCCGGGTGCGCCTTCTCGACCTCATCGAGCAGGATCACCGAATAGGGACGGCGGCGGACCGCCTCGGTGAGATAGCCACCCTCCTCGTAGCCTACGTAGCCCGGGGGCGCGCCGATCAGGCGCGCCACCGAGTGCTTCTCCATGAACTCCGACATGTCGACGCGCACCATGGCCTCTTCGGTGTCGAAGAGGAACTCTGCCAGCGCCTTGCAGAGCTCGGTCTTGCCGACGCCGGTGGGGCCTAAGAAGAGGAACGAGCCGTTCGGGCGGCGCGGGTCGGAAAGCCCCGCGCGCGAGCGGCGGATGGCGTCCGACACGATCTTGAGCGCCTCGTCCTGGCCGACCACGCGCTTGGCTAACGCCGCCTCCATGTGCAGGAGCTTCTCCTTCTCCCCCTGCAGCATCTTGGACACGGGGATCCCGGTCCACTTGGAGACCACTTCCGCGATCTCCTCCTCGGTGACCTTGTCGCGCACCAGGGTCGGCGCCTTGTCCTCGGCCGCCTGCGCGGCGGCAAGGCGCTTCTCGAGCTCGGGGATCTTGCCGTACTGCAGCTCCGCCATTCGCCCGAGATCGCCGGCACGCCGCGCGGCATCGAGCTCGAGGCGCACCCGGTCGAGGTCGGCGCGGATCTCCGCCGTGCCCTGGACCGCCGCCTTCTCGGACTTCCACACCTCCTCGAGGTCGGCGTACTCCTTGCCGAGCGCCTGCAGGTTTTCCTCGAGCGTCGCCAGGCGCTTGCGGGTGGCCTCGTCCTTCTCCTTCTTCAGCGCCTCCCGCTCGATCTTGAGCTGGATGATGCGCCGCTCGAGCTTGTCGAGCGCCTCGGGCTTGGAGTCGATCTCCATGCGGATGCGCGAGGCGGCCTCGTCGATGAGGTCGATCGCCTTGTCGGGGAGCTGGCGGTCGGTGATGTAGCGATGCGAGAGGGTCGCCGCCGCGACGATCGCCGGGTCGGTGATCTCGACCTTGTGGTGCACCTCGTAGCGCTCCTGGAGCCCCCGCAGGATCGCGATCGTGTCCTCGACCGAGGGCTCATCCACCAGCACCTTCTGGAAACGCCGCTCGAGAGCGGCATCCTTCTCGATGTACTTGCGGTACTCATCGAGCGTCGTCGCGCCGACGCAGTGCAGCTCGCCGCGGGCGAGCGCGGGCTTCAACATGTTGCCCGCGTCCATGGCGCCTTCGGCCTTGCCGGCCCCGACCATGGTGTGCAGCTCGTCGACGAACAGAATGACCTGGCCTTCCTGTTTGGCGAGGTCGTTGAGTACGCCTTTCAGGCGCTCCTCGAACTCGCCGCGGAATTTCGCGCCGGCAATGAGCGAGCCCATGTCGAGAGCGAGAATCCGCTTCGACTTGAGCCCCTCGGGCACCTCGCCGTTGACGATGCGCTGCGCGAGCCCCTCGACGATCGCGGTCTTGCCGACCCCGGGCTCGCCGATCAGTACCGGATTGTTCTTGGTGCGGCGCTGCAGGACCTGGATCGTGCGGCGGATCTCGTCGTCGCGGCCGATGACCGGGTCGAGCTTGCCGGAGGAAGCGCGGCCGGTGAGATCGATCGTGTACTTCTCGAGCGCCTGACGCTTCTCCTCGGCGTTTTGATCGTCGGCCCTGCCGCCGCCGATCTCGTCCATCGCCTTCGCGATCGCGCC
>DATJVP010000003.1:0-14035 GCA_035581425.1 Allostellaceae bacterium | reverse complement strand
CTGTCAGCTCGAAAAGCACGCCGCAACGAGCTTCTCGAAGGCCCGCGCGCGGTGGCTCATGCGGTGCTTCTTCTCGGGCTCCATCTCGCCGAAGGTGAGGGTCTCGCCCTCAGCGAGGAACATCGGGTCGTAGCCGAAGCCCTTCTCGCCGCGAGGCGGCCAGACGAGGCGTCCGTGCACCTCGCCGCGGAAGAGCTCGATATGGCCCTCGGGCCAGGCGAGCGCCAGCACCGCGACGAAATGCGCTCGGCGGTCGCTCTTACCCGCGAGGCGCCGTTCGACCTCCGCCATCGCCATGGAGAAATCGCGCTTGGATCCGGCCCAGCGTGCGGAATAGATGCCGGGCTCGCCGTTCAAAGCCGGCACCACCAGGCCGGAATCGTCGGCAAGGGCGGGAAGACCGCTCGCGCTCGCCGCGGCCTCGGCCTTGAGCCGCGCATTCGCCTCGAAGCTCGATCCCGTCTCCTCGGGCTCGGGCAGGCCCAACTCGCCCGCGCTTGCGACCTCGACCCCGAGCGGGCGCATGAGGTCGGCGATCTCAGCGAGCTTCCCCTTGTTGTGCGTGGCGAGGACGAGCTTTCCGCTGGCGAAGCGACGCGCCCCTTCAGGCAAGGCCGAGCACCTTCTTTTGATGCGCGAGAAGCTCGCCGATGCCTTTCCGCGCGAGCCCGAGCAGCGCCATGAACTGTGCTTCCGCAAAGGCGCTCTTCTCCGCCGTCGCCTGTACCTCGACGAGCCCGCCCGCGGCGGTAAGGACGAAATTGGCATCGGCTTCCGCAGTCGAATCCTCGGCGTAGTCTAGGTCGAGCACGGGGACACCCTCCGCGATCCCGCAGGAGACCGCGGCAACGCCGTCCACGAGCGGCAATGCCGGCAGAAGCCCGTCCCTGAGGAGCCGCTGGAGCGCCAGATGGAGCGCCACGAAGCTCCCGGTGATCCCCGCGGTGCGGGTTCCGCCATCGGCCTGGATCACGTCGCAGTCGATGCGGATCTGCCGCTCGCCCAGCGCCTTCATGTCCGTCACCGCGCGCAGGCTCCGCCCGATCAGGCGCTGGATCTCCTGGGTCCGGCCGCTCTGCTTCCCGCGGCTCGCCTCGCGGTCGGTGCGGCTGTGGGTTGAGCGCGGGAGCATGCCGTATTCCGCGGTGATCCAGCCCGTGCCTGTGTTCCGCAGGAAGGGTGGCACGCGCTCCTCGACGCTCGCTGTGCAGAGCACATGCGTGTCGCCGAAGCGGGCGAGGCAGGACCCCTCCGCGTATTTGGAGAAGCCGGGCTCGAGCACGATCGGTCGCATCTCGTCGGGGGCGCGGCCGGAGGGACGCGGCATGGGCGGAACTCGTTCTGGGTTTCGGTTGGGCGCGACCGTAGTGCGGCGGCAGGGCCGCGTAAAGCCCGCCGAGGTTGCCCGCCCGATGGTCGCCAGATATATTGAAGGCCTTACATCGCGCGGAGGGCGGGGGAGTTGCTGATGGACACGGCGTTGAAGCGCAAGCGATTTTCGTTGGTGCTCATCAAGCCGTCGCACTACGACGCCGACGGCTACGTGATTCAGTGGCTCCGCTCCGCCATTCCCTCGAACTCGCTCGCCGTGCTCTACGGCCTCGCGCAGGACTGCAAGGAACGCAATATCCTCGGCGAGGACGTCGATATCGAGATTACCGCACTCGACGAGACCAACACGCGCATCCGTCCGGAGCGCATCGCGCGCCAGATCGGCAAGGACCCCGGCATGGTCGGGCTGATCGGCGTGCAGTCGAACCAATATCCCCATTCGATTGACCTCGCCCGCCGCTTCCGCGAGCTCGGGGTACAGGTCTGCATCGGCGGCTTCCACGTCTCCGGCACGCTCTCGATGCTGCCGGAGCCGACACCGGAGATTAAGGAAGCCTGGGACCTCGGCGTCTCCCTTTATGCCGGCGAGGCCGAGGGGCGGCTCGATGAGGTCCTCCTCGACGCCTACGCCGGGAAGCTCAAGCCGCTTTACAACTACATGCCGGATTTGCCGAACCTCGACGGCGTGCCGCCGCCGATGCTGCCGGCGACCCGCATCAAGCGCACGGGCGGCCAGCTCACGAGCTTCGATGCCGGGCGCGGATGTCCCTTCCAGTGCTCCTTCTGCACCATCATCAACGTGCAGGGCCGGAAGTCGCGGCGCCGTTCCGCCGATGACATCGAGCAGATCGTGCGGCGCAATCTCGCGCAGGGTATCAACCGGTTCTTCATCACGGACGACAATTTCGCGCGCAACAAGGACTGGGAGCTGGTCTTCGATCGCCTCATCAAGATGCGCGAGGGCGAAGGGCTCAACATCAAATTCGTGATCCAGGTCGACACCGCCTGCCACAAGATCCCGCGCTTCATCGAGAAGGCGGGTCGCGCGGGCGTTCGGCGCGTCTATATCGGGCTCGAAAGCATCAACCCCGAGACGCTCCTTGCCGCGAAGAAGAAGCAGAACAAAATCACCGACTATCGGAAGATGCTGCTGGCGTGGAAGGCGATCGGCGCCACGATCTACGCGGGCTACATACTGGGCTTCCCCAACGACACGCCCGAGGGCCTGATCCGCGATCTCGAGATCATCAAGCGCGAGCTCCCGATCGACCTCATGGAGTTCTTCTGCCTGACGCCGCTGCCGGGCTCGGAGGACCACCAGAAGGCGCATGCCGCCGGCCAATGGATGGACCCCGACCTCAACAAGTACGACCTCGAGCACGTGACGCAAAACCACCCGCTCATGAGCAAGAAGGAGTGGGAGGCGCTCTACCGCCGCGCTTGGGCGACCTATTACACGCCCGAGCACATGAAGACGGTGCTGCGCCGCGCCGCCGCCAAGGGCATCAGCGCGGGGAACACGCTCTTCCTGCTGTTGTGGTTCTACGGCTGTATCACCGTCGAGAAGATCCATCCGCTCGAAGGCGGATATCTCCGTCGCAAGTACCGCCGCGACCGCCGCCCGACGATGCCGCGCGAGAGCATGCTCGCCTTCTATCCCCGCTACGCCTGGGATCTCTTGCGCAAGCACGTTAAGCTCGCAGAACTCATCATCCGCTTCGGCTCCTTCCGGTGGCGCCTGAAGCGCGACCCCAATGCCGGGAGCTACATGGACCAGGCCTTGACCCCGGTCGCGGAGGACGAGCTCGAGACGCTGGAGATGTTCACCGCGAGCGACTCCGCAAAGGCCGCCGCCGCCAAGGTCCGGCGCGAGATGGAGCGGGTGCGCGCTACGGCCTGAGGGCCGGTTGACGCTCCGGGGGGTGCTCCCTACATTCCCACGGGCATGATACCGCCCGTTCCTAAACCCTTGATCAGCGAGCTAAACGAGCGCAGCCGCGAGATTTTCCGGCAGATCGTCGACGCTTATGTCGAGACCGGAGAGCCCGTGGGCTCGCGCACGCTCTCGCGGCGCTCGAGCCTCGAGCTCTCGCCCGCGACGATCCGGAACGTGATGGCCGACCTCGAGGAGGCGGGCCTCCTCTATGCCCCGCACACGTCGGCGGGGCGGCTTCCGACCGATGCGGGGTTGCGTCTTTTCGTGAACGGCATCCTCGAGATCGGAGGCCTCTCCGAGGACGAGCGCGAGGCGATCGAGGCGCGCTGCGCTGCCGCGGGGATGAGCCTTCCGAAGGCGCTCGAAGAGGCAACCGCGACGCTCGCGGGCCTCGCGCGCTGTGCGGGCCTCGTGCTCGCGCCCAAGACCGAGCGGCCGCTGCGGCATCTCGAATTCGTACCGATCGCGCCGGGCCGTGCCCTCGTCGTGGTCGTGACCGAGGACGGGCTCGTCGAGAACCGCATCGTCGAGGTGCCGCTGGGCGTTCCGCCTTCGACGCTCATCCAGGCCAGCAACTATTTGAATGCACGCCTCGTCGGCCGCACCATCGAGGAGGCGAAGGCGCAGCTTTCGGTCGACATTCTGAGCCAGCGAGCCCAGCTCGACGAGTTGACGCGCAAGGTGATCGAGGCGGGGCTCGCCTCCTGGGCCGGCGGCGAGGCGGGCTCGGCGCTCATCGTGCGGGGACAAGCGAAGCTCCTGGAGGACGTGACGGCGCTCGCGGACCTGGAACGGCTCCGCGCCCTCTTCGACATGCTCGAGACCAAGGAGACCATGCTGAAGCTGCTGGACTCCGCGCGCGAGGGCGAGGGGGTGCAGATTTTCATCGGCGCCGACAACCCGCTTTTCGGGGTCGCCGGCTGCTCCGTGATCGTGGCGCCCTATGCCAATAGCCGTGAGCAGGTCGTGGGCGCGATCGGCGTCATCGGCCCCACACGCATCAACTACGCGCGCATCATCCCCCTCGTCGACTACACCGCGAAGGTGGTAGGGCGTCTTCTCGGCTGAATCTCAATTATCGGAGCGATACGGGTAACGCATGAGCGACAGCAAGAATGGCAATGGCCGCGAGGAGGCGGCCCACGCGGCGCAGGGCGCGGAGGGATCGCCCACGCTCGAAACGCAGATAGCGCAGGCCGAGGCGGAGGCTGCGGACCTCAAGGACCGGCTCCTCCGCGCGCTCGCGGAGGCCGAGAACGTGCGGCGCCGCGCGGAGCGCGAGCGCGACGATGCGCGCAAATACGCGGTCGCTAATTTCGCGAAGGACCTGCTCGACGCCGCCGACAATCTCCGCCGTGCGATCGAGCACATGCCGGAGGCGCAGGTGAAAGACGAGCTCACGCGGAACCTGCTCGCGGGCGTCGCCGCGACCGAGCGCACGCTGCTCGCGGCCTTCGAGCGTCACGGCATCCGCCGCGTCGATCCCAAAGGCGAGCGCTTCGATCACAATTTCCATCAGGCGATCTTCGAGGCCGAGAACACCGGCAAGCCGGCCGGCACCGTGGTCGAGGTCCTGCAGCCCGGCTACGTACTGCACGATCGCCTGCTCCGCCCCGCCATGGTCGGCGTCGCCAAAGGCGACGTGAAGTCCGCCGAGCCTCCCAAAGACCGCTTCGACGAAATCGTCTAGCTGCTTCGTCATCGGCCCACGGCACGGAAGGGCACCCTTTGCGTGCTGAATTTTGCTGATTTAGGCGTTGGCAAATCACTGCAGGGTCGGTATCACTCTCCGCCAGAGAGCATTCGACTTTATGAATGCACCCGGAGGGGGATATGCGACAGCACATTTGGACGGCGCTTGGATTGGGCGCGGCCTCAGGGGCGGCAGGACCACTCGGGCGGCAGCCGATAATCCGTCCGGCCTGTCGCTTACAGCAGATCAACGACGGAAATCCCAGCACAGAGATCCACGTCTTCAAGGTCGGGCTCGAATATTCCTTCAATTGAGGGGCGATGCTCAGAGGAGCTCGGGCGATCGAGCGCGAGGGACATGGTCCGCGCCTGGCACATTTTCGATGCGTCGCTGCAAGACGAGAGCACCGGGCATCATTTCATGGAGGCGCTCCTGTTGGCGCGGGAGCTCATCCGGCGCGGCCGCGAGGTCCACGTATACGGCCATGCGAATGCCGGCAGGTCGCCCTTCCCGGTTCCGATCGCGCGACTCTTTCGGCACAATCCCTACGATATTTTGGTCGATGATGAGCTCTGCGGCGAGCTCGAGGATTTCCTCCTCGGCAATGCCGCCTTCGCGGAGGACCTCGGGCGCGTCGACCGCCGGCGATTCCGTCATGACGATATCGTCCTGTTTCCCACCGTCACCTACAATGAGTTCCTCGCGATCTGCCAGTGGACGGACTCTTTCGGTCGCGATGCGCCGTTCTCCGCGGCGGTCGTTTTCCACTGGGAGCCCTATCGTGCGCAGCTCTCGCGGCGCGTGAGCTCTCCCGCGACCTACTATCGGCACGTCTGGAAGATGGCGCCGCCGGCACTGCGGTCGCGGATCTCGCTGCTGACGACGACGCGGCAGATCGCGGACATGTTCGAGCCGGTCCTGGGCGAGCGCCCGCGCCTGCGCCCGCTCTTGAACGGCATGACCGAAAGGCCAGCCGATCCGCGGAGGAGTGCCGAGGGTGGTGTAACCGTTGCATGCCTCGGCGCCGCCCGGTGGGAGAAGGGCTTCGATCTCCTCCCGGAGATCGTTGGCCTCACATCTGGCATTCCGGCGCTGCGTTTCCTGATGCAGGCGCCACTCGAAGGTCCGGCGGCACCGGAGATGCAGGCGCTGCTCGCCGCGCACCCCGAGCGCGTTTCCATTCTCGCGCCCTTTTTGAGCGCGCATGAGTTCGAGACGGCTCTGCTCGCATCGGATTTGATCCTGCTGCTGCATCGGCCGGAAAGGTATCAAGCCCGCCTCTCCGGGATTTACGCCGAGGCGGCGCTCGCGGGCAAGCCGGTCATCGCCGCCGCAGGCGACACCATCGCCGAGGAGGTAGAGCAGCACGGGAACGGTATTCTCTTCCACGAATACTCGGCCGCAGGCGCCGCCCGCGCCCTCGCGGAGGCAGCCGGCACGCTTGACGGGCTTCGCGAACGCGCGCGGCGTCACGCCGCAGTGCTGACCCGCAGCCACGGCCCCGGCGCCGTCATAGACCTTATCGAGGCTCGCCGTTCCTGACCCGCGATCCCCCTCTCGCTCCGCGGGCGAGAGAGGCCGCGGCTCGATCCGTATTCGAGACCGCGTAGCAATAGACACATCCCTGGGCGCAGGTGTCGTAGGCGCCGATGTCGCGGGATTCCGCGCAGAGGCAGCCGGGGCGGTTGCCTTTCTCGCGCGCGAGGATCGGGTGCCCGCCGACGTCGGATAGGCGCTCGGCGTCGATGCAGCGGGCGGGCGCGATCCCCTCGCTTGCGAGAGCGGGCTCGGTGCAGAGGGTGAGGCGCATGCGGTGCTCGGTTGCAATCTCCGCGAGCTCGCGCAGCAATCCCCGCTTCTCCTCGTGCTCGGGATCGCGCCAGGTGAAGCCGTGCTCGCGGGCCGCCGCGCCGAGATTGCGCGCGGACTTGCGGTAGAGATCGGCGAAGGAAACGACAACTTCGTCGATCGTGCCGCTGAGCGCCGCGGCGATGCGGGCAAAGCCCTCACGGTGCGCCGCCAAGGGCGCGAGCGACGTATCGAGAATGGGGTCGTACCGCCAGACCGCCGTCCTTGGACCCCAATCCCGCCGGAGCCCTTGGAGCTGGGCGACCGCCGCCTCCTCCGCAATCACCGCAGGCTCGAGCGCCCGGGGATAGCCGGTGACCGTGAACTGGACCGTAAAGGGAGCGATGGCGGCGATCTCAGGGAGGTGTGGCAAGAGCGGCTTCAGGTTCCGAGTCCAAAGCACGAAGCCCGAGACCTCCCCGGCCCGAAGCGACACCCGATAGGGGGCGCCGCCATAGGGGTTTCGGACATCGGCGTAGCCTTTTGCTAGACGTTCCATCAGCCAGCGGCTGTGGAAGGCCGGGATATCCGTCCGATAGCTCGCGGAGACGATCATTACCCCCGGATTCTAGCCCCCGAACCCCCGGAAAGCGCAATTTTCCGGCCGAGATACGGGTTGCGCGCCGGAGCGCCCCTCCCTATATCACCGGAGGCTCGCGCGACCCCCCGGGTCGGGCGAGGCCAAAGAAATTAAAGGGGGTTCCGGCGAGCGCCGTTCCGGGCTCCGGGGAACCTGCCGACAGCAAGAGGTGGCCATGGGCAAAGTGATTGGTATCGATCTCGGCACCACGAACTCGTGCGTTGCCGTCATGGAAGGCAAGACCGCAAAAGTCATCGAGAACGCCGAGGGCATGCGCACCACGCCCTCGATCGTGGCGTTCACGGAGTCCGAGCGTCTGGTGGGCCAGGCCGCGAAGCGCCAGGGCGTCACCAATCCCGAGAACACATTCTACGGCGTCAAGCGCTTGATCGGTCGCCGGTACGACGACCCCATGGTCAAGAAGGAGATGGAGCTCGTCCCCTTCAAGATCATGAAGGGGGACAATGGCGACGCCTGGGTCGAGGGCCGCGGCAAGAAATACGCGCCCTCCCAGATCAGCGCCTTCGTCCTGCAGAAGATGAAGGAGACCGCCGAGGCTTATCTCGGCGAGCCCGTCAGCGAGGCCGTGATCACGGTTCCCGCCTACTTCAACGATAGCCAGCGCCAGGCGACCAAGGACGCCGGCAAGATCGCTGGCCTCGAGGTGCTCCGCATCATCAACGAGCCGACGGCGGCCGCGCTCGCCTACGGGCTCGAGAGGAAGGGCACCGGCACCATCGCGGTCTATGACTTGGGTGGCGGCACCTTCGACATCTCCGTCTTGGAGATCGGCGACGGCGTCTTCGAGGTGAAGTCGACCAACGGCGACACCTTCCTCGGCGGCGAGGACTTCGACAAGCGCGTCATCGACTATCTCGCGGACGAGTTCAAGAAGGAGCAGGGGATCGACCTGCGGAACGACCGGCTCGCGCTCCAGCGCCTCAAGGAGGCGGCGGAGAAGGCGAAGATCGAGCTCTCGTCCTCGATGCAGACCGAGGTCAATCTGCCGTTCATCACGGCGGACCAGGCCGGCCCGAAGCATCTCAACATCAAGTTGACGCGCGCCAAACTTGAGGCGCTCGTCGACGACCTCATCCAGAAGACGATCGATCCCTGCCGGAGCGCGCTCAAGGACGCGGGCCTCAAGGCTTCCGAGATCCAAGAGGTGATCCTGGTCGGCGGCATGACCCGCATGCCCAAGGTCATCGAGACCGTGCGCCAGTTCTTCGGCAAGGAGCCCAATCGGAGTGTCAACCCCGACGAGGTCGTCGCGGTGGGTGCGGCGATCCAGGCGGGCGTGCTCAAGGGCGAAGTGAAGGACGTCCTGCTTCTCGACGTGACCCCGCTCTCGCTGGGCATCGAGACCCTGGGCGGCGTCTTCACCCGGCTCATCGACCGCAACACCACGATCCCCACGAAGAAAAGCAACGTCTTCTCGACGGCCGAGGACAACCAGACCGCGGTCACCATCCGCGTCTTCCAAGGCGAGCGCGAGATGGCCGCGGACAACAAGCTCCTGGGCCAATTCGATCTCGTGGGCATTCCTCCGGCGCCGCGCGGCATGCCGCAGGTCGAGGTCACTTTCGACATCGACGCCAACGGCATCGTCAGCGTCCAGGCCAAGGACAAGGCGACGGGCAAGGAGCAGCAGATCCGCATCCAGGCCTCCGGTGGCTTGAGCCAGTCCGACATCGACAAGATGGTGAAGGACGCCGAGGCGCATGCCGACGAGGACAAGAAGCGCCGCGCGCTCGTCGAGGCGAAGAACCGCGCCGAGGCGATGGTGCACGAGGCCGAAAAGCAGGTGAAGGAGCACGGCGACAAGGTCGGCCCGGGCGAGAAGCTGGCTGTCGAGACGGCGATCGCCGAGCTCAAGACTGCCTCGCAGGGTACCGACGCCGAGGCGATCACCGCGAAGTCCGAGGCCCTGCAGCAGGCGCTGATGAAGATCGGCGAAGCCGTCTACAAGGCCCAGGCGGCGCAGGGCGGCGCGCAAGCGGGCCCCGGCGGCGATGGCGGCGCGCAGCCCGGTGCGGATGCGGGCGCCAAGACCGCGGGCGGCGAGAAGGTCGTCGACGCCGATTTCGAGGAAGTCGACGAGAACAAGAAGCGCGGCCAAGCCTGAGGCCGCGGGAGAGATCGGGAGCCGCCCCTCACCGGGGCGGCTCTTGCACACTGGTAGCAAGCAGGCGCAGTCGGGTAAGACGGGTGCGGGGATAGTCGGCGATGGCGAAGCAGGACTTTTACGAGCTGCTGGGTGTCGCTCGCACTGCCGGGGGCGAGGACATCAAGAAGGCCTTCCGCAAGCTCGCGATGCAGTGCCACCCCGACCGCAACCCCGGGGACAAGGCAGCCGAGCAGAAATTCAAGGAGCTGAACGAGGCCTATGACGTCCTGAAGGACGATCAGAAGCGCGCCGCCTACGACCGCTTCGGTCATGCCGCCTTCGAGAACGGCGGCGCGCGCGGCGGCGGGCCCGGCGATTTCGGCTTCGCCGCGGGCTTCGCGGACATCTTCGACGAGATGTTCGGGGATTTCATGGGCCGCGGCGGGCGCGGCCAGCAGAGCGCCGCGCGCGGCAATGATCTCCGCTACAACATGGAAGTGACCCTCGAGGAGGCGTTCAACGGGAAGCAGGCGAGCGTGCGCGTGCCGACCCTCGTCGCCTGCGAGCATTGCAGCGGCACCGGCGCAGAAAGCGGCTCCAAGCCCGTCAATTGCCCGACCTGCCACGGTCATGGCCGCGTCCGCGCGCAGCAGGGCTTTTTCACGATCGAGCGCACCTGCCCCACCTGCCACGGCGCGGGCCGGGTCATCGAAAATCCCTGCCGCGTCTGCGGCGGCCAGGGCCGCGTCCGGCGCGAGAAGAACCTCTCGGTCTCCGTACCCGCGGGCGTCGAGGACGGGACGCGCATTCGTCTCGCGGGCGAAGGCGAAGCCGGCGTGCGCGGCGGCGCGCCCGGCGATCTCTATATCTTTCTCGCGGTGAAGCCGCATCGCTTCTTCCAGCGCGACGGCGCCAACATCCACTGCCGCGTCCCCGTGACCTTGCCGACGGCGGCGTTGGGCGGAAGCGTCGACGTCCCCGCGATCGACGGCAGCCGCGCCAAGCTCACGATCCCCGCGGGCACGCAAACGGGAAAGCAGCTCCGCCTTAAGGGCAAGGGTATGAGTGTGCTGCGCTCGCCCGCGCGCGGCGACATGTATGTCGAGATCGTCGTCGAGACCCCCGTCAACCTCACGAAACGCCAGCAGGAGCTCCTGCGCGAGTTCGAGGGCTCGAGCGAAGGCAAGCGCACCAGCCCCGAGACCGAAGGCTTTTTCGCCCGGGTCCGCGAGTTCTTCGGGGATACGCGGGAGTAGGCTGCGTCAGGCCAGCTACGCACACAAAAAAATTCGTGGTTCCAGTTTCTCCTTTTAGTACGGACAAGCCCGGCCATTGCGATGCGGTCGTGCGATGCGATTACCCCGACCAGGCGCGCGAGAGCAGTTCCTGGCCTGGCGCCGCCACTGCCATTGCGCGCGCGGTGACAGGGCTGATGCCGGGACGCGGGGGGAGATTTGCGGGGACCTTGACGTTGCGGACGAGGCCCACGAGCGCCAGGAAGCGCACGAAGTACCAGCCGAGATCGATCTGGCCGGGATAGAGGCCGTGGCGGGCGGAGCTTGGGAAGGCGTGGTGGTTGCTGTGCCAGCTCTCGCCCATCGTCGGAATGGCCATCAGCGGCACGTTGTGCGCCTGGATCACGGCATCGTCGACGATCCAATCCTGCGGGCCTCTGGTGTGCGCGAAGTAGGAGATCGCCCAGTGCATCGTCGTGCAGGCCGCGACCCGCACCGGCACGCCCCAGACGACGAAGGGCCAGCCGCCAAGGAAATAGAGCGCCGCCGCGATCGGAAGCTGATGCAGCATCCAAGTCCTCTGCAGAAAGAGGTGGAACCGATCGTCTCCAATGCCGGGTCCGGGATCGAAGCCCGGCGGACGGGCGAGCTTCAGGCGGAAATTGAGATAGTAGAAGCCGTCGAGAAGAACCGGCTTGCCGTGGCGGAGAAACCAGTGGCAATCGCGCTGCCTCTGCGCCCAGTCGCGGCTGTCGTGGAGACGGATGGTCCAGATCGGCCCACCCATGCCGACGGCGGTGCCGAGCCAGACGAGGAGGCGCTCGAGCCATTTCGGGCAATCGAAGCTGCGGTGGATGAGCCGGCGATGGAATCCGACGGAATGCCCGGCGCAAAGCGTCAGCGCGGAAGTCGCGAGGAAGATGCCGAGCGCGCCCCAGGTGAAGGTAAGCGGCGCCAGGAACAGCGCCGCCGACAGCATCCCCATGTTCCAGAGCGAGCGCGGCCAATCCCACACGACCACGCCCTCGGTCGCGTCCGCCACGTCCAACCCCGTGAGCGAATTCACCTTGAAGGCGGTCCGCCCCGCGCCGCCGAGATCGTCATTCATCCCCCCTCCTCCCGAAGGTGCGATCGACCAGGCGCGCCGCCTGGCCTCCAAGCCGAAGCATCTGCCGGAGCGCGCGCGGCGAGAGCCGCCGCGCCTGGCCATCGATTGCCGTCAGGTCCTCCGCAAGCTCCAGGAGCTTACCGATCTGCGCATATACCGCGGGGTCCTCGCGACGTTGCTCCTCTGCGAGCCGCCGGCATTCCCTGAGGAGCGCCAGCGCGGGACCTGCCTCGCGTCGCCGCCGCTCCTCGAGACCGCGCAGCATCAGCTCCCAGGGATCGCTCCCTGTCCGCCAAGCCCCGCCAGAGGCGGGCTCGACGAGGCCGTATTCACGAAGCCAGGCGAGCGCGCTCTTCAGCGCGGTCTCGTCGAGTGCGAGGGCGGCTCGAAGCTCGTCCTCGCCCGCTGGCCGCGCACGCAAATAGAGATAGGCGTGCACGCGGCAGGGCTCGGTCGGAAGACCCCAGCGTGGGCCGAGCTCCCCTAGGAATTCGACGAGCCGGCGGACGGGCTCGGATGCAGCACCGCTCATTGCCAGCCATGTCCCAGAAAAAGCGTGCGCCATTCACTGGCTTTGGGATCGGGTGCGAAGCATTCGGGGAAGGGGCGATCGGCGGCGTCGGCCATGCGGAAGCGATAAGGCGGTTGCCAGCGGACGAGGAAATAGACGGGCGGCCGCTGGTCACGCTCCTCCTCGGTGGCGCCGAGCTTGATGCCGACCTGCCAGAGCCCCGGCCGCACCGTGCAGCGCATCGTGGGCTCGACGAAGCTGCCGGAAACGAAATCGGCGCCCTCGCGGATCGCTTTGTGTCGTGTGGCGAGCGCGTCGCGCTGCCGCGGCTCGGTCCAAAGCACGCTCTCCTCCCAGGAACGGCGGAGCCACTCATCGACGAAATCGCGCGGACTCAGCGCCACGGGATCGGCGCGCGAGACGGTGTTGCCGCTCACCTCGAAATGAAAGACGGCCTCGCGATTGTGGACGTCGAGATCGATGCTCGGTGTGGCGAACTCAACGGTAGCCTCGTCGAGGCCGAGATCGCCGAGGAGCGCGGGGTCGTTGCGGCCGAGATAGGCGGTCTCGGCGCGCTCGAACAGCAGACGCGACTCCTCGAGCCGCGCGCCCATCCGCCAGAGCCGCAGATAGGCCGCCTGAAAGTTTGACTGGCAGGCGGGATTGCTGCCGAGGGTGAGCACGAGCCGTTCCCCGCTTTTTTCGTCGCGAGGCCCGATCTCGACCTCGCCGATCCAGCTGGGGCGATATCTCTCCTTGGCGTAGTCGTTCTGCTCGCTTTGCCACGCGAGCCGCCAGCCGCTGGCACTCCAGGCGAAGATGTAGGCGGAGACATCGAAACCGCAGGAGACGCCGATCCCGGTCCTCGCGGTAAGAAAGATGCCGGAATTGCCTCGATCGAGCAGTTCGAGGCGGACCTCGTCGAGATAGCCCAGAGGAAAGAACTGCGACGCGATTGTGCAGGGGCCGTTCTCGACGGGGTCCTTCGCCTCCGGGCAGAAGAGGTCGGCTTGCCGTAGCGCTGAATTGACGGCATCCGCGAGCGCCGTCACCGACTCTTCCGTGGGCCGCTCCGGCGGAAGGCGCGCGAGGAGCCAGTCGCGGAGGCTGTGCTTGATCGGGTCGAAGGCTGGAGAGGCGCCGCCGGTATCGGGGTTTTCCTGGAAACCTCCGCGGAGTGCCGCCAAGCCTGCATGAAGCTCGGGCGGAGGGGATTGCTGTGCGAGCGCCCCGCCCCCTGTGGTCAGCAACGCTGCCACCGCAAGAAAGTACGACGCGACGCGCATGGTCTCAGGCCGCCTGGGGATGGCGCACCGGTGCGAGGAGGTGTCCCGATTTGACGAAGAGGAGCGCCCCCGGCGGCGAGAAGGGAGCGTGCTCGCTGCCGACGGGGTTGCGGATCCAGGTGCCCGCGGGATAGGTCCCGTGCTCGTCGCGAAGCTCTCCCGCGAGCACGAAGACTTCCTCACCTCCGGCGTGGCGATGCGTCGGGTACCCGACGCCGGCCCCCCAGCGCAGCATGGAGACGCGCTCGCGGGCGTGCGTGTGGAGCAGGGTCGTGACCAGCCCCTCGGCGCCGGGATAGGGCTTCCATTCGGCTTTGCCGGTGTCGATGACGACGTGCGCGCCGTCATCGGGCGCGATCTGCCGGAGCTTCACGAGGATCGTGCAGCCCTCACGGCTCA
>DATJVP010000002.1:0-69370 GCA_035581425.1 Allostellaceae bacterium | reverse complement strand
GCCGTCGGAGGCCTGCGCCGCGTAGATGTTCCAGGTCTCGGGGTTGTAGCGCGCGCGCACCACCCGCATCATCTCGTCGAGCGCGGTCGAGACGATGGTGCCGCCGGTCTCGCGGCTGTGGAAGAAGGTGTCCTCGTCCACTTCCTGCGCGCTCGAGGTATGGCGGATGAAGACGATCTCGACATGCTTGTAGCGCCGCGTGAGGAACACATGCAGCAGCATGAAGAAGCGCTTGGCGAGATCCTTCATCTGCTCCGTCATCGAGCCCGAGACGTCCATCAGGCAAAACATGACGGCCTGGGTGTTGGGCTTCGGAATGCGCTCGAAGCGGTTGTAGCGAACGTCGACGGGATCGATATAGGGAACGCGTCGGCTCTTGCGGAGCGCGGCGTCGAGCACCGCGCGGTTTTGAGCGGCACCTTCGGCGTCGTCGGCGTCGAGCGCCGTCTGCACCTGCGTCTCCAGGGCCGCGATGTCGCTGAGCGTCGGGCGGCTCAGCGAGATGCGTCGTGCGAGGCTGTTCCGCATGGTGCGGCGCACGTTGAGGGCTGCGGGATTTCCAACCACGGAATAGCCCGCGCGCACGAGTTGGGTCGATTCCTGATCGCTGATCTTGGTCTTGACGAGATCGGGGAGCTCGAGGTCGTCGAAGAAGAGATTGAGGAACTCCTCCTTCGTCAACACGAACTCGAAGTTGTCGCGCTCGCCGCCATCCTCGGGGCTCGCCTCGCCCTTGCCCGCGGCATCGCCGCCCTGCGGGCGCTTGATGCGGTCGCCGACCACGAACTCCTTGTTGCCGGGGACGACGTAGTCGCGACTGCCGCCGTGGCTCGCGCGGCGGAAGGTGGGCTCGGCAATTCCGTCAGTGGGAATCGACACCTTCTCGCCGTCGGAGTTCTGCCCGACCTTGCGGCGCTTCAGCGCCTCCGTCATGGCGTCCTTGATCTCGTGCTTCGCACGCTCGAGGAAGCGTTGCCGGTTGGGCAGGCTCTTGCCCTTGGGGTTGGGACGGCGGTCGATGATGTTCATGGCGCACTAGCTCCGATGTTCTGACCTCACCCTGCCTTGTTCACCCGCATGTACCACTCGACGAGACGGCGCACCTGCCGCGGCGTGTAGCCGCGCGTGACCATGCGCTCGACGAAATCGTTGTGCTTCTGCTCGGTGTCGGAGTCCTTCTTGGAGCCGAAGCTGATGACCGGCAGCAGGTCCTCGACCTGCGAGAACATGCGCTTCTCGATCACCTCCCGGAGCTTCTCGTAGGAGGTCCAGGAAGGATTCTTCCCGGCATTCGCTGCGCGCGCGCGCAGCGCGAACTTCACGACCTCGTTGCGGAAGTCCTTGGGATTGGCGATGCCTGCGGGTTTCTCGATCTTCGAGAGCTCCTGGTTCAGGATCTCGCGATCCATGAGCTGCCCGGTGTCGGGGTCCTTGTAGTCCTGATCTTCGATCCAGGCGTCGGCGTAGGCGACGTAGCGGTCGAAGAGGTTCTGCCCGTAATCCCCATAGGATTCGAGATAGGCCTTTTGGATCTCGTTGCCGATGAATTCCGCGTAGCGCGGCGCGAGCTCGGCCTTGATGAAGCCCAGAAGCCTCTTCTCGCTGTCCTCGGGGAATTGCTCGCGGCGCACGGACTGCTCGATCACGTACATGAGATGCACGGGATCGGCCGCCACCTCCTGCGTGTCGAAGTTGAAGGTGTTGGAGAGCGACTTGAAAGCGAAGCGGGTGGAGAGCCCGTCCATACCCTCATCGACTCCGGCGGCGTCGCGATATTCCTGCACGGTGCGCGCGCGGGGATCGCTGTCCTTGAGGCTCTCGCCGTCATAAGCGCGCATCTTCGAGTGGAGGTTCGAGTTCTCATGCGCCTTGAGGCGCGAAAGCACGCAGAATTTCGCGAGCATCTCGAGCGTGCCCGGCGCGCAGGACGCGTTGGCGAGCTCGCTCCCCGTGAGGAGCTTCTGGTAGATCTTGGACTCCTCGGTGACGCGCAGGCAGTACGGCACCTTGATCACGCAGATGCGGTCGATGAAGGCTTCGTTGTTGCGATTGTTCTTGAAGCTCTGCCACTCCGCCTCGTTCGAATGCGCGAGGATGATGCCCTGGAAGGGGATCGCGCCGATGTTCTCGGAGCCGATGTAGTTGTTCTCCTGCGTCGCCGTCAGCAGCGGATGCAGCATCTTGATCGGCGCCTTGAACATCTCCACGAATTCGAGGATGCCCTGCGTCGTGCGGTTGAGGCCGCCGGAGAAGGCGTAGGCGTCGGGATCGGCTTGGCTGAAGAACTCCAGCTTGCGGATGTCGACCTTGCCGACGAGGCTCGAGATGTCCTGGTTGTTCTCGTCGCCGGGCTCCGTCTTGGCGACGCAGATCTGGCGGAGCCGCGAGGGATGCAGCTTCACGACAGAGAATTTCTGGAGGTCGCCACCGAACTCGTCGAGACGCTTCAGCGCCCAGGGGGATGCGAGGCCGGTGAGGCGGCGCTTCGGGATCTTGTAGCGGCGCTCCAGCACCTCGCCCATGCGGTCGGGATCGAAGAGACCGAGCGGATTCTCGAAGACGGGGCTAATCTCCTTGCCGGCCCTGAGCACGTAGATCGGCATGCGCTCCATCAGGAGTTTAAGGCGCTCGGCGAGCGAGGACTTGCCGCCGCCGACGGGGCCGAGGAGGTAGAGCACCTGCTTCCTCTCCTCGAGGCCCTGCGCCGCGTGGCGGAAGAAGCCGACGATCCGCTCGATCGTCTCCTCCATGCCGTAGAAATCCTGGAAAGCCGGATAGACCCGCATCGTGCGGTTCATGAAGATGCGGCCGAGGCGCGTGTCCTGGCTCGTATCGATGAGCTGCGGCTCGCCGATCGCGGCGAGCATGCGCTCCGACGCGCTTGCATAGGCCATGGGCTCGCGCGCACAGGACTTGAGATAGTCCTCAAGGGACATCTCGGTCTCTTTCTCGCCGTCGTAGAGGCGGGAGAAGAGGCTAAAGAGCTCGTCGTGTGCGCTCATCCAAACCTCGCCATTCTGGCCTCAACCGCCAAGCGTTTACCCGGCGTTAACCTCGAGTCTATGCCTGCGGTACTAAACAAGGCTTAAGGGAGAACGGTTCAACGCGAACGATCATTGCGTTTCGCGAAAATGAACTCCTATTCATCTCGCCTCCCGCGCACAGAACGCCCGTTGCGCCCCAATTTGGGCGCTCTGCACACTCTCGTGAACTCGCATGGCTTCACTCGGCATCCGCGCAGACCAACCCATCGGAATCATTGCAAGCCGCGTGCCGTGAGGTGGCACCGGCTCCTCGCCGATGGGAAAATGCTCCCCGGAGTTCTGTCGGTTCGACGGGTACAGCCCGACTGCACGAGCCCGCGCGCGAAAACCCATCACCACCCCAATTTGGCCGCCAACATCGCCCTGTCGTAGGCCGTGATCCCCAGCGTTCCACCGCACTTCGACGAGCGACACGGCTCGCCGATGGGATCGATGTCAGTATTTTCCCACGAAACGTGGCTTTCTCAAGGTGTTGTGAGGGGAAGATCGTGGCGACTACGAGGTTTGCCGCGCTGGTGATGCAAATTCGCGCGGGAGTTTCGCAGAGTCGACTCGCAACGCGACTCGACGAGAATGCAAGCGTTCGCGCCGCGCAAATTCATCGCGGGATCAATGACTCCCGCGCTTTCCTCTGCGACATTCGGCCGCTCGCGGTGAGCGTCGGGCAGACGCCCGCGCGAGCCCTCGAATTCACGATGCCATCACCTCCCGGTGGAATCTCGGCCTGCCGATTTTATTGGCGTTAGATAGCCCGATCTTTAGGCGACGACAGGAAGTTCCGGCGCGACTCGACCGCGACTCGACGCGGTGTTCAATGCGCCGGACCCCACTCCTCGGCGCTTGCGCCGGCCATCGCCTGCACGCGCTCCTCATCCGCGGCGAGCTCTCTGGCGCCGCCGCTGTAGACGATCTCGCCGCTGTCGAGCACATAGGCATCGTCGGCGATCTCGAGACTCATGCGGACGTTCTGCTCGACCAGCAGCACCGAGATTCCCTCCGTGCGCATTTGCGCGACGATGCGAAAGACCTCGCGTACGATGAGCGGCGCCAGGCCCTGCGATGGTTCGTCGAGAATGAGGAGCTTCGGATTGACGAGGAGCGCTCGCGCGATCGACAGCATCTCCTGCTCGCCGCCGGAGAGCTGGCGTCCGCGGTTGCGCTTGCGCTCGGCAAGCCGCGGGAAGAGCTTGTAGACGCGCTCGATCGTCCAGGGCCCCTCGCGGACGATGGGGACGCGCAGGTTCTCGTCCACGGTCAGGTTCGGGAAGATGCGCCTTCCCTCGGGCACGTAGCCGACGCCGAGCGCGGCAATGCGGTACGACGGCGAGTGAGTGATGGGCACCCCGAAGATCGAGATGGTCCCCTCGCGCGCGGGGGTGAGGCCCATGATGCTGCGCAGGGTCGTCGTCTTGCCAGCACCATTGCGTCCGAGCAGCGTCGTGATCTTGCCCTCGGGAACCGACAGCGAGACGCCGTGCAGAATGTGGCTCTTGCCGTAATAGGTATGGAGACCGCTGGCCTCGAGCGCGTTCATGCGGCCTTGCCCAGATAGGCCGCTTGCACCGCCTCGTTGGCGGCGATCTCAGCGGGCGTTCCCTCCGCGAGCAGCCGGCCCTGGTCGAGGACGGAGATGCGGTCCGCCAGATGGAAGACCACGCGCATGTCATGCTCGATCAGCACGATCGTATATTGGTTCTCACGGTGCAGGCGGCGGATCAAGTTGGTGATCTCGTAGGTCTCCTGATCGCCCATGCCGGCCGTCGGCTCATCGAGCAGAAGGAGTCGCGGGCGGAGCGCCAGCGCCATCGCGATCTCGGTCGCGCGCTGGTCGCCATGCGCGAGCTCGCCCACCAGCCGGTTCGCCTTGGCGGAAAGACCGACCATCGTCAGCGTCTCTGCGACGGTTTGCTCGTCGCGGGCGGCGTCGCTCTTGGTGTTCCAGAGACGCAGGCGGCGACCGGCGGCGACCTCGACGGCGCTGAGCACGTTCTCGTGCACGGAGAGGTCGGGAAAGATCTCGGTGATCTGAAACGTCCGGGCCATGCCAATCGTCACGCGCTTGTGCGCGGGGAGGGCGGTCACGTCCGCTCCGTCGAACACGATATGGCCGGAGCTAGGCGGGAAGAAACCGCTGATCATGTTGAAGAACGTGGTCTTGCCCGCGCCGTTGGGCCCGATTACGGCCCTGAGCTCGCCAGGCTCCACGCGCAATGACACCTCTTGCACGGCGACGAGGCTGCCGAAATTCTTCGTCACCTTCTGCACGTCGAGCATGCTCATTCGGCGCTCCGCCGCTTCAGCATGCCCAGCATGCCCCGGGGAAAGAAGAGCACCGCCAGCACGAAAATCACTCCCAGGAAGGCCATCCATTCCTCCGGCAAGGCGGAGGATAGGAAATCCTTCAGCACCCAGAACACCGCCGCGCCCAGCAAAGGCCCCCAGAACGAGCGCATGCCGCCCAACACCGCCATGATCACGAAGTAGCCGGACTGCGTATAGTGCAGCGCCAGCGGATCGGCGAAGTTGTTGAGGAGCGCGTAAAGCGTGCCGGCGAGCGCGGTGAAGAAGCAGGAGACCGAGAAGGACAGCCAGATATGCCGCTCGACCGGGATCCCGAGAAAGCGCGCCCGACGCTCGTTCTCGCGGATCGCGCGCAAGGTGCGGCCGAAGGGCGAGCGCACGAGCAGGCCCATGAGCACGACGGCGATGGTGAACATCGCCAGGGTGAAATAGTAGAAACGGAACCCCTCGGAGAGGAAGAGGAACGGCTGCTCGTCCGTGATGTCGAGGGTCAATGCTCCGATCCCGATGGGCTCGCGGTGGAACCCGCGCAGCCCATCGAACCCGCCGGTGAAGTCGTTCCACTTGTAGGCGATGTAGTAGAAGATCTGTCCGAAGGCGATCGTGCACATCGCGAAATAAACGCCGCGCCGCCGCACGATGACCAGGCCGAAGAGCGTCCCCGCCAACCCGCCGAACAATGTGCCGGCGAGCATGGCGAGCGGCGTACTGGCGGCGACGTATTTGAGCATCAGCCCCGCGCCATAGGCGCCGAGACCGAAATAGGCGGCATGCCCGAAGCTCAGGACGCCCGTGAATCCCAGCAGCAAGTTGAGCCCCATCGCCGCGAGCCCGAACACCAGCACACTGCCGGCGAGCGCGTTGTAGCCGCCGAGCAGCGGAAACCAGACCGGAACCGTCACGAGCGCCAGCCAAATCACCGCCACCGGCAACCAGCGCCTCTGGGCCGAGCGTTGCACCGACGCGGTGGCGGCTATCACGCTGCTCACTAAAGCATTCCCTCTTCGCCCATCAGACCGCGCGGCCGGGTCAGCAGCACCAGGATCATCATCACGAAGATCACGACCTCGCTCGCGGGGGCATAGATCGCACCGGTGACTGCTGCGGTGATGCCGATCAGCAAGCCCCCGAACAGGGTGCCCGTCAGGCTGCCGGCCCCGCCGACGATGATGGCGATGAAGCTCGGCATCAAATAATCGTCGCCCATGTTGGGGCTGATGCCGTTCTTGCCGGTCAGCAGCACCCCGCTCAGCCCCGCGAGCAGGCACCCCACGGTGAAATTGAAGGTGCGAAGCAGCTTCACGTTGACCCCGAGCGCCGACACGGTGTCGAGATCGAGGGTCCCGGCGCGGATGCGCAGGCCGACCCTCGTGTGACGCAGGAACGCGAAGACGCCGATCACGGTGGCGATGACGACGACCACCGTGAAGATGCGATACCAATTCACGAAGAACAGTTCCGCGCTAATGGGCGCATTCAGGATGTCCGGCATTTCCATTGCCTGCGGGCTGGGGCCCCACCACCAGAGCATGGCGCCCTGCATCACGAAGGCGAGCCCGAAGGTCAGCAGCAGGCTGTAGACGGGATCGCGCCGGTAGACAAAGCGCATCAGCAGCTCGACCAGCACGCCGATCAGCGCCGTCAGCAGCGGCGCGATCAGCAATGCGCCCCAAAAGCCCATCACTTTCGAGAGCTCGAGCGCGAGATAGGCGCCGAGCGCGAGGAAGTTTCCGTGCGCGAAGTTGATGACGTTGCTGAGATTGAGGATCAACGACAAGCCCAGCGCCATCAGCACGTAGAAAGCGCCGAGCATCAGCCCGTTTGCGACGTTGTAGATGATTGATGTGAGCATGGGAGGGTTCGCCGCTGGGTCCCGTCAACCGGAACCCGGAGCCTCCGACGCCGGCTCGAAGCCGCGCATCGGAGGCACGGGTTTCGGCGGCCCGCTCAGGCCGGATGAACCATCTTGCAGCCGGTATCTTCGACGGGTCCCGCGGCCTCGACGCCGGGTATCTCCGCTTCGATCGAGAAAACGTCGTCCGGGCCTGCCTTGGGCGGGTGCACCTGGCCGACGAAGATGGTGGGCATGAGCTCGTGGTCGCCGGCGCGATAGCGTACCGCAGCCGCCTGCAATGCCACGTCGCGCGGCAGCTCCAAGTCCTCCATGATCTTGGCGAGCTTGGGGCCCTCGAGCGATTTGGCCTTCTCGGCTGCGACGCGCACCGTGTGCATGGAGACGTAGCCGAACCAATCGCGGGCAGAAGGCGTCTTTTTCGCGGTGGCGCGGTAATCCGCAACGAACTTGACGACCTCCGGGACCTTCGGCTGATCCCACCACCACTCCATGACCCACCAACCCGCCTGGGCATCGGGCTGCAGCGCTTTCACCGTCTCGAACTCGAACAGCGCTCCGCCCAAGGCCATCTCCTTTTGCAGGCCGAATTGGACGATCTGCTTCATGCAGTTGATCTGCGTGAGGCCTCCCATGTTGTTGAGCAATACGTCGGGCTTGTAGCCCTTGGCCTTGATCAGGGTCGCGGAGAAATCGGTGTTGTTGATCGGGAGGTAGTCGCCGTCGTAGGTCCCGCCGAGCTTCTTCAGGGCCTTGATGAAGCCGTCCTGGAGAGAGTGGCCGTAGGCGTAATCCGGGGTGATGAAGAACCACTTCTTGCCGAAGCGCTTAACCAGCTCCGGCGTAATCGCCGAAGTGTCCATCGTGGTGTCGTTGCAAACGCGGAAGACGTTCCATTTGCAGTCGACGCCCGTAATGGTGTCGGTATGACCGCCGGGAACGATGTGGAATACCTTCTTCTCGGCCGTCACCTGTGCCATCGCCGCGGCGATGCCGGAGTTCACGTCGCCGAGAATCACGTCCACCTGATCGCGGTCGATGAGCTTGCGCGTCTTCTGCACGCCGGTGCCGACGTCATTGGCGGAGTCTTCGACCAAGAGCTGGACCGGGCGGCCCAGGATTCCGCCCTTCTTGTTGATTTCGGCCTCGGCATACTGGGCGCCGTCCAATTCGCTTTTCGCGAGCGCCGAAAGCACGCCGGTCAGCGGATTGACCATTCCGATTTTGATCGGGGTTTCGCCGCGAGCGGTGAGAATGAAGGGTGACGCGACCTGTAACGCACTGGCCGCCACGCCGGCCTTAAGGAGCGTACGGCGCGGAAATACTGTCGAGAACGTCGTCTTCTTCATCGTGTGCCTCCCCAGGCGGTTATTCGTTTGGCTTCAACACGGACCCGAATAGATCGAGTGTAGCCTTGCTTGCTTACTGACGCAGCGACGTAAGCGAAGCATATTTTTGCACCTATATGCCTTGTAGCAGAGCCTTAGTCGAGAGGTTTTAGTGCGGGCTCAGGTGCCAACCCGCAACGGCTCGACCAGGCCTTTGAGGCAGGCGATCACGCTCAACGGGGTGAGTTTGCCGGTGCGGGGGTTCTCCTCGGACGGGACGCCCTCGATCGTCATCGTGAAGCGCGTGCTGTCGGCCTCGACCTCGATGCGGTGGGTGTTGCGGGTGACGCCGGGATCGGCCCAGATCTCGAGTGCCGTCGCGTCGGGTCCGATGCCCGCCAGCGCGAGCGCCGCCGCGACATTGACGTTCGCGGGAAATCCCCGAGCGCCCTCGCGCGCAGTGCCCGCAAAGACCCTGAGCGGTGCCGCGAGACCCTCGAGCGAGATGCCGCGCTCCTCGAGATAGGGTGCGCCCACGAGCCCGCCCGGGGGCTTTCGTGTCACGAGCGTCACGGAGTGGATCTTGCCTTGCGCCGCCGCGCGCACCGCGTCGAGGCCGAGGAGCGCGCCCGTCGGCACGATGATGCGCGCGCCCGTCCGGCGCGCTTCCTCCACGAGCGCCAGGCGATCGAGGAGCGCGCCCACGCTCAGCACCAGAAGCGTGCGTCCCGCGCGAACCGCCGGCACGGCAATGCTGTCGAAAGCGGCGGCCGGGAGACACTCGATCACCACCTGCGCGCGCTCCGCGAGCGCGTCCGCGGGCACCACCGGCGCTTCGATCCCCGCCGTCTCGAGGCGCTCCCTCGCGCGCTTCTGGTCGCGTGCGGAAATCGCCGCGAGCGCGAGGCCCGGCGGCCTGCCCGCAAGCCATCGCGCCACCGGCAATCCGATCGCTCCCAACCCGCCGATACCGACCGTGAGTCCGCCCATGGGCCGCACCCCTGCATCATCGCCGGCACCAGCATCGCAGCCGGAAATCCGATTTGCCAAGCCCCTTGGTTTCGATATCTATGACGCCATCGGCTCGACGGATCGGCGACAGAGGGAATGAGCGACACCGGGGAATTCGTCGGTACCATGCCCGTGGCCGAGCGGCTCCGCTTCGAGGTGGCGCCGCTCGAGGCCTGGATGCGCGCAAACGTCGAGGGATTCGTGGGCCCGCTCTCGGTCGAGCAGTTCCGCGGGGGCCAGTCGAACCCGACCTACCGTCTGAGGACGCCCGCCGCGGGATACGTGTTGCGCCGGAAGCCGCCGGGCAAGCTCTTGCCCTCCGCGCACGCCGTCGACCGCGAGTACCGCGTCATCTCCGCGCTCGGGCGGACCGGCTTTCCGGTGCCGCGGACCCATGCGCTCTGCCTGGACGAGAGCATTGTCGGCACCGCCTTCTATGTCATGGACTACGTCGCAGGCCGCGTCTTCTGGGATCCGACCGTGCCGGAGGTGGGACGTGCCGAGCGCGGAAAAATCTACGACGCCATGAACACCACGATCGCGCAGCTTCACACGATCGACTACGCCGCGATCGGCCTCGCGGATTTCGGGAAGCCCGGAAACTACTTCATGCGCCAGATCGATCGCTGGACGAAGCAGTATCGCGCCTCCGAGACCGAACGGATCGAGCCGATGGACCGGCTCATCGAGTGGCTGCCGAGGAACGTGCCGGCGGACGATCAAACCGCGATCGTCCACGGCGACTTCCGCCTCGACAACATGATCTTCCACCCGAGCGAGCCCCGCGTCCTCGCCGTTCTCGACTGGGAACTCTCGACGCTCGGAAATCCTCTCGGCGATTTCGCTTACCACGCGATGGCGTGGCGCCTTCCCCCCGCGGCCTTTCGCGGGTTGGGCGGGCACGATCTCGGAGCGCTCGGCATTCCCTCGGAGGCCGAGTACCGCGAGGCCTATTGCCGCCGCACGGGTCGCGCAGAGATCCCGAATTGGGACTTCTACATGGCCTACAACATGTTTCGCCTGGCGGCGATCCTGCAGGGGATCATGGGCCGCGTCCGCGAGGGCACGGCGGCAAGCGCTCGCGCACACGAAGCGGGTGCGCGAGCCAAAGTTCTGGCGCGGCTCGGCTGGGAGCAGGCGGAGCGCATCCTCAAAGGCGGCTGATCGGCGGAATCAGGCCGGGGTTCATCCGGGCGCGAAAGCGCCGGAAATCGGTCGTTCGGCCTTGCCAGAAATCGAAATGCCGGGAAGAGTCCCACGCGACGTCGAGCGCAGTCTCTCGCTCCCGCATGCGGAGGCTGCTGCAAAGCCGGGGAAATGCGTCCTTCCGCCCATGCGTATCCCTCCGCTCTCCAGATACGTCTTCGGAGTCCATCCTGGGCTGCGCCTCTGTTTGAGCGTGGGGTTCGGCTGGGCCATCTTTCTCCTGCTGCCGGAAGCGTGGGGGATCGCCAAGCGCGGCGGCGCCGGCTGGATCGGCATGGTCGTGATGTTCCTGTCGCTGCTCTCCGCCGCCGTCGGCGGCGCTTCCGCCGATCGCCTGCGCGCGCGTGCGCGCATCAACGATCCGAGCCTTTGGGTCATCCAGATATTCGTTGTCCTCGCGGCGATCGCGAGCCTGGCCGAGGCGGGCGCACTCCTCGGGAAGGAGCCGGCCGGGGCGGCATCGACCCTTTCGCTGCGGATCGCATTGGCGGGCGGCGTGGTCGTCGCCTCCTGGATGGTCGTCCATTTCGTATTCGCGGTGCATTACATGCACGCCTATTACGGCGACAGGCCCGCGCGTGGCGTCGATGCCGGCGGCCTGATCTTTCCCGGCGGCGACCTCACGCCCGAATTCTGGGACTTCGTCTATTTCTCGCTGGTGATCGGGATGACCTGTCAGGTCTCGGACGTGCAGATCACGGGCAAGCACGTGCGCCGCGTCGCGACCGTGCATGGCGTGCTCTCCTTCTTCTTCAACACGGTCGTCCTCGCGCTCACCGTCAATTTTCTTGTGAACGCGCTCTGAGCCGCAACGACTGCTGGTTGGCGAGGCGCTAGGGTTAATTGCCACGAGCACGTCACTCTCGTACGTAAGCCATTGGTGCGTGGCCGGAAAGCCCCGAAAATATCACATGCTTTTGCACGGATAGACGCGCCGCATTAACCAATTGGTAGGGAAACTCGACGGAAACTAGGGGCAGGGAGATTAACCGTGCCTCAGACCCAGACCTCGCGCTCTCGCATCCGCCGCCGCATGCCGATTCTGCGGCCGCTGACGCTTACCGTCGCTTTGGCCCTTGCTGCCTGCGGGACGACGCCCCAGCAGGCGGGAACCCGGGCCACCTCCGGCCTTCCCTCGCAGCTAACGCCCGACCAGAGCATGGATACGCTCGTCAGGGTCGCCGACAGCACGCGAGCCGCCGGCGACCCCGCAACCGCAGTGAGCCTCTATCGCCGCGCTCACGAGATCTCGCCGAAGGACACGGTGCCGCTCTCGCGGCTCGGCGAGACGCTGGCGCAGATGCAGTCCTATACCGAGGCGGCCGAAGCTTATCGCGCGGCGCTCGCGATCAGCCCGGACGACCCCGATTTGCATCGCGGCATGGGGAATGTGCTGCTGGGCCTCGGCAAGCCGCAGCTCGCGCTCTCGCATCTCGAGGTCGCGGTCGCGAAGAAGCCGAACGATCCCAAGATCTACAACGCGCTCGGTGTGGCGCACGATCTCGCGGGCCGGCACGACCTCGCGGTGCAGGACTATCGCAAAGGCCTGAGCCTCGCGCCGGACTCTCTCAGCCTACGCAACAACCTCGGTCTCTCGCAGGCGCTTGCCGGCGACTATAACGGCTCGATCGCGACGCTGAGCGAGCTCGTCGCACGCCCCGGCGCCAGCGCCCGCAACCGGCAGAACCTCGCCCTCGTCTACGGGCTCTCCGGCGATCCCGACCACGCCGCCTCGGTCGCGCGCAGCGATCTCGACGAGGGCGCGGTGCGCAACAACCTCGCCTATTACGCGCTCCTGCGCTCGCTCGACGACGTCGGCCGCACCGCCGCGATCCTCGGCGCCGACGTCCGCGCGGCGCGCGGCGCGAACGAGCCCACCGTCACCACGAATGGTCCCTCGGTTGCGGACTCGCCGTCTCCGGCGCCCGGAAAGGGGCCGAAGTCCCCGCAGGCCCCGGTTGCCGAGCAGCCGCTTCCGCCCGCTCCGGTGCCCGCGCCGAAGCGCCTTTCCGCTGCGCCGACCCCGGCGCCCGAGCCCGTCGCTTCCGTGCCGGATCCGGCTCCCGAGCCCGTCGCCTCCGTGCCGGATGCGGCTCCGGAACCCGTCGCCTCGGTCCCGGCTTCGGCTCCCGAGCCCGTTGCCTCCGCTCCGGCCCCGGCGCCCGAGCCAGTCACGGCTGCGCCCGCACCGACGCCTGAGCCTGTCGCTCCCGAGCAGGAGTCAGCGGCCCCCGCCGAGGCGGCTCCCGATCAGCCGCCCGCGCAGCAGGCCGCGGCAGAGCCCAGCGCCCCCATTCAGCTTGCCTCGTCGGAGCCCGTGCAGTTCATCCCGGGGATCGAGAAGCCCACGCCCGCGGCCGAGGTCGCGAGCGTCCAGGAGACGCCGGCCCCGGCGCCCGCCAAGCCCGCCGAGAGCGGCGAGCGGCGGACCGTCGTGCAGGTCGGCGCCTTCCAGCTCGAGGGCAACGCCCACAAGGAAGTCGACATTCTCACGAACAAAGGCTTCAAGGATTTCTCGATCGTCGCCGATCGCGACCGCCAGGGCCGCGACTGGTGGACGGTGCGGACGGGCTCGCTTTCGGGCGATGCCGCCTCCGCCCTCGTCCATAGCCTGGAGAAGGCAGGCGAGACCGCGATCGTCGTGCGCGCCAGGGGCACGGACGTGGCGGAGGGCTCCAAGAGCTGACGGGGCCCCGCGCCTCGTCGCCGCTCCGTTCCGGTCTTGCAAGGCACACATTTCACGTGCCTTGCCGCTCCCCTGCTTTGCGGGCCATAGTTCCCTCTCCTGAACGCTAGCCGCAACGCTCTCGACGCCGTTCAAGTCGGCGGGGCAGGGCGTGTTGCATCTCGAGAGGAGAGCGCCGCCGTGATCGATCTCTACTATTGGCCGACGCCCAACGGGCACAAGATCACCATGTTCCTGGAGGAGACGGGTCTCCCTTACGAGATCATCCCCGTGAACATCGGGAAGGGCGACCAATTCAAGCCGGATTTCCTGAAGATCGCCCCCAACAATCGCATGCCCGCGATCGTCGACCACGAGCCCGTCGACAAGGGCGGGCCCATTAGCGTCTTCGAGTCCGGCGCGATCCTGCTCTACCTCGGTGAGAAGACGGGCAAGTTCATCGCCAAGGACCTGCGCGGCCGCGTCGAGACCCTGCAGTGGCTATTCTGGCAGATGGGCGGGCTCGGACCTATGGCGGGCCAGAACCACCACTTCTCGCAATACGCCCCGGAGAAGATCCCCTACGCGATCGACCGCTACGTCCGCGAGACGAACCGCCTCTACGCCGTGTTGGACAAGCGTCTTGCGGATCGCGAGTTCCTGGCGGGCGCGTATTCGATTGCAGATATGGCAGCATATCCCTGGACGGTGCCCTACGAGCGGCAGGGCCAGAGGATCGAGGACTTTCCGAACCTCAAGCGATGGTTCGAGGCCATCAGGGCGCGACCCGCGACGGTGCGCGCTTACGAGAAGGGCAAGCCTATCAATCCGACGCCGGGCATTCGGACCGAGGAGGAGAAGAAGATCCTCTTCGGCCAATCCGCCGCGAGCGTCCAGCGATAGCGCGCCGTAGCACCTGATCCCGCGACTAAGGGGCGGCCGCCCGCTCGCGCGGCCGATGAGGCTGCGCGCGCCATTGACGATCGCGGCGGCTTCGCGCTCGCTTAGAAACGAGGACCGATGTGTCGGTGGCTAGGCTGCCGCGTCTTCCTGCGGACGCGCCATGCCGGGCCCGGCGGCGATCTGGGTCGAGAAATCGCCGGCGAAGGCCATCGAGCCGAAATGGGTGAGCTTGCTGCGGCTGTCGATCCAGATCTCGCCGCCCAAGGCGCTCCAGCGTCGGCAGAAGGCGAAATCCTCGGAGAGGTAGCGGCCGGTCTCGGAATCGATCATGCACTCGAAGAGCGCATAGCGGAAGGAGCCGTCGGACAGCGGGTCCGCGCCGAAATCGACCTTGCGGTACTTGAGCTCGGGATGTGCGGCACAGAGCTTGAGGAGCGCCCCGCGGCGGATCATTAAAAAGCCTGTGCCCGCGTATTGCGCCTGGATGAAGCCCGCTCGCGTCACGATCCGCGCGGGATCGGCGACGTCGAAGACGTAGCGCAGTGAGGCCGCCTCCGGGTTCGCATGGCCGCTGCGAATCGCGTTCCGGGCGAGCTGCCAATCGATCATCTTCGCGGGGTAGGCCGCCGCGCTCACCTCGGCGTCGAAATCGAGGAGGCGGAAGACCTGCTCCGGCTCGAAGCCGATGTCGGCATCGATGAAGAGGAGATGCGTCACGTCGGGTGCTGCGAGAAAATGCGCGACCACCTCGGCGCGCGCCCGCGTGATCAGCGCATCGCCGCCGAACATCAGCCAGCCGAGCTCGATCGAGCGCGCAAGACAGGCCTGCTGCAGCTTCAGCACGGACTGCGCGTAGTGCGAGGTGACCTGCCCGCCGTAGCAGGGGGTTCCGATCACCAGATGAATCCGCTCCGTCTTTGCCATGTGTGCCTCGAAATCGGTGCCTCGGGAGGGGTATCGCAAGTCCCGTGCCAGCGGGAACGGCGGCGATTGCGGCGTTTCGCGCCGGCCCGGGCCGCTCGGCGGCAATAATCTCCGGGCAAGATCGACCGCGCCGGCAGATGCGAGCGCGACCGCTCCGGCCTAGCTGAAGGTCTCGAGGACCTTGATGATCGCGGGCCCGATGAGGACGATGAAGAGGGCGGGCAAGATGAAGCAGATCATCGGCACCGTCATGATCGCCGGAAGCCGCGCCGCCTTCTCCTCCGCCTTCATCATACGCTCGTCGCGGAACTCGGCCGCGAGGACGCGCAACGAGTGCGCGAGCGGCGTGCCGTAGCGCTCCGTCTGCATCAGCGTGTTGATGACGGCGCGGATCGGCGGGATGTCGGCGCGGCGCTGCAGGTTGAGGAGCGCCTGGCGCCGGTTCGGCAAGAAGCCGAGCTCGATCGAGGTGAGGCCGATCTCGTCGGCGAGCTCCGGCGAAGAGGCACCGGACTCGCGTGCGACGCGGGTGAGGGCGGCGTCGAGGCTTTGTCCGGCCTCGGCGCAGATCACCAACAGATCGAGCGCGTCGGGGAGCTGCCGGCGCAGCTTTTGATAGCGCTTCTGGATCGCATTCTTGAGGTAGAGCGAGGGGAGGTAGCCGCCCGCGAGCACACCCATGCCGCCTACCGCCGCCGCGCCCAGCACCGAGAGCTCGACGCCGAAGAAGCGCATCATCAACAGCGCGCAAGCGCCGCCGACGAAGGGCATGACGAGGCGCGCGCCGAGATAGACGATGAGGATGTCGCGCGAACGCCAGCCGGCCTGCGCGAGCCGGTCGACGGTCTTGCGCGCCTCGTCGCCGCGCGTGAGCTTCAACTTCTCGACGAGCCGTTTCACGAAGTTGAAGGACGCCTTGTTCGCCTTCGGCTCCTCCTTGTTCTCGTTCAGGATCTCCTGCAGGAGGTGCTGGCGGCGCTGTTGATGGCTCTTGATGCGCGCGGCCATCGGGTCGGAGGGGACGAAGACGCGCGAGAGCGCGAGGATCGTCACGAAGACGCCGATGCCGCCGATGATGGCGATGCCGTTCTCGTCGAACGAGCCCAGCAGCCAATTGAAGAGGTCGCCGGAAAAGTTCTTCATATCTCGAACCTCGCCATCTTCTGCATGATGAAGACGCCCAGCGCCATGCTGAAGCCGCCGCCGCCGAGCATCAGGTTACCGAGATGCGTGTCGAAAAGCTTGCTGATGTACTCGGGGTTGAGACCCGCGAGCACGCCCAGCATGATGAAGGGAAGGGCGCCGATGATCGCGGCGCTCGCACGCGCCTCGGAGGACATCGCGCGGATCTTGAGCTTCATCTGCCGGCGGCGCCGCAAAATGGTGTCGAGGTTCTCCAGCGTCTCCGCGAGATTGCCGCCCGTCTCCTTCTGGACGGAGAGGCTCACCACCAGGAACTTTACCTCGGGGGTGCCGACGCGCTTGGCGCTGTCCCAGAGCGCTTGCTCGATCTGCTGGCCCAGGCGGATCTGATCGGAGACGCGGCGGAACTCCTCGCCGACGGGATCCGGCACCTCCTGGCCCACGATGACGAAGGTCTCGGCGATGGGCAGGCCCGACTTGATACCGCGGACCATGAGGCCGATCGCCTCGGGGAAAAGCTTCGTGAACTTGTTTGCGCGCCGGTTCACGGCGAAGCCGACGATCAGGTGCGGCAGGAGGAGGCCGAGGATGATGCCCGCGGGTATCGCCATGGCGACCGGCAGGCCCATGGAGAAGAACACGCCGATGAACAATGCGATCATGATGCCGCAGAGGATCGCGAAGCCGCCGAGCCCCATCGACCAGCCCGTGCGGCGCAGGCGCTCGCGCAGCAGCTCCGGATGCGGCAGCAGGCGGCGCATCATCGCCTCAAAGCCGCTGTTACGCTTGGGGTCGAGCCGGAGAATCATCTCCGCGGCCTTCTCTTCCTTGTCCGCGCCGCGCGCACGGTTGCGCACCCTCTGCACGCGCTTGCCGCCGCCCTCGTCGCCGCCGATCGCGAAGGCGATTGCAAAGACCGCGAGACCCAGAACGCCCGCGAGGACCCAGAGCAGGAGATCGTCGTCGAAGGTCATGCCATCGCCTCCAGAAGCGCGCGGTCGAGGCCGAAATACTCGGCGCGCGGGGTAAAGTGCGGCCTGAGGCCGGAGGAATCGAAGCGGCCCTTGAGCCGGCCGTCCGTGTGCTCGCCCTCGAAGCGGTAGCTGAAGAGCTCCTGCGTCGTGATGACGTCGCCCTCCATCCCGATCACCTCGGTGACGTTGGTGACGCGGCGGATGCCGTCGCGCATGCGGCTCACCTGGACGATCATGTCGACGGCGGCCGCAATCTGCGTGCGGATCGCTCGGCTCGGCAGGTTGACGCCGGCCATGCCGATCATGTTCTCGAGACGCGTGAGCGCCTCGCGTGGCCGGTTCGCGTGGACGGTGGAGAGCGAGCCGTCGTGACCGGTGTTCATGGCTTGGAGGACGTCGAGGGCCTCCGCGCCGCGGATCTCACCGAGGATGATGCGGTCGGGTCGCATACGCAGCGAGTTCTTGACGAGGTCGCGCATGGTGATCTCGCCGCGACCCTCGAGGTTGGGCGGCCTGGTCTCGAGGCGCACCACGTGCGGCTGCTGGAGCTGGAGCTCCGCCGCGTCCTCGATCGTGACGATGCGCTCGCCGGAATCGATCATCTGCGACATCGCGTTCAAGAGCGTGGTCTTGCCCGAGCCCGTGCCGCCGGAGATCAGGATGTTGAGGCGCGAGCGCGCGGCGATCTTTAGCACCACCGCCATCTGCGGCGAGATGTTGTCCTGCCGCATCATCACGTCGAGCGTGATGCCCTTCTTGGAAAATTTACGAATTGAGATGGAGGGCCCGTCGATCGCGAGCGGCGGCACGATGATGTTGACGCGGCTGCCGTCGGGGAGGCGCGCGTCGACGAGCGGCGTCGATTCGTCGACGCGGCGTCCGATCATCGTGACGATGCGGGTCGCGATCGACATCACGTGCGGATTGTCGCGGAAGGTCACGTCGGTGATTTCGAGCTTGCCCTTGCGCTCGACGTAGACCTGCTTCGGACCATTGACCATGATGTCGTTGACGCTGTCGTCCGCGAGCAGCGGCTCGAGCGGGCCGAAGCCCAGCATGTCGTTGAGCAGCACGGTGACGAGGTCGCGCTGCTCCGTCTGGTTGAGCTGGATGCGCTGCTCGGTCAGCACTTCCGCGACGACGCCGCCGAGCTGTCGTGCGAGCTCCTCGCGCTTGAGCTTGGCTGCGACCTCGGTGTCGATCCGCTCCATCACCAGCGGATAGATCTTCGGGATCGCCTCGTCGATCGTGGCGCGGCTTGCCGCCGAGATCGTGGAGACGCGCGCAACCGCGTCGATGGCGGCCCTATTGGCCTGCGTTTGCGCCGGCGGCGTCTCGGCGAGGCCGCTGGTGACCGCGGTTATGAGGTCGCGATACTGCGCGGGCGCGAGCGCCAGATTGTGTTGCTCGAGCGTGCGCTTGACAACGTCCTCGACGATCCGCGCGAGCTCGACACGGGTCTTGCCGAGATGCGCGCCGGGATCGATCGCGGCGTCGACCGCGGGCTGCACGAGGGCGCGAGCGGCCTCGACCGTGGTCTCCGCCAACCGAGCCTTTGCCGGTGCTTCGGCGGCCGGCGGCGGAGCGGGCGCCGGCCGATCGCGCCGCGCGCTCACCGCGGAGATGCGGGCTTGTAGCGGGTTCTCGCTGTCGCGCCGGCCGAACATCGCTGACTACTTCCAGAGTTTGCCCAGGAGCGAGCGCTTCTTGCCCACGGTCTCGCGACCGGAGATCCGCTGCGCCAGAGCGAGCAGCTCCTCGGCAGGCTTGCTCGCGCGCGCGACTTCCGGAAGCGCCTTGCCGTGCCGCGCCATGGCGATGCCGACCTTGGCGTCGAAGGTGACGATATGGTCGAGGTCCTGGCCGAGGCCGCGCTCGAACTCGCGCTGCGTGATCTCGCCGCGATGGGCGGCGCCGACCTGGCTCGCGATGACCATGGGATTTGCGCGGCAGCCGATGCGCTTGCCGAGATCGACGAGCCGCAGCGTGTCGCGGAGCCCCGCAAGCGAGAGATCGGTGACGAGGATGAGCTGGTCGACGACCCCCAGGAGATGCCGCGATCCGTCGTCGAGTGCCCGCGGGAGATCGACCACGAGCTGGTCGAAGTCCTGTGAGAGCGCCTGGAAGAGCGGCTCGATCGCGCCGGCGTCGACGCGCAGGCTCTCGTCGAGGGACTCCTCGCTGGCGAGTACCTTGAACCGCTCGCCGCCGGACATCGCCGAGGCCAGGAGCAGGGTGTCGATGCGCTCGGGATGCTCGAGCGCTTCGCGCAGGCCTCTGCCGGGCTCGAGGTCGACGCTGAGCGCCAGCGTGCCGAAGTGAAGGTCGAGGTCGATGACGGCTGCGCGCTGATGGAATTCGTTGACGAAATACCAGCCGACCGCCGCCACCATGGTGGTGGTGCCGATCCCGCCGCGCGCGCCGAGGAAAGCGGTGCTGCGGGTCTTGCGGCCGCCGCCTTCGGGACCGCCGGTCTCGATCGCCGCCGCAAGAGCGTCGTGCAGCATCTCGCCGGAGATCGGCTTCACGAGGTAGTCGACGACGCCGAGGTTCGTGAGTGCCCGGTAGAGGCTCACGTCGTTGACCGAGCCGATGACCAGCACGCGGGTCGAGCGGGGGCAAAGTTGAATGAGCTCCGCCAGCGCCGGCACTGGATCGGCGTTGCCGGAGATGTCGATGAGCATGAGCTGCGGCGGGGCGCTTGGATCAAGCGCCTTGCGCGCAGCCGTCAGGTCTCCCGGCCGCACCTTTGCCTGCAAGGGGCCGAGGTGCGAGACGACGCGACTGACCGTCTCGCGCGTGACCTCGTCGGCTACACAGGCGAGAAGGGCGATCGGGCGGGAACCCTCTTGATGTTGTGCCTCTGCGGCATCTGCCATGATTACTGCCCTGTGCCAGGTGTCCCGGCTCCGCCGCCGGGGCCGCCGGTCGTGCCGCCCGAGGCGTTGACGTTGACGTTGTAGGTGGTGCCCGCGCTCACGTTCGGAAGCGGCGCGGTCTTGCCCTCGCGATAGCGCTGGATCGCCAGGCCAGCGTGATCGGCGGGCTCGCCGCCCATCTGCTGACCGAGCACGAGGTCACGGGGATCGGCGACCATGAGGTCGAGATTGGTCAAGTTGGCGCAGCCGAAGTTGCTGGAGACCGTGTTCTCGTGGTTCTCGCTCGGCGACGCCGTCCAATTGGGGCAGGCCGGCGGCGTCACCGTGTAGCGCTCGACGACCACCAGGAGCGAATTCGCGGGGATCGCGTCGCGCGCTGCCGGTATCGTCGCAACGGCGTAGCCTTTGCGCGTGAGGTCGCGCGCGAGCGCGGAAACGCGCGCTGCGGCGGCCTTGTCGTTGGCGGGCGCCTCGAGATAGACGGGGTCGTTCGCCGTTACCTCCGACGCGCCCAGGAAGGCGTCGAGCTTCTTCGCCTCGGTGGGTGCGAGCTCATTGTGGCCCGCGCCGAAGGAGGCGGTGTGGGTGTAGCGGTGATAGTCGATCTTCGTCTGGCGCGGAGCCTCGACGCTCGAATACTCGGCCTGCGGAGGCTCGCAGGCGGCGAGCGCCGCTGCGAGCGCGATGCAGGAGATCAGGCGGATCATCATGGTGCACCTTGCCTTGCTATTCGAGGTCGAAGCCCGCGGGGCCGATGAGGCCGGTCCCGGAGCGGCTCGGGGGCGACGGGGTCTGGTTCGTGAACTGCGGACGATAGACGGTGCCGTTCAGCACCTGACTTCCGTCGCTCGAGCTCACGTAGCCGTCGGTCGGCGCGGCGAGCCGGTTCGGCTGGCTGACGGGCCGGACGATATAGGGCGTGCAGATGATCACGAGCTCGGTCTCGCTCTTCTGGAAGGCGTTCGAGCGGAAGAGCGCGCCCAGGATCGGCACATCGCCGAGCCAGGGATACTTGTCGAGATTCTGCGCGACGTTGTTCTGCATCAGCCCCGCGAGCGCGAAGCTCTGTCCGCTGGCGAGCTCGAGCGTCGTCTCGGCGCGACGGGTGGTGAGGCCGGGCACGGAGACGCCGCCGACGCTGATCTGGTGCGTCGTGTCGAGCTGGCTCACCTCGGGCGCGACGTGCAGGTTGATGCGGTTCTCCCCGGCTATGGTCGCGACGAAGTTGAGGCTCACGCCGAACTTCTTGAAGTCGATCGTGATGGTGTTGTTCTGCTGCGCGACCGGGTAGGGGAACTCGCCGCCCGCAAGAAAGCTCGCGGGCTCGCCCGAGACGGCGCTCAGATTGGGCTCGGCGAGAACGGTGATGAGACCCTGCTCGTCGAGCGCGTCGATGAGCGCGTTGGCGTCAACGCTACTCGTGTGCACCGCGGCGATGGTCGCGGCGGACTGGCCTGCGGCTCCGATCGGGGTCTGGCGGATGACGTTCCCCGCGGCGTCGAGGAAGGTGCGGCCCGTGAAGAGACCGACCGCAAAGCTTCCGATGTTGAAGGCCGCGTCCCAGTTGATGCCGAACTGCTTCACGACGTTGCGGGACATCTCCGCGACGCGGATGCGGATATTGACCTGGTTGGGTGCCACGACGCGCATCTTGTTGATGAGCTGCTTCGGGTCGGGTACGAAGCGTGCGGCGAGGCGACGAATGTCCTCGCCCTCGGCGGCGGAGAACACCGTGCCCTCGAGCACGAGATTGTCGTCGACGCTGACGACGCTGACGGCGCTGCGCGGATCCATCCCGCGGATCGCCTGCTCGAGGCGTCCGACGTTATGCCGCACCACGACGGCGGAATTGAGGACGACCTGATCGTCCTCGCCGACGGCGTAAAGCGAGGTCTCCCCCGCGGCCTTGCCGAAGACGTAGACGAGCGAGGGCGACTTTACCTGGATGTCCGCGACCTCGGGATCAGCGATGAAGACGCTGGCCGCGGGCTTGTCGAGGTGGATGAGCTTTCCTTTGCTCACCTCGAGTGTGATCGCCGAACCACTCGTCGCCACGACCTTAGGCGCGGCGTGGGCCGGCATCGAGATCAGCCCCAGAAGTGCGAGCCCCGTGACGATCGCGAGGATCGGCGGCAGCAGCCGCTGCGGGATTGCGACGGCGGTCATCGGACCCTCCTTTGAAACTCGAGTTCCTGTGCGTTGGGGCCGCGCACGACGCTCACCTTCGAGGTGGAGCCGCCGGCGATCGCCGGAGGCGGCAGCATGCGGGCGGCCTCGTTATCCCAAGTGACGGACGGGGCCTTGCCCGTCGGCGCGGGCTCGTTGCCCTGGGCGAGGCTGCGCAGGCTCAGCGAGAACTTGCCGAGCTCGCCAACGAGCGCGATCACCTCGGCCTGCTTTGGCGTCACCTCGAGGGTCGCCGTCTTCGCGACCACGACTTCCTTGTTTTGATCGTCGACGCGCTGGTCGACCGCGAGCACGCGGACGTTGCTCAGCACGGTCTCGCTGGCATAGCGGTTCATGCCGTTGCCGCCCTTGGTATCCTCGGGGACGCGGAAGGTGCCGACGAGGTCGATGCGGTCGCCGGGGAAGACCAGGCCGGCGAGACCGGTGCTCGGCGTCACGTTGACGGTGACGGCGCGGGTGCCGGGGGTAAGCACCGCAGCGAGGAAGCCGCGATCGCCTGGACGCACGACGCGAATGTCGGTGAGAGGCTCGCCGTCGGAGAGGCCCACGCGGACGACGGCGCCCACGTAATCCTCGATCTTGCGCCGGCCCTCGACCACGTAGCTCGGCGCGAGGCTGCTCTCGGGCCAGGGCTGCCAGCGCAGGTTCTCGGGACGGATGAAGCTGCCCGCGGGCAGGTTCCCTTTGGCGACCAGGACTGCGAGCGCGGGCTTAGCCGGCGCCGGAGCCTCCGCGACCTTCTGTGTCCGTTCGGCTTGCAGCCACATGCGGCCCACCATGACGGTGCTGCCGGACGCGACCAGCGCGATCAGCAGGAACAGCATTCGGCGAGGGGACATGTCCAGATCTCCTGTAACTCAGTGGAAGGCACGCAAGGCGGCGAGGTGTAGTCCGCCGAGAGCAATGGCGACTCCGTAAGGCACCGGCTGTCTCAGGCGGGCACGAAATCCCGTTCCGGGATCGACAGGGCCCGTCTCGTCCTCGATGGGAGCTGCAGGCATCAGCCGGCGCACTGGCGTGAGCCAGGCGATGCCGATCACCGCGCCCGCGAATGCTGTGGCGATGAGGAACGTCGCCGCGAGATCCGGACCTGCCCAGAGGCCCACCGCGGCGAGAAGCTTGGTGTCGCCGCCGCCCATGACGTTCGTGGCGAAGAGGATCGTCCCCGCGACCAGCATCGCAAAGCCGGTCCCGATGCCCCAGAGACCTTGCTGCCAGGGATGGCCCGCGGCGTAGAGGACGTAGGCGAGCACGATTGCGAGCGGGAACCGATCCGGGATCAAGTACTGCCGCACATCGCAAAACGCGGCGCCCGCCAGCGCGCCGGCAAAGACGACGAGCGCAACCGTGTCGGTGGCGGGGATGGTCATGGCGACGATCGTTCCCTAAATCGCTTCGGCCGGGCGGCTAGGCGGCTTCCGCGGAGATCGTCAGGCCGCACCGCTCAGGCACGGCGGCGATCTCCGAGGCGAGCTCAGCCCGCGCCCGAGACGGACGAGGCGATGGTGTTGTATTTGCTGTTGAGGTTCGTCCCGAGGGTCGTGAGACCGGCAATCGTGACGACCGCGATGAGGGCGGCGATGAGGCCATACTCGATGGCCGTCGCGCCCGCGCGCGCGCGGATCAATTTGATCAGCAAATTGCGCATGTTCCTAGCTCCCAAATCCAGATATCGACGACTGCGACATTCTCTGTCGCTCTGGTTAGCGGAGCGTTAATCGTCCTGGAGAAGTTCTTTACAGATCAAGAATTCATCGGTGATTTTAAACTTTGTTTTACTGTACTTGTCGGGGTCTGCCGCGGAATTCTGCGCTTCGCGCAAAAAGAGAAGCGGCCCGTCAGCCCCACATCGAGGTAGTCGATGCGGGGTGACGGGCCGGATTCAGCAGCGACTGATCGGCGATCAGCCGGCGCCCGACACGGAGCTGGCGATCGTGTTGTACTTCGAGTTCAGGTTCGTGCCGAGGGTCGACAGGCCCGCGATGGTCACGACCGCGATGAGAGCGGCAATCAGGCCGTACTCGATCGCAGTGGCGCCCTTGCGGCTGGCAACGAGCTTCTTGAGGAAACGCATGGGAGTACTCCTTTGGTTGGCCCAAACGAGGGCATCTTGAGTTCCAAAGGTTAATCGTGCGTAAATCTGTTGAGAATTAAAGTAACGATTGAAGTCAAACTTCAATAAAATTAAATGAAATTTGTCTGCGTTTGTTGAGACAACTTCAGGCAGTGGCCGCGCGGCGCGATTTACTGCGGCGCGGGCGTAGCTCCAGCAGGAAACGCTGGAGGTCGAGGGCGAGATATAGGACGGCGGCTGCCGGCAGAGCTATCGCGAGCGCCTTCTCGCCGAAGAGCGCTGCCGCCGCACTCGCGAGGCCGACGATCGTGTAGAGACCCAGTTGCCGCCGCGCGACCAGGCGCGCGACGAGCCGCCCGCGCGGCTCCGCGGGTTCGGCGGCATCGCCGCCGTGCCGCAGCCACGCGAGCGCCAGGAATTGCGCGTGCGACCAGATCGCCGCGATGAGCCAGCCGATCGTGAGGTCCGAGACGAGCCAGTAGGCGGCGACAAAGACGGCGAGATGGGAGAGGACGTAGAGCGTATGCGCGAGGGCGAGCCTCCGCTCGCTCCAGGCAATTGCGCGCTCGACGATCCAGAGGCAGAAGGCACCGCAGGCCGCGATCCCCGCTGCCGCGGCGACGGTCTCGGGCACGGCCAGCAAGTGCAGGTCGAGGCCCAGGAAGGAGACCGGCGCCTCCGCCGAGCGGCGCAGCAGGCCCCAGATCGGCGTCAGGCAGAAGAGCGCTGCGAGCAGCGAACTGTCGCCGAGATCGGCGCGGCGCGGCGCGCGGCGGCGATAGAGTTGCAGTGTGATCCAGCTCTGTCCCGTCGACTGGAACCACTGCCAATAAAAATAGACGGTCGCGGGAACCCAAGCGGCGCCGCCAAGCGCCAGTCCGCCGATGACGGCGACGAGGAGGAGCGGCAATCCCGCGAGGCAGAGCCCGAGCCACGCCGAGCCCGCGCGTCGGCCGCGCAAGCGGCTTTGGCTCTCGACGAGGTGGCGATGTCCGAGGAGCCAGAGATCGGCGATCAGGACCGGGAGCAGGAAGCGCCGGTCCGCAAGGGCGACGGCGCCGCAGACGATCGCGAGGCCGGGTATGAACAAGAGCAGGCCGGCATCGAACATGCCGCCTCGGAGCCAGCCCGATGCGGGGGATACCGCTCGCCCGATCGAAACCGCCCTCTGCATGAACCACTCCCGAAAGCTCGCGGAATGTGCGCGAAGCCAGCACCGCACGAGTCTCGGCCGAGCGAGTTAACGTCGATTGAAGAATCCATCGAATGCGAGCGGTCGCGCGCCCATCTCGAGCATCGAAAAACGCGCGAATCGCGCGGAAATCTCGCGAATTCGTCTCGCATTTGCGGACCTGCATGCTAGGATGCGAGCGCCACACTGAGATCGGAACAAGCGCCGCCGGATTTCTGATCCGGTGGCTCCTGTGAGCGATCTCCAACCAAGGGAATGAATCCACCCCCAGGAGCTTTTCATGAAGGCGTTGATTGCAGCGTTGACACTGATGTCGTTCATCGGTGCGTCGACCGTCTCGACGGCGGTCATGGCGCAGGGCACGCCGAGCCCAAGCGACCAGAAGACGACGGATACCGGCAAGTCCAAGGGCTCGAAGTCGACGGGCTCGAAATCCAAGGGCTCGAAGTCGACCGGCTCGAAGTCCAAGGGCTCCAAGTCCACCGGCTCGAAGTCCACGGGTTCCAAGTCCACGGGATCGAAGTCTAAGGGCTCCAAGTCGACAGGCTCGAAGTCCAAGGGTTCGAAGTCGACCGGCTCCAAGTCCTCGGGCTCGACTTCATCGGACCCCAAGAAGACGCCCTAAGCGAGAATACTCGCGAGCGGCAGACCCCCGGGAGCAAAGGTTCCCGGGGGTTGTTTATTTTGTGATTTACGGGCGGCAGGCGCCGATTTTATTGTCGATTTATTAAGCAATCCGCGGGGATGCTTCCGGTCATGGCAGCCCCGTCAGCCCCTCGCCTCAGAGGACTCGATGCGCTCCGCGGCGTCGCCGTGAGTGCGGTGCTGCTGCATCATTACACCGCGAACTACGCGAGGGTCACGGAGCGGCCGCTCGACACCACGCTCTACCTTCCGGACGGGCATTACGGGGTCGAGCTTTTCTTTGTCATCAGCGGGTTCGTGATCCTGATGACGCTCGAGCGCTGCCGCGATGCCCGGGAGTTCGCGGTCTCGCGCTTCGCCCGCCTTGTGCCGGCTTTCCTCGCTTGTCTCGCGATCAGTTCCCTCGCGCAGCTGTGGCTGCCGATCGAGGGCATGCTGCCGCTCTCCGCGCCGCGGCTTCTCGCGAACCTCACGATGATGCCGAAGCTCTTCCTGGAGCAGCCGGTCGACGGCGTTTACTGGACGCTCGTCCACGAGATCGGCTTCTACTTTCTCGCGGGCATCGGCTTTTTTCTGGCGGGGCCGAAACGCATCGAGCCGCTCTGCTTCGCCTGGCTTTGCGTCGCCTTCTTCTGCCGCACCGGCGCGGTCGACGTGCCGTTTCAGCTCTGGATCCTCGCGGGCGTTCAATATGCGCCGCACTTCACACTGGGGATTCTCATTTATCTCTGGCACGCGGGGCGGGCGCGGCCCTCGACCCTGATTCTCTTGGGCTTCTCGCTCGCGATCTGCATCACGGGTCCGGTCTGGTCGCTCCGGCCGATTTCCGGTCCAGCCTATATCCTGGTCGTCGCGGGGTCGGCTGCGCTGGTCGCCATCGGGAGCCGCGATGGCTCCATTCTTGGACGGATTGCGCCGCTCGTCTTCCTCGGCGACATCTCCTACCCGCTTTATCTCCTGCACCAGAATCTCGGCTATATCGTGATTCGGCGTCTTACGGACTGGGGGTGCGGCGCCGATCTCGCGATGCTCGGGGCGACAGCCTTTGCGCTGGCTCTCGCCTACGCGATCACGAGGTATCTCGAGAAGCCCGCGCGTGCCTGGCTGCGCGCGAGCCTCGTGCGGCCGCGGGCTCACGCGCCTGCAACCGCCGCGCCCCGCGCGCAAGCCTGATCCGAGGCCTCCTTTCGGACGGCGCCAATAAGCCTTCGTTAACCAGCCCGGCGGAATTATCGCAGCCCTACTCGGTCCCTCCGGCAATCGGGGCGGCGGATTCGCCGCGACGGCATATGGCAGAACCCGCGATCATCGGCGTGCAGCGTGCGGAGGCGCGCCTTTCTCTGCCGTTGGCTATCGCCGCCTTCTCCTTCCTCGTCGCGCTCGCCCTCGCGCCGACCATGCTGCGCGATCCCGACACGCTTTGGCACGTCGTCACCGGCAACTGGATCCTCGCGCATGGCAGCGTGCCGCATTCGGACTTCTACTCCTACACCATGACCGGCAAGGCCTGGGTCGCGCACGAGTGGCTCGCGGAGGCGCTGCTCGCAGGCGCCTACGATCTCCTGGGCTGGCACGGGCTCGCGATGCTGGGCGCGCTTTCGGTCGCGGCGGCGATGGGGATCCTCGCGCGCGCGGTCTTGCGCTCGCTCGATCCCGTCTACGCCGTGATCGCGGTCATGTCGGCGTGGATCCTCCTGACCTATCACATGCTTGCGCGCCCGCACCTCTTGGCTTTGCCGTTACTGGCACTCTGGCTTTCGACACTCGTTACAGCGCGCGATGCCGGAAAGGTGCCGGCGCTTCCCTGGGCGCTCCTCATGCTGCCCTGGGCCAATATGCACGGGAGCTTTCTCTTCGGCCTCGGCTTTGCGGGAATGCTCGCGCTCGAGGCGGTGGGGACCGCCGAGGATGCGGCCGCGCGCCGGCGCGCCTTCTGGGGTTGGGGTCGCTTCATCGCCTTGGCGGCGCTGCTGCCGCTCATCGGTCCGAATGGCCCGGAGGTCTATCTACTTCCGCTCCGTCTCCTCGGCATGCGCTACGCGCTCTCGATCCTCGTGGAGTGGAATGCGCCCGATTTCAACCTCCTGGCGCCGCTGGAATTCTGGCTAATGCTCGCGATCCTGCTGGGGTTCGTCACGCGATTCAGATTGCCGTGGCCGCGCCTGCTCATGGTCCTTTTCCTCCTTCACATGGCTTTGAAGCACGAGCGGCACGGCGAGCTCCTGGGCTTCGGTGCGGCGCTTCTCGTCGCCACCCCGCTTGGAGCCTATCTCCGCGAGCAGCGGCTGGCCTCGGGCCTCCTGCTCCGCGAGTCCGGAACCGGCTTGCGCCTCCGCCGTCCGGTGCTCGCGCTGGGCTCCCTCGCCTTCGTCGCTCTCGTCGCACTCGCCTCGGCGCAGCCACTGGCGCCGCCGCCTTATCGGATGCCCGCGGCGGCGCTCCAGGCCGTGCGCGACCGGCATGTCACCGGCAACGTCCTCAATGCCGACGCCTTCGGCGGCTATCTCATCTGGGAGGGCGTACCCACCTTCGTCGACGGCCGCGCCGACATGTTCGGCGACGCCTTCATCGAGCGTGAGCACAAGGCCTTGGTGCTCGCGTCAGGAGATCTCCCAGAGCTCCTCGACGAGTACGGCGTGACCTGGACGCTCCTCCAGTCGAACGCGCGGGCGGTGGTGCTGCTCGACCATCTGCCGGGATGGCAGCGGCTCTATAGCGGCGATGTCGCGGTCGTGCATGTGCGGACCGCCGCGTTGCCGCCGCGCTGATCCCGTTGTTCAGCGCCGCGGCGGCGGCGGCATTCCCGGCTTGAGGCAGGCGAAGGTTGCACGAACCGGCGTGAGCAGCGGACATGTGAGCAAGGTGTCCTGCTCGATGAGCGAGGGCGTCGTCCCGGGCTCGCACACCCCGCGCGCGGCATCCAGCACCTGTCGCGGCGTCGCCGTCTTGCTGTTGTAGCAGACGCCGACCCGAGTGAAGTCCTCATGGACGCCCGGAGGCGCGCTCTTCGGCGTCGTGTCGAAGGGTGGGAGCCCGCCTTGGCTGCAGGCGTTCGCGAGCCCGACGAGCGCGAGCGCGAAGGTCGCTCGCACGATCTCAGCCGGCTTCATGACCTGCGTCCGCCGGGAGCGAGCGCCACGACCGCGAGGCCCAGCACCACGAGACCCAAGGCCACGAGCTCCGTCGTTTCGAGCCTCTCGCCGAGCAGGATCGCGCCCGAGAGCGTACCTACCACCGGGACCGCGAGCGTTCCCATGGCGGAGACGCTGCCCGGAAGCATGTCCACCACTTTGAGCCAAGCCCATTGGCAAAAGAGGATCGGGCAGATCAGCACGTAGGCGAAGCAGATCCACGCTTCGGTGCTGAGGTCGTGGAGGTGCAGTTGCTCTCCGGAGAGGACGGCCGCGAGGTAGATGGGGATGCCGCCGAGGGCGAACTGCCAGCCCGTGTTCTGCAGGATCGAGAGCGACCACCGGTAATATTTCATGCCCACGGTACCGCCGGCCCAGCTCGCCGACGCGCCCACCATCAAGAGGACGCCCGCGGGCGCAGTCGCAATCCGACCGAATTCCGGTGCCACCAGCACCGCAAGCCCGCTCATGCTGAGGGCGAGACCCCAATATCGAGAGGTTGTGATGCGCTCGCGGAGAAATAGCCAGCCGAAAAGCGTCGCAAAGGCCGGCATGGTGTAGGCGATGATGCTTGCGTGGCCCGCCGGCAGCAGCTTCAGCCCGAAGGCCATGAAGAGCTGCCAGAGCGTGACATTGAGGAGCCCGACGAGGGCCACCGGCAGGATTTCCGTCCGTCGCAGACGGATGCGCTCGCCGCCGAGCCGAGCCAGCATTAACGCGCCGATCGCGCCCGCGGCACAGCAGATGGCGCGGAAGCCGAGCACCGGCATCTCCGCCAGCACGATCTTGATCGTGGGCCAGGCAAGACCCCAGAAGAGCGCGAGGCTGCTGAGGAGGAGAATGCCCGCGGCCGGCGTCCGGCGCGGCTCCGCCCGATCCGCGAGTCTCACGCGCCGAGCGCCTGCTCGGCGAAGCGTGCGATGGCGAGGAGGCGCGCATCCTCTCCCAGCCGGCCCACGAGCTGCACGCCGATCGGAAGTCCCGTGGCGCCGCGTCCCGCGGGAACGGTGACGCAGGGAAGGTGCAGCAGCGTCCAGGTCCGGTTGAAGAGCGGGTCGCCGGTCATGTCGAGCCGCGCGGGCGCCTCGCCGGGCGCCGCCGGCACGAGCAGCGCCTCGAAGTCGCCGAAGAGCTCGGGCACCGATCGGCGCGCCTCCGCCGTCGCGCGACGCGCCGAATCGTAGGCCTCGGGCGTAATCTTGACGGCGTCGCGCAAGGTCTCCGTGGTGCGCGGGGCGAGGAGGTCCCAATGCGCCGTCCGCTCCCAGGCGAGGCTCCTCGCCATCTCGTAGTTCATGTGCGTGAGATGCACTTCCGCAATTCCGTCCAAGGGCGCGAAGGGCTTGCGCTCAGCGACCTCGGCGCCGGCGCGGGCGAGGCGCCGCGCGGCATCCTCGAGGACGGTGCGGCAGTCGGGATCCGCCTTCTCCCACTGCGCCGTCCGGAAGAAGCCGATCCGCGGCTTCGCATGCGGCTCCTTTGGCAGCAGCTCCGGCCGGCCTGCGAGCGCGCCGACGAAGAGCGCTACGTCGGCGATGTGGTTTCCGATGGCGCCGACGGTGTCGAAGCTCTCCGAGAGCGGCTTGGTGCCCGCGGCGGCGACGGTGCCGAAACTCGGCTTGTAGCCGACGACCCCGCAGTAGGAGGAGGGGCGGACGATCGATCCCGCGGTCTGGGTCCCGAAGCCCAACGGGATCATGCGATCGGCGACGCCCGCGACGGAGCCGCTGGAGGAGCCGCCGGGCGTGTGAGAGAAATTGTGTGGATTGCGCGTCTTACCCGGCGCGCCCGCCGCGAATTCCGTGGTGACGGTCTTGCCGAGCACGATCGCCCCCGCGGCGCGCGCGAGCGCGACGCAGGCGGCATCCCCGCGCGGCCTGTGGTCCAGATAGATCTTCGAGCCGTAGGTCGTGGGCATGTCGGCGGTGTCCATTACGTCCTTGACGCCGATCGGCAGCCCCCGAAGAGGCCCGCGACGCAGACCCTTATCCGCCGCCTCCGCCGCAGCAATCGCCTCCTGCGCGTCGAGATGCTGCCAGGCGCCGACTTCGGGCTCGCGCTCGGCGATGCGATCAAGGTAGGCACGGAGGAGCGCGGTCGCGGTGAGCGTCCCGCCGTCGATCCCACGCGCGGCGTCGAGGGCGGAGAGGCGAGTGAGGTCGGACATTGCAAAATCTCGCTGGTCCAAGACGAAAGGGGCGCTATTTGAGCAGCGGGGCGCGCGCGCGTCGATCCCCTTGCGCCTCGGGCTCGGGGCCGATGCGTCTGCATCCCTGTCATGCGGGGCTCAGTGCACCATTTCCCAGGCCGCGGGATTGAGGCTAGATAAGCCTCGTGCGGCGGGTGCCGCAATCGGGAATTCAGGGGAGGACGGTCGATGGGTTTGAAGATCTACGGCATCGTGCGCTCTCGCGCATTTCGCACGCTTTGGATGGCCGAGGAGCTCGGCATTCCCTACGAGCAGGTCCAGACCGATTTCTCCGACGGACCCATGAGCTGTCGCGTGCCGGGCTTTGCCGCCATCAACCCGAATGCGCAGATCCCCGCGATCGACGACGACGGCTTCAAGCTCTGGGAGTCGCTCGCGATCAACCTCTACCTCGCGAAGAAGCACGTGGAGAAGGGGCTCTATCCCAAGAGCCTCCATGACGAGGCGAAGTGCTGGCAATGGGCGTTCTGGGCCGCAACCTCGGTTGAAGGGCCGATCGGGCTCTGGGGCCAGCACACCATGATGTTCGCGCCGGAAAAGCGCGATCCCAAGCAGGCGGCGGGCGCGCTCGAGAAGCTCGCGGGGCCCTTCAAGGTGCTGAACGCGCATCTGCAAGCGCATCCCTACCTCGTCGGTAGTTCCTTCAGCGTCGCCGATCTCAACCTCGCGGGCGTGATGTCGCGTGCGCTGGCGATGGACTTCGCGGTGACGCCGAAGGTCGGCGAGTGGCTCCGCCGCTGCCTCGAGCGGCCGGCGGCGCAGAAAATCCGCAAGCTCCGCGACGGCTGAGCAAGACGGTCGCGGAGGAGGTGACGATGCAAGCTCCCGTCGATGCGTCCTCCGCGATCACCGGCTATCACGCGCACGTCTACTACGACGCGGGAACGCGCGCCGCTGCCGCGCAGCTCCGCGAGGCGATCGGCGCGCGGTTCAAGAGTGTGCTCGGCCGCTGGCACGACAATCCCGTGGGACCGCATCCGACCTCGATGTACCAGGTGGCCTTTCCGGTCGAGGAGTTTCCGCGCCTCGTGCCCTGGCTCATGCTGAACCGGGGCGACCTCGTGATCCTCGTTCATCCCCTGACGGGCGACGATTACGAGGATCACGCGCACCACGCGGTTTGGCTGGGCGCGAAGCTGCCGCTCAAGCTCGAGACGCTGATCAAGGGCGGGACGGCGATCGCCTGAGGCGCCGAGCGCGGCCCTTGACGCAGGCCCGCTTCGGCCAAGATACTCAAGCTCATTCCAAGGGGAGCCCCGGCAAGGGGCTGAGATACCGCTCGATCCGCGGAAACCCTTAGAACCTGATCCGGATCGTGCCGGCGTAGGGAACGGAATCGCGGCTCGTCGGAGAGCCAAGCTCGAACCCCAAGCCCCGGATCTCCTCGCAACCCGCTTAGAGGCAGGAGATCGTCATGCCCGAAGGTACCATCAACCAGTCGTTCAAGGTCTCGACCGGCCCGTTGCCGGCATCGCGCAAAGTCTACGTTCCCGGCAAGCGCTTCCCCGATCTCCGCGTTCCCATGCGCGAGATAGGTTTGTCGCCTAGCGCGAAGGAGCCGCCGGTCCGCGTTTACGACACATCGGGCCCCTATAGCGATCCTGTTGCCGCGATCGACATCCGCGCGGGGCTGCCGCCGCTTCGCGAGGCGTGGATCCGCGCCCGCGGCGACGTCGTGGTGACGGAGGGCCGCGCCATCCGTCCCGAGGACAATGGGCTGCACGCCGGCGAGTTGAGCGAGGTTCCCGCCTTCGATCGCGGCGGGCGCCGGCCGCTCAAGGCGAAGCCGGGCACTGCCGTGACCCAGCTCGCCTATGCCCGCCGCGGGATTGTGACGCCGGAGATGGAATACATCGCAATCCGCGAGAACCTCGGGCGCGAGCGCGCGGCCGAGGCGCGCCGGAGCCGCGATGGCGAGTCCTTCGGCGCTTCGATTCCCGAATATGTGACGCCGGAGTTCGTGCGCGACGAGGTCGCGCGCGGGCGCGCGATCATTCCCGCAAACGTCAATCATCCCGAGAGCGAGCCGATGATCATCGGCCGCAATTTCCTCGTGAAGATCAACGCCAATATCGGCAACTCCATCGTGACCTCCTCGGTCGCCGAGGAGGTGGACAAGCTCGTCTGGGCGATCCGCTGGGGCGCCGACACCGTGATGGACCTCTCGACGGGAAAGAACATCCACACGATCCGCGAGTGGATCATCCGGAACGCGCCGGTGCCGATCGGGACGGTGCCGATCTATCAGGCGCTCGAGAAGGTCGGTGGCAAGGCCGAGGACCTCACCTTCGAGATATTCCGCGACACGCTCATCGAGCAGGCGGAGCAGGGTGTCGACTACTTCACGATCCACGCGGGCGTCCGGCTCCCCTTCATTCCGCTAACGGCGAGCCGGGTCACCGGCATCGTCTCGCGCGGCGGCTCGATCATGGCGAAGTGGTGCCTCGCGCATCATCAGGAGAACTTCCTCTACACGCGCTTTGCGGAAATCTGCGAGATCATGAAGGCCTATGACGTGAGCTTCTCGCTCGGCGACGGGCTGCGTCCGGGCTCGATCGCGGACGCCAATGACGAGGCGCAATTCGCAGAGCTGAAGACGCTCGGCGAGCTCACGGAGATCGCCTGGAAGCACGACGTCCAGGTGATGATCGAGGGGCCCGGCCACGTTCCCATGCACAAGGTGAAGGAGAACGTGGAGCTGCAGCTCGAGCATTGCCACGAGGCGCCCTTCTATACGCTGGGTCCGCTCGCGACAGACATCGCCCCCGGTTACGACCACATCACCAGCGCCATCGGCGCCGCCATGATCGGTTGGTTCGGGACCGCGATGCTTTGCTACGTCACGCCCAAGGAGCATCTAGGCCTCCCCGACCGCGACGACGTCAAGGTGGGGGTCGTCACCTATAAGATCGCTGCGCATGCAGCCGATCTCGCCAAGGGTCATCCGGGCGCCCGCGACCGCGACGACGCGCTCTCGCGCGCCCGCTTCGAGTTCCGCTGGCGCGACCAGTTCAACCTCTCGCTCGATCCCGAGACCGCGGAGAAGTTCCACGACCAGACGCTCCCGGCCGAGGGCGCCAAGCTCGCGCATTTCTGCTCGATGTGCGGACCCAAGTTCTGCTCGATGAAGATCTCGCAGGAGGTTCGCGAGTACGCGCAGAAGGGAATGGACGAGCGCTCGGAAGCTTTCCTCAAGGAAGGCGCCGAGATCTACAAGGTGGTCGAGGGCAAGGCCGCGGCGACCGAGGTGTGAGCCGGCTCTATCCCGAGCGTCCCTGGATCGGGGTCCTCGCCGCCACGCGGCGCGGGCCCCGATGCCTGTTGGCGCGGCGCGGCGAAGGAGCGGATGCCGGCAACTGGGGCTTCGTCGGCGGACAGCTCGAGCTCGGCGAGACCGTGCTCGACTGCGCGGTGCGCGAGCTCCTGGAGGAGACCGGAATCGTCGCGGAGCCGCGCGGCGTCCTCACTGCCTTCGACCGCATCGAGCGCGACGCGGAAGGGCGGGTGCGCTTCCACTTCACGCTGGTGGCGGTGCTCCTGGACTGGCGGGCGGGTGAAGGCGAGCTGCGCGAGCCTCTGCACGTCACTGGCCTCGGCTGGCACACGCCCGAGGAGGCGCAGGCCGCGGGCATACCGCTCAGCCGACGCGCCCTCGAGCTCATGCGTCTCGCGCTCGCGCATCCCTGAGGTCGGTGCGATCGCGAGCTTTTATTTAAAATCCTTTGTAACAACTCGGTGACGCAGGGGTGTTGTTCTTGATACCTAGCGGATCTTAAGTAAAACGGTCCCCGAGATCCTCGAAATGACGATGCCGGCATGACCCGAAATGCCGCGAGCTGCGTCTTACGAGCGACAAGAACATTGTGAGCGAGGGTCAGCCCGATGATCGTCTCAACCGCCGATTCCGCTCTCCGGAGCGGCCGAAACCTCGCGCGCTTGCTTCGCCGCGACCGTCGCGGCGGCACCGCGGTCCTGGTCGCGATCTCCATGACGGGCATCCTCGGCCTCGCGGGTCTCGCGACCGAGGGTGCGGATTGGTACAAGACGAAGCGCGCGATGCAGGCCGCTGCGGACGCCGCAGCCTTCAGCGCCGTGGTCGGGCAGAGTGCGGGCGGCAGCATCACCACGGAGGCGCGCGCGGTTGCCGCCAAGTATCACTTCATGAACGGCGGCGACGGCGTCACCGTCACGGTGAATCAGCCGCCCAAATCCGGGACCCACACCTCGGACTCGACTGCGGTCGAGGTGATCGTCGCGCAGCCGCAGACGCTTGCGATCTCCGGCCTCTTCCTGAGCACCGCGCCCACGATCGCCGCGCGCGCGGTCGCGATCACCTCGGGGTCGGGCGGCAATTGCATCCTGTCGCTCGACAGGGCGAGCGGCGTCGGCATCGACCTCCTGGGCTCCGCCTCGATCGATGCCAGCGGATGCAGCGTCTATGACGACGCCGCCGGCTCGGGCTCGATGCTGGTCTCGACCGCGGCCTCGATCACCGCCGACACCGTGACCACGAGCGGCACCATCGCCAATCTCGGAACCGTGCGGCCCACCAAGGCTCCGGCCGCCGTCAGCAATGCCGCCGCAGCCGCGGACCCCTATGCCAACGTCGCGATGCCGACGCCATCGGGCTCGGGCTGCACCAACAACGGCTACGTCGCGCCCGCGCAGAGTAACCCTCTGCTGCCGTCGCCGACCCAGCTCTCGCCGGGGACATACTGCAACGGCATGGATTTTCCGAGCGGCTCCATGGTCAATCTGCGCGCCGGGACCTATTTCGTCGAAGGCGGCAACTTTCACGTCGAGAACGGCGCCACGATCTCCAGCGACAGCGGCGGCGTCACCATCGTGCTCACGAGCTCGCCCGGCGGCACGAATTACGCCACCCTCAAGGTCGACGCAGGCTCGAGCTTGCAGATCAGTGCGCCCATGACCGGCAATACCAAGGGGATCGCGATCTTCGGCGACCGCAGCACTCCCGCGGGGCAAGAGGCCGATCTCGGCGGCTCTGTGGCGGGCGATGGCGGCGCCACAATCGTCATCAGCGGCGCCGTCTATCTGCCGACGCAGCAGCTCTATTACGGCGGCACCACCACAAACTCGAGCTTCTGCCTCACGGTAGTTGCCCACGACATTCGGCTCAATCCGAGCTCTGTGCTGCGCACCACCTGCAGCGCAGGGCAGCTACCGACCGGCGGTCCGATCGCAAAGCTCGTGGAGTGATGCCGGCTCAGTTCGTCCGTTGCCGCTCGCGGCAGCGCGGACAGAGGCCGCGGACCTCGATGGTCTGGCTCGCAACCTCGAATCCGAGTTCGGTCGCACGGCGGCCGACGGCGCCGGCGATCCCGAGGTCCTCGAGCTCCGCGCTGGTGCCGCAGGAGGTGCAGATCAGGAATTGGCTTGCATGCGGCGCGTCCGGACGATCGCAGCCGACATAGGCGTTGAGCGACTCGATCCGATGGATGAGGCCCTGCTGCATCAGGAACTCGAGCGCGCGGTAGACGGTGGGCGGCGCTGCTCCGGGATGGCGGCGCTTGAGCTCGTCCAGCAGGTGATAGGCGCCGACGGGCTCGTGACCCTGCCAGACGAGAGCCAGCACCTCCCGACGCAGATCCGTGAGCCGCGCGCCCCGACGCTCGCAGAGCGCCGCCGCCCGATCGAGCGCGGTCTCGACGCAGCTCTCGTGGTCGTGGCGCTCGGCGGGGAAAGCGGGTTGCGCGGCGCGGCGGGGCTTCGCCATGGGGGCCTCGTGCACGATGCTGGGCTGAGATTTTAGGTCAGAACGGCTCCCGCTGGCACCGCCTAAGTTTGCGGCGGTGGGAGCGGCGCTGCGCTGGCGACGGCTTCCTTGAGTGCAGTCCGCAGGATTCTCCCGCCCTCGTCGCGGGGGATGCGCTCGAGCACCACCACGTGGATGCGGCCGAACTGCAGGCCCGCGAAGGCCGCTGTGACGAGGCGTCCGAGTTCGCGGTCGTCGACACGCGGCGAGGTCACGGCAACGCAGACCTCCTCGATCCCGTCGCGGTTGGGCAGGGAGCAGACGCCGGCATCGCCCGCCGGCACTTGGCGCAGGAGCTGCGCCTCGACGCTCTCGGGGGCGAGTTTCACCCAGCCGATGTTGATGACCTCGTCTGCCCGCCCCAGCACCTGGAGCGCCTGGGGTCCGTGCAGGATGGCGGCGTCGGTCGGGTAGAACCAGCCATCCCTGAAAACCCGCGCGCTCGCCTCCGCATCGCCGAGATAGCCGGAGACCAGCCAGTCGCTGCGCACTCGAATCCGCCCGGCGTGACCGAAGGGCAGCGCCCGCCCGTCGCCGCCGAGAATCTCGACCTCGTTCCCCGGAAGGACATGGCCGAAGCCCTCCTCGCGCGCCGGACGCCGGGCGGAGATGAAGCCGGACTCATTGGAGCCATAGAGATCGATGACGTCGGTCGCGATGCGCGCGAGCGTGCGCTCGGCAAGGCTTCGCGAGAGCGGTGCTCCGAAGCAGAAGACCGAGAGCTCCGCGGGCTTCGCGAACTCCGGCGGCATCGCGTCGAGCATGCGCTTGAGCTGGAGCGGCGGCAGCACCGCGAGCGTAATCCCTCGTGCGGCGACCGCCTCGTAGACGCGGAGCGTGGGCTCGATCACGACGGTTCCGCCGATCCGCAGCACCGCGGTGGCGCTCGAATGCGAGCCGCCGACGGTGAAGGGCAGGTTCACGAGGAGCCGGCTGCGCCGTGTGAGGCCCGCGAGCCAGGTCCAGGTCGCGACCCTTGCATCGTGCAGCCGGCGCGTAATCGGGAGCTGCATGGAAATTCCCGACGTCCCTGCGCTCCGCAGGAGACGAAGCCGCTGCTCCGGCGCCCACTCCACCGCGGGCTCGGGGTCGATTTCTGGGAGCGCCGCCACCTCGCGCATCCACTCATCGGATATCGCGCGGTGCCGGCTCATCCATTCCGCGGGCGGGGGCTGCCGTGAGAGCACGACGTCGGCTCGGGCGAGAAACGGCATCTCCCCGCGCGTCTCGTCCGCGATCCAGGAGAGGCTGCAGGCGCCGACCCGCTCGGCCGCCAGCAGCAGCACCCAGTGCGTAAAGACGTCGGGATGCTCGATCGCGACCGTGGTCCCGCGCCCGACGCCGAGGCGCCGCAGCCCCTGAGCAGCGCGCGCGACATCCGTCGCGAGCTGCGCGAAGGTGATGGGTGCTCCGTTGAGGATCACCGCCGCCGCATGCGGGCGCTCGACGGAATGGAACTCCAGGTACTCGACGGTCATGGCACCGCCGGCCCCATTGTCCGGTCGCGGTCAGGCCTGGCCGACAAAGGCGAGGTAGTCCTCGGCGATATCCTCGACCGCCGTCTCGACGAAGCGCTTGCCGTGCTCAGGCTTTGCGAGCGAGGGGTCGGAGCCGATGCGGCCGTCGGGAAAGAGCCGTCGATAGTCGTCGGCATCGGCGAAGTCGCGCGCCTTCGAACTCACGGGCTGCATCGCCGCGTGCTTGATCGCCTCGGGATGGGCATAGAAGGTGACGGAGACCTCGCTCGGCGTCGCGTGGCTCCCCTCGCGGTCGGCGAAGAGCTCGCGCGAGAGCGCCTTGACGCCCGCGCTTTCCCACCAATTCTTGAGCCTGCAGCGGACCGAGGGCGCGTTGGTGCCGGGGCGCATCGAGGCCGTCGCGTAGACCTCGGAGAAAGCGGCGGTGACGGTCGCGACGTTGCCGCCGTGCCCATTGATGAAATAGAAGCGTTCGAAGCCGTGACGCGCCAGCGAGGTGAGGTAGTCGTGGATGAGCGCGATCAAGGTCGAGGGCCGGAGCGTCATCGAGCCCGCGAAAGCCAGATGGTGCTGCGCCATGCCGACATTGATAGTGGGCCCGACCATCGCGCCGGTCTTGTCGCCAACGCCACGCGCGATCACCTCCGCGCAGATCGCGTCCGTCCCAATGAGCCCGTTGGGCCCGTGCTGCTCCGTCGAGCCGATCGGGAGGATGACGCCTTTGGAGCGGGTGAGATAGGCCTCGACTTCTCGCCACGTCTGCAAGTGAAGGTTCATCCGCGGTTCCCCCCGGCAGCGTGTAGCAATGTCGGATCGACGCCGTCTTCGGCGATCAGCCTTCGAGTCGGCAACCGCAGATCGGGCAGGTGAGGGCCGCGAGCGCGGCGTCGAGGTCCTTATCGCCCATGGTACCCGCGAGCTTCGTGCGCGCCTCCGCGAGGAGCTGGTCGTGATAGGCGCGAACCTCGGGCCCGCCGCAGGCATTGCGGTAGGCGGTATGCGTCTCGGCATCCATGGGGCTCAGCTTGAGCGCGGCCTGCGCCCTGCCGGCCGCCAATACGAGTGCGCCGGCGCCGATGCCGGCGAGTGCGCTGCTGCCGAGAAACCGGCGGCGAGAAACGGAACGCGTCATGAAACCACTCCGCGAACGGGTCCTGGGCCCTAACCAGAACATAGAAACCAAGGGCTTCGCCGTCAATGTCGGAGCCTCGCCAGCGCCACCAAGGCCCGCTGCCGCGCCGAGGCGTGGTCGACGACCGGCGGGGGATAGCCCGGCACCGCCGAGGGCGCGTGGATCTCGCGCACGCTCAGAGACGCGAGCTTCGGGACCCAGCGCCTGATATATGCGCCGTCGGGATCGAATTTACGGGCCTGCAGCACTGGATTGAAAATGCGGAAATAGGGTGCTGCATCGATGCCGCAACCTGCAACCCACTGCCAGTTCAAGGGATTGCTGGCGTGGTCGGCATCGATGAGCGTGTCCCAGAACCAGGCCTCGCCCACCTGCCACGGCAGGAGCAGGTGTTTCACGAGAAAGCTCGCGGCGGCCATGCGCACGCGATTGTGCATGACCCCGGTCGACCAGAGCTCGCGCATGCCGGCGTCGATCAGCGGATATCCCGTCCGGCCGCGCTGCCAGGCGGTAAGCGCCCGCGCGTCGCTCCGCCAGGGAAAGCGCGCGTATTCCGGGCGCAGTGGCGTCGTCGCGAGATCGGGCGCGCGCCAGAGCACATGCGCCGCGAACTCGCGCCAGCCGAGCTCACGCAGGAACGCTGCGTCGACGCCTTCGGCTGCGACGGCGTGCCAGACCTGGCGCGGGCTGATCTCGCCCCAGCGCAGATATGGCGAGAGTCCGGAAGTCGCAGCCTTCGCGGGATAGTCGCGCTCGCGCGCATACCTCGCGAGGCCGCGCTCGAGAAATCTCCGCAGGCGACGCCGCGCCGCGCGCTCGCCGGGAGTCCAGGCCGCGCGAAGCCCCGCCGCCCAATCGGGCGCGCTCGGTCGCAGCCTCCACTCCGCGAGCGTCGCGCTCGCGAGAGCAGGCGTATGCGCAGTGAGGCGCTTCGGTCCCGGTACCGGCCGTGCCGGTGGGGACGCAGCAAGGCAGGCGCGCCAGAACGGGGTGAACATTTGATAGGGCTCGCCGCTTCCGCTGCGGATCGCAGCCGGCTCGAAGAGGAGATCGCCCTCATGCACCTCGACGGCAACGCCCTCACAACGCAACCGCGCAGCAAGCTCGTCGTCGAGAGCCGCTGCCGCCTGCCGGTAGCGGCGGTTCCAATGGACGGCAGCGGCACCGCTCTCGCGCGCGAGGGCGGCGATCTCGACATCGGCGCGCCCGCGCCGCAGCACCAAGGACACTCCGAGCACGCGCAAATCCGCCGCCAGCGCTTCGAGACTCCCGGCAAGCCACCAGCGGGCAGCGCCGCCGAGCGGACGCTCGCTCTTCTCGTCGAGCACATAGGCCGCAAGCACGGGCCGGCCACTCCTCGCGGCGGTCGCAAGTGCGGGGTGGTCGGAGACGCGGAGATCGTCGCGAAACCAGACCAGCGCCGGCGCGGTCATTTCTTCGCGGCGTCCTGGAGTGAGGTTCTGAGCGCCACGCGGTCGGCCTTGCCGGTGCGCCCCAACGGGATCGCGCTGCCGAAGTGGATCGCATCCGGAAGTTTGTAGCGCTCGAGCCTTGAGGCGGCCCAGGCGCGGAGCTCCTGGGGGCGCGGCGACGCTCCTGCCGCGGGTACGATCAGCAGGTGGATCGCCTCGCCGAGACGCGGATCGGGAAGTCCGGTCGCGAGCGCCTCTTGGATTTCCGGGTGCTCGAGGAACACCCGCTCGACCTCGAGCGGCGATACCTTGTTGCCAGCGCGGTGGATCAGCTCCTTCGCGCGCCCGACGAGGCGCACCCGGCCCTCTTGCGTGCGCTCCGCGAGGTCGCCGGTCCGGAAATAACCGTCCCGGAAGGCGGATGCGGTGAGCTCGGGCTCGTCGAGGTAGCCAGCCATGACGAAGGGCGTCCTGATCGCGAGCTCGCCCTCGAAGAGCGTGTAGTCGACCTGCGGCATCGGCGTGCCGATGGTGCCGGGAAAACGGTCCTGATCCGCAGATGGCAGGAAGAAATCGCAGGTGCTGGTCTCCGTGAGGCCATAGATGTCCGCAAGCGCCGCTTCCGGCAGCGCCGCACGCCAGGCGCGCGACAGCCCCGCCGCCATGGTCTCGCCGCCGGCCATGAAAAGCCGGGGAATGCCGTCGCGGGAAATTTCCGATCCCGCAAGCAAGGGAAACAACGCCCGCATCATGGTGGGGACGATGCCGAGCCGCTCGATGCGCTCCTCGGCGAGGGCCGCGAGCGCGCGCTCCACTTCGAAGCGCTCGTGCAGCACCAGCGTGCCGCCGTGGTGGAGCGTCAGTAGCGACACCCATTGTCCGAAGCTGAAAGTGAGCTGCAGGAGGAGGAGCGTCCGCGTCTCCGCGGGGAACGGGAAGACGCTGTCGATCGTCGCGAGCTTACCCGCGAAGCCCGCGTGGGTCAGCACCACGCCCTTGGGCGTCCCGGTGGTGCCGGAGGTAAAGATGACCAGCGCGGCTCCCGTGAGGAGCGCTCGCGGTACAGGTGGGCCGCGCAGGGGATCGGGCCGCGAGACCTCCGCGGACTCCACGAGAAACCGAGCGCCGCTCCGGCGCAGCAGTTCCGCCGTCACCCGCTCCGGCGTCGTCCGATGGATCGGCACCGCGACGCCACCCGCGCGCCAGATGCCGAGAAAGCCCGCGAGATCGAGGGCGCGGTTTCCGACGCGCACTGCCACGGGCTCGTCGGCGCTCATGCCGCCCGTTGTGAGCGCGCGCGCCAGCGCTGCCGCCCTGCGATCGAGCTCGGCGTAAGTGAAATCGCCGTCGCTGCCGCGGGCCGCCAGCCGATCAGGGTTCGCCGCGAGCGGCGCATCGAGGAGGCGGGAGAGGTGCTGCATCGGGCTTCGGCTATACTGATATCGAACGGAGGGAGCGAACGCATGAGCTACGAGACCATCTTATACGAGGTGCGGGGAGCCGTGGCGCTCCTGACGCTAAACCGCCCCGAGCGCCTCAATGCCATCAACGCGGCGATGCTGCGCGAGATCGATGCGGCGCTCGATGCCGCGGAGGCCGATCAAGCCGTGCGCGCGATCGTCGTTACCGGGGCCGGCGTCGCCTTCTCCTCCGGCTTCGACCTCAAGGAGCAGGCCGAGCGCAAGCCCAGCGGCGTCGCGGATTGGCGGCCGATCCTCCGCCACGACTTCGATACGGTGATGCGCTTCTGGCACCACTCGAAGCCCACCGTCGCAGCCGTACGCGGCCACTGTCTCGCCGGCGCCTGCGAGCTCATGCTCGCCTGCGACATCACCGTCGCAGGCGAAGGCGCGGTCTTCGGTGAGCCCGAGCTCCGCTTCGGCGCGGGGATCGTCGTGCTGCTGCTGCCGTGGCTCGTGGGGCCGAAGCGGGCGAAGCATTTGCTCTTCACCGGAGAGGACGCCATCGATGCGCGGCGTGCGGAGGCGCTTGGGCTGGTCAACGAGATCGTGCCGGACGCGCAAGTGCTGGAACGCGCGCTCGCGGTCGCGGCATCGCTCGCGCAGATCGATCCGATGGTGCTGCGACAGACGAAGCGCGCGATCAACCGCAGCTACGAGATCATGGGCATGGGCGAGGCGCTCGAGGCCGCCCTCGACATCGATCTGCAGATCGAGGGCGAGGGCAGCATCGACAAGCGTGAGTTCATGGAGATCGCGCGCAAGCAAGGCCTCCGCGCCGCCATCGCCTGGCGCGACCGGAGATTCGGCAAGCGCGCGCATTGAAGCGCGTTTGTGCCTGGTGATGGCATAACGCGCCGTGCGTCGAAGGACGCAGGGCCCGGCCATCACGAATGGAACGGCGAGGAATCTTCAGGGAACGTAAGGCTTCACACCCGCGATCTCGCTCTCGTCGACGCTGCGGCCGCGGAGTTCGATGACATTGCGGTCGGGGTCGCGGACGAAGACAGAGACGTGGCCGTCACCGAACGTCACGGGACCTTGGGTGATGACGATGCCGTGCCGCTTGAGGGCCGAAATGGTGGCCGGGATCGAGGCCACGCGGAGCGCCACGTGGGTGTAGCCCGCGTATTTCTCCGGCACGTCCATGAGGACATTGCGCTGGGGATCGCCGGCGTTGGCGTTGTAGATGAGATTGATCTCGACCCCGGCCGCGGTCGAGATGATGGCAACGGCGTCGTACTCGACCTTGTGGCGCAGCTCGAATCCCAGCAGCCGATAGAAGGCGAGCGCGCGCTCGAGGTCGCGGACGCGAATGCCGATGTGGTCGACGCGCTCGACAATGATCCCGGCCTCGCTCACGGCCGCTTCTCGGGCTTGCTCTTGAAGGAGCGCGTGGGAACGTCGCGGAAGAGCGACATGTGCGTATGGACCGCGATCCACTCCGCGTCCGGGCGCGCGCGCTCGAAGGCGACCGTGGCGCGGCCCGGGCGCTCGTAGGGTGCGCCGTCCTCGCGATAGCCGGTCGAGTCGAAGATTGCCAAGCCGACGGCGCTCAGCCGATCCTGCGAGACGAGCGCGCGGATGTCCGGGCGCCAGCGGAACTCGTCGATGTGCGGCCAGACGTTCCGCCATTGCGCGGCTTCGGCCTTATCGCGCCCGGTCATGAAATCGGTGAAGGTGCCGAAGGCGATCATTTCCGGCGCGAAGATCGGCCGTGCGCCCGCGAAGTCGACCGAGCGGACGTGCTCGGCAAGGCGCTCGAACCAGCGGCGTACTCCCACGAGATCCTCGGCTGCCGCGGCGTTCATGGCGTCCTCCATTTCATGAGACGAGATCGAGTCCGTCGCGCGGAATGGTCGCGATCCGCGTGCGCCCGATAAAGTGCACGTCGCAGCCCTCGGGAAAGAGCGACACCAGCGCGGGGTCGCGCGCGTCGAGCCCGCCGGCATAAGCACCGAAGGCCGGCAGGATGACGCGCCGCGCATCCGCTAGAAAGCAGCGCCCGCTGAGGCGCCGCCCGCGCACCCAGAGGCTGGCCTTCGGATGGAAATGACCGCTCACCTCACCCGGAGCCAGGTCGGCCGCGGCTTCGTGGCGAAAGGTGAGGGGTCCCAATCTGAGATCTCCGACGACCACGCAGCCGCCGATCGCGGAGGGCGGCGCGGGGTCGTGGTTGCCGGCGATCCAAATCCATTCCCGCGCCGCCACCAGCGCGGCGAGGCGCTCGCGCTCGACGGGGGGAAGCCGGGCAGGGCCTTCGCCGTCGTGGAAGCTGTCGCCGAGGCAAATCACTTGCCGGGGATCGTAGCGCAGAATCGCTCCCTCGAGCGCGTCGAGCGTCGCGCGGGTGTCGTAGGGAGGCAACAAGGAGCCGCTCTCGGCGAAGCTCGTGCCCTTTTCCAGATGAAGGTCGGCGACCGCGAGCGCGCTCATCGCAGGCCACGCGAGCGCGCCGCTCCAATCAGCGAGAAGCTCGGCACCGTTGAGACGAAGCGGGAGACAGTCGAGCATGGCGTCGCCGAAGCCATACGCCATTTTCGCCGCGCGCTCCAGTGGCGCGCGGCGAGCACGGCTCGACTTGAACTTTCGGCCTCGAATTACTCCGCGGCTGCCCGGCGCGATGGACTCTCGACCTCGGCCGGCTCGGGCTGCGGTGCGGCCGGCTGCCAGACGGAGAGGTTGCCAAAAAGAGCGCGAGTCCCGAGTTCCGCGAGCTTGTTGCTTTCGGCGATGTAATCCTGCATCGCGGTCCGCGCATATTCCGCCTGCACTTCGATCGCCTGCTCGAGGCTCGTGGATTGCGCGACCCTGCGGCCGACCTCGATGTTCTTTGTGAGGCGGGTGCGGCCGAATTCCATGAGCTCCTCGCTCACCACCCTCCAATGCTCGAACATCCTGGTGCCGGCCTGGAACATCGGGTCGAGATTGCCGGTGATCTGCGCGGGGTCCATCCCGGGCAGCGTCCCGACGCCGCCTGCGGCCTGCGGGCCAGTCGGTTTTGCCATGTTTTGCTCCCTAGCTGCGCGGACGCGCGACCGCATCCCTACCGGCCGAGCCCGCTCTGTTGCGCTGTAGGGGAAATAGGCGCTGCGTCCCGTCGACGCGAGTGGTGCGACAAGAAAACGCAAGATCGTTTCGTTCATTCGTCAGAGCAGACGCCTTTGCGTGACAGATCTTTTAAGCTCGGGCCTCGGAACGGGCGCTGCCTCCGTCGCCTCCGCGATCAAGGCGCGCGCGGCGTCGTCGAGAAGTGTGTCAAGCGCGCTGCCATATACCTGCTCTCGGCCGATTTCCAACAGGACCGGCACCGCAAGCGGCGAGACGCAATCGAGCCGACGATGTGTGATTCGTCCCCTGACCCGCTTCAACATCTCGCCCAAGCGCTTCACATCCGTAAGGCCGGTCGCCGCATCCGCTCGTGTCGCGCGCAAGAGAATGTGCTCGGGCTCGTGCTTGCGCAGCACGTCGTAAATGAGATCTGAGCTCACTGTCACTTGCCGCCGCGTCTTCTCGGCACCGGGGAACGAGCGCTCGATCAGGCCCGCAATCACCGCTACGTTGCGGAAGGAGCGCCTCAGCATCGACGATTCGGCCATCCACGCCTCGAGGTCATCGCCGAGCATGTCCTCATCGAAGAGCGCCTCGACCCTCTCCGCGGGATTGAGGCTCCAGATCGCGAGCACGTAGTCGGTCGCGACGAACCCCAACGGATTGAGTCCTGCCCGCTCCATGCGCTTGGTAAGGAGCATGCCCAGGGTCTGGTGCGCGTTCCGCCCCTCGAAGCAATAGGCGACGAGATACTCGTGCGGTCCCCGCGGGAAGCTCTCGACCAAGAGTTCGTCGCGCTCCGGCAGCACAGAGCGCCAGCGTTGCAGACGCAGCCATTCCTGTACCGAATCGGGGAAGCCTCGCCAAGCGCGCGGGTCCGCGAGGAGGCCGCGAACGCGGTTCGCGAGATGCGTGGTGAGCGGGAGCCTCCCACCCGCATAGGCCGGCACCTTCGGCATGCCGCCGCCGGTCGCGCGGCTCGCCTCGACCATGGTCTCGCGGATGCCGTGGAAGCGCAGTAGCTCGCCCGCGAAGACGAAGGTGTCGCCGGGGACAAGGCCTTGCGCGAAGTATTCCTCGACCTCGCCGAGTACGCGGCCGCGGCCCAGCACGACTTTGAGCATCGGCGATTCCACGATGGTGCCGATGTTCATGCGGTAGCGCTGCGCTACCTTGGGCGAGAGCGCGTGATAGCGCCCGAGACTGTCGCGGAAGAGCCGTCGCCAGCGCTCATAAGCCCGGAGCGCGTAGCCGCCGTGCTCGACGAAGCGCAGGACATCGTCGAAATCCTTGCGCGGTAGCTCCGCATAGGGGGCGGCGCCGCGGATCTCCTCGTAAAGCGCGTCGGCCTCGAAGGGCGCGGAGCACGCCATGCCCATCACGTGCTGCGCCAGCACATCGAGGCCGCCGGGCCGCGGCCGGTCGCCGTCGAGCTCATGCGCGCGGAGCGCGTCGAGGGCGGCGCGGCATTCGAGCTCCTCGAAGCGGTTTCCCGGCACGAGAAGCGCGCGACTCGGCTCGTCGAGCCGGTGGTTCGCGCGTCCGATACGCTGGATCAGGCGCGAGACGCCCTTGGGCGCTCCGAGCTGCACCACGAGATCGACATCGCCCCAGTCGATGCCGAGGTCGAGCGAGGAGGTCGCGACCACCGCGCGTAGCTCGCCCCGCGCCATCGCGGCCTCGATCTTGCGCCGCTGCTCCGGCGCGAGGCTGCCGTGATGGAGCCCGATCGGCAGGTTCTCGTCGTTGAGCCGCCAGAGCTCCTGAAAGGCGATTTCCGCCTGTGCGCGGGTATTGACGAAGACGAGCGTCGTCCGGTGCTTGCGGATTGCGTCCATAACCGCGGGGATGGCATGGACGGCCATGTGCCCGGCCCATGGCAATGGCTCGCCGGTGTCGAGGATCGAGGCCTCGGGCTCCGCTCCGGCGCCGCCGGTGATCCGCGTCACCGGCGCACCGTAGGAGAGATAGGCCGCAAGGTCGTCCGGCCAGGCGACGGTCGCGGAGAGACCGATGCGGCGATGCTCGGGCGAGAGCCTTGCGAGCCGTGCCAGCCCCAGCGACAGGAGATCGCCGCGCTTCGTGCCTGCGAGCGCGTGCAGCTCGTCGACGATCACCGCGCGCAGCCCCGCGAAGATCGCGGGCGCGTCCTCGTAGGAGAGCAACAGCGCCAGCGACTCCGGCGTGGTCATAAGCATGTGCGGGGGATCGGCGCGTTGGCGCTCGCGCTTCTTGTGCGGCGTGTCGCCGGTCCGCGTCTCGAGGCGGATCGGGAGGTCGAGCTCCTCGATGGGCATGCCGAGATTGCGGTGGATATCGACCGCGAGCGCCTTCAACGGCGAGACGTAGAGGGTGTGGAGCCCATCGGGCGGCGCCTCCGCGAGCTCGACGAGGCTCGGCAGAAATCCCGCGAGCGTCTTGCCGCCGCCGGTCGGCGCGATCAGCAATGCCGAACGCCCCTGCCGCGCTGCCTTGAGCAGAGTGAGCTGATGCGCATGAGGCTTCCAGCCGCGGCGGTCGAACCACTCGACGAAGCGCTGAGGCAGAGATACGGCGGTCATGGATCGCGCATGATAGCGGAGCCGCCGCACCCCTGTCGCGCCATCGGCGAAGTGCTTATGTTGAATCCCTCTCCCCTACGGGGAAAGGCTAGGCGAGAGTGCCCCCTCAACCCGGCCCTCTCCCTGTGGGGAGATCGCGTCGATGGCAGTGAATCGAGGAACGACGTTTTTGCACCCCGCCGCCCCGAGACCGGAGACCTGGATCAAATCGACGCCTGCGGGCCTCTATTGCGAGCCCGCGGACCTCTACATCGATCCCACGCGCAAATCCGCGCGCGCGGTGATCACGCACGGACACTCCGACCACGCGCGGCCCGGCCATGAGCGCGTGCTCGCGACCGCCGCGACGCTTGCCCTCATGGAAGAGCGCTACGGCAACCGGGCGGGCCGCGAGCGGCAGGCGCTCGACTATGGCGTGCCGCTCACCCTCGGCGAGGTGACGCTCCGCCTGCTTCCGGCGGGGCACGTTCTCGGGAGCGCGCAGGTGGTGCTCGACTATCGCGGGAGCCGCATCATCGTCTCCGGCGATTACAAGCGCCGGCGCGATCCCACCTGCGCCGCCTTCGTGCCCGAGCGCTGCGATGTGTTCGTGACCGAGGCGACCTTCGGCCTGCCGGTCTTCCGGCACCCGCATGACCGCGACGAGATCGGCAAGCTGCTGCGCTCGCTGCGCCTCTTCCCGGAGCGCACGCATCTCGTGGGCGTCTACTCGCTGGGCAAATGCCAGCGCGTGATCGCGCTCCTGCGCGAGGGCGGCTACGACGCGCCGATCTATCTCGACGCGGGGCTTGCGCCCTATTGCGCAGTCTATGAGCGGTTCGGCGTCCCGCTCGGACGGCTGCTACCGCTCGAGGGTGAGAGTCGGGCGGGTCTCGCGGGAAAGATCGTCCTCTCGACGCCCGGCGGCGATGACGACTGGCTGCGCCAGTTCCCTGCCCCGCTCATCGCCATGGCTTCGGGCTGGATGCTCGTGCGCGCGCGCGCGCGAAGCTCCGGCGTGGAGCTGCCGCTGGTACTTTCCGACCACGCAGACTGGGATGAGCTCAACCGGACACTCCTCGATGTCGGCGCGCCCGAGGTTTGGGTGACGCATGGCCGCGAGGAGGCGCTCATCCATCAAGCCGGCCGGAACAGCATCCGCGCCCGCGCGCTTTCGCTCGTGGGCTTCGAAGAGGAGGGGAGCTAGGCGGCGATGAAGCGCTTCGCCGAGGCCATCGAGGCGCTCCAGCGCACGGTCGAGCCGCGGGCGCGCGTCAGCCTCTTGGCGGATTACCTCGCAAACGCCGGCGATCCCGAGCGCGGCTGGGCGCTCGCGATCATCGCGGGCGCGCTCGACATCCCCAAGGTCACGCCGGCCGAGCTTCGGGCGCTGGTTGCCGAGCGCGTCGATCCCGCGCTATTCGCGTGGTCGCACGAGTATGTCGGCGATCTCGGCGAGACCGTGGCCTTGATCTGGCCGGTGGAGACGCCCTCGGAGAACGCGATGCCGGCTCTCGCGGAAATTGCCGAGGGGCTGCTTGGCAGTACGCGCGAGGAAGCGCGCGGACGGCTCGCGGAATGGCTGGACGGACTCGATCCGGCGGGACGCTGGGCGTTGCTACGGCTTGCGACCGGCGGGCTTCGGGCATGCGCCTCTCCGCGGCTCGCCCGCGACGCGCTCGCGGCCTGGAGCGGCGTGAGCCTCGAGCGGATCGAGAGGGTCTGGCACGGAGTCAATCCGCCCTATCTCCCGCTTTTCGCCTGGCTCGAGGGGCGCTCCCGCGAGCCCGAGCTCCGCGAGCATCCGAGGTTCACGCCCTTCATGCTCGCGACCGCGCTCGACGAGAGATCGCTCGAGAGCCTCGATCCCCGCGACTGGTGCGCCGAATGGAAATGGGACGGAATACGAGCTGAGCTTGTTTGCAGCGGCGGCGCCCGCCGTCTCTACTCCCGGCTAGGCGATGATGTCAGCGGCGCCTTTCCGGAGATCGGCGAGGGGGTCGGCGATGACATCGCGCTCGACGGCGAGCTGCTGTCGGTTCGTCCCGGCGAGGCCGCGTCGCGCGAGGGTCTGCGCCGGCGCGTGCTGCGCTCTCGCGCAAGCGCATCGATCCTGGAGGAGTGCCCGATCGTCTTTCGCGCCTATGATCTGTTGCGGCTCGACGGAGCTGACCTCCGGACGCAGCCGTTTACGGAAAGACGCCTCCGGCTCGAGGAATGGTATCGGGCGACCCCTCGGACCTCGCTCGATCTTTCCCCGCTTATTCCGTTCAAAGCCTGGGACGAGCTTCGCGCCTGCCGCGCGGCCGAGCGCGAGCCGGGCATCGAGGGGCTGATGCTGAAGCGCGCCGATGCGTTTTACCTCTCGGGGCGCCGCGAGGGCGCGTGGCTCAAATGGAAGCGCGATGCCTTCACGGCGGATTGCGTCCTCATGTATGCGCAGCGCGGCCAAGGTGAGGCTGCTTCGTTCTACGGCGATCTCACCTTCGGGGCCTGGGACCAAAGGAGCCTCGTTCCCGTGGGAAAGGCGTTCCTAGGCTGCGCCGATCTCAAGTTGCCGGAGATCGACCGCTGGGTGCGCGAGAACACGGTCGAGCGCTACGGTCCCGTCCGCGAGGTGTCGCCGGGCCTGGTGCTGGAGATCGCCTTCGAGGGCGTGGCCTCGTCGCGCCGGCACAAATCCGGCCTCACCCTCCGCTCGCCACGGATCGCGCGCATTCGCTGGGACAAGCCTGCGGAGGAGGCGGATACGGTGGCGGCGCTTGCGCGGCTCGCGGAGTAAGCCTCAGACCAATCCCAGCATCCGCTCGAGCGCGCCGCAGAGCATCTGCCCCAGCGTAATGTGCATCTCCTGGATGCGCGCGGTGACGCGGGAGGGGACGATGAGAAGCGGATCGGCAAGGCCAGGGAGCATGCCTCCGTCGTTCCCGCTGAGCGCGGCCGCGCCGAGGCCGAGCTCGCGCGCGACTTCGAGGCCGCGGATGACGTTGCGACTGCGCCCGGAGGTTGTGATGCCGACCGCGAGGTCGCCCGCGCGTCCCAAGGCCTGCACTTGGCGCGCGAAGAGCTGATCGAACCCCATGTCGTTGCCGATCGCGGTCAAGGCGGAGGTATCGGTGGTGAGGGCGATCGCGGGAATCGGCGCGCGGTCGCGGACGTAGCGCACGGCAAGCTCCGTTGCGAGATGCTGCGCGTCGCCGGCGCTGCCACCATTTCCAAAGAAGAGCAGCTTGCCGCCGCCTTTGAGGCTGGTCGCGGCCACTTCGCAGAGCCTGAGGAATGGCGCCTCGCATTGTGCGAGCGTGGCACGCAGCACCGCCGCGTGCTCGTCGAGCTCAGACCGATAGAAGGATGTCAGGTCCATGTCGCCCCCACATCGGAGCGATCATCGGAGAGTGCGCCGGGGCTTTCAACCGGTATTTCCGGTCGGCCCCGGCGCTGGCATCTCAGTGATGGTAGCCGCGGCCGTAGTAATAGCCGTGGCCATAATTGTAGCCGTGCGGGCCAAAGAAGAAGCTCACGGAGCCCACGAACGGGAAGACGGGCGCGGGATAGACCGGCGCCGGCGCGTAGTAGGTGGGATAGTACGGATAGGGTGCGTAGTAGGGCGCGTAATATCCCGGCGCGACCCCTACGGCAACCACCGTGCCGGCCTCGGCTTTGGGCGCCGTGAGGAGCAGCGTCGCCCCTACGACCGCCGCCAGGGAACCAAGCCCCAGCACTCGGAAAAACCCACGGGATTTCATGGCTCTGTCTCCTAACTTGGCGGCCTGCCCTCGCCGTCCGGGAGGTTCCAAGGCCGCTCTCAGCGGATGATATGGTGCCCGGCCCAGCGATTCATCCCCAGCCGCCCTGAAATTGTTCCTAGGATGTGATTCAGGTCACAGGCGAGAGCGAGACGATGCCGGAGCAACCCGCAAAGCGCGCGCTGATCCTTGACCGCGACGGCGTCGTCAACGAGGACATCGGCTATCTCCATCGCATCGAGGAATGCCGCTTCGTCCCCGGCGTTTTCGAGTTGGTAGCGCGGTTTGCGCGGGCGGGATTCCCGACGGTGATCACCACCAACCAGGCCGGCATCGGCCGCGGCCTCTATGGCGAGGAGGATTTCGAGCGGTTGATGGCATGGATGCGGCTGGAGTTCGCGCGGCGAGGAACGCCGATCGCGGCGGTCTATCACTGTCCGGATCATCCGACGGAAGGCATCGGTCATTACCGCCGCGCCAACTCCTGGCGGAAACCCGGGCCCGGGATGTTTTTGCAGGCCGCGGCCGATCTCGGACTCGATCTCGCGCGGTCCTGGACCGTCGGCGACAAGGAAAGCGACATCGAGGCCGGCCGCGCCGCCGGAGTCGGCACGCTCGTGCGCTACGATCCGCTTGCGCCCGCGGTTGAGCGATGCCACGACTTCTGGGTGGTGCCGCGGCTTGCAGATGTCGCGGCGTTGCTGGCCCAGGAGGAGGGCGCTTGAAGATCCTGGTGACGGGCGGGGCGGGCTTCATCGGCACATCGGTGGTGCGGCATCTTCTCGCCGCGGGCCATGCGGTCGTGAATCTCGACAAGCTCACCTATGCGGGCTCGAACCCGCCGCTGGACGCGCTCGCGGCGCACGGCCGCTATTGGCTCGAAGTCGCGGACATCGCCGACCGCGGCGCCGTCGAGCGGATTTTCAAGGCGCACGCGCCCGAGGCTGTCATGCACCTCGCCGCGGAGACGCATGTCGATCGCTCGATAGACCGCCCCGACGAATTCATCGCAACGAATCTCGTGGGCACGTTCACGTTGCTGGAAGTTGCGCGCGCGTGGTGGCAGGGCCTCAAGGGCGAGGCGAAGGCGCGCTTTCGCTTCCACCACATCTCGACCGACGAAGTCTTCGGCTCGCTCGGGGCAGAGGGCCGCTTCACCGAGGAAACGCCCTTCCGCCCCAACAGCCCCTACGCCGCGAGCAAGGCCGGCGCCGATCATCTCGTGCGCGCGTGGCATCGGACCTACGGGTTTCCCGTGGTGACGACCAATTGCTCCAACAATTACGGCCCCTGGCAATTTCCGGAGAAGCTCGTCCCGCTGATGATCCTCAATGCGATCGACGGAAAGCCGCTGCCGGTCTATGGCGCCGGCGCGAATGTCCGTGACTGGCTCTATGTCGGCGACCACGCCGCGGCGCTGGCGCTGGTGCTGGAGCGGGGACGCCTCGGCGAGACCTACAACATCGGCGGCGGTGAGGAACGGCAGAACATCGAGGTGGTGCGGATCCTTTGCTCGCTCCTCGATGAGGCGCTGCCGGATTCGCCGCACCGTCCGCACCGCAAGCTCGTCGCCTTCGTCGAGGACCGGCCGGGCCACGATCTCCGCTATGCCATCGACGACGGCAAGCTCCGCGCCGAATTCGGCTGGCGCCCGAGCGAGAGCCTGGAGACGGGACTGCGCAAGACGCTGCGCTGGTATCTCGACAATCGCGCATGGTGGGAGCCGATCCGCGCCGGCGTCTATCGCGGCGAGCGGCTTGGGCGAGGAGCGCGCGCATGAAAGGCATCATCCTCGCCGGCGGCTCGGGCACGCGGCTCTATCCACTGACGCACGCGCTCTCGAAGCAGCTCCTGCCGGTTTACGACAAGCCGATGATCTACTATCCGCTCTCGACCCTCATGCTCGGCGGGATCAGGGAGATCCTCATCATCACGACGCCCGCGGACGCGCCGCTCTTCAAGGCGCTGCTCGGCGACGGCGCCTCCTGGGGTATCCGCCTCTCCTATGCCGAGCAGCCAAAGCCCGAGGGTCTCGCTCAAGCCTTCCTGATCGCCCGCGATTTCCTTGCGGGCGAGGGCGCGGCGCTCATCCTCGGCGACAATCTCTTCTATGGCGACGGCCTCACACAGATGCTCGAGCGCGCGATGAAGCGCGGCAAAGGAGCTACCGTCTTCGCCTATCGCGTGAGCGAGCCCGAGAGCTACGGCGTCGTCGAATTCGATTCCGCGAGCCACGCGGTCTCGATCGAGGAGAAGCCGAGGGCGCCGCGCTCGGATTGGGTCGTGACCGGCCTCTATTTCTACGACCGCGACATCGTGAAGGTCGCTTCGGGGATCAAGCCCTCCGCGCGCGGGGAGCTTGAAATCACCGACGTGAACAAAGCCTACCTCAAAGGCGGCACGCTTGCGGTCGAACGGCTCGGGCGCGGCTATGCCTGGTTCGACACAGGTACGCATGACAGCCTCATCGAAGCCTCGGAGTTCGTGCGGACACTCGAGAAGCGAACCGGGCAGAAGATCGGCTGCATCGAGGAGGTGGCGTTCCGCCAGGGTTTCATCGATGCGGCGCAACTCCTGCGCCTCGCGGGTCCGCTCAAGAAATCGGATTACGGCGCCTATCTCGAGCGCCTCGCGCGCGAGGGCCCGGGCGCGTGAGCGAACGCGGCTATGCGGTCGTGGGGCTCGGCTATGTCGGGCTTCCGGTGGCGCTTGCCTTCGCGCGGGCATTCAAGTCCGTGCTCGGCTTCGACGTCTCGCCCGAGCGCATCGCCGAGCTTCGCCGCGGCGAGGACCGCACGCGCGAGGTCGCAGCCGATGCGCTGCGCTCGACCTCGCTCCGCTTCATCGACGATCCCGCTGATCTCGCCGAAGCGAGCTTCTTCGTCGTCGCGGTGCCGACACCCATCGACGAGCAGCGCCGGCCCGATCTTCGCGCGCTGCTTTCCGCGTGCCGCCTCATCGGGCCGGCGCTCCGGCCGGGCGCCGTCGTCGTGTTCGAATCGACCGTCTATCCCGGGCTCACCCGCGAGATCTGCGGTCCCGCGCTTGCGGAGGCCTCTGGTCTCCGCGCGGGCGTCGATTTCAAGCTGGGATACTCTCCGGAGCGCATCAATCCCGGCGATCCCACGCATCGCTTCGAGAGCATCGTCAAGGTGGTCGCGGGCGAGGATGCGGAGACGCTGGAGCGCGTCGCGCGCGCTTACGGCGCCGTCGTCCCCGCGGGCGTCCACCGCGCGCCCTCGATTGAGGTCGCGGAGGCCGCGAAGGTGCTGGAGAACACGCAGCGCGATCTCAACATCGCCCTAATGAACGAGCTCGCACTCATCATGGACCGGCTGGGCCTGCGCACGGCGGACGTGCTTGCGGCCGCCGGCACCAAGTGGAATTTCCTTCCCTTCACGCCGGGCCTGGTTGGCGGCCACTGCATCGGCGTCGATCCCTATTATCTGACGGCGAAGGCGGAGGCGGTGGGCTATCTCCCGCAGGTGATCCTCGCGGGCCGCCGCATCAATGACAGTATGGGCGCCTTCATCGCGCAGCGCCTGGTCAAGCTCCTTATCGCCGCCGACCGCCCCGTTCGCGGCGCGCGCGTCGCCATCCTCGGCCTCGCCTTCAAGCCCGACATCCCGGACCTCCGCAACAGCCGCGTTCCCGACATCGTCGCGGAACTCAAGGGCTTCGGCATCGACGCCCTCGTGCACGACCCCCTCGTCGACGCCGAGGAAGCCCGGCGCGAATACGGGATCGCGCTCGCGAGCGTCGATGCTCTGACGCGCCTCGATGCGCTCGTCGTTGCGGTGCCACACCGCATCTTCCGAGAGCGGCCGCTCGCTCGATACCTCGACGTTCTGACGCCGAGGGGTGTGGTGATAGACGTAAAGTCTGCGCTGGAGCCGAGCGCTGTGCCGGCGGGGCTCGCTTACTGGAGCCTGTGAATTCTGGCTATTCTGGCATCGACCAGCAAAATGTGTCGGGACATCGCACCGCGCTGCGGGCAAGCGCTGAGACTCAGCGTCCGACGCGGAGAGCTGCCTGCTCCACCGTCGTGACGCCTTGCACCATCCGCGCCAGCAGCTTGCGCACGGCTTCCTCGTCGCGCGCTATCGCCGCGGCTGCGAGCGCTTCGAGCATCGGCGTTAGGGTTGCCTGGTCGAGACTTCGCGGCTCAGCGAGGCGGATTGCGGGGATGCGGGTCGGTGAGAGCGCCTCGTCTTCGTAGAAGAGCTCCTCGTGCAGCTTCTCGCCGGGGCGGAGGCCGATGAAGTCGATCCCGATGTCCTGCTCGGGCTTCAGCCCGGCGAGACGGATCATCTGGCGCGCGAGGTCGACGATCTTCACGGGCTCGCCCATGTCGAGGACGAAAATGCGGCCGCGCGCGTCGGTCTCGACCGCAAGCGCCGCCGATTGCAGCACCAGCTCCACCGCCTCGCGCACGGTCATGAAGAAGCGCGTGATCTCCGGATGCGTCACGGTGAGTGGCCCACCCTGGGCAAGCTGATGCTGGAAGAGGGGCACTACCGAACCCGTCGAGCCAAGCACATTGCCGAAGCGCACCGTCGCGTAGCGCGTGCCGCCGTCGCGGCGGCCTTCGGCGAGGTCGAGCGCCTGGCAGGTCATCTCGGCGACGCGCTTCGTCGCACCCATGACGTTCGCGGGATTGACGGCCTTGTCGGTGGAGATCATGACCATCGTCTTGACGCCATGCGCGCGGCAAGCCTCCGCGACGTTGCGCGTGCCGAGCGCGTTGGTGAGTGCGCCCTCGACCGGATAGGCCTCGACGATGGGAACGTGCTTGAGGGCTGCGGCATGGAAGACGAGCTCCGGCTTCTCCTCCGCGATCAATTCCTCGATCGCCGCGCGTTCGCGTACGTCGCCGATGACGGCGCGGCGCGGTAGCGCCGGGTGGGTCTCCATGAGCTCGCGGTCGATACGGTAGAGTTGATACTCGCTGCTGTCGAAGAGGATGAGGCGCGCCGGCCCGAGCGCCCCCGCCTGCCGCACGAGCTCGGAGCCGATAGTCCCGCCGGCGCCGGTGACGAGGATGCGGCGTCCCGCGATGAGCGCCTCCATGCTCGGCCGGTCCAGGACTGCCTGGGGCCGGCCCAAGAGGTCCTCGATCGCGACGGGCTCGATCCGCGCCCGGCCTTCGCCGTCGGTCGCCTTGAACTCGGTCATGCGTGGAAGCCGCGCGAGCGGTATGGCGAGCCGGTCGGAGAAGTCGAGGAGGCGCCGCACCGTAGCGCCGTCGGTCCCCTGCGCCGCGACGATGAGGCGCTGCGGGCGCTCGTCCCGACGCTCGAGCGCGTCGACGACTTCCGCGAGCGTCTCGACCGTGCCGCGCACGGAGACGCCCGCGACCTCGCGCCCGACGCCGCCCGCGCGTTCCGCGACGATGCCCACGACTTCGTAGGGCGCCTCGGGATCGCGCGCCATCTCGCGGATGAAAGCGTGGGTGCTGTCGCTGATGCCCACGAGGAGGACGGGAATGGCGGGCGCGCTCCGGCGCTGCAGGATGCGGCGGAGGCCATGATCCCTTATCGCGCGGTAGACGAAGCGCGGTCCGCCGAGCAGCGCCAGCATCGCGAGCCAGCAGATCACCAGGACCGAGCGCGGCATCGCGTCGAGCCGGGTCGCCGTGAAGAAGGTGAGGAACGAAATCGCAATCGCGAGGGTGGATGCCCGCACCAGCGCGAGCAGGTCCGGCAGCGAGGCATAGCGCCAGATCCCGCGATAGACGCCGGTCGCGAGGAAAACGCCGGCGGAGATCGCGGCGAAGCCGAGCGTATAGAAGACCAGGAGATCGCGCGGGACGTTCCAGAACTCGTCGCCATAGCGCAAGTACATGGAAAGCAGCAGCGCGAGCCCCGACATCAGGACGTCGTGGGCGAGGGCGCCGAGGGCGCGGGTCCCGTGCAAGAGCGAGCCGGTCGGGCGAGTAGCCATCGGCCTGAGTATTAAGGGAAGCGCGGGCAAAGGGGCAATCTCAATCCCGCTCTCGGGATTGCACCGCGCCTCTCGCGAGCACACACTCGCCGCGGGAGGCGTCATGGCCTTTGTCCTGAGCAAGATCCTCGGCATCGTCGCCGCGCCCGGCAATCTCCTGACGTTTCTGCTGGCTTTGGGAGTACTCGTGGCGCTGCTGACCGGTCGGCGACGGGGCTTCCGCATCGTCATCTTCGCGGCGGCGGGCTTCCTGGCGCTGACGGTGCTGCCGATCGGGGAGTGGCTGCTTCTGCCGCTCGAGAATCGCTTCCAGCCTCCGACGACGCTCCCGGACCGGATCGACGGCATCATCGTGCTGGGCGGCGGCGTCGACGAGAGCCTGAGCGAGGCGCGTGGGCAAATCCAGCTCACGGAGGCCGGCGAGCGCATGGTGATCGGCGCGCTCCTAGCGCGGCGCTTTCCCGCGGCGAGAGTCGTCCTCGCCGGCGGGAACTCCCGTCTTTTCGGCGGCGGTCCCGCCGAATCGGAGGCGATGCGCAGCTATTTCATCGAGGAGGGCGTCGATCCCCAGCGCATCACGATCGAGACGCGATCACGCACCACCTGGGAGAATGTGCGCTTCGCGCAGGAGCTCGCGAAACCGCAACCACGCGAGACCTGGATCCTCGTCACTTCGGCCGCGCATATGCCGCGCGCCGTAGGCGTCTTCCGCCGCCTCGGCTGGCCGGTGCTGGCCTATCCCGTGAACTACCGCACCGCCGGAGAGATCGGCATCCTGCAGGAGCCCTCGCTGCTCCGCGAGCTCGCGCTGGTGACGACGGGCCTGCACGAATGGGCGGGGCTCCTGCTCTATCGCGTCGCCGGCCGCACGGACGTCCTGTTGCCGGGCCCGGACTAGGCTCCGCGCGAGGGCGCCGCTATACTGCGGACTTCTCCAAGCGAGGGCCGATGCAGAGCATCTTCTCGATCGACGTCGAGGACTGGTTCAACATCTCGTTGCCGGGAGTGGAGCCCGATCCCGCGCGCTGGGACGCGCTCCCGAGCCGGCTCGAAACGAATTTCCGCCGTCTGCTCGACATTCTCGCAGAGCGTGGCGCCACGGCCACCTGCTTCTTCATCGCCTATTTCGCGGAGCGCTTTCCCCACCTTGTGCGGAGCGCGGTCGACGCCGGGCACGAGGTCGCCTCGCACGGCTTCGCCCACCGTCTCGTGTTCACGCAGTCCGCGGCGGAGTTCGCGGAGGACGTGCGCAAAGCGAAGCAGCTCCTCGAGGAAATTGCGGGCCGGCAGGTGCTCGGCTATCGCGCGGCCGCCTTTTCCGTAACGAAGGAGACCCCGTGGTTCTTCGAGGCGCTCGCCTCGGCGGGCTACCGCTACGATTCCTCCATCTTCCCCGCGCCGCACCGGATCGGCGGGATCGCCGTCGACACCTTCCATCCGCACCGGCGCGAGACCCCCGCGGGAGCGCTCGCGGAATTTCCGATCACGGCGGTCGAGGTCATGGGCAAGCCCATGTGCTTCTTCGGCGGCGGCTATCTCAGGCTCTCTCCTTATTGGCTCACGCGTCGTATGGCGCGGCGCGCACTGGCGGAGGGGCGGCCGGTCATCTTTTACGTCCATCCCCGCGAGATCGACCCGGCACAGCCGCGTCTGCCCATGAGCCGAAAGGATCGCTTCAAGACCTACGTCAATCTCCGCGGCACCGAGCGGAAGCTCCGTCGCATCCTCGGGGAATTCGAGGTGACGAGCTTCGAGCGCTATCTCGCGCAAGCTCCCGCGCTCGCGAGGGCCTGATCCGATGTCCGAGGGAAACCGCGCCGCGACCTTCTTCGACGCTTATGCCGGCGACTTCAACGCGATCTACGGCACCGCCAATACGCTCCCAAACCGCGTGATCAATCGCCTGTTCCGCCAGGCGATGCGTCTCCGCTACGAGAAGACGCTCGCGGGCTGCGAGCCCATCGCCGGTCGGACGGCGATCGACGTGGGCTGCGGACCCGGACACTATGCGATCGCTCTTGCGCGAGCGGGTGCGGTCAAAGTGTTCGGCCTCGACTTCGCGCAGGGCATGATCGACCTCGCCCGGCAGAACGCCACCGCGGCGGGCGTCGAGGCGCGGTGCCGCTGGGAATACGGCGATTTCCTCACGCACCCGATCTCCGATACCTTCGATTATGCCGTCGTGATGGGGTTCATGGACTACATCGCCGATCCCACGCGCGTCATCGTGCGCGTGCTGGAGTTGACGCGGCGGCGCGCCTTTTTCAGCTTTCCCGTCGCCGGCGGCATTCTCGCCTGGCAGCGCAAGCTTCGCTATCGCAGCCGCTGCGACCTCTTCCTCTATACGAAGCCGCAACTCCAGCGGCTCTTCGAGCCGCTGGCGCGGGGACGCTTCGCGATCGAGACGATCGACCGCGACTTCTTCGTGACCGTCGAGGTCTGAGGCGCGGGGAGCGATGCGGGCGCGGACGAAGCGGCTTCTCTGGCGCGGCGGCGCAGGAACGCTCGCCGTGGTCGCGATCGCGATCGCGGTGCTGCTGATGCTGCCGGCGCCCAAGCGCTCCGACCGCTACTCCGTCATCGATGGCGACACGATCTCGGTGCGGCCCGGGAGATGCCTGCTCTCGCGTCTGCGGCTCCGCTGCTTCAGCGAGCGGCTGCGGCTCTTCGGCGTCGACGCTTTCGAGCGCACGCAGACCTGCCGCGATGCCAAGGGGGAAGTCTGGGCTTGCGGCGACGTTGCAACACACCGGCTGCAGGCGCTGGTGGCGACGCCCGGCTTCGGCTGCCAGGTCGATCCTGAATTCGTCGACCGCCACGCCCGCGAGTTCGCGGTCTGCACCGCCAATGGGGAGGATGTCGGGGCCGTTCTCGTCTCCGAGGGTCTTGCCTTCGCCTATGGCCGCCGGACCCGCTACGTCGCGATCGAGGAGGAGGCGAAGACCGAGCATCGCGGCGCTTGGGCCGGAAGCTTCGTGCGACCGCAATTCTATCGCAGCGGGGCGCGGAGCTAGGCGTGTCGCCCGCGCCGGTCGAGCAGGATCAGCAGAGCGGCGATGACGGCGACGCCGGTGCCGAGCGCGGGGAGCGGCCTCCAGATCGCGAGCACCGCCGCGCCCACGAGCATGCAATTCGCCGCGACGATCGAGAGCACGACCCGCGCGTGATTGCCGTCCGGACGGAGCGCGCGCTGGTAGAAATGGCGCTTGTGCGCGCGCCAGACGCGCTCCCCGGAGAGGATGCGCGCGAGGAGCGTAAGCGTCGCATCGGCGAGGTAATAGAGCGGCAACAGCAGCGCCGAGACCCAATAGCCGCGGCCCGCCACCAGGAGCAGGAGCCAACCCGCGAGAAAGCCCAGCGGCACACTCCCTACATCTCCGAGGAAGACGCGCGCGGGATGCCAGTTCCAGGGCAGGAAGGCGAGCGCGGCGGCCGCAAGCGACACGGCCAGCAGCAGGTACCCACCGGAGGCGATGCCGGTCAAAGCCGCGACGAAGGCGAGACCGAAGCCGATCGCGGCGGTCTCGCTCGCGGCGATCCCGTCGATCCCGTCCATGAAATTGTAGAGGTTGAGGAACCAGGCCCAGAGCAGGACGGTCGCGGCTGCGTCGAGCGCCGGCGGCAGCAAGCCCTGGAACTCGTGGCCTCGGTCGGGAAGCGCCAGGAGCCCGGTCGTCGCGATCAGCAGGTGAAAACCGAGCCGCAGGATCGCAGGGATGTGCGTGAGATCGTTGAGCCAGGAAAGCGCCGCAAGCGCGAAGCCGAGGCAGCAAATGAGGAGTGTCTCCGGCGGCACCATGCCGAGCACCGCAAGGCCGAGCCAAGCCAGGAGCACCGTGGGGACCACCGCAATCCCGCCACCCTTGGGAATGGGACGGTCGTGCGAGGAGCGCTCCACGGGATGGTCGAGGATCATCCGCCGCCCGAGCCAGTAGGTCACCGCGCCGGTCGCGGCCCAGCTCACCGCGAATACCAGCGCCGTCAGCAGCAGTAACGTGGTCATGGCGGCGGCCAGTCCGGCATGCCGCCCTTATAGCAGAGGCCCCGCCGCAACACGGTCAGGGGGCGAGCAAGGCGCCGCCGCGAGTGCCGATAGGCCTTGCTCTCCTAAATCCGCGTACGGAGTTAACGCATTTTCAATCACTTAGACTAGTTAATGTGAGCTTGCTAATTGAAAGCGTGCTTACTATTTTATGTGCATGTCCGCCCCTCCCGAGCAAGGTTTCGGCTTCGTGCTGCACGACATCGCGCGACTCCTGCGCAAGCGCTTCGACCAGCGCGCGCGTGTGCTCGGGCTCTCGCGGGCGCAATGGCAGGTGCTGGCACATCTGCATCGCCACGAAGGCATCAATCAGCGCGGGCTCGCGGAGATATTGGAGATCGAAAGCGTGACCTTGGGTCGGCTCGTCGACCGGCTCGAGGCCGCCGGTTGGATCGAGCGCCGCGCGGATCCCGGCGACCGCCGCGCGCGCCGGCTGTTCACGACCGCAAAGGTAGCTCCGGTGCTGGAGCGCATGTGGGCGCTCGGCGCCGTGACGCGCGAGGAGGCGCTCGCGGGGCTCGATCCGGCGGAGCGGGAGGCGCTGCTCTCGGCGCTCGAGAAAATTCGCGGCAATCTCTCCGAGCGCGGCGCGCTCCGGGTGGTGGAAGAGCTGGAGACGCGCGAGGAGGCGGCCCTGCTCGGCCGAAGGGCCAGCCATGGCTGAGCGCTCCGGCCGCTATTCGAAGGGGCTGCTCCAGCGCGGCTGGGTGCGGTTCGTGCTGCTCGTGCTGGGACCCGCGGTGTTGCTCGCGGGCGGCGCCTATTTCTATGCGACCGGCGGGCGCTACGTCTCGACGGATGACGCTTATGTGCGCGCGGACAAGGTCCAGGTCAGCAGCGACGTCGCGGGCCGCGTGATCTCGGTCGAGGTCAAGGACAACCAGATCGTCGCCAAGGGCGCGCTGCTCTTCCGCATCGACGACGCGCCCTTCAAGATCGTGCTCGCACGCGCGGAGGCGCAGCTCTCCGCGGCCCGCGATGCCATCTCCGCGCTCAAGGCGAGCTATCGCCAGAAGCAGGCGCAGCTCCAGCAGGCCAAGGACACGCTGGAGTACATGCGCCGCGAGCTCGACCGGCAGCAGCGTCTTCTCAGCACCAGCGCGGTCTCCGTCGCGCAATTCGACCTCTCGCGCCACAACTTCGACATGGCGCGTCAGGGCGTGGCGTCGGTCGAAGAGGAGCTCGCGCAGACGCTTGCGAGCCTCGGCGGCAATCCCGACATCGATATCGACACGCATCCCCAGGTACGCACGGCGATCGCCGCCCGCGACCAGGCGGCGCTCGATCTCTCACACACCCTGATCTACGCGCCCGATGACGGCATCGCCGCAAAGGTCGATCTGCGGCCGGGCCAATATGTTCAGTCGGGCCAGCCGGTCTTCGCGCTCGTCGAGATCCACAGCCTCTACATAGAGGCCAACGTCAAGGAGACCGACCTCACGCACATGAAGCCGGGTCAGACCGCGACCATCGAGGTCGACAGCTATCCCGACCGCAAGTGGCGCGCAGTCGTAAGCAGCATGAGCCCCGGCACCGGCTCGGAGTTCTCGATCCTGCCGCCGCAGAACGCGACCGGAAATTGGGTGAAGGTCGTGCAGCGCGTGCCGGTGCGGCTGCAGCTCGCGCCGGGCGAGATGACCAACGGGCTCCGCGCGGGCATGAGCGTCACCGTCGACATCGACACCGGACACCAGAATCCACTGCCCGGCCCGATCGCCCGCGCGCTCGGCCGCGACACCAGCGTCAAGCCCGACGAAGAGTGATGAGCGCCGCCGAGGCCTCCGTCGGGCGCGCATCCGGCGGCAACCTCGCGATGGTGACGATCTCCGTCATGCTCGCGACGGTGATGCAGGTGATCGACACCACCATCGCGAACGTGGCGCTGCCGCATATGCAGGGCGGGCTCTCGGCGACGCAGGACCAGATCGCCTGGGTGCTCACCTCCTACATCGTTGCCGCCGCGATCGCGACACCGCTCACGGGCTGGGTGGCGGGGCGCTGGGGGCGCAAGCGCCTCTTCCTGATATCGGTCGTGGGCTTCACCATCGCCTCGGTCCTCTGCGGCGCCGCGCAGTCGCTGGCCGAGATCGTGGTCTTCCGTCTCTTCCAGGGGATCTTCGGCGCTGCGCTGGTGCCTCTCTCGCAGGCGACGCTCCTCGACGCCTATCCCCGCGAGCGGCACGGTTATGCGATGGCGCTTTGGGGCGTCGGCGTGATGATCGGACCGATCTTCGGGCCCACGCTCGGCGGCTGGCTCACCGAGAGCTATAGCTGGCGCTGGGTCTTCTATATCAACGTTCCCGTCGGCATCCTCGCTTTTCTCGGCATCGCGACCTTCATGGCCGAGCATCGCCTGGAGAAATCGCGGCCCTTCGATTTCTTCGGCTTCGCGATGCTGAGCCTTGCCGTCGGCGCCTGTCAGATGCTGGTCGATCGCGGCGAGCTCAAGGACTGGTTCTCTTCGACGGAGATCGTGGTGGAGACCGCGCTCGCGGGGCTCGGCCTATATACCTTCATCGTCCACTCGATGACGACCAAGCACCCCTTCGTCGATCCGGAGCTGCTGCGCGACCGCAATTTCATCTCGGGCATACTCTGCATTGCTGTCGTGGGCGTGGTGCTTTTTGCGACGCTCGCCCTGCTGCCGCCGCTGATGCAGGACCTGCTCAACTATCCTGTCTTCACAACAGGCCTCATCCTGGCGCCCCGGGGCATCGGCACCATGGTCTCGATGATCGTGGTGGGCCGGATCATGACGCATGTGGATGCGCGGCTCCTGATCCTGCTGGGCCTTTTGCTGACGGCGCTCTCGCTTTATCAGATGATGGGCATCTCGCTCGAGGCGGACGAGTGGTTCCTGATCCGAACCGGCGCGCTCCAAGGCCTCGGCATCGGCTTCGTCTTCCCGCCGCTCAGCACGCTCGCCTTCACGACGCTGCGGCCCCAGCTCCGCACCGAAGCCGCGGGCATCTTCAGCCTCATGCGCAACATCGGCGCCAGCATCGGCATCTCCGTCGTCGAGACGATCCTCGTGCGCACGATCCAGATCAACCACCAGGAGCTCGTGGAGCACCTCAATCCCTTTGCGCAGGCACTCCGCTCGCTACCGCCCGACAGCATCTGGAATATGCGGACGGCCGTCGGACTCGCGATGCTGGACAGCGAGGTCAACCGACAGGCCTCGATGCTCGCCTACGTCGCGGACTTCAAGTTCATGATGCTCGTGACGCTCTCGGTGGTGCCGCTCCTGCTGCTCCTGCGCAGCAGCCACCGCTCGCCCTCGACGGAGGAGCGGCTGGAGATCGCTGCCGAGGCGGCCCTCGACTGATGCTTCCAGGCCCGCTCAGGGCCAGTGCGAGGCAATCCAAACGTGAGCGCCGCCACCGCTATCCTCGCGGCAGAGGCTTATGGCTGCGACAGTCGGCTCCTCGCCATGCATCAGAGCCTGCCGGAGGTCGCGACAGACGAGCCCGTGGCTCGACAGATAGGGATCGGAGACCGGGGCCACCCAACCTGAAACCGGAGGGGGCGCTTCCGGTGCCGAAGCCTGCGGCGGTGCAGGAGCTGGAGCCGGGGGCGGGGTGGGAACTGCAGCCGGAGCCGGAGCGGCAATGGGAGTGGGCGCAGCAGCCGCGGCTGGCGTTGGAGCCGGCGGCGGGGGCGGCGGCGGCGGCCAGGCGATTTTCGTGCCACGCTTTGCGGTCGCCGCTTGCTGGCTCGCTTCCGCGAGCGCTTGGCGCTCGGGGCGCTGGAGTTGCGACTTGAGGCTGGGCGCGATTGCCGCGTCCGCCTGCGTTGATGTGAGTGGTACCGGATACCCCTCGGCGCCGATGAGCGCGCCGTGTATGCCGCCGTCCAAGTCGATCGGCGCGGGCTCGGGAAGCGGCCCGGTTATGCTCGCGACGAGATTGCGCGGGGTCCAGCCGCAAGCCGCCAACAGGAGTGCGCTTGAGAGCGCGCCCGCGAGGCGTAGGGCTCGGCCGCTGCGGATTCTGCTATCATTCCTGCGATGGCGCATCGCACCGCTCTCCTGCTTCTTGCCGCGACAATGGCGCTCGCAACACCCGTGCGTGCGCAGTTCTATGATCTCGATGGCGCCTATCGCTGCCTCAAGACGCCCGATCCCGAGTGCGAGAAGAACCTTCGCAACCGCCCGCCGCCCCCACCCAAAGAGGCTGAAGCGCCGCCAAAGCCGAGCGAGCCGGAATTCGCGGAGATCGTCGCCCGCGTGCGGGCGAAGACGGTTGGCCCCAAGGACATCGAGGCGCTCCAGCATCTCGCTGCGTCGAACGATCCGCGGGCCGTCGAGGTGCTGGCGTGGTGCGAGCTCAACGGGCTCGGCACCGCTCGCGACGCGCTCGCGGCCTATCGGCTCTATCGGCAGGCTGCCGGGCTCGGCGTCGCGCATGCGCGCGATAATCAGAATGCGGTCTTCGAGCGCCAGCTCAGCCCCGAGGAGCGCCAGGCGGTCTTGCTCGAGGAGAATAGGAAATGAGGGCGCGCGCGCCATCGACGGTTCCCTGAAGGATCGCGAAGCGCTCGATTGTCGGGGCGAGCGATAAAGCAATGCTTAACCACGGTCGGGACGGGCACCGACGGCGGCGGCCCCAGGGTGCTTCAAGCCTGGTGCCGGATGAGGGATTCGAACCCCCGACCTTCTGATTACAAATCAGCTGCTCTACCCCTGAGCTAATCCGGCAGGCCTCGAGAGGGCTGTGCTTGGGGGCGCGTGATACTGCGCTCGAACCCGACCTGCAACAACTCGGCACCGGATGATCCGAGTCGCGCACGCACCGGTATCCGGCGCGATGATGATCATACCTATTTAGAAGCATTCCTTTGCACACGCTTCGCGTGTCTTGGATCGCAATTATCTCTATTCTTTCCATCACTGAATCCGGCGAAAATCTCCTCGAAAGGGTGCAAATGTCGCACGGAATGCATCGGATTTCGGGCCTGGCACGCTACGCCTCGCGAGCGCGGTTTTTCACCCTTACCATATGAACGACAATAGAAAACCTCTGAGAATGTCACGCGACAGAAAGAATGATCGGATAGGGTCGCGCACCGGCTGATAGTGCTTGTACCGAGAAAGGGTTTATGTAAAACCTAAAAGTGCTAGTCGATAGGGTGATTCTCATCTCATCTTCCTCCACAAAAGAGGTAGATGCGGCGGGCGTTGAGGCCGTGAAACCACAAAGTAGGGCTTAGAAACCCTGCTTAGGGCGAGAGGGCGGACGAATGGGGGGTCGACTTCTGTCGCAGGGCGCGGGGGCGCGTGTTCTCGGCCCCGGCGCAATCGGAATGCCCGCGGCCAATCTCCTTGGGTCTGCTGGCGCGCCCGGAGCGGGAGCGGACAGGGCTGGTAGCGCACGAAATGTTGACGGCGGGCGACGGCTCTGTGCGGCACGAGCGGCACGGACTCTCTCGATTGCGGCCGTCGTTGCATGGCTCTCGCTCGGCGGCACGGCGTGGTCGCAGCTGCTCCCGGCACCGATCCAGCCGGGACGGATCGAGCAGCCGCTGCAGCCACAGCCGACCGTCCCTCCGACCGGCGGCGCGCCCGGCACGCCGACCATTCCCGGTGGCGGAGAGGCGCCCGCTGGGGCCGAGAACATGCATTTCGTGCTTCGCGGCCTGCAAGTCTCGGGGATCAGCGTTTACCCCGCCGGCACTTTCGACAGCTTCTACTCCGGCCTCGTCGGCAAAGACGTCACGCTCGCGCAGGTCTACTCGGTGGCGCAGCAGATCACCGCGCGGTACCGCAAGGACGGTTACATCCTTTCGCAGGCGGTGCTACCGGCGCAGCAGATCGCGAACGGTGTCGTGCAGATCCGCGTCGTCGAAGGCTTCATCGACAAGGTGATCGTGAAGGACGAGATCACGGGGTCGACGGGGGGCGACCGCGGGGTGCTCGATGGGATGGCGCAGAAGATTACGACGGTGCGGCCGCTCACGGCGGCCGCGCTCGAGCGCTACATGCTGCTGATCAACGATCTCCCGGGCGTGCAGGCCAGGAGCTTCCTCTCGCCTTCGGCGGCGACCCCGGGGGCGGCCGACCTCACGATCGTGCTCAACGACAAGAAATACGACGGCTTCGCGAGCTTCGACAATCTCGGCTCGAGGTTCGTGGGTCCGCTGGAGTTCTCGGTCGCCGGCAATCTCGACAACGCCATCGGCATCTACGAGCGCACGGGCCTGCGCTACGCCGGGACGTTCGACTTCAAGGAACTCAAATACATCGAGGCGTCGCACCAGGAGCAGATCGGAACCGAGGGGACCCACCTCGACTTCACCTATTTCCGCAGCGAGTCGCAGCCGAACAGCGTGCTCCACGGCGCCAATGCGCAGGTCGACTCCCTGAACAACAGCGGGATGCTGGTGCTGACGCATCCCGTGATCCGCTCGCGGGCCGAGAACCTCAATCTCCGCGCGCGGATCGACATCGACAACATCGACGTCACCACCGGCAACTTCGTGAGCACGACGGACCGGCTTCGCGTGCTGCGTCTCTCGGGCGCCTACAACGTCGTCGACACCGCGGTCGGGCCGCCCGCCGTCAATCTCTTCAGTTTCGAGGTGAGCCAGGGCCTGCCGGTCTTCGATGCGAGCAACAAGGATCCCAAGAGCTCGAACCTGAGGGCGCCGAGCACCTTCACGAAGGCGACGCTCGAGATTCAGCGCCAGCAATCGATCGTCGACAACTGGAGCATCCTTGTCGCGGGCGAGGGGCAATACGCCTTCAACGACCTGCTCTCGGAGGAGAAGATCGGCCTCGGCGGCCCGCTCTACGGCCGCGGATACGATCCCTCCCAGATCATCGGCGACGAGGGGCTCGCCGGCAAAGTCGAGCTGCAATACGGGCAGACGCTCGGGCTCGACTGGTTTCGGGACTATCAGGCCTACGCCTTCTTCGACGCGGGCTACGTGCACGACCTGCACAAGTTCGTGAAGCAGAGCAATCACCTCATGACCACGGGTGTGGGTGTGCGCTCGAACTTCACGCAGCAGCTTTCGGGCTTCGTGCTCCTCGCAAAGCAGCTCTCGAAGGGCGCCGCAATTCCCGGCACCGGCGAGACCGGTGAGGCGTGGCGGGTGTGGGGCGGGGCGGTGCTCCGCGTC
>DATJVP010000001.1:0-38170 GCA_035581425.1 Allostellaceae bacterium | reverse complement strand
CGAACGTGTGCGAAGGGCCGATCCGATCCTTGCCAAGGTTGGGGTCGAGGGTTCGAATCCCTTCGCCCGCTCGCGAGTGGAGCGACCGGCGTGGACCGGGTCGGCCCGTGCATTGAGTCCATCACGCTATGGAATTACGTGGCCCGCGTCTTTGCCGCGGCGCTGGCGAGCGCGTCATTTCTGATTTCCGCGGCGATCGTTTGCTTTCCTGCCTCTCCGCTGCTGCCGCTCGAAGAAGTGCGTCCCGGGCTCGTAGTCGTTGATGTCGCCGGGATCGATGTCGCTTCGCACCTTGCGCTCATTGAGACTCATCTGCGGGCCGGCCGCCCGAAGGATGACGGTCTCAAGCTCGCGCTCGTGATTCTTGCTTCGAATGACATAAAACGAGAAATAGAGAAGCTCCCGTGCAAAGTCCCGGCGGTGCTGGAGCAGACGGTCGAAAATCTTCCCACGGCCTCCATAGCGCGCAGCGCCCATGGAGTCATGCGCCATATAGATGCCTTCGGGGTCTCCCGACCGCGCGCATATCGCCTCGCGAACCTTCTCGAGGCAGCCGAAGGGCAGCTTTTCTCCGACGTATTGAAATAGCGGCTCGACTTTTCCGGGCCGTCCTTGCGGACGCTTGAGGCTGCCCTCGACCACCTTCCAGCGCGAACCGTCGGTCCAAATATTGCCGTCGATGATGGTCTTCTTGCTCTTGCTCTTGATTTGCTTGCTCATCTGCTCTCTCGAATGTTCGGCGCTCGCGCCCTGCTCCCGCTCACGCACGCGCAGGCGGCGTGCAGGTAACACCTGGAGGAGAAGCGGGTCAACCGAGGGCATACCTCGGGTTTTCGATGTGCTAGCCTGATCGGCGGGAATGCCTTGTCGCTGAGGGTGGGGGGATCTCATGAGGCGGCGCTCCGGTGGGGGCGGCAAGCGAACGAAGCGAGGCGACCGCAAATCACCGCCCTCCAAGGGCCAGGGCAGCGCCAAGGCGCCGCGGCGGCGGACGACCTCAGCTCCGAGCGGACAACCAGGGGTCGCGCGGCTCAAACGCGAGCTCCGCGAGGCGCTCGACCAGCAGGCGGCAATCTCGGAGGTGCTGCAGATCATCAGCAGCGCCGGCGGCGATCTCCAGGCGGTGTTCGATGCCGCCGCCACCAACTCCGCGCGCCTCTGCGGGGCGGAATATGCCTTCGTCTTCCGCTTCGACGGCGAGTTGCTGCGGGTGGTCGTAGCTTACAACGCCACGCCGGAATTCACGGCGTGGGTCGAGAAAAACCCGATCCGCCCCGGGCGCCACAGCGGCGCCGCACGCGCCGCGCTCGAGCGGCGCACGATCCACATTCCCGACGTCCGCGCCGACCCCGAATATTCCTACGGCGCACGGGAGGTGGGCGCGATCCGGACCATCCTCGGCGTACCGATTCTGAAGGGCGCCGAACTCCTGGGCGTGCTGATGATTTTCCGCCTGGAGGTGAACGCGTTCACCCCAAAGCAGATCGGCCTCGTCGAGCTTTTCGCCGACCAGATCGCGATCGCGATCGAGAACGCCCGGCTCATCAATGAGACGCGCGAGGCGCTGGAGCAGCAGACCGCGACCGCCGAGGTCCTGGAGGTCATCAACTCCTCGCCCGGCAATCTCGCGCCGGTGTTCGAGGCGATGCTGGAGAAGGCGACACGCGTGTGCGGCGCGGATGCGGGCATCCTTTGTACTTACGATGGCGAGTGTTTCGTGCCGATGGCCGTGCGGGGCTTCGCCGAATTTCCGCGTGACCCCATACACCCCCATCCCGAAACCGGCATCGGACGGATCGCGCGCGGCGAGGACGTCGTGCATATCGTGGACACCGCGTCGGGTGAGGCATACGCGTCGCGCGACCCTGCGCGCTTGGCCCTCCTGCGGCTGGGAGGCGCCCGCAGCCAGCTTACGGCGGCGTTGCGCAGGGAAGGGAAGCTCTTGGGCTCCTTCACGATCTGGCGCCGCGAGGTGCGCCCTTTCTCCGAAAAGCAGATCGCCTTGCTGCAGAACTTCTCCTCGCAGGCGGTCATCGCCATGGAAAACGCCCGGCTCATCAGCGAAACGCGAGATGCCCTGGAGCAGCAGACCGCGACCGCCGACGTCCTGAAGGTCATCAGCCGCTCGACCTTCGATCTGGCCCCGGTATTCGACACCATCGTCAAGACGGCCGCGAGGTTATGCAATTCCGATATGGCCTTGATCTCGACACGAGAAGGCGACGCCTATCGCGTGGTCGAGCTCTTTGCGGCCTCGTCGCGGTACGACGCCTTTATGCGAGGCCGACTATTGCCGGCAGACCGCGGTAGCGTGACGGGGCGGACGGCTCTGGAGGCCCGGACCGTACACGTCGCGGATCTCGCTGCGGACCCGGAGTACACTTTGACCGAAACTGTCACGCTCGGGAGATTGCGAACCGTTCTGGGTGTGCCCTTGCTGCGCGACGGGTCTGTGATCGGTACGATCAACCTTGCCCGCGAAAGGGTGCAGCCCTTCACCGAGCGCCAGATCGAATTGGTTCGAACTTTTGCCGACCAGGCGGCAATCGCCATCGAGAACGCGCGGCTCATTACGGAAACGCGAGATGCCCTGGAGCAGCAGACGGCGACCGCGGAAATTCTGCAGGTCATCAACTCCTCGCCCGGAAACCTCGTGCCGGTGTTCGAGGCGATGCTGGCAAAGGCAACGCGGCTCTGCGGGGCGGGTTTCGGAGCGTTCTGGATCTACGACGGCGAGCGATTTGCCGCGCCTGCGGTGCACGGTGTGCCGGCCGAGTTCTCCGAATTCGTACGGAAGCCCGTGACCGCGCAGGAATCCGCCAGTCTCATGGAGATCGTGCAAGGCAGTGCCGTGGTCCATGTCGCGGATTTGGCCGATTCCGACCTCTACCGGACTGGCAACGCGATACGCCGTGCGATCGTCGACCTCGGCGGCGCCCGCACCTTGCTGAGCGTCGCTCTGCGAAAGGACGGCACTCTGCTTGGAGCCTTCACCATTTACCGCCAGGAGCCTCGGCCCTTCTCCGAGAAAGAGATAGCGCTCGTGCAAAGCTTTGCGGCGCAGGCGGTGATCGCGATCGAGAATGCGCGGCTCTTCGGCGAGCTGCGCCAGCGCACCGCCGAGCTCATGCGCTCGGTCGACGAGCTCACCGCGACCGGGGACGTGCTCAAGATCATCAGCCGATCCTCCGCCGACCTCGGGGCCGTCCTCGAGACGGTGGTCGAGACCGTCTCGCGCCTTTGCCGCGTCGACCAGGCGCAAATGTGGCGCCGGCGCGACGGCAAATATCACCTCGTCGCGAGCTGCGGCCTTTCGGCGGAGGCGAAGGAATTCTTCCGCACGCATCCTCTCACGCACGATCGCGGGACCGTGGGCGGCCGGGTCGCCCTGACGCGCCGCCCGGTCCACATTCGCGATGCGCTACAGGACCCGGAATACACCTATCTGGACGGGCAGAAGATTGCGGGCTTCCGCACGATGCTCGGGATTCCCCTGCTGCGCGAGGAGAAGCTGATCGGCATCCTCGTCCTCAATCGAACGCGGGTCGAGCCCTTCACCGAGAAGGAGATCGAGCTCGCGGCCACCTTCGCCGATCAGGCTGTTATCGCGATCGAGAACGTCCGGCTCTTCGACGAATTGCGCGGACGGCAAGCGGAGTTGCGGGTCACCTTCGACAACATGGGCGACGGTGTCGTCATGTTCGACCAGGACCTTCGGCTCGCCGCGTGGAATCGAAATTTCCAGCAAATCATGGACCTCTCCGACGCGGCGCTCGCGGCGCGTCCGAGCTATGCCGATTACATCCGCATCCTGGCGGAGCGCGGCGAGTTCGGCGGCGAGGACGTCGAGGCGGAATTGGCCCGCCGCCTGCAGGACACGGAACGGGAATTTCGCGCCGAGCGCATCAGGCCCGACGGCCGCATCATCGAGGTCCGCCGCAATGTCGTGCCCGGCGGCGGCTTTGTGCTCATCTACAGCGACATCACCGAGCGCAAGCACGCCGAGGAGGAGATTCGCGCCGCGCGCGACGCCGCCGAGAGCGCCTTGCGGGAATTGAAGACCGCGCAGACGAGCCTCATTCACGCGGAGAAAATGGCATCGCTCGGCCAATTGACCGCGGGGATCGCGCACGAGATCAAGAACCCGCTCAATTTCGTGAACAACTTCGCCGCGCTTTCCGTCGAGCTGCTGAACGAGTTCAAGGAGGAAGCGGAGCCCGCCCTCGCGGCTCTCGACTCCGCGCGGCGCGCGGCGGTCGACGAAACGATCGTTCTGCTCACCGGCAACCTCCAGAAGATCGCCGAGCACGGCCGCCGCGCCGACGGCATCGTCAAGAGCATGTTGCTGCATTCGCGCGGGGGCAGCGGCGATCGACAGCGCGTCGATCTCAATGCCTTGCTCGAGGAGGCGCTCAATCTCGCCTATCACGGCGCCCGCGCGCAGGATTCGACCTTCAACGTCACGCTGGAGCGCGATCTCGATCCGACGGCGGCTCCGATCGAGCTGGTACCGCAGGACATGACCCGGGTCTTCCTGAACCTCATCGGCAACGGCTTTTACGCCGCGCACAAGCGCAGCCGCCAGACCGGCGCCAGTCCCGTCCTCAAGGTATCGACGCGCGATCTCGGCGCCTGTGTGGAGGTCCGCGTCCGCGACAACGGCGTTGGCATCGCGCCGGAAAACCGCGCCAAGCTCTTCCAGCCCTTCTTCACGACCAAGCCGACCGGCGAAGGCACCGGCCTCGGTCTCTCCATCAGCTACGAGATCGTCAAGCAGGTGCATGGCGGCACGATCGAGGTCGAGAGCGAGCCCGACGCCTTCACGGAGTTCACGGTGCGTCTGCCGCGCGATCGAGCCGGAGCCGCGGCGGGGAAGGTTGCGTGAGCCGTCGTCGGAACGGCGCTGCCGGGGCACACTTTGGTGCTTCTGGCATCGTTGCGGAGAGGCTCCTACGATCGCCCGAATAGCCACTGCATATCGCCAGGGGAGGTTCCGCCATGAGCCTGCGTGAGACATCCGCGACCGTACCGGGGAAAGTGATCCTCGATTACACGATCCCGCGGCAGGAATATCTGGGACTGCGCCTCACGCGCGGCCAGGTGATCCGCGTCATCGACATCGAGGGCCAGCAGGTGATGGACACGGTGACGCTCAATGCGAGCGACCCTTCCGAGCATTCGTCGATGCCTTGGAGCAATTTCCTCAACCGCACCTGGCGCCTCAAGAAGGGCCACACGATCTACTCGATCCGCTGCAATCCCATGCTGAAGATCATCGAGGACACCGTGGGCCTCAATTATTCCGGCGGCGGCTTCTGCACCGCGGAGTCGAACTTCACCCGCTACGGCGTCGCGCACACGCGCAATTGCGGCGACAATCTCGCAGCCGCCTTCGCGAAGTTCGGAATATCCCGCCATTACTCCGCGGAGTCCGGCGAGTTCGCGCTCTTCATGAACGTGGGCTTCGATCCCGACGGCACCTGCGAGATCCGCCCGCCGGCATCGCAGGCGGGCGACTACATGGACTTGCAGGCGCAGATGGACGTGACGCTGGCGCTCTCCGTCTGCCCGCAGGAGCGCAACCCCTGCAACAACTTCCGCGCCAAACCCATGCGCGTCATCGTCTACGGGGGCTGATTGCCGGCTCGACCGAGCTCACCGAAGGGCGCAGGCGCCGCCGCGGCGATCGGGGCGGTCGGGCTCTACAGCAACCTCGATCGCATCCAGAGGGGGCTGGCGGCGCTCGGCATAAAGGCGGGCGATCCGATCTCGCCCGAGCAGCTCTTTCCGCTGGACCAGTGGCATTATCACGGCACCGCCGCGATCGATGCGGCGGCTGCCGCGCTTCGACTGGGGCCGGCGAGCCGCGTGCTCGAGATCGGCAGCGGCATCGGCGGGCCCGCTCGCTACCTCGCCCATCGGATCGGCTGCCACGTGACGGCGCTCGAGCTGCAACCCAAGGTGCATGCGCTTGCCGCCGATCTCACGCGGCGCAGCGGCCTTGCCGGGCGGGTTTCCCATCTCTGCGGCGACGCCTTGAGCTACCCCCTTGCGGACGCGGAGTTCGACGCCGTCATGAGCTGGCTCGCCTTCCTGCACATCCCCGAGCGCCCGCGCCTCCTCGCGCGGATCGCGCGGGCACTCAGGTCCGGCGGCGCCTGCTACATCGAGGATTTCTCGATGCGTGCGCCGTTCTCCGCATCCGGCCTGCACGACCTCCGCGGCATCGTCTTCGCGATCACCGTGACGAGCGTCGAGGACTACCGGCGCGATCTGCGGGAAGCCGGCTTCGTCGACATCGCCGCCGAGGACATGACCGAGGACTGGACCTCCTTCGTCGCGGCCCGGCTTGCGGCATGGCGGGCGGAACGCTCGGCGCGGGTCGCGGTTCAGGGCGAGGAAGCATACGCCGCGCAGGAGAGCTTCTACGCCGCCGTCACACGCCTCTTCGAAAGCGGCAGTCTCGGCGGCGTCCGTCTGGTGGCGCGCGTGCAGTGAGGGACGCGCGCCCTGCGCGGGAGGGCGAGGGTGACGCGGGAGTAATCTCTGCTACCCTCGTCGAAACGCGGCTCGACCGCGGCGGGAGAGGAAACCTGGGAGAGAGATCATGACCGATACCTCGCGCGAGACCGAGCTGCTGGCGAAGGCCGCTGAGTTCAGCTTTCGCGCGCGCATGGACAAGAAGACGAGCCAAGGCCCGGTCTTCGAGAGCGCGAGCGGCTCCCTCGTCCGCGACGTCCAGGGCAAGGAATATCTCGATTTCAACTCCGGACAAATGTGCGCGGCACTCGGGCACAATCATCCGACCGTCGTCGCCGCGATCAGATCCGCCTGCGAGACGATGCTGCACGCGCATTCGAGCCACTACAACGTGAAGGAGATCGAGCTCGCCTCGCGGCTCGGTCGCATCATGCCGCGGCCGCTGCAGAAAAGCCTCTTCGGGGAGTCGGGCTCGGACGCGAACGAGATGGCGATGATGATCGCGCGGAAATACACCGGAGGTTACGAGATCGCGAGCCCGCATATCAGCTTCCACGGCCTTTCCGATGCCACGCGTTCCGTCACCTTCTCGGGCTGGCACGCGGGCCACGGCCACCTGCCCGCGGGCTCCGTCGCGATCGTGGCGCCCTATTGCTACCGCTGCCCGCTCGCGCAGACCTATCCCGCCTGCAACTTCGCCTGCCTCAAGACGAGCTTCGAGCTCCTCGATGCGCAATCGACGGGGCGCCCGGCCGCAGTCATCACGGAGCCGCTCTTCAGCGCGGGCGGGGTCGTCGAGCCGCCGCCGGGCTGGCTCAAGGAATTGCAGCGGATGTGCCGGGAGCGCGGCATGCTCCTCATCGTCGACGAGGAGCAGACCGGCCTCGGAAAGCTCGGGCAGATGTTCGCGTTCCAATCCGAGGGCATCGTCCCCGATATCGTGACCGTGGCGAAGCATCTGGGGGGCGGCGTCGGGATCAGCGCCGTCACCACCACCGCGGAGATCGAGGAGAAGGTCGTGAGCCAAGGCTACGCCGCGACCCACTCGCACGCGAACGATCCCTTGATCTGCGCCGCGGGTGTGGCGAGCCTCGACGTGATCGAGCAGGAGGACGTGCCCGCGAAGGCGCGCGCGATCGGCACCCGCATGCGCGAGCGCCTCGAGGCGCTGCAGCAGCGCTACGAGATGATCGGCGATATCCGCGGCCGCGGCCAGCTCATGGGGATCGAACTCGTGCGCGACCGCCAAAGCAAGGAGCCCGCGACGGAAGAAGGCCGCGCCATCGGGCAATACTGCTTCGAGCGCGGACTCATCTTCAGCGTCCGCCGCAACGGCAGCGTGCTCCGCTTTGTCCCGCCGGCGACGACGACGGCCGACCAGATCGACCGCGCGATGGATCTGCTGGGCGAGGCGCTCGAGCGCATGAGCAAGCGCGAGAGCCGGGCCTCGTTGCGGACATAGACCGCCGCGCGGGGGCGCACTACCATCGCGGCCATGTCCGGCGAGCGGCAGATGTCCGAAGTGGCAGGAGAGGAGCTCTGGCTCTATTTTCCGACGCCCTTCATGCGACACATCTGGAGAGATGGGGAGCAGCTCAACAAGGAACTGCGCGCCGCGATCCTCGGACAGGAGCGCGCGAGCCCCGGCCGCAGCCGCACCAATGTCGGCGGCTGGCATTCCGAGCCCGGCGATCTCGCTTTCTGCGGCGCGGCCGGGGGGCGGCTCATCGACCACATGGTCGAGATGACGAACATCGCCACCTACAAGCTGATGCAGGGCTTCGGCCAGCAGCCGCCGCCCTTCAACTGGACCGTGCAGGCCTGGGCCAACGTCAACCGGAACGGCGACTTCAACCGCACCCACACGCATCCCGGCTCGACCTGGTCGGGAACCTACTACGTCGACACCGGCGATCCGCCGGAGGGCTCGGAGAACGGCACGCCGCTCAACCTCATGGACCCCTGCCAGGGCCGCGCCAATACCTTCTTTCCGATCCTCGTCCCCTCCGTCGCCTATGTGCGGCCGGAGCCGGGTCTGATGGTGCTCTTTCCGAGCTACGTGCCGCACATGGTCTATGCCCATCGCGGCAACCGTCCGCGCATCTCGATCGCCTTCAATGTGCGAAAGGAGCCGTTTCCCTAGGCTCAGCCGGTGGCGCGGAGCGGCTCGGAGGCCGCTGTGGGAAGGCGCACGGTGATCGTCGTGCCCTTGCCGACCTCGCTTGCGACCACGATCGAGCCGCCGCTCAGCCCCACGAGATTTTTGGTGATGGAGAGGCCGAGGCCCGTGCCCTCGCGCCGCCGCGCGACGGTGCTCTCCGCCTGCTGGAAGGGCTCGAAGATCCGGTCGAGGTCGGCCGCGGGGATGCCGATCCCGGTGTCGGCGACGGAGATCGCGATGGCCTTGCCTTCGCTCCGCGCCTCGATGCGCACGCGCCCGCCACGGGGCGTGAACTTGACGGCGTTCGAGAGCAAGTTCAGCAGGATCTGTCGGAGCGCGCGTCGATCGACACGGACGCGAAGCTGCTCGACGCCGACGCCGTTCTCGAGCGCGACGCCGCTGTCGTCCGCTCGGACGCTGAGGTAGCCCAGGCATTCCGACGCGAGAGGAGCGAGGTCCACGTCCTCGGCCGCGAGCGCTTGCTGGCCGGCCTCGATCCTGGACATGTCGAGGACGCCGTTGATGAGCTCGAGGAGGTGCTGGCCGCTGCGATTGATGTCGGCGGCGTATTGCATGTAGCGCGGAGACCCGATGGGGCCGAAGACGCCCTTGGTCATGACATCGGAGAAGCCGATGATCGCGTTCAAGGGCGTGCGCAACTCGTGGCTCATATTCGCGAGGAACTGGCTCTTGGCGCGGCTTGCCATCTCCGCCTCTTGCCGGCTTTCCGCGAGTGCCACCGCGTGCTGCCGCAGCGCAGCCTCGGAGCGTGCCTGGCGCTCGATCTGCCGCAGCAGAAGCGCCGCCACCCCCAGGAAAACCAGAGAGATCGCGAGCGCGACCAGGCTCAGAGAGATCCTGCGCTCCTCGAATTGCCCCAGGAGATAGGCCCGCGACATTCCCACCACCAGGACCAGCGGGTATTCCGGCAGCGCGTGATAGCTGATGACGCGGTCGATCCCGTCGATCGGGCTCGAGCTCTCGTAGGTTCCGACGGACGCGTCTTCGAGTCGATGCGGAAGCTGCGTCGAGGCGACGGTCTGCCGAGCCGCGACGTCCATGCCGGAGGTGCGCGCGCGCACGATAAAGTCGTTCCGGCCGACCACGGAGACGAAGCCGTTCTCGCCGACATCGAAGGTGCGGAAGAATCCCGCGAGATACTCGGGATCGAGCGAGACCACGAGCACGCCCGCGAAGCCGCCGCTGAGGTCGTTGAGACGCCGGGTCAATTGGATCGACCAGCGGTTGGAAAGGCGGCCGAAGACGGGCTTGCTGATGAACATGGCGCGCCCGTCGCTGCGCTGGTGCACGATGAAATGCTCGCGATCGCCTAGATAAGTCCGGACGGGCTGCCGCTCGAGGCTCGAGACGGTGACGAAGCCGTCGGATCCGACGATGCTGAGCTGCAGCGAGAAGTCGCGGAGCACCGCGTAGCGCAGGAGCTCGCGCGAGGGATCGAAGGTCGTGGGGTCCTGCTCGTAATCCTGCTTGACGCTGAGCGTGGTCTGGTCGAGCGCCCGCATCAGGCTCGTGAGATGCTCCGCGAAGGTCGCAGAGAGCGCCGAGCTCCGCGCCAGGGCGTTGTCGAGTGTCTGCCGGCGGTCGTGCTCGAGCTGCACGGCGAGGCCGCCCCAAAGCAGCGCCAGCAGGAAGATCGTGAAAGCGAGAACGCCGAGGCGAACGGCCTTGCGCGCGCGGCGCGCGGGCGCCGTGGCGTCAGTCCTCAGCGACGGCAGGGACGCGGAATCGAGCTTCATCCCGGGATCGGATCATGGCAGGGCCGCAAACGGTCAAACCTGCCTGAGCGTCCCTAACAGAACCTTTCTCCGGCGCGATATTTCCTGCTCTTGCGTAGCGCCCCAAGGAATGAGGTGGGGCCAGACCGTCAGCCGATGGAGACCGCCCGCGGAAAGTAAAGCGACGCCGCTTTCGCGAGCGGGGCTACCGGTGCCGAATGTTTCGCGAACTCGATGTCGAGCGCGGCCGTCAGCAGCGCCTGACAGCTCGTGCCGAGCGCCTTGGCGGCGGATTTGAGCCGCGTGCGCTCATCGACGGTGGCGATGATCGACAGTTTGACCCGTATCAGCGGCTTGCGGGATCGAGGAGAATTTGTCTGCGCCGAGGCGGTGGCCGGTGCGGGGCCGAGCAGGGCGCGCGTGGCGACCTGCGCAAGGATCGCGCGCGCGGTCGCGCTGCGAGCGCGCGCCGCAGCCTTGAGGCGCGCATGCCGTCCTTTGTCGAGGCGAAGCCAGAGCCGCGTCTGCGCGGGCGGAACGTAAGCCGGCAGCACGCGGAGGGGTGCGGGCTCCACTCTCTCCGGCAGGCGGTAATAGTCGGGCCTGAAGCCTTCCGTCGAGGCCTCACCTTTCGCAGCGAAGATGGAGCCTGTCGAGAGGATCGGCGCGCGTGGGGTGGGGATTCGCAGCAGCAGCGCCGAGAGTGCGGCAGGCTCGCAAAGTGCTGACATGATCCCGTCTCCGTCCATCGCCGCGGCCGCGGCACCGCTTGCATACGCCTAAAACACAGCGACAAGTTTAGGGAAGCCCCGCTGTAAGCAAAGCGGTTTCGCGCATGATTTTAATAAAGGCGGCAGACACTTCCCCCGCGGCGCTCCCGATTCCGAATTCATTAAAATCCGGCGCATCTCGGTTAACAAATCGTGAACGCGGGCCTCATGCGAGAGACGCCGCGGTGGTATCGCGCAGAAGCCTGTTGCCGCGCCGCCAATGCCGTGACATCTGAGGATTTCTGGAAAGGAACGGCCATGGCGCGCGGCAGAATTCTGATCGTGGGGGCGGGGCTCGGCGGGCTCTCGGCCGCCGCCTGCCTGCTGCGCGCGGGCTTCGAGGTCTCGGTCTTCGAGCAGGCGCCCGCACTCGCGGAGATCGGCGCGGGCATTCAGGTGAGCGCCAATGCGATGCACGTGCTGCGCCATCTCGGACTCGAGCCCGCGATCGCGGAGCTCGGCGTGCGGCCCGGCGCCTACGTCTTCCGCCTTCACGACACCGGCGAGATCGTCCAGCAATTCCCGCTTTCCCTGGAGCACGAGCGACGCCACGGCGCGCCCTATGTGCAGCTTCACCGCGCCGACCTGCATGAGCTCCTCGCATCCGCGGTGCGTGCCCTCGCGCCCGATGCGATCCATCTCGGCATGAAGGCCGTGGGGTTTCACGAGAGCGCGCGCGAGGTCGAGCTCCGCTTCGCGGACGGCTCGGTCGCACGGGGCGATGCTCTCGTCGGCGCCGACGGACTCAAATCGACGATCGCGCGGCAGATCGTGGGCGAAGTGACCGCGACCTACACGGGCGACGCCGCCTGGCGCCTCACGGTGCCGGTCGAGCGGCTGCCCAAACCTTTCCTCGAGCCCGTGATGACGCTCTTCCTGGGGCCCGGCGGGCACGCGGTCTGCTACTACATCCGCCGCGGCACGCTCCTCAATTTCGTGGGCTGCGTCGAGACCGAGGATATCGCCGAGGAATCCTGGACCGTGAAATTCCCGTGGGAGCGGCTCCGGGCGGATTATCTCGGCTGGCACTCCGAGGTTCAGGCGATCGTCGATGCTGCCGACCGCGGCATGTGCTTCCGCTGGTCGCTGCACAACCGCCTGCCGCTTCGGAACTGGAGCACCCAGCGGGCGACGCTCCTCGGGGATTCCGCGCACGCGACGCTCCCCTACCTCGCGCAGGGTGCCGCGATGGCTATCGAGGACGGCGCGGTGCTCGCGCGCGCACTCACCGAGGCCGCGAGCGTGCCGGAGGCGCTCGACCTCTATCAGCGCAATCGCGTCGACCGCACCGCGCGCGTTGTCCGGGAATCGACGGCGAACCGCCGGCTTTATCACCTGGGCTCGGCCGCGGCGATCCGTGCGGAGTTCGGCCAGCGCGACCTCGGCGCCGACCGCAATGCCTGGCTCTACCCCTACAACCCCCTGACGGTCGAACTTAAGTAGCGCTTGCGCTCCGGCAACGGGTGGCGTGAATCTCCGCCAGCGATTTCAGGGGAGGAACGCAGATGTCGCCCGATCTCAAATTCCTGGTCTGGTCGGTAGCGCTCACGGCAGTACAGATGGTGGTTGCGGTGCTGTTCGCGATCCAGCAAGTCGGCCTGCCGAGGCTCGCGGGGAACCGCGACGGTCTGCCGGCTGCGACGGGGATGGCGGGCCGCGCCCAACGCGCGCACCGCAACATGCTCGAGAGCCTCGTGCTCTTCGCGGCGCTCGTGCTGGTGGCGCAGGTGATCGGCAAGGCCAACGCTGCGACCGCGCTCGGCGCGCAGCTCTTCTTCTGGGGGCGCCTCGCCTATGCGATCGTTTATCTCGCGGGGGTCCCCTGGATCCGCACCGGCGTTTGGGCGGTCTCGGTCGTGGGGCTCGTGATGATCTTCCTGCAACTCGTTTGAGAATCGGATCGATGGATGGTGCATAGCGCACTCGAAGGCTTCATCGCGCGCTGCGAGAAGGTGGTTGCGAATGTAGAGGGCACGGCCGATCGCGTGACTGCGATTGCGCCCTATATGCGGAGCCTGGCGGAAAGTGCGGAGGATTTTCTCTCCTCCGACCACTTCCGCAGCGATCCCGAGCATTACTGCCGGAACGCGATCTACATGGCAGCGAGCGGCAATCTCTCGCTCTTCTCGCTGGTCTGGCTGCCGGGGCAGTGGACGCCGATCCACGATCACGGCACCTGGGGCGTGGTCGGCGTCGTTCGCGGCGTGCTCGAGGAGCGGAGCTACATGTCCTCCTCCGGCACGGTCGTGGGGAACAGCGGCATCGAGCTCAAGCGCGGCGGCGTGGTGCTGCTCAATCCGGGCTCGGTCTCGAGCTTCGTGCCCAATCCCGACCACATCCACATGACCGGGGTGGCGCGCGACCGAGAGACCTGCGTGAGCCTCCATCTCTACGGTCGCAACATGAACTCCTTCCACGTCTACGACCTCGCCACCGGCACCCGCCGTCTCATCGACGTCCCTCATCAGGAGAGCCGGTAAGACCAGGCCGGCGCCCAGGTATGAATTTGGGGTCGGCGAATTGGTCGCGGAACTGGCTGAAGCTGCGGCCGCACATCCTCGCGCAAATCTTGAGCACTTGGATACGACGGGGCAGAGTTCCGGAGAGACTTACGCGAGGGCGCCAAGCTTCGTAGAGGGCCTGAAGATCGGATAAGGAGTGAAACTGCCGGCCCGGGCTTCGCTCAAGCCCCCGGCCTTGCGCCGCCGCTTCCACTCGCGGGCGGCTCGGAGCGGAAGCCGATGCGGGCGTGGGTTCCGTCGCAGAAGGGCTTGTTGCCGGAGCCGCCGCAGCGGCAGAGCCGCGCGTTTTCCGCGCGGAAGATCGTGCGCCCCGTGCCGGAGCAGATCTCGAGTGCGCCGAACATCTCGAGCGGCCCATCAGGAATCGGAGAAACTTGGAGCAGGCCGTCGCGGCGCTCGAGCGGGTCGGACGCGATCGTCGCGGGCTCGCCCGAGGCGGCGAAGCCGGCATCGCGGTGGCTGTTGTCGCAGAAGGGCTTGTTGGCGGATTTGCCGCACCGGCAGAGCGTCGCGCGCAGCATCTTCCGGTGTCCTTCGAGCGCGATCTCCGCGTGGAGCGCATAGGGCCCGCTCTCGCGGACGCGCAGCACGTTCACCGCGGGCGCCGCCTCCTGCGGTCCGCCGTCGCGGCGCTCGTAGGTGATGGCGCCGGAGGGACAGGCTTGCGCGATCGCGACACAGCGCTCGACCGACACCGTCTCCGGATGGAGCCAGGGTCCCTTCACGTTCGCGAGGAAGACGCTGGGTGCGCCGAGGACGCAGTGGCGCGAGTGGATGCAGCGCCGCCCGTCGAAGCGGAGCGTGATGTCCTTGGTGCGCGCGACGTTGGGATCGTCGCCGACCCCGGCAGGCGCCGCTGCGGGCGCGGGCGGCGTCGCCTTCGTCACGGCGTCGACGGCGATGCTGAGATGCTCCTCGAAGCGCTCGTGCAACGCCGCGAATCGGTCGGCGACGGCGGCGAGCCGCTTGGGAATGCGGAGGAGAGGCACCAGCGCCTCGAGCTTCGCCGCGGCTCCCGCGAGCTCGCGGCTCCGCTCGCTCAGGATCTGCGCCGCGCAGCGCTGCACGAGCTGGCCTGAGGAGAGCGAGAGCGCGAAGGTGAGCCCTGCCGTGGCGCCAGGCCGCGCGGCCCCGGCGGGAAGCCGTGTCGCGACCTCGCCGACATAGCTCATGCAGTACATGATTTCCGTCGCCGCCGCCGCAAGCCCCACGCGGAGCTCGCGCGGCAACGGTGCCGGCGCGAAGACCTGCGCAAAGGTGCGCATCATCAACGAGTAGAGCGCATTGCCGAGATCGACGAGCTTCGCCGTGAGCGGATCGCAGATCTGCGTCACGTCCCCGCGGCCCTCGGTCTCGCCGAGCACGGGATTCTCGACAACCGGCCGCGCCGGCGCGAAATCGGGCCGCACGCGCTTCATCTGCTCGAGCTCCGCGCGGATCGCGGCGAAACGCTGGTAATGCGAGCCGTCGCGATGCTGCGGCGCGCCTTCGCCCTGCAGCACGATCTCCTCGATCGCGCGCTTCGCCGAGGCGAGATCGTCGACGCGGAAGATGCCGGGGAGGCCAAACTCGCTCGCGCCCACCTGCGCCTCGCCGTGGCCTACGAAAACCCTCTCCTCCCCGATCTCCGCGACGAGCTTCGAGAGCCCGCGGAGCACGCAGTGATAAAGCTGGCCCTGGCTCGAATAGTCCTGGGGCGTCGGCGAGAGCAGATCAGGCCGAGCGGCGCGAGCATGATGCGCGGGGTGGTCGAAGCCCGCGCCGTCGACCATCTGAATGCCCTCGGGCCGCTCAATATACATGAAGTGCTCGATCGTCGCCTCGCAGAAGGGCGAGAGCCGCATCACCACGTCGGCGGGGAACCAGCCCGGGCGCACCGGGAATTGCGGGCGCCAGAGATGCGGAGAGGCGCCGGTCGCGGCGAGGAGGTTGTTGACGAGCGAGAGGTGCAGCATCTCCTCGAGCGCCACTTGGCGGAGCGAGCGCCGCCAGCGCTCGATTGCCGCGAGTTCCTCGGCGCTGACGCCCTCGGAGGTCTCGCGTTTCAGCGACCACATTGCATAGAGGTAGGTGCACATGACGGAGTGCTCGAACTCCGCCGCCTCCGAAAGGAGGTAGTAAAGCTCCTCGCGATCCTGAATGACGATATCGTCATGCATGCGCCTATCATGGCGAATTCGCTGGCGAAAAGACAGATTCGCCGGGGCGTGCTGCGGCGAGCGGCTCTGCCCTCGCTCCGTAACTTCTCTGCTGCTATTCTTCTCGGCAGCCACCCAAATGCGATCGTCATATACCCAGACACGGGAGAGGAGGCCATCCATGTCGCTCAGGATCAATTCCGAGGCGCCCAACTTCCATGCCGAGACCACGCAGGGACCGATCGATTTCCATCAGTGGATCGGGAGCGGCTGGGCGATCTTGTTCTCGCATCCCAAGGACTTCACGCCGGTCTGTACGACCGAGCTCGGCTACATGGCGGGCTTGAAGCCGCAATTCGACAAGCGGAACACCAAGATCGTCGGTCTCAGCGTCGACCCCGTCACCAACCATTCGAAATGGGCGAAGGACATCGAGGAGACGCAGGGCCACGCCGTCACATATCCGATGATCGGCGATCCCGAGCTCAAGGTTGCGAAGCTCTACGACATGCTGCCGGCGGAAGCCGCGGGTACCGCCGAGGGCCGCACGCCCGCCGACAACGCGACGGTGCGCTCGGTCTTCATCATCGGCCCCGACAAGAAGGTCAAGGCGATGCTCACCTATCCCATGAGCAGCGGCCGCAACTTCGACGAGGTGCTGCGACTTCTCGACTCCTGCCAGCTTACCGCGAAGCACAACGTCGCGACGCCCGTCAATTGGCGTCCCGGCCAGGACGTCATCATCCCGCCCTCGGTCTCCGACGAGCAGGCGAAGCAGAAATTCCCCGCGGGCTGGAAGACATTGAAGCCCTATCTGCGCGTCGTGGCGCAGCCGAGGGACTGAGCCGAAGCCGTCGAGCCGCGCGCCTCCGGGCGCGCGGCTTCGGCGGATCAATCGCGAGTTCCGCGTTCATCTTCGCCGCCCTGCGTCCTTCGACGCGCTCCCTTTGGTCGCTTGCTCAGGATGAGGACGATTGAGCATGCCTCCTCCATTCTCCCTCATCCCTGAGCAAGCGAAGCGCGTCGAAGGACGCGAGATCCCGCACTCATGTCATCGGCGGCATCACGTTCTTGCGGTAGGCGGGGCGTGTCGTCAGGCGCTCGTACCACGCGCGCAAATGCGGTAGCTCCGCGCGCTCGACCGGCAGGTTGAGCCAGCGGAAGACGAGTGCGCCCGCGGGAATGTCGCCCATGGTGAAGGCGCTTCCGCCGACGAAGGCGCGGCCCTCGAGATGGCGGTCGAGCCGCGCCCATAGGCCATTTGCGGATTTCGCGGCCTGTGCGATCGCCGCGGGATCGCGCTTCTCCGGCGGCGTGCGCACCAGGCCCCAGAAGATCGTCGTCATGTCCTTCTGCGGCACCGTGAGCTGCCAATCCATCCAGCGCTCGACGTCCGCGCGCGCAGCAAGGTCGCGCGGGCAAAGCGATCCGTGCGCGTGCTTTGCCGACAGATACCGCACGATCGTGTTGCTCTCCCAGAGCACGAAGTCATTGTCCTCGATGGTCGGAACGAGGCCGTTCGGGTTCATCGCGAGATAGGCGGGCTCATTGTTCTTGCCGAAGGCGCCGCCGACATCATAGCGCTCGTAGTGCAGCCCGAGCTCGTCCACGCACCAGAGCACCTTCTGCACGTTGATGGAGTTCGCGCGACCCCAGATCTTCAGCATCGGTTCCTCCCTCTGCAAAACGCGCCGCCGCCGCCTGCCCCGATTGAACCGCCAAGACGCCGAGACGCCAAGGCCTCGGTGTCTAGGACGAAGCTGACCAGTTAGCGCGGCTCGAACCTTCCCCCGAAAGCGGGCTTGCTCTGCCCCAGGCCGGGAAGCTCCCAGACGCCGGCGCCGCCGGGGTTGAGGTCGGCGCCGACGATGGCGTCGATGAGATAGGGCTTGCCGGTCGCGATCCCCGCACGGATCGCGCCGGCGAGATCGGCAGCGCGCTCGACGCGCACGCCCTCGACGCCGGCCGAGCGCGCCATCGCCGCGAAGTCGGGGTTATAGGGCTTGCCGGTCTCGGGATGCTTGAAGTCGGTCGCGAGCTCGCGCCCGCCGAGATATCCCCGCTGCAGTCCGCGGATCGAGGCATAGGCGTAGTTGTTCCAGACCACCCAGACCACGGGGATCGAGTACTCGACGGCGGTGCCGAGGACGCTCGCGTGCATGAAGAAGGCGCCGTCGCCGCAGACGGAGACGCAGGGACGCTCGGGCGCGGCAAGCTTCGCGCCCAGCACGCCCGCGACCCCGAAACCCATGGGGCCGAAGCCCATGGAGCCGATGAGCGAGTCCGGCCGGCGCGGCTTGCAATACTGGAGGAGCCAGTTGTGGTGGATGCCGATGTCGCTCACGAGGATCGCGTCCTCGGGAAGCGCCTTGTCGATCTCATGCGCCGCGCGCTGCGGATGAATGGGCGAAGTGTCGATCGCGAAGCCCGGCGCCACGAAGGCGTTCCACTCCTTGCGATACCCCTCGATCGCCGAGAGCCAGCGTGCGCGCGAGGCCGGGCGCTCGCCCCTGCTCCCGCGCGCCTCGAGTTCCGCCAGCATCTGCCGAAGGAACGTTCGCACATCCGCCATGAGTCCGAGCGTCACGGGATAGTTGCGGCCGATCTCCTCGGGATCGATGTCGACGTGGATAAGCTGCGTCGGCGGGATCGTGAAGGAATATCCCGGAAGCCATGAGCTCGAGGTGCGGTCGTCGAAGCGCACGCCCAAGGCCAGCAGCACGTCGGCCTGGCGCGCCGCGTGATTGGCCTGGTAATGCCCGTTTCGCGCGACGAGCCCGAGCGCGAGCGGATGCTCCGCGGGGATCGCACCCATGCCGCTCGCGGACGCCGCGACGGGAATCTGCATGCGCACCGCGAAGCTCAGGAGATCGGCCGCGGCGCCGCCGTATTTGACGCCCTGGCCCACGAGGATCACGGGGCGCTCCGCCCGCATCAGCATGTCCATCGCCTTCGTGACGCCCTCGGGATCGGCGCCGCAGCGCGAGGAGATGCCCGCGCACCACTCCTCGGGACGCGGCCCTTCCGTCGCCGCGGCCTCCTTGAAGATGTCGAAGGGCATATCGAGAACGACAGGGCCGGGCCGTCCCGTCACCATGGTCTTCCAGGCTTGGCGCACCGCGATCGGCACCATCTCCCCGCGCGTCGGCTGGAAGACGCGCTTGCAATAGGCGCGCACGGTCGAGGGAAAATCCGCCTGATAGTGCCGATAGGTCTCCTGAAAGGCGCCGCGATTGAACTGGCTCGTGGGGACGTTGCCGGTGACGGCGAGGAACGGCACGGAATCGAAGAAGGAATTGGCGAGGCAGATCGGCAGATTGGCCGAGCCCGGTCCGCAGGAGGTGAAGGTCGCGGTGGGCTTCCCGGAGACGCGGTAGAAAACGTCTGCCATGAACCCCGCGACGGTTTCGTGGTGGACCGAGATCGTGGCGATCTCCTTCGAACGCTCATAGAGCGCGTCGATGAAGCCGATGTTGCCGTGGCCACAGAGCCCGAAGGCGTAGGGCACCTTCTCGCGCACGAGATAGTCCACGATGACCTGTCCGCCATCGAGCATGTTTTGCGCCGCCATGGTCGGTCCTTTGAGGCTGTGAGCTGCGGGGGCGGCGCTGAGTGTAGCCAGCGCCTCCCGCGCACTCCAGTGCCGCCAGTACGGAGCCGGTGCGGGTGCGGTCTAGGGAACCGTCGCCTATACCGTGCCAATCTCGCGCAGCACGCTCGCCTCCTGCTCCATCTCCTGGAGGCGATGCTTCACGAGATCGCCGATGCTGACGATGCCGCTGAGCTGGCCATGGTCGAGGACCGGCAAGTGGCGCACGCGGTGGGCCGTCATCAGCGCCATGACCTGATCCGCGCGATCGTTCGGGCTGCAAGTGGTGACGTCGGGATTCATCATCTCCTCGACGCGATGCACCAATATCGATTTGCCGTGTCGGTCGAGGGCATAAAGGATGTCGCGCTCGGAGAGCACGCCCACGAACTTGCCCCAGCGGTCCAGGACCACCAGCGCGCCGATGCGGTCCTCTGAGAGCTTGTGGATCGCGCTATCTACGGTATCGACCGAGCGGACTGTCGAAACCGCCGATCCCTTCCGGTGGAGGATTTCCGCTATGCGCATGACCTTCTCTCCCGAGTGGCCCTCCCCCTCGCACTGAGATATAGGGAGCAAATCGCGCCGGCTGGATGGCGGGCAAATTAAAATTCCGCGAGGATCGCCCATCCGCTCCTGTCGACGGTCAATCGTGGATTCGGGCCGGGCCGGCGATCCCACAAATCATTCGGCTGCAAACCCATCGTGCGTCCTTCGAGACGCGCCCTACGGGCGCTCCTCAGGATGAGGAAGATCGGGGATGGCATTAGAGAATGGTGGTAAGGAAAATCCTCATCCTGAGGAGCGCCCGTGGGGCGCGTCTCGAAGGATGTCTTGGAGGATGGCAGTAAGGAAAATCCTCATCCTGAGGAGCGCCCGTAGGGCGCGTCTCGAAGGACGCACAGCGGCAGCCCCAACGCGCAGCCGCCCAGGCGAACCTTAGACCGTCGCGCGCCTGCGGTTGGCGACGCCCGCCGCAGCAATCACCTCGGGGATGGCGGAGGGGTTTTGCGGCGCCATGACATGGGCGCCGGCGATCCCTGGAATCTCGAGAAGCTCCTGCAGCAGTTCCGCGCAGATCGCGCGTCCCTCGCGCTTGGGGTCGGCAGCACCCTCGAGGCGGCTCACGATCGCGTCGGGGATCACGGTGCCGAAGAGCTTCTCGCGCATCCAGCGCGCCGAGCGCGCGGAGGGGATGGGAGCGACGCCGATCAGGATGCCAGCGCGCTGAGCAAGGTTGAGCTCGAGGAGCCGCGCGGCGTAGCGTCGCACGACGCCCATGTCCATGCAGAACTGCGTCTGCACGAAATCGGCGCCCGCGGCGAGCTTCCCGGCAATCCCCTTTGCGCCCCAGCCCGGAGGCGGATCGACGGGGACATCGGCGGCGCCGAGCACGAGTGAAACGTCGCCCTTGATCTCGGTACCTGAGGGCAGCCGGCGCTCGCGCCGCATGCGGTCCGCGATCTCGAGAAGCGCGCGGCTGTCGAGGTCGAAGACGGGCTTGGTCTCCGGCTGATCCCCGACCTTGGGATCGTCGCCGGAGAGCACGAGCACGTTGCGAATGCCGAGCGCCATCGCGCCCAGGAGGTCGGCCTGAAGCGCCAGCCGATTGCGATCGCGGCAGGTCATCTGGAGGATCGGCTCGACGCCGGCATCGAGCAGGAGCTTTGCCGCGACGAGGCTCGAGAGATGCGCCTTGGCGCCGGCACCGTCGGTGACGTTGACGGCGGTGGCGAGGCCTTGGAGCGCGCGCCCGCGCTCCAGCAGCAACGGCGCCTCCGTAGCGACGGGCGGCGTCAGCTCCGCGGTCACGACGAAGTCGCCGGCGCGGAGCCGCGCCTCGAGCCTGCTCCGTGCAGGGCTTTCGGAAGGAGAAAGGCTCACGGGCTCGGCGGGAATGGGATCCAGTTGTAGAGCGAGAGGCCGCCGTCGACGACGACGGTCGTGCCCGTGACATAGCGCGAAAAGCGCTCCGAGAGCAATGCCAGCGCCATGTCCGCGACGTCCTCCGGCGTCCCCAGGCGACCCATCGGCACCAGTGCCGCCATCTTGGGATCGGCCGCGAATCCACCGCCGGGAATGGCGCCCGGCGCGATGGCGTTGACGCGAATACCCGCGGGCGCGAGCGCGCGGGCGAATTCCTTGACCAACATAGTCATGCCGGCCTTGGAGGCGCTGTAGTGCGGGAGGTTGCGCGGTGTCTCCGCGTGGAGCGAGGTGACGAACAGCATCCGACCCTTGATGCCGCGCGCCACCATCTGCCGCCCGGCCGCGCGTGCGAGCCGGAAACCGCTGCGCAGGTTGACGCTCAGCATCGCCTCGAAGACGTCGTCCGCGACCGAGAGCACGGTGTCGCCCTCGCGCCGACGCGGGCTTGCGCTGTGGACGACGATGCTCGGCGGGCCGAGCCGCGCGATGGCTCTTTCCAGCGCCGCCTCCGCGGCGGCGGGGTCCGTAAGATCCGCCGGCAGGAAATGCGCTCGCTCACCCGCCGTCGCCCGGGCCGCCTCGCCCTTCGCGGGATCGTTGTCGACCATTGCTACTGTCGCGCCCTCCTTGGCGAGGGCGAGTGCGATCGCGCGGCCGATGCCGTTTGCGGCTCCGGTGACGAGGGCGATTTCTTCGGCGAACATGGCGTGCTCCTGGGAAAAAGAAAAAGGACCTTGGCGCAGAGGACGCGGCGTAGGCGCAGAGGTCGCAGGGGCATTTTATCATTTCATTCCTTTGCGTCCTCCGCGCCTCCTTGGCGCCCTCTGCGCTGAAGTCTTTTTTCTTTTTCTCGGCTATCCTCCCCCGCTCGGAGGTGTCGATCATGCCCACGCCAAGCCTTACCTTCCGGACCATCCGGGCGCGGCCCGTGATGCTGAAGCTGAAGCGGCCGGTGGTTGCACGGATCGCGCAGATCACGGATTGGCCGCTGGTCCTCATCGACCTCGAGACCGAGGAAGGGGTGACCGGGCGAAGCTATCTCGAGCCCTATGTGCCGAAATCGCTCCGCTACCTGGTGGCGATGCTGAACGATCTCGGCGCGCTGCTGCGCGGGCGCCGCGTGGCGCCCGTCGAGATCTACGACGCCGCTCGGAAGTCGTTGCATTTCGTGGGCTATCAGGGTCTCTCGACGATCGCGGTCTCGGGGCTCGACATGGCCGCATGGGACGCGCTCGCGCGTGCCGCGGGCTTGCCGCTCTGCGTCCTCCTCGGCGGGAGCACGGGACCGGTCAAGGCCTATAACAGCAATGGGCTCTGGCTGAGGGAGCCGGGCGAGCTCGGCGAGGAGGCCGTGGCGCTCCGCGATGAAGGCGGCTTTCAGGGCTTGAAGCTCCGCATGGGGCGCGCGCGCCTTCGCGACGACATCGCCGCGGTCGAGGCGGTGCGCGACACCGTCGGCGAGGAGATGGCGCTCATGGTGGATTTCAACCAGGGCCTGAGCCTCGCCGAGGCGCTCGAGCGCTGCCACGCGGTCGACAGTCTCGGCCTTGCCTGGCTCGAGGAGCCCGTGGTCTACGACAATCTCGCGGGTCATGCCCAGCTCGCGGCGGAGCTCGAGACGCCAATCCAGATCGGCGAGAATTTCTACGGACCCCGCGATCTCCAGGCGGCGCTTTGGGCGAAGGCCTGCGACCTCGTGATGCCCGACTTCATGCGGATCGGCGGCGTCACCGGCTGGCTCCGCGCCGCGGCGATTGCGGGCGCGGCCGGCGTCCCGATGTCGACGCATCTCTATCCCGAGGTCGCAGCGCAGGTGATGCGCGTCACCGAGACCGCGCATTGGCTCGAGTGGCAGGACTGGGCGGACCCGATCCTCCAGAAACCCTACGCCATCAAAGAGAGTATGCTCCACGTGCCGGACACGCCGGGCGTCGGCCTCGATTGGAACGAGGACGTCGTCAAGGCGCATCTCCTGGAGCTCTGACCCGGAGGAACGCCATGCAGGTGACGCGGATCGGCCAGCATCTGGGCGCGCGGATCGCCGGGGTCGATCTCTCCGCGCCGAATGCAGCGACGCTCGCGGCGATCGAGGCGGCCTTCCTCGAGCACGGCGTCGTCGCGATCTCGGATCAGCGCCTCAGCGAGCCCGCGCTCATCGAGTTCAGCCGCCATTTCGGCGAACTCGAGCTCAACGTCGCGAGCTCCTTCCACCACCGGAAATTCCCGCACGTCAACGTGCTCTCGAACAAGCGCACCGCCGAGGGAAAGCTCGTGGGCTCGCCCGATGCCGGGCAGGGCTGGCACACCGACATGTCCTACAATCCAACGCCCGCGCGCGCCTCGATCCTCTACGCGATCGAGGTGCCGATGCGCGCAGGCGAGCCCCTCGGCGACACGCTCTTTGCGAGCATGACCGCGGCGTGGGAAGCGCTCGATCCCGCGCTCCAGCGCCGCCTCGAGGGGCTCTCGGCGGTGCATCACTTCTCGAAATTCTACGACTACATGATCCGAGAGAAGGGATCGCCGCGCCCGCCGCTCACGGAGGCCCAGAAAGCCACGAAGCCGCCGGTCGTCCACCCGATGGTCGTGCGCCATCCCTTCACCGGCCGCTCCTGCCTCTATTGCGATCCCGGTTACACGGTGGAGATCGTCGGTCTTCCGGCGGCCGAAAGCCGCGCTCTCCTCGACGAGCTCTTCGAGTACCAGACGCGGCCCGAATTCCAATACCGCCACCGCTGGCGCGTCGGCGATGTCCTCATGTGGGACAACATCGCGACCATCCACATGGCGACCGGCGGCTATACGCCCGCGGAGCACCGACTCATGTGGCGAACCCAAGTCCTCGGCGACGAGGCGCGCTTCCGTCGGGCGAATGCCGAGAGCTGAAAGCCGTCAGCTTTCGGTCTCTACGCGGTTCTCCAGCACTCCGATCCCGGAAATCTCCATCCGCACGCTATCGCCGGGCGCGAGGTAGCGCGGGGGCTTGCGAAAGGCGCCGACGCCGGCGGGGGTGCCGGTCGCGATCACATCGCCGGGCTCTAGCGTGAGGTAGGAGGAGAGATAGGCAATCAGCACGGGTACCGGAAAAATCAGGTCCGCGGTCGAGCCGTCCTGCACGAGTTCCCCGTTGACCCAGCCGCGCAGCTTGATCGCCGCGACATCCGCGACCTCGTCGGGAGTGGCGAGACAAGGGCCCATTGGGCAGAAGCCGTCCATGCTTTTGGCGAAGCTCGTCTGCGGCGGGCTCACGTCGAACTGCAGCTCGCGCGCGCTCACATCGTTGAGGATCGTATAGCCCGCGACATGCGCGAGCGCATGGCGCTCTGCGACGCCGCGTGCGCGCTTGCCGATGACGACCGCGAGCTCCGTCTCGTAGTCGAGCTTGGCGACGGATCTGGGCTTCGGGATCGGCGCGCCGGTGCCGATGACGGAGGTGGAGAGCTTCACGAAGATCCGCGGCTTTTCCTGCGCCGCAAGCCCGCCCTCGGCGGCATGCGCGCCGTAGTTCCGGCCGACGCCGAGAATCTTCCCCGGCCGCGGCACCGGGGCGAGGAGGCGCACCGCCGCAAGCGGACGGCGCTCGCCGCGCGCCAGCGCCTGCCGCGCGGAAGCGAGCGCCGCTTCGCCGCCCCTGATGAGTCCGAGCATGTCGGCGGGCACTCCCTCGCCCGTGAGCCGGACTACCTCTGCGCCATCGAGCGCTCCGAGGAGCGGCGGCCCTCCCTCGCTGTAGGTCACGAGCCGCATCGCGCTCAGCTCCCAGGAAGTGCGCCGATCTCCGGGAAGAACAGATCCTTCCAGGATTGCGGCTTCGTCTTGATCGAGCCCACCTCGGCCATGAACGCCGCGTATTTCATGGTGTTCTCCGGCGTCAACGTCCAGACGACCTGCGGCCCCGCTAGGATCTTGTAGACCATCTCGGGGTCGAGCTTCGATTTCGAATCCTCGATCCAGAGCTGCGCCGCCGCGCGCTTGTCCGCGTTGAGGATCGCGGTCGCCTCCTCGAGCGCGTCGAGGAGCGCGCGGTAGAGCTTCGGGTTCTCGTCGTGAAACTTGCGCGAGGTCCAGGCGACCGTAAATGTGTGCGATCCCTCGAGCACGTCGAAGGAATTCAGGACCGTATGCACCTTCGGGTCCTCGAGCTGCTGCTGCTGGAAGGGCGGCACGGAGAAGACGCTCTCGAATTGCGTCCCGCCGGAGAGGAGCCCGATCGTGGCGTCCGGCGGCGAGAGCGAGATCGTGAGGGGATCGAGCTTGGCGTAGCTCTCCTTGCCCCAGAGCTTCGCCGCCGCCATCTGCAGCGTCACCGCCTGTACGGAGACCTTCACCGCGGGGAGCGCGATCCGGTCGGACTCCGTGAAGTCGGCGATCGTCTTGATGCGGGGATTGCGCGTGTTGAGCAGGAAGGGCTGCGAGCTCAGCGCGGAAATGCCGCGCACCTCTTGCGCGGTCCCCTGCGTCTTCGCCCAGAGCGTCACGAGCCCGGGGACGCCGCCGGAGACCACGTCGACACTGCCGGAGGCGAGCGCGTCGTTCATGGCGTTGGGACCGTTGAAGGTCGCCCAAGTGACCTTGACCTCGCCGAGGCCGAGCGCCTTCGCATGCGCCTCGATGAGTTTCTTGTGCTCGAGGATGTTGAACTGCACGTAGCCCATGGAGAACTGCTTGGCGAGCTTGATCTCCGTCGCATCCGCTCGCGCTCCTTGCGGCGCCGCGATCGCGCAAGCGGCGACGCCGAGCGCGAGCCATCTCCATGCGGTCATGCTTCCTCCCTGGCGTTCAGTTCACAGTCGGAAAACAAGAAATTTGAACCACCAAGGCGCCAAGACACCAAGTTCTTTCTCGCGGCGCGCAGCCTCTGCAACCCCGCGCGGTTCTTTCGCGCCGAGGGCACGGTGGATGCGTGGTGGACGCCGAGTAGAGGACTGCGGCTTCGCCGCGAGAAAGAACTTGGTGTCTTGGTGCCTTGGTGGTTCCGGTTTTCCTTTTTGCGCTTCCTACTCCCGGGTCGCCAGTAGCTGCGCGCTGGCGCGTTTTGCGATGGGGCGGGGGAGGGGCATGCTCTTGCCGGCGGAGACGCTCGCGATGACGGCGGTGCAGTCGCAGGTCGCGACCAGCTTCCCGCTCACGCCGTCGAGCATCTGGTGGACGAAGCGGAGATATTTCTTGCCGACGGCGACAACGCCGCTCCTGACGGTCACGAGCTCGCCGCCCTTGAGCTCGCGCAGGAACTGATAGTTCTCGCGCACGATCGCGACGCGTTGCTTCTTGCGCTTGATCCCCGCGGGCGTCACGCCAATCGAATGCATGAGGAACCAGGTCGCCTGGTCGAAGCGCGCGACATAGATCGGCGAATTCATGTAGGCCTCGGCATCGTATTCCGAGGCGAGGACGGCGCCCTTGTAGGTCTCGACCCATCCGCTCATGCGGTCTCTCCCTTGAAAGCTCGGCGCCGGCATTCTTGCGCGCGCCGCGGCGAGGTCTAATTTACTCCCCACCTAAGCATCGTCCCGTCGGGGCAGAACGTCCAACCTCAATCAAGGGAGTGGATCCGATGCCGAAATTCCTGATTCAGGCCTCATACACCGCCGAAGGGCTCAAGGGCTTGCAGAAGGACAAAGCGTCCGGGCGCAAGGCCGCGATGAGCGCCGCCGCCGAAGCGGCCGGGGGCAGGCTCGACGCCTTATACTATTGCCTGGGGAAGGACGATGTGGTCGCGATCCTCGATTTGCCCGACGCCATCGCCGCAGCCGCGCTCGCTGTGACGGCGTCCTCCTCCGGGCTCGTTCATTCCAGGACGACCACGCTCCTCACGGTCGAGGAGGCCGACAAGGCGCTCTCGAAGAGCATTCCCTTCCGCGCACCCGGCCGATAGGTCCCCGCGCTAGCGCTTGCGCTCGTAGCGCCGGCTGAGTTCCCGCACCACCTGCGCTTCCGGCAGCAGCCTGCCGCCGGCGAGCCAGACCTCTTTGACGCGGCCGCGGCCGTCGCGGTGGCGGCGAACGCGCTCGCCGTGACTCGCGGAGCCGCTCGCGAGCGCGATCCGGCCGCGATCCCGGCCGGTGATCGCGAGCTCGCTCGCGTCCATCAGCGGATTGAAGAATGCGGGCGACGCCACCAGCACCTTGCGTCCCATGGGAAGCAGATCGACCGTGCCCCAGAGGCTCCACCAGCGGCCGGCCCAGCCCGCGACGCTCCGCGCGGGTGCGCCTTCCTTGGCGAAGCGTTCAAGGATCTGGATCGAGCCGTCGATCCAGGGATGCGCGAGCCCGTCGGAGGCGTTGGTGAGGACGGAGACGGTGAGCCCCTCCGCCGGCACGCTCGCGGTCCGCGTGATGTAGCCCTGGAATCCGCCGGAATGGCCGAACCAGTCCCAGCTCGCGAGCTTGCCGCCGACGATGCCGAGCCCGTACTGACGATCGAGGCTCGAATGCGGCTCCTTCCATTGCCGCCGTATCATCTCCCGGCGGCTCGCAGGCGAGATCGGGCTCCGCCGTCCTTCCGGGATGAGCGAGTTGAACCAGCGAGCGAGATCGGCGGCGGTACTGATGAAACCCGTCGCTGAGGCAAGCGCATTGGTGGAGTTCTCGCCGGGGATGACGACGCGGTGCCCGAGCGGGAGCTTCGCGCTGTGTCCGCGCGCGAAGGGCGTGCCGCGCGGCAGCGGCATGTCCGGCATCGTCTCCTCGAGCCCCACCTCGGCGACGATCTCGCGCGCGATCCAGTGCCGGTAGGGCTCGTGCGTCACGGCCTCGATCACGAGCCCGAGGAGCCCATAGCCGTGGTTCGAATACTTGAACCGCGTGTTGGCCTCGAGGATCGGCGGCTCCGCGAGCGCCTGGCGCAGCTCCGCCTCGTTCAGGAACGGGCGGCGGTCGGTCCATTGGCCGCTGTCGGTGCCGTCGCGAATGATGCCCGCGCTGTGCGAGAGGAGCTGCGAGAGCGTCGCCTCCGCGATTTTGCGATGGAGCCCGCGCACATATTTCCCGGCGGGGTCGTCGAGTCGAAGCTTGCCGCGCTCGCGGAGCTTCATGATCCCCGCGGCGGTGAAGCTCTTGGAATGCGAGGCGACGCGCAGGCGATGCCGCGGCGTCAGCGCAATCTTGCGCGCGAGATCGGCGTGGCCAAAAGCCCGCTCCAGAACGATCTCGCCCCGCCGCGCGACGGCAATGATCGCGCCCGGCTGCTCCGTGAGCCGCATCTGGAATTCGAGCCATCGCGGTATGTAATCGAGCGCCGCCGCGAGCCAACGTTCCATCGAAATGCTCCGATAAATGCGAGCACTCAGCATATCCGGCGGAGCAGCGCCGTGAAAAAGAAAAATCTCTTAGCCTTTCTTCTCTTTCCCATCCGCATTGACGACCCCAGCCCCGATAAACAAGGATGACCCGATGCTCACGTATTTTTGGATCGCGGTCGGGAGCGCCTTGGGTGGGATGGCCCGCTATTGGCTCTCCGGCTTCGTCGCCGAGCGGATCGGCGAGGCCTTTCCCTGGGGCACCATCATCGTCAACATCACGGGCTCCTTCGTGATCGGCTTCTTCGGCACGCTCACCGGACCCGACGGCCGCATTCTCGTCAGCACGACCGCGCGCCAGTTCGTGATGATCGGGATTTGCGGCGGCTACACAACCTTCTCCTCCTTCAGCCTCCAGACCCTCACTCTCGCGCAGGACGGCGAGTGGCTATGGGCCGGCGGCAACGTCGCGATCTCCGTCGTGCTTTGCCTGCTCGCGGTCTGGGCGGGCCACGTCTTGGCCGTGCTGCTGAACGGCCTCAAGGGAGCCTGAGCCATGCAGGAACCGAAATCGGCGACGCTGCTGCGCATCTATCTCGGACAGGACGATCGCCACGAGCACCAGCCGCTCTACGAGTGGATCGTGCTCAAGGCGCGCGAGCAGCATCTCGCGGGCGCGACCGTGCTGCGCGGGCCCATGGGATACGGGCGGTCGAGCCGCCTCCACACCACGAAAGTGCTCCGCCTCTCCGAGGACTTGCCGATCGTCGTGGAGATCGTCGACAGCGAGGAGAAGATCGCGGCCTTCCTGCCACTCATCGATCCCGTGCTGAAATCGGGAATCGTGACCCTTGAGAAGGTGCAGGTTTTGCAATACGGGCCAAACGTCTGAGCCGCCGGTTGCGGCGGGACGGCCGGGCGCCTATCTCTTTCGGATAGGCACAGCAGAAAGCGCCCGCCCATGCCCGCGCCCATTCAAAAGCAGACGCAGTTCCACATCTGGTACTTGCTCGCCGCCATCGTCGGCATCTTCGCGCTGCAGCAGTTGTGGGCGCAGTCGCAGGCGGTTTCGGTCATTCCCTACAGCCAGTTCCAGGACGACCTGAAGTCCGGCAAGATTCAAGAGGTGCGGGTCAGCGATAAATACATCGAGGGCACATTGAAGGCCCCCGATGCCAACGGACGCACCATCTTCGTCACCACACGCGTGCCGCAGGACCTCGTCTCCGACCTCCAGAAATACAACGTCACCTACGCGGGCGAGGTGCAGAGCACCTTCCTGAGCACCGTCCTTTCCTGGGTGCTGCCCACGGTCTTCTTCTTCGGCGTCTGGTACTTCGTCTTCCGCCGCTTCGCGGAGCGGCAGGGTTTCGGCGGCGGGCTCATGTCGATCGGCCGCAGCAAGGCGAAGGTCTATGTCGAGACCGACACCAAGGTCACTTTCGAGGACGTCGCCGGCGTCGACGAGGCGAAGGAGGAGCTGAAGGAGGTGATCGGCTTCCTCAAGGACCCGCAGCGCTATGGCCGCCTCGGAGGGCGTGTGCCCAAGGGCATTCTCCTGGTGGGCCCGCCGGGCACGGGCAAGACGCTGCTCGCGCGCGCGGTCGCGGGCGAGGCGGGCGTGCCGTTCTTCTCGATCAGCGGCTCCGAGTTCGTGGAGATGTTCGTGGGCGTGGGCGCCGCGCGCGTCCGTGACCTCTTCGAGCAGGCGCGGCAGCGCGCCCCCGCGATCATCTTCATCGACGAGCTCGACGCCCTCGGCCGCGCCCGCGGCAGCTACCCCATGACCGGCGGGCACGACGAGAAGGAGCAGACGCTCAATCAGCTCCTCGCCGAGCTCGACGGATTCGATCCTTCGACTGGCCTCGTGCTGCTCGCGGCCACCAACCGGCCGGAGATCCTCGATCCCGCGCTGCTGCGGGCGGGACGCTTCGACCGTCAGATCCTGGTCGACCGCCCGGACAAGGTCGGCCGCGTCCAGATCCTGAAGGTACACCTCAAGAAGGCGCGGCTCGCGCCGGATGTCGATCCGGAGAAGCTCGCGAGCCTGACCCCGGGCTTCACCGGCGCCGATCTCGCTAATCTCGTAAACGAGGCGGCCCTCATCGCGACCCGCCGGGGCGCCGAGGCCGTGGCGCTCGACGACTTCACCGCGGCGGTCGAGCGCATCGTCGCGGGGCTCGAGAAGAAGAGCCGCCTTCTCGTTCCGCACGAGCGCGAGGTCGTCGCCTTCCACGAGATGGGCCACACGATCGTGGGCCTCTCGCTCCCGGGGGGCGACGCCGTGCACAAGGTCTCGATCATCCCCCGCGGCGTGGGCTCGCTCGGCTACACGATCCAGCGTCCTACCGAGGACCGCTTCCTGATGACGCGGCCCGAGCTCGAGAACAAGATGGCGGTTCTGCTCGGGGGACGTGCGTCGGAGCAGATCGTCTTCGGCGAGGTCTCCACGGGCGCGCACGACGACTTGCAGAAGGTCACGAACATCGCGCGCGCGATGGTGACGCGCTACGGCATGACCGACAAGCTCGGCAACGTCACCTACGAGGCCGAGCAGCACTCCTTCCTCGACCAGACGCCGGGTGCGGGCTGGCAGCAGCGGAGCTATAGCGAGGCGACGGCGCGCGAGATCGACGAGGCCGTCAAAGGCATCGTCGACACGGCCTTTGCCCGGGCGCTCGCCGTGCTCAAGGCCAAGCGCGCGATCCTCGATCGCGGCGCGCGGCTTCTCCTCGAGAAGGAGACGCTGGTCGAGGACGAACTCCGCGCGCTGATGGCGACAGTCCCGGCGGCGGCGCAGTAGGCGGGGGCGCGGTCTAGCCCGCGACTGCCTGGACGAAGCGCTCGACCTCCGCCTCGTCATTGTAATAGTGCACGCTCGCGCGGACGAGCGAGTCCAATCCTCGCATGGGCAGATCGAGCGCGGGCACGCGCGGCGATCGCGAGGCGTGCACGTTGATGCCGCGCGCGCGAAGCCGCGCCTGCGTCGCGGCGGGCGCCTCGCCCTCCTTGACGAAGCTCACGATGCCGCATTTCTCGGTCCCGAGATCGTGCACGCTGAGGCCCGGCCGCCGCGCGAGCTCCGCTCTCAGTAAGGCCGCGAGCGATTTGACCCGGGCCTCGATGGCATCGACCCCCACGCCCATCGCATAGCGCGCGGCGACGCCGAGGCCGATTTGGCCCGCGACGAATCGCTCCCAGTTCTCGAAGCGGCGCGCATCCCCGCGCAGGGAATATCCGCCGCCGTCCTTCCATGCGGCGGCCTCGAGGTCGATGAAGGGCGGCTCGAGTGCGTCGATGGTGTCGCGCCGCACGTAAAGGAACCCCGTGCCGCGAGGCCCGCGCAGGAACTTCCGTCCCGTCGCTGAGAGCATCTGGCAGCCGATCTCCTGCACATCGACCGCGAGCTGGCCCACGGATTGGCAGGCATCAAGGAGATAGAGGACGCCGTGGCGGCGGGCGATACGCCCGACCTCGGCCGCGGGATTGACGAGCCCGCCTTGCGTGGGGACGTGGGTGATCGCGATGAGCTTGGTGCGGGCGCCGACCGCGCGCTCCAGCGCGGCGAGGTCGAGCTGGCCCGAAGCGTCGTTCTCGACCACGTCGATCTCGACCCCCGCGCGCGCCTTCATTTGCAGGAAGGCGAGATAGTTCGAGAGGTATTCGGCCCGCGCGGTGAGAATGCGGTCGCCCGCGCGAAATCGGATCGCATAGAAAGCCATGTCCCAGGCGCGGGTCGCATTCTCGATGAAGGCGATCTCGTCCCGCTCGCCGCCGATGAGGGCAGCGACGGCGTCGTAGAAATCCTCCATGCGCGCCGCCGCCTCTGCTGCGGCCTCATAGCCGCCGATCTCCGCCTCGCGCGCGAGATGCCCCGTCACCGCGTCCAGCACCGGACGCGGCGGGAGGGCGGCGCCCGCATTGTTGAAATGCAGCACCGTCTCGACGCCCGGTGTCTCCGAGCGGAGATGACGCAGGTCCAGCCCAGCGGATTTGCCACGCTCCGAACGGCGATTCATGCTTGCCCTCCCCGGGAATCGTTCCGGCGGATAATGCCACGGCAGCCGCGGGCCTACCTCAGGGTTGAGAAAGCCTCGGGCGAAGCTAAAGCTGACAGACGCCGGTAGGGGGCGTACCCTTGGTTTCATGCGGGTTTCAGACCGCGACATCCTGGTCCTCGTGGACCTGCAGAACGATTTCTGTCCCGGCGGGGCGCTTGCGGTGGCTCGGGGCGATGAGGTGGTGACGCTCGCGAGCCGCCTCGGCCATCTCTTTCCGCATGTGGTGCTGACGCAGGACTGGCATCCGCCAGGGCACCTCTCCTTCGCGAGCAGTCATCCCCTGCACAAGCCCTACGACCAGATCGAGGTGTTCTACGGCCCGCAGACGCTCTGGCCGGACCATTGCGTCCAAGAGAGCACGGGCGCGGCCTTTCATCCCGGCCTCGCCATCGGGGCGGCGGAGCTCGTGCTGCGCAAGGGCTATCGGCGCGAGATCGACAGCTACTCCGCGCTCTACGAGAATGACCGGCGCACGCCCACGGGGCTCGGAGGCTACCTGCGCGAACGCGGGTTCCACCGGATTTTTCTCGCGGGCCTCGCCACCGACTATTGCGTGCTCTACTCCGCGCTCGACGCGCGGCGCGAAGGCTTCGACGTCGTGGTGATCGAGGACGCCTGCCGTGGCATCGATCTCGAGGGCTCGCTTGCGCGCGCCTGGGGGCTCATGCTCGAAGCGGGCGTCCGCCGCTCGCACAGCTCGGAAGTGCTGGCCTAGCCACGCCTGCGGCAAAGAAACTCGGCTTTTTCGGGCCTCCGCGTGCTAAATCTTCGCGACGTTTCGCCGGAGACGCGATGCATCCGCTCCCCCTCACACTCGCCATCAGCGACTACGACCACGTGCGCGATCTCGTCGCGGGGCGCGTCAAGCCCGAGGGCATCGCGCTCACCTCCCTCTCGCTGCCGATCGAGGAGATCTTCTACCGCTTCACGCTCCATCGCGAGTGGGACGTCTCGGAGATGGCAATGGGGAAATACGTGTCGCTGCGCTCGCAAGGCGATGCGTCGCTGACGGCGCTGCCGGTTTTTCCCTCGCGCGTCTTCCGGCACTCCTCGATCTATGTGCGCAGCGATGCCGCGCTCAAGAGTCCCGCCGACCTCCGCGGCCGGCGGGTGGGCGTTCCGGAATGGGCGCAGACCGCCGCGATCTATAGCCGCGGCTTCCTGCAGCATCAATACGGCGTGCCGCTCGCGGAGATCCGCTGGGTGCAGGCGGGCGTCAACGAGCCCGGCCGCACCGAGAAGGTGGAGCTCCGGCTCCCGCCGGGCGTTGCGGTCGAGCGTCCCCAGGGGAAATCGCTCGACGGCATGCTGCTCGCGGGCGAGCTCGATGCCGTCATGACCGCGCATCCGCCGGCTTCCTTCGAGACGGGCGATCCCCGCGTCAAGCGTCTCATCGTAGATTTCCGGCCGGTCGAGGAGGCCTATTGGCGCGAGACCGGCATCTTTCCGATCATGCATTGCATCGCGATCAAGAGCTCCGTGCTCGAGGCGCATCCCTGGGTGGCGATGAACCTGCTCACGGCCTTCGAGGAGGCGAAGCGGCGGAGCCTGCTTCGCGCCTTCGAGGCGACCGCCTCGCGGTTCCCGATCCCCTGGCATTTCGAGCACGCCCGCGCGCACGCGGCTCTCTTTGGCGGCGACTACTGGCCTTACGGCATCGAGCGCAATCGCACGACGCTCGAGGCCTTCCTGCGCTACGCCCACGAACAAGGTGTCTGCCATCGCCTGCTGCGGCCGGAAGAGCTGTTTCCGGAGGAAGTGCGGACGGCGTTCAAGATCTGAGGGAGAAGAGGGCATGATCGAGCTTTCCCGCCGCGGCCTTCTCGCCGTGGCCATCGCGGCGGCGAGTACGCCGCTCTCGGCCTGGGCGCAGGCACGGCGCATCACCATCGGCGCCAATCCGCCGGGCACGGACTATTTCACCGTCGGCGGCGGGCTCGCCAAGCTTTTCGGCGACAAGCTCGGGGTCTCCGCGATCGTGCAGCCCTATGCGGGCTCCTCGGTCTATCTGCCGCTCATCGAGAACGGCGAGGTCGTGGCGGGCCTCTCCTCGAGCCTCGACAGCGGCGGCGCCTATCTCGGCAAGCAAGGCCGGAGCCCGATGCCCGGGCTCCGCGCGCTGATGCGGCTCTGGCCGCTCATTTACGGCTACATCGCGCGCGGCGACTCCGGCCTCAAGACGATCGCCGATCTCAAGGGGAAGCGCGTGATGACGGAGATCAAGGCGAACGTCGCGCTGACGGAGGCGAATGCCGCGATCCTCGCGACGGCCGGACTCTCCTTCGCGGACGTGACGCGGGTGAGCGTCGGCGGCCTCCCGCAGGGCATCCAGGCACTGCAGGACGGCACGCTCGACGCCGCTGCGTCGGCCGTGGGCATCGCCGCGGTGCGCGAGGCCTCGGCTGCAGTACCCGGCGGGCTCCGCTGGCTGGACATCAGCGGGTCCGACGCAACGACGACCTTCCTGGAGAAGAGGCTTCCCGGCACCTTCATCTATCCGATCAGCCCGACGCCGCTCGACGCGGCCGTGGTCCAGCACACCAATCTCATGGGGTTCGACATCTTCCTCGTGGTGAGCGAGACGCTAAAGCCCGATCTCGCCAAGGCGATGCTCGGAGCGGTCTGGGACGGTTGGGACCAGCTCGCCCAGGATTATCCGCCGCTCCGGCGCGGCAAGCGCGAGGAAATCGGCAAAGCCAGCAACACCGTGCCCTACCACGCGGCGGCGATCGAGTTCTTCCGGGAGAAAAAGATCTGGACCGATACGAACGATGCCCGGGAGAAAGGGTTCAAGAGGGCGTGAGGCGGGACTTTCTCGTCGCGTCCTCTGCGCGAGCCCTTTACCTCCTCAGGTCACGCGCGGCGCCGGCAGACGGCCCGCCGACAACCGGTGGATCGCCGCTACGAGTGCGAGGCCGATTGCGAGCACGAGGAGGTTCGAGGGGGAGGCGGGGCCGAGCCAGATGGTGCTGCTGCCGATGACGAGGGCGCCCGCGAGCAGCACGAGGCGGGCGAGGAGGCCGACGCGGGCGGCGCCGATCGAGCCTTCCGAACCCCAGGAGAGCCAAGTACCCGAGAGCGCGACGGTCGCGACGGCGTAGAGGATCTCGACGACGCTCCCGTGCAGCAGCAGGGCGGGATTGAGCGCGAAGACGAAGGGCAGCAGATAGCCGGACGTCCCGATGCGAAGGGCATCCCAGGAGGTGCGCCAGAGATCGGCGCCCGCGAGCGCGGCCGCGGCGTAAGAGGACATCGCGACGGGCGGGGTGAGGAACGAGATGAGTCCCAGATAGAAAATGAACATATGCGCGGCGAGCGGCATGATCCCGAGCTTCACCAGCGCCGGCGCCAGGATTACCGAGAGGATGACGTAGACCGCCGCCGTCGGCATTCCCATGCCGAGGATGATCGCCACCACCGCCGTCACCGCGAGCATCGCGACGACGCCCCAATGGGTCGCGACCCGCGCGAGCACGTCGGTGACGTGAAAGCCGAGCCCGGTCAGGTTGAGCGTGCCGATGACGATACCTGCTCCCGCGCTGATGAGAAGGATCGGCAGCATGTCCGCGCCCACGCCGACGGTGAGCGCCTTCAGATCGGCGAGGCTGGGCCGCCGGCGCTGCGCGACGAGGCTCAGCACCAGCATCACCGCTCCCGCATAGAGTGCCGCCAGCGCCTCCTGCGTCCCGCGCCAGAACATGAAGAAGAAGAGTGCCGCGATCGCGATTGCGAAGATGTAGCCTTTGGCGATGACGCTTCCGAGCGGCGGCAGCTCCGCGCGCGCGAGACCGCGCAGGCCTTTCCGGGCGGCATAGGCGTCGACCTGGCAATAGAGCACGAGATAGAAGAGCGCGGCGGGGATGGCGGCGGCGAGGACCACGTCGCCATAGCCGATCTGCAGGAACTCCGCGATCAGGAAGGCCGTCGTTCCCATCACCGGCGGTGTAATCTGTCCCGCATGCGAGGCAACCGCCTCGATCCCGCCGGCCATCGAGGGCGAGAAGCCCGCGCGCTTCATCATGGGAATGGTGACGGCGCCGCTCGACATCACGTTCGCGATCGCCGAGCCCGAGATCATCCCGAATAGCCCGGAGGAGACGATCGCGACCTTCGCGGGACCGCCGCGGTAGGTCCCGAGCAGCGCGAGCGCGATCTGGTCGAAGAAGCGGCCGGCGCCTGTGATCTCCAAGCACTTCGAGAAGACGATGAAGGCGAGGACGACGGTCGAGGCGATCGAGAGGACCACGCCGGGAACCCCGTTCTGATCGGCATAGAGATAGAGGACCATGCGCGTTGGCGCGATGTAGTCGGCCTCGAAGAGCCCCGGCATGAGATGGCCGAGGAAGCCATAAAGACCGACCGCGGCCATCAGGAGCGTGATCGGGAGCCCGCAGTTCCGCCGCATGCATTCCAGGAGGAGCAGCAGCGCCACCGCCCCCGGCAGCCACTTCTCGGGGCCGCGGTTGGCGGCGTCGATGAGCCACTCCGAATAATGGAGCGCAGCCCAGCCCCAGCTCGCGAGCGCGAGGAGCGCAAGCGCGAGATCGGGCAGAGCGGGTTCCTTGCCGTAGGGCCGCTGCAGGAAGGCTGCCGCGACCGCGACGCCCGCAACGACCAGAACGAACTGCTCGCCGATGATGCCGATGCCGAGCCGCACCGGCAGGTTCAGGATCCATGCCACCGCCATGAGCGGCAGCGCGGCAAGGCAGACCGTCTTTAAATGCTGGGCCGCGCGTGTCATGCTTCGTTCTTCGGCAAAGTGCTGAAAGTCGCGGCGAAGGTAGCGCCCGGCCATCGCCGGGTCCATCGCGGCAATGGGTGTCGGGTGAGCGAGCGCTGGAGCGGAGACGACGAGGTGAGCGCGAAGGCGACGGTATCGCTAGCCCTCGCGCGGCCGCTGGCGCCCGTGACCCGCTTCGCGCTGCCGCCGGAGATCGGGGATCCCACCGCTGAGGTGTTGAGCTTCCTTGCGGAAATCGCGGAGGAGACGCGCTGGCTGACGCGGGGCTTGCTCCTTGAGGCAAGCGCCGCCGGCGAGATCGAGGTGGCGTTCGAGGAGATCGGGACCCGCATCGCTGCGGAATTCGAGGCGCGGCTCGCACACGAGCGCGCGATCGATCCCGCCTTTGCGAGCCGCGAGCGGCAGGTCGAGTGCCGGCGCGGCTGCGTCTTCTGCTGCCACCTCAATGTGAGCGCGACCCCGCTCGAGGCCGTGCGGATTTGGAGCGCGATGCGAGATGGCAGGCAGCCCGGTCTCGAGCGCGCGGTCTTCGCCGCCGCAGCGGCACTCGACGGACTCGACGGCCGGGCGCGGCTCGAGCGCAAGGCACCCTGTCCGCTTCTCGTGGAGAGCGCCTGCTCGCTCTACGAGGCGCGCCCGCTCGCCTGCCGCGCGCTTCTTTCCGTGAGCGTCCGCGACTGCGAGCGGCATTTCGAGACAGGGGGCCCTGCGCTGCGGGCGATGCCGAGCCTCGTGACGCCGCGCCTCGTCGCTTCCGGGATCATGAGCGGCGAGCTGGCAGCGCTTGCCGATCTCGGCCTCGCGAG